>NZ_JCAIUL010000002.1:0-598718 GCF_059445505.1 Paenibacillus sp. Y301 | reverse complement strand
TGCTCATTTAAAACAAACTGACGAGAAATTACTTTCTCTATCAAATGATTTCTCATTTGTTTTGACTTCACTTTCGTGAAATCTACTCACTCGTTGTTCAGTTTTCAAAGACCAATTTGTTCATTATGTTGTTACCAGTTGTTCTCGGTGACAACTTTTATATCATATCATGTGATGAATAATAATGCAACAACTTTTTTTAAAAGAATTAGTATATTAGAATATCTACCCTATGATACTATTCATCATTTCTTTCATTTAGCCATTAGCAATCTTTTTTGGCCGGAATAATAATTTAACATATGTGAAGCACAGTTGGCAACTGCCAATAATATACAAAAGATCAAGGCAAACGTTTCCTACACGTTTGCCTTGATCTTAGGATTGATATCGTTTAATTTTTTATCCACGGATTGCGACGTTTATGTTGTCTAGCTTTCGGCTTTATTTCTTTAGTCGATTTACTTTTTCCTTTATTCGTAGCCGAAGTTTGGGCTTTCTTTAAATCAGTACTACTAGTTAATTCTTTAGATTCAGGATTAGAATCACTCACATTATTCGCTATACTAACTTCCTCCGTAGCGTCTTCAAGTTTCCCTTGTGTTGAATCTTGCTCGATCACTCCGACACTCGATTCTCTACTATTGCAACCGCAACCTTGCTGTTGCCCTTGCTGTTCTGGCTGCACATAGGGAGGATTGCCCCCGAAAGACATATTCGGTTGTACAGAATTTAATCCCATTGGGCTTTGCATCATTCCCTCCGGGTAAGTCCATTCATATGGAGGTGTGCAAGAATATATATTAGAGCATGTCACAGTGACATTCCCTAATGGAGCATTATTCGAGAGTGGTGAGTATCCTTGCCCATACCCCCCGTAACCAGATCCATCTCCAGCCCACTGTGAGTAGTTAGGATTAGAATCTTGTTGAACCATTTGTGGCATCACTGGATAACACGGTTGTTGCATAAACTGCGGTTGTGCCCAATTAGGTTGTTGTTCATAACCTTGTTGATTCCAATTTGGCTGTTCGTACTGTGGTTGATTCCAATTCTGCTGTTCATATTGTTGCTGGTTCCATGAGTACCCTTCTGATATCCCTGGGTACATTTGGTCCGTTCCCTGAGGACATGAATCCGACTTTCCTGATTTCTCCTTCATCATAGGAGCATTTCCCATCGCTTCTTGAGCAGGAACAGAATACTGAATAAACAGATGTTGAGTCATCTCTACCTTTTCTTCTTGGATATCAAGTGGTGGGTTAGCTGCAATTGGCATCTGTACGGGTACGGGAATTGGCGTGTTGGGTGCTGGATTCGATGTATTAGTAACGGGTGCATTGTCAGGAAGTTGGGGCAATTGTGGGATAACAGGTACAACGGTCTCCGTTGGTGAAATCTCAGCTTTAGGAGAGTTATCTACTTTAGGCGCGTTATCCACTTTAGGTCCTGTGTTTGTTTTACTTCCTGGAGTTGTTTTATTCTGAATGTTATTCCCAGCTGTCGTCTCCCCATTAGCCGCTTGTTGCATACCCACTTTAGGGATATATACAATTTCGCCAACAAGTAGGGCATTCGGGTTCTTTAATTGAGGATTGGCATCAATCATCTCCCTCAACGTTACTCCCCATGCTTTAGATATCTGCCATAGACTATCTCCTTGCTTTACTACATGCTTATGAATGACATTCTCAGGCATTGGAACAGGAACAGTTTCCGACGGAATTTTAACCTTATCACCTATGTTTAACTTGTTCGGGTCTGTTAACTGCGGGTTAGCTGCAATTAATTTCTCTAGCGATATCCCATACTTCTTAGATAACTCGTATAAGGTGTCGCCCTTCTTAACCATGTGTATTTTCACGTGGCAAAAACCTCCTAAACTTCTTATAGACGGCATATGCCCGCCTTCGTTACTCTCATCTTATGCAAGTATTAGGCGGATGACATCATTGAAAATAAAAAAAATCCTTCCATGGCTTTAGCATGAAAAGATTTTTATTGAATTTCGACTTATTATTATTGCACATTCACTATTTTTCATAGTTATAACATGGGTAAGAACCTAATACACGCACCTGACATCCTAAAGCTTCAATCTCCGATATTGCGGCTTGTAATAATACAGTGTCCACTTCAGCAAGAACATCAATATAAAAATAATAGTTACCCAGTTTCTTCTTCGTGGGACGGGATTCAATTCGGGACAAATTCAGCCTTCTCCAAGCAAAAGCAGATAGAACTTGATGAAGTGCCCCTGGAAAATCTTCTGGGAGCGTAACAGTTACACTTGTTTTCGTCTGTATACTTCTGCGCTTAAGGGACACCGGTTCAGGACCAATGAGTATAAATCTGGTGAAGTTGTTATCATGATCTGTTACTCGTTCAGCCATGACATCTAACTTATGAGTGACAGCTCCAAGAGCCGTTCCGATGGCCGTCCATCCTTGCCCTGGATTTTTTTTAACAATATGAACAGCTTCTGATGTACTTCCCACATTCTCAATCTCAGCTTGAGGAGCATGCGTACGGATAAACTGCTGACATTGGGCCGAAGCCACAGGATGAGACAAAATTTTGGTGATTTTACTGTAATCGATCTCTCCATCTACTGTCAGGAACTGTTCACGATCACCTATTAAATTCTGTATGGATGGGTATACCCATTCCACTTGCATAGGAATATCAACTTCATTCACAAGCCAATCCATATGAAGGCTTACAGACCCCTCTATCGTATTCTCTATGGGAATGACACTATAATCACTTTTACCTTGAACCGTTGAACGAAATACATCTGCAATTTGCTTGTAATGCAGCAGTTCTACAGATTCATCACCGAATAGATGTTTTACTGCTTCATGAGAGACTGAGCCTTCTGGTAGTAATGCAATTCGTTTCATACTTTAATGTCCCCTTTAATCATATCCATAAATGAGCTAGATTGAACACTCTCATTGAGAATAACTCCGTCACTAGATGGGTCAAGCCATCTCGCGGAAGCTTGAATTCCATATTCCTTCATCGTATCCAACAAATATACTTCTAACGCTCTCTTATCCAGATTCCGACGATCTACCAAGGATATCAAAGTTGGACCCGCTCCACTTAAAGCGACACCAAGAGCTCCCCGATTTGGCGCCTCTTCCAATATGCGAGACATACCCGGTACCAGACTTGCGCGATAAGGTTGATGTAATCGATCAGACATCGCTCTTGCAATCAGATCAAATCTACCGTTTGAGAGTGCCGCAACCAATAGAGAAGATCTACTGATGTTATACACCGCATCTTCTCGACTAATATGATCTGGGAGTACCTTTCGAGCTTCCGAAGTAGACAGTTGAAATTCCGGGATAACCACAAGCGCAACTAGATCAGTGTGAGGTTCCATTCTGATGTAATCAGCATGGGTCCCATCCCATATCGCCGTTATAATTCCGCCATATAAGGATGCTCCCACATTATCAGGGTGACCCTCTAATTTAGTAGCCATATCAAATAATTTATCCTTAGAAAGTGGAGAACCAATTAATGCATTTGCTGCACTCATGCCCCCAATGATGGCTGAAGCACTGCTTCCAAGACCTCTCGTTAAAGGAATATCAGAGTACATAGAGAGTTCAATCTCCGGTACACTAACACCTGCCTCATCAAAAACAAGTTGCGCTACCTGATATACCAAATTCGATTTATCTTTTGCCAACCCTTTCATTTGATCACCATACAAATGGAACTGGGTGCGCTCAGACGCTTTCATCTCAATCCAGGAATATAACGATAAGGCCATTCCTAACGTATCAAATCCAGGTCCCAGATTTGCCGTACTCGCTGGAACCTTTACACGTATACCCTCACTTCTAATCATAATGTTCCTCTTCCAGCTTAGCGATAGCATCCATTGTCCTTTTCAACGGTAGGATGTGGATAACAGTCAGTCCATACGTATGACTTGAATCGTTCAAGTCAAAGAGCTATTAGCCCACGCATCCCACTATTTCTTACTGGAAGTATCCTTCGCATTTCAATTTATATACTCCCCAGTATCCTGAATAGAACCGCAGGGAGTCGATTTATTATCATTTTAAATTAACCTTCTACACGATAGACACTTTTAATTGTACGAATTACATCTAATCCTTCAAAATGCTGCAACACCATGTTCATACTAGCTTTACTGGCATTATGAGTTACGATAATAATTTCCGCATATGGGTTGTGTTCATTTGGTTGTTGAACAACAGATTCTAAACTCACATCAAATTGAGCGAAGGCTTGAGTAATTTGCGCAAGTACCCCTGCCTTATCATCAACATGTAAAAGTATAAAATTTTTATAATTGATTTGCTCATCATCTTTGAGCTTTTTCTCTTTATATGGAACGATGGCTTTTAAGCCGTTCACGCCAAGTCTTAAGTTCTTAATCGCCGCTACAAGGTCAGCCACTACAGAAGTTGCTGTAGGCATAGCCCCAGCTCCAGCTCCATAGAACATCGTCTCGCCCACAGCTTCGCCATACACATACACCGCATTATATACACCGTTCACGGATGCGATCGGATGACTGCGGCGTACCATCGTAGGTTGGACACTAATGCTGATGTGCTCACCCTCACGATCTGCTATTCCTAACAACTTCATTTCATACCCAAGGCGTTGAGCATATGCAATGTCCTCTTTGGTTACTTGGGAAATACCACGAACACTAACATCTTTTAACTCTACATTCGTTCTAAAACCAAGTGTGCCTAGGATGGCCATTTTACGTGCAGCATCCAACCCCTCTACATCCGATGTAGGATCTGACTCTGCATAACCAAGTTGTTGTGCTTCCAGTAATACATCATCGTAAGAAGCGCCTTCTTTACTCATCTTAGTCAGAATAAAATTTGTGGTTCCATTTACAATGCCCATTATTTTCAAAATACGGTCTGAAGAGAATCCTTCGATTAATGTGCGAATAATGGGAATCCCACCCGCAACACTAGCTTCATAGAATACATCACACTGTTTCTCTTGTGCTTTTGCAAGTATTTCAGATCCATGCAAAGCCATCAAGTCCTTGTTGGCAGTGATGATATGCTTACCCCGTTCTAATGCTTCTATAATGTACTCTTTAGTCTGATCTACGCCACCCATAACTTCTATAATAACGTCAATCTCAGGATCGCGAATAACCTCCCATGGATCTTCAGTCATTATTGTAGGATCAAATGGGATATCCCTAGCTTTATCACTATTCTTCACAGCAATCTTCGAAATAACAATAGGGGAACCAACTTGACTACTTAAATCCTCCTGATTTCCTTCAACAATACGAACAACACCTGTGCCTACTGTTCCTAATCCTAATAATCCTACTTTTACTGGTTTCATTAACTAGCCCTCCTCGACCACTTCGTCCATCCTATATTTGTCCTATCCTTGTCCAACCATATGAACACGTTTAACGCCTGTTACACCTTTCATTCCTTCAAGCATATCCCCTAGTCCTTCACTAATTCGTGAAATTTCTACAGATATAACAACATTGGCAATCCCCTGAAGCGGTATACTTTGATGCATTGTTAGAACGTTACCGCCTAGCCCCGCTACTAAACTCAAGACTTTTGACAACATTCCTGCACGGTGCTCTAAATCAATGGAAATCGTAACAATTCTTTCACGTTCCAATTGATTAATAAGATGAATTCCATCTTTATATTTATAAAATGCACTTCTACTTAACCCCACTTGTTCAACGGCTTCATTGACTGTCTTCACGTCACCAGCAACAAGTAATTGCTTCACTTGCATGGTCTTTATCACAGCTTCAGGCAAAATATCTTCACGAACTAAATAATAGCGTTCTTTCACGAACGTCCTCTCCTCAAAGACTACTGTTTGTGTATAGTGGACATTATAAACTATATATCCTTTGAGGGTCAAGAGATAGCAACCCTTTTAACAAAAAAAACCGCAACGGTACTTGGGAAAGTACCGTTACGGTCAGTCTGCATATTCTTGTTAGTAATAACTACTTCCTTCAACAAATTCGAATTCGTATTCGCCAAGACGGACAGGTGTTCCATCCACAGCTCCGCGCTTACGAAGCTCTTCATCCACACCCATAGCACGAAGAATTCGACCTAATTTGAGAATAGCTTCATGTGAATTAAGCTGCATTCTCTTCATCATCTGTTCGATCTTCACACTTTGAACGATATATGTCTCATTCTCACGAACAATCGTGAAGGATTCATCGTCTTTCTTGTCTAATGTATACACTTTTCTTTCCTTAATTTCAGGAACTTCTTCTACAATTGGATCAACTTCAATTTGATCCAGTAAGTCTGTTGCACGGTACAACAGCTCTTGTATACCTTTACGTGTCAAAGAAGATATAGGCATAATCTCTAAATCAGGTCTAACTCCCTTAACCTGTTCACGGAAAGATTCCAACAATGACTCCGATTCAGGCATGTCCATTTTGTTAGCAGCAACAATTTGTGGACGTTTCTCAAGACCTGGGTTATACAATTTTAATTCTTCATTAATCTTTACCCAATCTTCGAATGGATCTCTACCTTCAGAACCAGACATATCTACCACATGGATAATAACACGAGTCCGCTCAACGTGACGTAGAAATTCGTGTCCAAGCCCAATGCCTTCATGAGCTCCCTCAATTAGTCCTGGTAAATCAGCCATAACAAAACTACGGTGATCCCCTACATCAACCACACCTAAATTGGGTGTAATGGTTGTGAAATGATAAGCACCAATCTTAGGAGTAGCAGCTGAAACAACGGACAACAATGTTGATTTACCAACACTCGGGAAACCCACAAGTCCAACATCTGCCATGACTTTTAATTCTAATACAATATTACGTTCTTGACCCTCTTCGCCATTCTCAGCAATTTCGGGAGCTTTATTCTTCATGGTAGCGAATCGTGAATTTCCTCTTCCACCTCTGCCACCTCGAGCGACAACAACTTGCTGTCCATGTCTGGTTAAATCCGCAATAACTTCTCCTGTATCAGAATCCATAATAATGGTTCCTGGCGGGATCCGAACAGCTGTATGTTCCGCATTAGCTCCATGTTGGTTCTTATTACGTCCCTTTACACCAGGTTGTCCCTTAAAATGGCGTTGGTAACGGAAATCCATCAATGTCCGAAGTCCTTCATCTACCCGGAAAATGATATCTCCACCTCTGCCGCCATCACCACCCGCAGGTCCACCGTCCGGTATATATTTCTCACGGCGGTAAGCAACGAGTCCGTCACCTCCATCGCCCGCTTTTACATAAATCTTCGCTTTATCTACAAACATAACTTCACCTTCCTCATCTATCACACGGCACGCGTAGCCTGAAAGAAGCTGGAGAGCTGTAAACCTGCTCTGTCTCTTGGCTACGAACCACATTATTAATTTGTTGCGGAGGTACTTCTTGCTTCCCCTGTGAACCTTCACCTTCAAAAAAGGCAACAATCTCTCCATCTTCTTCATACAGACTAAGAGTAAGCTTACGACTCTCACCCAAAGATGCTAATTCGCCATATTGATATGACCGAATAGCCTCTACAATGGCAGATACCCAGTTCTCAGTGTCATCTTGCTTCAATCTACCACTAAGATGCAAATCATCCGCTATATTGACCTCAAGTTCCACATTACTTCCCATAGTACGAAAAGATTGTAGATAGAAGACCAATGAAGGGATACCAAGCTTCGCAATCTTACCCTCAATCAGCATCCGTTCCTTTATTCTTCCCACACAATCAAGTAATTTATCATGTTTACCTAACTGGATATAACCATATAAAATTTGTAAATCATTCATCCAATCATGCCGATGATGATTTAATGTCTTAAGAGCGGTCTGCTCAAGACTTTGAATAACTAACCGGTGTTCCTTTTCATACTGCCTGTGAATAGTGGTGATTACGATCCAAAGTACTGTAGCCATCCAAAGCGTAAGCACGATGTACCATAGTAACGCTGGATACCATATAACAAAAAACAATGGAATCCAAGTTGATAAGACCGCTATAGCCCATAACTTTCTCCACGATTTCACAGCTTCTCCTCGTTCCTAATCACATATTGAGTGTTTTCACCAATTCATAGTATAGCACAGTACTTCTCACCAAATCATCCCAAAACCTACAAAAAAACCCCCGGCACTTATTGGCCGGAGGCTTCTTATCAGTTCACAACTGTTTTCGATAGCAATTAAGCTTCCACTGCTGCCGCTACAGGAGCGAGATCTACCGGGTAGACGCTCACTTTTTTGCGATCGCGGCCCCAACGTTCAAATTTCACAACGCCTTCCACTTTAGCAAACAAGGTATCGTCTTTACCGATGCCAACATTCGTACCTGGATGAATTTTTGTTCCGCGTTGACGAACTAGGATACTTCCGCCAGTAACCGTTTGACCGTCTGCACGTTTCACACCAAGACGTTTCGATTGGCTATCACGTCCGTTTCTTGTGGAACCAACACCCTTTTTCGATGCGAACAATTGAAGATTCAACTTTAACATGTTGTCTACCTCCTTCTTTAAATAATAACTTCTTCTATTTGAATATACTCACCGTATGAATCAGCAATACTATTCAACATAACGACCATAGATTCCAATAGCAGTTGCACTTTGCTTCCAGCAGCCTCATCCTCTATAAGAGGAATACTACCGCTCAAGAAACCATTATGCATATCACAATCCAAAGAGATATCCGTTAACGTTTCAATCGAATTAACTGTTCCGACAGTAACAGCCGATACTCCGGCGCATACAATATCTTCTCCAGCCTTCGCATAGTTCGCGTGTCCTTTTATCTTAAAGCTCTGGATCATTCCGCTATCATTACGAAAGATACGTACGACAATCACTTGACCGCACCTTCTTACGCCTGAATTTTTCCGATTGTTACTTTAGTGTATGGTTGACGATGACCTTGCTTCTTATGGTAGTTCTTCTTAGGTTTGTACTTGTATACAACAACCTTATGACCTTTACCATGTTTCTCAACTGTAGCGGCTACAGTTGCACCTGAAAGTAATGGTGTACCTGCTACCAAACCATTGTCACCACATACTGCTAGTACACGGTTAAAAGTAATACTTTCTCCGTCTTCTGCGTGTAGTTTCTCAACGAACAACACATCGCCCTCTTGAACTTTGTATTGTTTACCACCTGTTTCGATAATTGCGTACATATCTTGCACCTCCTCATGTCTCAGACTCGCCTAGTCTAGGTGACAGCATTATAAACACTGTACTTCACAACCCGATCGGAGCGGTTACAGCATGTGCAGACGCTATAAGCACCAGACACATACTCATAGATGATACCATATACTTTTCATATAGTCAACGAATTGTAACTACGTTTATTCTGCCCGTACCACTACACTGATCACAGGTTCTATCGAATATGACGGATGTGTCACCACGAACCTTCTTACGTGTAATCTCTAACAGACCAAGTTTCGTCCAACCCACAATTTGGCTTTTAGCACGGTCTCTTTTCATAATTGACTCTAGTATGTCCACAACACTCTGACGGTGTACCTCTTGCTCCATGTCGATGAAATCAATCACGATAATACCGCCTACATCCCTTAAACGGATTAATCTAGCAATTTCCTCCGCAGCTTGTAAGTTCGTCAACGTTACCGTGTCTTCCAAACTATATCCACCCGTATATTTACTTGTATTCACATCAATGACGGTTAACGCCTCCGTATGGTCCCAAACAATGGTTCCACCACTAGAAAGTGTCACTTTTCGAGATAAGCCTTTGTCTAATTGATCACGAATACCATAAGTCTTGAATATGGACTCTGCCCCTTGATATATCTTAATGGGAATGTGTACTCCATTTGTCATTTCGGACAGATAAATCTCAGCTTCTTCTGCTCCCCTAGCATTATTAATAACAAGTTCATCTTGCGTAGGATCTAATGCATCACGGATAAGTCGCTGTACGATACTTAAATCTTGATGTAGCAAACTGGGAGCTTCGGATTGTTTCGCCCTCTCTTGAATAATATCCCACTGCGTACGCAGGAAATCCAGATCACCTTGCACAGCCTCACGTTGTTCATCCTGTGAGACGGTTCTCACGATAATTCCTTCTCCCTGATATCGCATTTGTTCACATAGAACCTTGAGCCGTGTTCGTTCACTCTCTCTTTGAATCTTCTTCGATACGGCGACATAGTCTGCTATGGGCATATACACAATCCAACGCCCAGGTAACGAATAATGTGTAGTAACTCGCGGTCCTTTACCTCGCAGAGACTCCTTCATCACTTGGACAACAACTTCTTGTCCTACTTTCAACAATTCTTCTATCGAAGGTTTAATCTTCGGCTGCTTCTCAAGATGGGGGTGTAGCACATCATCTACATATAAAAAGGCATTCTTTTTGTGTCCGATATCAACAAATGCAGCCTGCATTCCTGGTAATACATTAACTACTCGTCCTTTATAAAAACTCCCTACTAAACTTTCGCTTTGGCTACGTTCCGTTGCAAACTCAACTAGCTTGCCTTCCTCTATGAGAGCCATCTGTGTAAACTTCGGTTCACAGTTAACGATCATCTGTTTCATGGCTTCACCTCTGCTAGAAGACATTTCACTACATTGTTCATGAAATCTCTTATCAATTTTGTATCTGTATCCATATTATCGAGTCGTCCTCCAACTGTTAAGGAAAACGACGTCCATGAGAAAAGTATGCTGAAATAAGACGTTGCTCCGGTATAACTGTTTTAACTATTCCATGTTTATCCAAAACATATATCAAATGATATTTCTCTCTCTTAAATAGACGCAAAACGTTCTCTAAATGTTTCGATGCATCTGTAATTATAGGTTGGGCAATAATACCTTTTGCCTCATATTTCTCATGCAAATCAATCCTATTCATCAGAAATCTCATAAAACGAAATGGGAGATTACGATAATCTACAAGATTAGAATAAAATAGAAATATCCCAATCATCAATATATTTAGTTGTATGATTCCTTCACCCTTGATCAAAGGAAGGAGGGAATTTAGGATTACGAATATACTTGTAACTATACTAACTCTTGAAGACCATAGTAAAGTCCAATGATAAGAAAAGTATCGACTTGCCAGTGACTGTAAGATTTTCCCGCCATCAAGTGGAAGAATCGGTAACAAATTAAATAACGCAATAACCATGTTTCCATGCACAATGTACGAAATAAATTCACGGTCACCAATACCTATTGTCATGAAAGTCAGTCCAATGCTT
Organism: Paenibacillus sp. Y301; assembly: GCF_059445505.1. Lineage (NCBI taxonomy): Bacteria > Bacillati > Bacillota > Bacilli > Caryophanales > Paenibacillaceae > Paenibacillus > Paenibacillus sp. Y301. Next base: position 587,440 of record NZ_JCAIUL010000002.1, on the reverse strand, counting down.
ATCATAATTCCATTCTGAAGAGGTCCTGCTAAAGCAATGATAATTTCCTTCCAAGGAGTCAGCTTTCCATGATCCTCAATCGTTACAACGCCCCCGAACGGCAATAACTGAACAGATCGAACCTTAATACCCAGGATCAGCGCAGCACTCATATGTCCCATCTCGTGGATAAGAACAATAGCAAAGAGAGTAATAAGCTCGATAAAGCCACCTGTCAATATCGACATCAGCATGACAATAACAAAGAGCGGATGCAACGATAGCGTTACCCCACGAATATTAATCAAAAGACATCACTTCCGAGGGGTCTATATATTCTTGACCTTGCTTCATAGAAAGATATAAGGTTGGTGACTGCCCTGTAGCAATATCAGCTAATAGGCCAAGCGTATCTCCTGCCTCAACCCAATCGTTCAATTTCAAAGTAGTATCAAGATGTCCATAGATAGCCACTATACCACCTGTATGCTGAATCGTTAGGGTCTTTCCCATTTGCGAATCTGTTAATACCTTAATGACCTGCCCCGTTGCTACGCTTTTAACCGGATGTTTCGTATTTGAATCTTCATAGGGTGCGATTTCAACCCCTTTTAGATCCGCAGAATAAGGAGTTGTTATATTCCCATGGATAGGAACGACCAGTGAAAGTGATGCAATGACCTTCTGCGGATCACTCTGACTTTCCTTAAAGATGGGAATAATTGTAGGGGTGTCTCCGAAATGAGATACATACCAAGCTTCAACTGCTTGAAAATCCATTTCTCGATTCAGTGACTGTGTAATATACAGCTGTGCAGTAATCGCCCAAGGGTGCTGAAAACGATATACGCCAATGATTAATCCAAATAACAAGGCACTGACTACTAACCGCCAAGTAAAACTAGACAAAAAACGATGTTTCTTAACCTCGTCATTAACGCCATATCGTTGACTACGCTCTTTTTTCCACAAAACTTCAGGGTCTGGTTCCTCAACGATCGGATATTCTCTCGGTAACCTCTTTAACTCGGACTGTGGCTGATTAACCTCTAATAGTTCCTGTATTCGTTCTTGTCGACGTTTCTTCAATCCTAATTTATTATCATCCATTGTGGTAATCCCCCTGCGGGCTTCTTTTAATACATTTTATGAGGGATGTCCATCTATTTAGAACAAGCATAAATCATTAGATTGAACATAGAACAAAAAAGGAACCACCCTGAAGTAGCTAAAATCTACTTTTAAGGGAGTTCCTTTTCTCTAGTTGCTATTGACCCATTCCGAAGATCTTTTTAAAGCGTACTAACGCACCCTGTTTGATATCCATTTGCATTAGAGGTACCGTGTCTCCTAGAATTCGACGAGCAATATTGCGATAAGCAATGGCCGCTTTGGAGTCAGGGTTCATTACTATTGGTTCACCATGATTGGATGCCTTTATCACATACTCATCATCGGGTATGATCCCAATCAAGTCAATATTCAGTACTTGTAGAATATCCTCAATATCTAGCATGTCACCCGACTTAACCATATTATGACGTATTCGATTCACAATGAGTTTTGGAGATTCAACATGAAAGCTTTCCAATAGACCAATAACCCGGTCAGCGTCTCGAACTGCAGCATTCTCTGGCGTGGTTACTACAATAGCCTTATCTGCTCCTGCGATCGCATTCTTAAATCCTTGCTCAATCCCTGCAGGACAGTCAATGATCACATACTCATATTCCTTCTTCAGTTCAAGAATAACATCTTTGACCTGATCTGGGCTGACGGAGTCCTTGTCTTTTGTCTGTGCGCAAGGAAGCATAAATAATTCATCGAACCGTTTATCCTTCACCAGTGCTTGCCCAAGTCGGCATCTACCCTCTGTTACATCGCACAAGTCATAAATAATACGATTCTCAAGGCCCATAACCACATCCAAATTTCGCAGCCCTATATCGGTATCCACCAAACATACCTTCTTGCCAAGTAAAGCAAGCGCAGTTCCTATATTGGCTGTTGTAGTAGTCTTACCTACTCCACCCTTACCAGAAGTGACAACAATAGCCTCTCCCATGTACTACACCCCCTTAAACATGTTAAAATCTCTCCGCAATCGTGCTATATTGCTCATCTTATCGATTTGCATAACTCCATCCTGCAAATACGCAAATTCCATACGTGTCTCCCAAGTCTCCCACTCATCAGGTGGACGACTAATCATATTTGAAATACGTAATTGAGTCGGAGCAAAATGAGAGGCAGCAATAACAGTGTCTTCGTTACCATCAAACCCTGCGTGCGCCATCCCACGTAATGCACCCAAAATATAAATGTCCCCAGTACAAGTCACGGAACCTCCTGGATTTACATCTCCAAGAAACAAAAGATTTCCCTCATGATGAAGAACCTGACCGGAACGTACCAAACCGCTCATTATAGTAATATCACTTCCGAGCTCTTTTTCCATTTTTAATTCTGGTGATTCAACAGACCGTACTAACAGATTACCCTTTTTTTTCATAATTTCAAGAATACTCTGCTTCTGTTCTTCGGTTATATGCCGTGAACCTAATTTTATATCCACGTGAATAATTGGACCAGCTAATATATTCGTATGGCTGTGCTCCAGTTTATAGCAAAGATCGGTCAGTAAATCTTGAAATTCACACTCATCATCAAGCAGGAATACCAGGCCATCTTTGATGCCCTTAATCGTGACGTGATTGGATTTTACAGTCATAAGCCTGTCCCTCCCATCTTCATTCATTTCGTTCCCAGAGTCCCAAGTTCCTGCTTTGATCTCTAAATAATAGAATTTGGCTAAGCTGCCGCCTTCTCCTTTTGGTTAAGTTTACTAATTTTCTCTAGCTGAGATCTTAGAGGAACGTAGATTATTAATCCAAAAACAAAGTGTACGAACAAGTCAGGAAGGATATGATGCACTAAAGCCCAATCATATGTTGTGTGATTTATTTGAAATAATGTGTATATTCCGAACAAGGTACTATCTAATAGCAAACTACCCAGAATAACAGACGTCATCATAATAGGCATAGGTGCCCTTGGAGTCTGAAATATGAAGCCAATTAGATAAGCAGACAATCCCATTGCAAAAGAATATGTACCCATGACCTGTCCATAAAATACGATATCATGCAGTATGCCAAATACGATTCCAAGTACTAATGCCGTATGACGGTGGTTATAGATCGATACAAACAAGATCACGATGTAAACCAAATTCGGTACAATTCTAGACTGCCATGCATCCGGAATAAGCCATGGCACGACAGTCCCTTCTACTATAAAAAGAATGAATAATAACAGAATAAGAACAGGTCTACGCATCATCACTATTCAAGAACCTCCGGTGTAAACACAACAAATAGTCGTTTCCAATCTACAAAATTTGCAGCAGGCGTAATGGTCGCTGTTCTCAGCAATCCCATTTCACCCCTTTGAACACTATCAACCGTTCCAATAATCATTGCTTGTGGATACAGTCCGCCACTACCTGAAGTTACAATCGTATCTTTCTCTTTAAGTGGATCATCTTCTTTAATTCCAGTCATAAGTAATGTATGTGTCTTCTCGTCATAACTTTCAATAATGCCAAAGGTTTTATGGTTATTAAGCGATGTAACTGCAATCCCGTTTGTATTAGGATCCTTAACATCCATGGTCGTGATCAGATTAACCGTTGAAGTAAAGTTACTGACTTTACTAACGACACCAACAAGACCATCTATAGAAATAACAGACATATTAACCTTCACACCATTACGTTCCCCAATATCTATAACCAATGAGCGATTATTGGGATCCGTATTCACACTAACCACCTGTGCAATACGAAGTTCATAATTATTTTTTTCACTTTGCTCTTTTGTGAATTTAAGGTCCTTTTTCAGCCCTATATTATCAGCTTCCATAAAGTTAAATCGCGCTTTCTCACGTGTATACTGTGCGAGGGCAATTTTAAGTTCCTCATTCTCTTTATGAATATCTTTCAGGTTACCGATATCTTCAAACAAGCCCGCTATATAGCCAGCGGGCTTATAAAAGATGTTTTGCACAAAACCGACCGTATCTCTTAAGAACTTCTCAGGCCAAGACAGACTCGTCCTAGGTCCCACTGTAAATCCCATTAGAGCTACAAACATAACAAGGCCAATTAATATAACAAATAACCGTTTGTTTTTAAGTAACTTAAACAGTTTCAACACCCTCTAACATTGCTGATTTCTGTCCTACCGTCGCGATCTAGCTGAACTCTTAAATAAGTGAATGTTCTCCAACGCCTTACCTGTCCCAATAGCTACACAATCCAAAGGATTCTCTGCAACGATTACTGGCATTCCTGTCTCTTGAGCAAGCAGCTTGTCCAAGTTACGCAATAAAGCTCCACCACCAGTCAGAACAATTCCACGATCCATAATATCTGCTGCAAGTTCTGGTGGACACTTCTCAAGCGTTACCTTTACAGCTTCAATTATAGCATTCACAGTGTCACCTAGCGCTTCGCTAATTTCATCTGAAGTAATCGTAATGGTTTTCGGTAATCCAGTTACCAAGTCACGACCGCGAATTTCCATCGTTTCCACTTGATCTAATGGTAGAGCAGAACCAACTTCCATCTTCAGCAATTCAGATGTGCGTTCACCAATCATTAAGTTATATTGACGTTTGATATATTGAATGATAGATTCATCCATTTCATCCCCTGCAACACGAACAGAACGACTCGTTACAATGCCTCCAAGAGAAATAACTGCTACTTCTGTTGTACCTCCACCGATGTCAACAACCATACTACCCGTTGGTTCCCACACTGGAAGATCAGCACCAATAGCTGCTGCAAATGGTTCTTCAATAATGTATGCTTCACGTGCACCCGCTTGTTTCGTTGCATCTTCAACAGCCCGTTGTTCCACAGCTGTAATCCCTGAAGGAACACATACCATCACATTTGGATGACGTTGAAACATAGAGCGCTGTTTCTGTGCTTGCTTAATGAAATATTTAATCATTGTTGCTGTAATGTCGAAATCTGCAATAACGCCATCTTTCATAGGTCGTATCGCTTGAATATTTCCAGGAGTACGTCCAATCATTTTTTTAGCGGATTCCCCAACAGCCTCAATGCTCTTTGTATCCAATCTTATTGCGACTACTGAAGGCTCTCTAACAACAATGCCCTTACCACGGACATAAACGAGTGTATTTGCTGTCCCCAAATCAATCCCTAAATCTTTTGTAAATCCACCTAACATGCTGTAAACTCCCTTTCTGTGTCGAATCTAAACAATATGTTACATCAAACCTTGTTCTTTCAAACTAATATAATTCCCATCCCCAATAATGACATGGTCTATGACCTCAATTCCAATGACATGACCTGCTTCTACTAAACGAGAAGTGATAGAAACGTCTTCCGGACTAGGTGTCGGATCTCCACTTGGGTGGTTATGCGCACATACAATTGATGCACTACTACATTTGATAGCAGCTCTAAACACCTCTCTTGGATGAACTATGGAAGCGTTCAAACTACCTATAGAAAGTGTTTCTTGGGCAATGATGTGATTTTTCGTATTTAGAAATAGACAAACGAAATGTTCTTTTTGTAAATATCTCAATTGCTCACTAAGTACATCGACTGCATCACGAGGGCTACGAATGGTCACTGTATCGCTCATACGAGCTCTAGCCAATCGTTGTCCTAGTTCAATTCCAGCTTTAAGTTGAACTGCCTTTGCATTTCCAATGCCTTTAATTTGTGTAAGTTCATTGATGCTGAGGTCAACTAAATTGCGTATACTGCCAATTTTATTCATGATCCGCTGTGCCAAATGAATAGCCGATTCTTGATGAGATCCTGTTCGTAGCAGTATTGCTAGCAATTCGGCATGGCTTAAAGCCTCTGCCCCATAATGCATCATGCGTTCTCTTGGTCGCTCTTCATGGGGGAGGTCACGTACTAATAGTGACTGCGACTCCACTCTATTCCCCTCTTTCTCCTCAATTCAAACAACAGACTACAAGACATCCATCCCTAATTCCGATAACATATCGGTTAGAAGAGAAAGCGGTAAGCCCACGACATTAAAATAACATCCATGTATGCCGTCAACTAGCGTTGCTCCGAGACCTTGTATTGCATAAGAGCCTGCTTTATCAAAAGGCTCACCACTATTTACGTATGCTTGTATCTTGCGATCAGACAATGGCTTCATAGTGACTGAAGTCACCCTATGATTGATCAATGTTCTTCCTGTTAATACATCAATACACGCTACGCCTGTATATACCTCATGGGTCTTCCCCTGAAGAGAAGATAGCATAGAGTAAGCTTCATGATCATTCTTAGGTTTACCAAGTACTTGATTGTCTATTAGCACAATCGTGTCACTACCCACAATAATAGAAGGTTCTGTCTGTCCCAAGCATGTCTGATGTACGGCTTCCGCTTTGCGAAGAGCTAATCCCTCTACGATCTCAGGAGGAGTCCATTCCTCAGGGGTTTTTTCCTCTACATGACTAGGTTTAATTTCGTATGGAATACGTAGAGAGGAGATTAACTCCTGCCGACGCGGAGATGTCGATGCCAGAATAATTCGGTGTGAATATTGTGAAGTCAAATAGAGCTCTCCTTTATCTTCGATTATAGCTTGCGATACAGCCACACGGAGATAATCATGGTCAATAAACTAAGCAAACACAGTTTCATCTGAATGGTAAAATCGTAACTAATAATATTCAAGTCAGCTTGTGGTGACCATTTAATCACCTTTGATGCGGTAAGAAAAGATAGACTTTGAACAGGTTCAAGTGCTATGGCAATCCATGCTCCTACCAACCAGCCAAGCAGCAGAAACAATATAAGCATTCCTACGTTTCTCTTCATTCATATCTACCTCGCCATTTTTTGACACTCACATTATTATACGGTTATTTCAAGCTCAATACAAACAAAAATCCAGTAGGGGAAGTATTTCCATTTTCTCTACCGGATATAGCATCTATTTAGTTGTTTTTCATCATATTAATCATTTGTTTTTGCCCCAACATGTATTCCATCATGTAAGACTGTATCTCCCACAGATGGCCTTTAGATGTATTCTTGTTGTACTCTGTTACAGATGATAGAGCACTATTCATTGTTTGTTCCATCTGCTTCTCTACGACAACTGCCTCAGGACTAAGACCCGCTTGCAATGTTTTTATAGATTCCGTCCATACGCGATGTAGTTCCGTCAATACCGTCATCTCGCTCTCACCTAGAGGGGTAGGGCGCTCCATTCCAAGCAACGAAGCCGACTGAGTACTTAAAGAAGAGATAAGATCTGTACTTACAGTAAAGTAACGACTAAGACTTTCTGAATCCCCTTTAAAGGAAAGTTCGTTAGCTGACGGTAGCGTAATTTCTCTTATGTAGAGCTCTACTCCTTGTGTCTTTAGCTGATTACTAAGCAATTTGGCCTGTTCACGATCTGTTGATATACCTGCATAAACCCGATATCCCAGATCAGGATCAGCACCAGCAGCAAGGCCTATCTTCTGAAGCTCCTGCTTAGCTATATCTACGCGCTCTTCATTACTGAATACGCCGTATTGTAGCATATAATAAGTCTGTGGTTCAATCGTTACTGCAACGGTTGGAAGCTGCCCTTCCGTCTCGACAGGCATATCACTGCTTACAGGCATGCTTTCTATAGATGTGTTATTTTGAGATGTGTTATTTTGCGAACCCTTAGGAAATATGCTACCTACATCAAAAAGGGAGAGAACTACAAACCCGAACAAAGCCCCTGTCACGATTGCAGCTGTAACAGTGCCAAACACCTTCCACAGTGAAGTAGGTCGACGTGGACGATATTCCGCTGCATAATTCTGATCTATATCAGGTCCTATATTTCTTTCATTTGTGACTTCTTTAGCAGATAGGTCCTCATGTACATCTTCTCTTAGATCGACTCTTGGATGGCGAGTGGTCATCAACTCTTCCCAAGCTTCATTCTTACTGAATGGGTCACCCCATCCATCCATAGGTTCTGGAACAATCGCTAACCTTGGGTACTCTATATTTCTAGGTTCCTCTGTTAACAACTCACTTCCAACTATCTTTTTCAAGGGTTTCTCCACGTTTACTTGTTCTTCATTCCGCTCCATATGCTCTTTAACTTCGCCAAATCGAAAAGTCATTCTACCCTTATTCATGTATACACCTCACCTTGTCTTATCTTCTATTATCTAGATATATGATAGATTTAAGAAAGATATGTTCAGTAAGGATATGTAAATATGAAATAAATTCAAACATTCTAATATAAATCCTACTAGTGAGTCAAAAGACAAACGGCAGACCAAGGATGATTCCCTTGGTCTGCCGTTATTTCTTAGTATACTTCTATTTCTTATTCAAGTCTTTTGCCAATTCAGCTCCAACCTTCCAGATATCTCCGGCTCCCATCGTTAGAACAACATCTCCGGAAGTCACTCTTGTCTTCAAATCTAGCAGTACATCTTCCTTAGTCGGAAGGTATCTTGCCCCAGGGTTACTGTTCTGAACAATAAGCTCCACTAATTTGGAAGAATGAATTCCTTCGATTTGCTTCTCACCCGCTGGTGAGTAAATATCCGTGATGATAACTTCATCAGCCTCACTAAAAGCTCTGCTGAATGCATCAAGTAAAAAGAATGTTCGCGAGTAACGCTGAGGTTGAAATACCGCGATAATTCTTTTGCCTGTTGCTTTAGCAGCACTAATAGTAGCTTCAATCTCCGTTGGATGATGGGCATAATCATCAATAATTAGAATCCCATTCTCTTCTCCAAGCACCTGGAATCGACGCTTAGCACCATTAAATTCCGAGATACCTTGAACAATAGATGCGAACGGTATACCTGACGTTAAACATACAATAATCGTTGCCATGGCGTTGTATACGTTATGAAGACCTGGAACGGATAATTCAACACTTCCAAGTGCCTCACCACGATGACTTAGGGTGAAAGAAACTTGACGATCCCCAAGAACAATATCACTCGCCATATAATCCGATTCTGTTTTAATACCGTAAGTAATCATCGAACAGTCTAGTTTAGGCATAATCGACTGTATATTCTGATCATCTCCACAGATTACAGCTGTACCATCTTTCCGAATCTGGTTCAGAAATTGAACATATGCTCTTTTTAACTCTTCGAAGTCACTGTTGTAATTCTCCAAATGGTCTGCTTCAATATTCGTTACGACGCCAAGCCATGGATGATATTGAAGGAATGAACCATCACTTTCATCAGCCTCAGCGACAACGTGTTCACCTTGACCTGCTTTAGCATTCGTTCCTACATTCATGATTTCGCCACCAATGATGTAGGTAGGATCAACGCCACATTTCTCCATGACTAATGCAATCATAGAGGATGTGGTTGTCTTCCCATGCGCACCCGCAACAGCTACACCTTTACGTTCGTTAAGCAATCTTGCCAACATTTGCGAACGGTGTAGTGTAGGAATGTTTAGCTGTTCTGCTTCTACTCGTTCCACGTTATCTTTAGATAACGCAGTAGAATATACGACCCAATCTGCACCATGTACCTGTGCTGCGGTATGACCGATATAGATTTTTGCTCCCTTGGCTATCAACTTCTCTGTCAATTCCTGAGAAGCCACGTCAGAACCCGTGACAGTATAACCCATTTCTAACATCACTCTAGCGATGGCGCTCATTCCGTAGCCACCAATTCCAATAAAATGAACATGTTCTGATGTATTCAACAGTTATTCACCAACCTTTTTCAGAATCGGATCGATTTAAGAGAGATCCTCGCACGTCGGCAATTAAATATAATGTACCGGATACCACTCCAAGATCCTCCGCTTCCGTCCGTAACTTCAATTTCTCTAACGCTATTCTCCAATCGGGTTCAACGATGATTTGCAAATTAGGTTTGCCGTACTTAGGCCGCAGTTGTTCTACAATATAAAGCAGCTTATCTACGTCCATTTTCTTGCGAAAATCCGGCTCTGTCAGGATAAGCGTATCCACTATAGGGAGTATATGCTTAAAGTAGGACTCATGATGCTTATTTGACAACATCCCCATCATCAAATTTAATGATCGATATTCGTAGTACTGAGGAAGACTTTTAGCCAACGTCTCTGCACCTTCTGGATTATGTGCTCCATCCAGTACAATTCTCGGAGAAGTTCCTACTTCTTCTAGGCGCCCTGCCCATGTTGTATTTCGAAATCCTCTTAGGATAGCTTCACCATCCATAACGAATGCCATATACTGGCGAAGTACTTCAAGCACCATCATGGCACCCGCAGCATTTGCAATCTGATGATCACCCTTCATTCCAATCTCAACATCTATCGACCGAAAAGGTCCAGCATAATGAAAAGATTGCATACCAGATTCATACTCTTTTCGTTCATACGTGAACTGTTCATTTGCAAGATATAACGTTGAGTTGGTTCTCTTGGCTGCTGCTCTAATCACTTCTACAACTTCCGGTTGTGTTGCACAACTAACGACCGGGACACCAGGCTTAATAATTCCTGCCTTTTCCGTAGCAATTAATTGTAACGTATCTCCTAAAATATCGGTATGGTCCATGCCCACATTCGTAATGACCGATACGACCGGATTAACAATATTTGTTACATCAAGTCTTCCCCCTAGGCCCGTCTCCCATACCACAACATCAGGTACACAGACCTGTGCGTAGTATAGGATAGCAAGCGCCGTAGACACTTCAAACATGGTTGGAGAACCAAGTTCAGTTTGTGCAATACTCTCTACTATAGGACGCAAACGATTGGTGAGATCAAGTAAGGTTTCTTCAGGAATATCATCGCCATTATATTGAAAACGATTTGTGAATTTAGTGATATACGGCGATGTGAACGTTCCTACAGAATATCCTGTTTCTAACAGCACTTTTGTTAAAAAAGCGCACGTAGAACCTTTTCCATTTGTTCCTGCTACATGAATGAACTTAAGCCGACGATGGGGTTGTCCTAGTTGCTCCATCATGGCCTCCATGCGAGATAGACCCGGTCGAATTCCAAAAGGGATCAAACCATTAATCCAGTTGACTGCTTCTATATAAGTTGTAAGAGGAGCCTTATGCTCGGTTCCAATCTGATCCTCCATACTCTCTCACCTTCAGGTCTATGAATTGGTTGTTACGTTGTTACGCTTAGCCTTTAAGTTCTTCAATTCTAGCTAATACTTTACTACGTTTATCCGAATAGTCTGCCTGCTTCGCACGTTCTTCATCAATCACTTTCGCAGGTGCCTTAGCAACAAAACCTTGATTACTAAGTTTCTTCTCAACCCGCTCTACTTCAGCATTTAACGTTTGTACTTCCTTTTCCAGACGAGCAATCTCTTGTTCAATATCAATCAATCCAGCTAAAGGTAAGTACAACTCAGCACCTGTTACAACAGCGATCATCGATTTATCTGGGGCTGGAATATCCACACCTACTTGGAAGCTAGATGTATTACAGAAACGTTTCACGAAAATCTCATTACGACTTACAATACCAAACACATCAGCATCTCCAGCTTTAACAATTAATTCTACCTTTTTACTCATCGGTACATTAACCTCAGCGCGGATATTACGAACCGTGCGGATGATATCCATCAACATATTCATTTCGTTAACGGCATCAACATTTTCAAAAGATGCGTTATACTCCGGCCATGCAGCCAACGTAATCGTATCCCCTTCGTGTGGAAGGTGTTGCCATATTTCTTCCGAAATGAACGGCATGAACGGATGAATCAAACGAAGCGTACGGTCAAGAACATAGGCAAGAACCGATTTCGTACTCTTCTTAGCAACTTCATCTTCACCATATAAGGACAATTTGGCAAACTCAATATACCAATCACATAGGTCATCCCATATAAAGTTGTATAACAGTCGTCCTGTCTCACCAAACTCGTAAGCATCTATTAGACGCGTAATGTCACGTGAAGTTTCGTTTAGGCGATGGAGAATCCACCGATCAGACGTTTGTAGTTCTCCGCTGATATCAATATCTTCAAATGTGAACCCTTCTAGATTCATAAGTGCAAATCGAGAAGCATTCCATATTTTATTAGCAAAATTACGTGCTTGTTCAACGCGTTCCCAACGGAAACGAAGATCTTGACCAGGTGTACTACCTGTAGAAATCATATAACGCATAGCATCCGCGCCATATTTCTCGATAACTTCTAGAGGATCTACCCCGTTACCCAGCGACTTCGACATCTTCAGTCCATCGGAATCTCTAACAAGACCGTGCATTAATACATCTTGGAATGGAATCTGATCCGTAAATTCAAGCGCAGTGAAGATCATGCGAGCTACCCAGAAGTAAATGATGTCATATCCCGTAACGAGTACATTCGTTGAATAGTAACGTTTCAAATCTTCTGTATTATCAGGCCAACCTAATGTTGAGAAAGGCCACAACGCTGAGCTGAACCAAGTATCAAGTACATCTTCATCCTGTCTAAGTTCGGTACTTCCACATTTCGTACATGAAGTAACATCATCATGTGCAACATGAAGCTCACCACAAGACTCACAATACCATGCCGGAATACGATGACCCCACCAGAGTTGTCTTGAAATACACCAGTCACGTACATTCTCGATCCAATTCAGATAGATTTTCTCGAAACGGTCCGGTACAAAGTTAACACCCTTACCTGATTTCTGTACCTCAATGGCTTTTTCAGCCAATGGCTTCATCTTAACAAACCATTGCGTAGAAAGGTACGGCTCAACTACAGCTCCCGTACGTTCACTATGTCCAACTTGATGAACATGATCTTCGATCTGAATAAGAACACCTTGCTCTTGCAAATCCTTAACAATCTGCTTACGGCAGTCACTGCGATCTAGACCTTCATATGGGCCTGCTAGATCATTCATAGTGCCCGTATCGTCCATAACACTAATCTGTTCCAACTGATGACGCTGTCCTACTTCAAAGTCATTAGGATCATGGGCAGGAGTGATCTTCACAGCACCACTTCCGAATTCCTGTTCAACATAATCATCGGCGATAATCGGTATTTCACGACCCACGATGGGTAGTACAACCATTTTGCCAATCATATCTTTATAACGATCATCTTTAGGATGAACAGCAATAGCTGTATCTCCTAACATTGTCTCAGGACGAGTAGTCGCAACAGTAATATGACCACTTCCGTCTTTCAAAGGATATTTCAGATGATAGAGATGTCCTTGTACCTCTTTATACTCTACTTCAATATCAGAAAGAGCTGTACGTGCAACGGGGTCCCAGTTAATAATATATTTACCACGGTAAATAAGACCCTTCTTATACAAACTTACAAAGACTTCACGAACAGCTTTGGATAGCCCTTCATCCAATGTGAACCGTTCCCTTGAGTAATCCAGAGATAAGCCCATCTTAGCCCATTGTTCATGGATTGTATTCGCATACTGATCTTTCCACTCCCACACCTGATCAAGAAACTTTTCTCTTCCAAGATCGTAACGGGATAATCCCTGGGAACGCAGTTTCTGTTCAACTTTGGTCTGTGTAGCTATACCCGCATGATCCGTTCCAGGAAGCCATAAAGCGTCATAACCTTGCATCCGTTTGGTTCGAATGAGTATATCTTGCATCGTGAAATCCATAGCATGACCTATATGAAGCATTCCTGTCACATTGGGTGGCGGAATTACAATTGTATAGGGTTCTGCTTCTGGTCGTTGGCCTGCTTTGAAAAAGCCACCGTCGATCCAATACTTGTACCATCTCTGCTCAGCAGATTTCGGATCATACGTTGTTGGCATTTCAGTAGTGATCTTAGTCTCATTATCCGTCATAATTAACACCCTCCATTACATCTTCAGAATATCTAAGAACACAAAAAAACCTCTCGCCCTCAAAGGACGAAAGGTTATCTTTCGCGGTACCACCTTTGTTTCATGGTAAGTAAAATAATAAGCCATTATGTTCAGGCTTATAACAATACAAATCATGACACTCATACAGATAACGGCTGCAACCGGCCATATTCTATGCTATTGAGGATAACCTCAAGTATTCAAATAGGCAACTCCAGGGCGACCTTCGTTTGGCTGCATCCTGCGGAATCTTCCAGCGTTACAATTCCGCTCTCTGAAGGGCAACCCAACTACTCTTCCCGTTCACAGTTTATTGTTAAATATTCTACTGTAATAATAACGTTCAAAACGCTCATAGTCAACTTCCCATTCACCCGTTTCTAAGGAAATATACGGAATAGAATAACAAGAAACCCCGTACACAAGAAAAATGTACGGGGTTGGACTTAAAAAAGAGCCATTTCACATGTTATGGAATATACAGGATCTGACCTTCTTCTATCGTCTGCTCTGATAGACGGTTATATAACAGTAGTTCTCTAGGACTCAATTGGTAGCGATCTGCAATGAGATCTAGCGTCTCTTCTCTTTGTACGATGCATAGACGAACTTTACTAAATGGCGTCTTCTCAGATGCACCTCCAAGGAATAGGCTCTTCCATTGAACATCTTCGCTAGTCGATTGATTCTGTTCTTCTTCCCGAGCAATAAGTTGTTCCTCTTGCGCTTGTTGTTCTTGATCTCTGAGCGTTCGCGATCGACTGGAGGTCAATATTGACGATAAGCCCACGTTATCTTGTGAATTAGCAGACGGCTCCTTTTTACTACCAAAACCTATTCTTAACTCTGCTTTCTCCTCATTCTCTTCACTTTGTGTGAATTCAGGTGATGCTGCAGCCGGATTTAAGTCCTCCTCAAACAATTCATTTTCCAATGAATATACTGGAGAAGGCTCATTTACCTCTTCGAGGAAGGTCTCTGCGGATACTTCGTTCACTGTAGAATTTTCATTCTCATCCTTGAAGCCAATATTCCATACATTAGAGTGATCCTTATGACGAGCAAGTTCATCCTCCGTATGTTGCACTGATTCTTGAGCTTCAATGACTTCATGAACACGTTCATCTTGAGCGAATAACACCTCAGGTACATTTCTCTCTAACAAATGCTCTTCTGAGGAATCTACATTTACATAAGTGACATCCTCACTAGTTGGCCGAGAAGCTTCACTTTGATCTGTTTGCCATTCGGGTGTATGAACGACCGTGAAATCTTCCACATTCCAGGATGGCGTATCACTAGGAAGCGTTTCAATTCCTCGTAAAGACAATACCCCAGTAACGTTAAGACTTCTCTTAGATAAAAGATCCACGTCGAAATTCTCGATTTCTACAGCAATCTCATCCAAAGAAGTTACCCGGTTAAGAGGAACGGTGATTTCAACTGGAATATAATGTTCAAGTCGCTCAGTTCCGCTCTCCTCGCCTTCCCCTCTGTACAATCCGGTTAGGATCAAATGACCTCGGAGTGTAGCTTGATCTTCCTGACTTATTACCTGAATATGCGGTAACATCTCAACTTCTTCAAGTTCCGCAATTCCAGCCACTTCTTCTGACAATTGAATACGTTCATAAATATCAAAGCGCAAACCGTAGGACTGGTCAAACACAGGTAACGTCCTCCTTTCGGCATATTATAACCATGAGTCGTCTCACGGCATGAGCCCATTTTTTCTTAACTCATTTTATCTATATGCTTTAAAAAGAAGAGCATGACTCTTTTACCATTATCCTTTGACTTACGTTCTTAGAACATGCTGTAATTCACTCAAATCTGCCGGCCACGGATCTTCAATTTCTATGTATTCTCTAGTAAACGGATGCGTGAAACACAACTTTTCTCCATGTAGTGCCTGTCTGTTCATAACGCTACTATTTCCTCCATACAACGAATCACCTAACAAGGGATGACCCAGATGACTTAAATGAACACGTATTTGGTGCGTACGTCCTGTGTCCAGTTCGAGGTGAACAAGGCTCGCATTCTGATAATGTTCTTTCACTTGTAGACGAGTGATCGCTGATTGCCCTGTAGGAGAAACACGTCGACGCTGAGCGTGATGTCGATCTTTTCCGATTGGTAGATCAATCACGGAAATATCCGGGCTAACATGCCCTTCAACAAAAGCAATGTACTTTCGTTCAATTTGTTTGGAACGCATGTCCTCATCTAACTTTAGTTGAGCCCATTCGTTCTTTGCATATAGAACCGGACCTGATGTGTTCTGATCAAGTCTGTGAATATGTCTAACCGCGACCTCTTCACCCATACCCTCATAATGAGCTGCAACAATATGATCGAGTGTAACCTCACCCTTACGCCCATCGGGATGCACAGTCATTCCTGCCGGTTTGTGCACAACTAAACAGAAGTCATCTTCATAAAGAACTTCAAGTTCCTGCCAGACTGGATTTATGCCAAAAGACTGAGAAGGAAATAGAGCCAGCCGTAGCCTAGCTCCATTCCACTGAACCTTCTTCTCATGTGTTAGTCGTCGTAACAACTTCTCCGGCATCCCCATCGTGTTGCTCAACCAGTTCAGCGTCTCTGCATCACGATCTTCTGCACCTTGAATTGCTTTACCCGGATTGAGTTCTAACCATTCCCCT
The DNA here is from genome assembly GCF_059445505.1 of Paenibacillus sp. Y301. NCBI lineage: Bacteria > Bacillati > Bacillota > Bacilli > Caryophanales > Paenibacillaceae > Paenibacillus > Paenibacillus sp. Y301. The sequence goes on along the minus strand of NZ_JCAIUL010000002.1, from coordinate 570,899 downwards.
CGTCGAATCCAGTTCTCTTGTCTACTCATAGAGTCTTAAGCGCATTATAATTGGCTTCAATACTTAAATCGATATCTTCGACACTATGGGCAGCAGAAACGAACATTCCTTCGAACTGTGATGGCGCTACGCTCACACCGTTGTGAACCATAGCCGCAAAATATCGACGGAATGAATCTATATTACTGTTCTTCGCTGTATCAAAGTTGGTCACAGGTCCATCCGAGAAGAATGGACATACCATCGATCCAACGCGGTTGATGGTAACAGGTACACCAAGTTCTTTGGCATTCCGTTCAAATCCTGCCTGTAATTGAGCGGCACGTTCTTCTAACTGCTGATACACTTCTGGCGTAAGTAGCTTAAGTGTTGTATATCCTGCCATCATAGCTAATGGATTACCGCTAAGGGTACCCGCTTGATAGATGGGACCCGCTGGAGAGACCTGTTCCATAAATTCACGTTTTCCACCATAAGCACCTACAGGTAGACCTCCACCAATGACTTTTCCAAGACAAGTTAGATCTGGTGTTATACCAAATAATCCTTGAGCACATTCCCGGTCTACCCGAAATCCTGTCATTACTTCGTCAAAAATAAGCAAACTACCATATTTCGTGGTTAGATCACGTAATCCTTGAAGAAATCCAGGTAGAGGGGGTACAACACCCATATTACCTGCAATGGGTTCAACGATGATACATGCAAGATCCTCACCGTAATGTTCGAATGCAACTTTTGCAGATTCAAGATCATTATAAGGAACCGTGATCGTATTCGATGCTACCCCTTCTGGTACACCAGGGCTATCCGGTAAACCTAACGTAGCTACACCAGATCCTGCTTTGATCAGTAGGCTATCTGCATGTCCATGATAAGAACCTTCGAACTTTAGAATCTTACTTCTACCTGTAATTCCGCGCGCAAGACGAATTGCACTCATCGTTGCTTCCGTTCCAGAGTTAACCATCCGAACAATATCGATTGAAGGAACGCGTTCACACACTAACTTAGCCATCTCTGTCTCAATCAACGTTGGAGCTCCGAAGCTCGTCCCTTTTAAGGCAACTTCTCGGATAGCTGAGATCACTTCTGGATGGGCATGTCCCATAATCAAGGGTCCCCAAGAACAAACGTAATCAATAAAGCTATTTCCATCAATATCATAAATGCGCGAACCTTCTCCACGATCAACATAAATTGGCGTTAATCCTACGCTCTTAAATGCACGAACAGGACTGTTAACTCCACCTGGAATATACTGTTTAGCTTCTTCAAAGGCTGCTCTTGACGCCTCTTCTTTACGATTACCAGACATATTACTCATTCTCGCAACTCCTATCATTTCAATGGTGATAAAATCATCTATCGTATCTAACTCATTCGTTGAAGTCGTAATCTATTTATTTCTCAGTTAACCAACCCGCCATATCCTTAGCAAAATAAGTGATGATAATATCCGCACCAGCGCGCTTCATTCCTGTAAGCATTTCTTGTACAATGGCCTTCTCATTAATCCAACCCTGCTGTGCAGCAGCTTTGACCATAGAATATTCTCCACTTACATTATAGGCTACCAACGGAAGGTCGAATTGATCCTTAATCATCCTCATGATATCCATATAAGCTAACGCGGGTTTCACCATCAACATATCCGCACCTTCAAGCACATCTGATTCTGCTTCTCTAAGGGCTTCTCTTGCATTAGCAGGGTCCATTTGATAAGTTTTACGGTCACCGAACTGAGGTGCCGAATCAGCCGCTTCGCGGAACGGACCATAGAATGCTGATGCGTATTTCACGGAATAGGACATAATCGGAATGTGCTGATATCCCGCTTCATCCAGACCTTCACGAATCGCTTGGACAAATCCGTCCATCATATTAGATGGTGCGATGATATCTGCTCCCGCTTTCGCTTGGGATACGGCAGTCTTCACTAACAGAACAAGTGACTCATCGTTTAGTACATCTCCGTGAACATGGCCATCGTGTTCAAACGTATGTACCATCCCACAATGTCCGTGATCCGTAAATTCACACAGACATGTATCTGCAATGACTAACAATTCTGGATACCAGCTTTTGATCAGGCGAGTGGCTTCTTGCACAATACCATCTTCTGCAAATCCAGAAGAACCCACACTATCCTTTGTTTCTGGTATACCGAACAATAGTACTGCCGGGATTCCTAATGATGCAATATGATCTACTTCATTCTTCAACGTATCCAGTGAGAAATGATATACACCTGGCATAGATGTAATTTCTTTCTTTACATTCGTACCATAGGTTACGAAAATCGGTTGTACCAAGTCTTGTACATTCAGAACCGTCTCCCGTACCATATTACGAATACCTACAGATTGACGTAAACGACGATGCCGTACTAATGGAAAACTCATAGTTGAAAACCTCCTGAAATTTTTCGAGCATATACTGCTTGCGTAACTTCGAGAAAAATACTACGGAAGCATATGCTTAAATTTTTCGAGCATATACTTCTAGCATAATCTTCGAGAAAAATACTACGAAAGCATATGCTTAGTTTTTTTGCATAATCTTCCGTGATACACTTCGAAAAAACTCGCTTCGAAAGCATAATCCTTTTTCAAGCATATACTTCATAATTACCCTGGACTTGAGGTGAGCATGACCGCTACGGTAACAGATTGTCCTTACGATCGCTGTTGCCCTCAGATTTCTTTATTATATACCGCCTTTAGCGGTAGAAATCCGATGGCAAGATTATGCTTCCGATGTAGCTTTCCTAAGGAAAGCTTTTAGGCGACCGCTTCGCTTCTACAGGACAATTCCGCTCCCTTCGCTACTTCCATCATTACATTATTTCTACCAAGGGACAGATCTTGGTATATTTCAAGAAAACTATTTCATGGGCAGTATCTAAGTTTTTCAGAATATTCATTCTGTCAAACTCCAAAAGATCATTCTACACCTTGATCCTCTAAGTTTAAACTTCCGACGCATTCCAAGAGCATAAGGATTGAATTAAGCTATCGATGGTCGCTTCTTCCGCAATGCGAACTACGGATAGACCTGCTTCGATCGCTGTCTTAGCAGTAATTTCCCCAATACAGAGGATTTCAACCCCTTCTAGTCGCTTAATAGGGTCTTCAATTCCCATTCGTTTCAGAATGGCTATAAGATTGCTGACTGTAGAGGAGCTTGTAAAAGTAATAGCATGAATACCGCCCTCGTCAAACATTCTTAACAGTTCAACATCATCTTCCCCGGTCATAACGTTATGATAAGTAACCGTATCGGTTACTTCTAGTCCCATCTCTGTAAGCTTCTCAGGAAGCCACATTCTACCTTTATCTCCACGTGGTAGCAGAACCTTCTGTCCTGCCTTCAATCGATCCCCTAGCACCTCTACCATGCCTTCAGCTTGGAATCGTTCTGGGAGCTGTTCGGGGATTATAGAACGCGATTTTAAAGCCTTAGCAGTAGATGGTCCCACAGCTACAATCTTAGCCTGATGTAATGAACGGATATCCTTCCCTTGCTCTTGTAAATGCTGAAAGAAGAACTCCACGCCATTTACACTAGTGAAGAAGATCCAATCATACTCACCTATTGCTGCAAACGTCGTTTCTAAGTTTGATAGTTCAATCGGATCTGACGGCTTCACGATCTCAATAACTGGGAACTCGTAAGGTTCTCCACCTAGCTCTTCGATTCTATTCGCCAGCTCGCTGCTTTGCGAACGAGCACGGGTTACGAGAATTCGTTTACCGAAAAGCGGCATATATTCTGCCCACATCAACTTTTCACGTTGCAATACTACATCACCCACCACGATAACAGCAGGTGCTTGAAAATTAGCAGCTTTCACCTTTTCTTCTATATCTAGAAGAGTCCCGGTTAGCGTCTCCTGCTCAGCACGAGTTCCCCAACGTACGAGTGCAACAGGAGTACTCTCAAGACGTCCATTCAATATTAATTGTTTACTAATATATCCTATTTTGGCGACACCCATCATAAAGATGAGCGTACCCGTTGCATTCGCTAGCTTATCCCATTGAATCATTTTATCAAGTTTGTCAGGGCTCTCATGTCCTGTAATAATTGAGAGTGAAGAAGCCATATCACGGTGAGTCACAGGAATACCCGCATAGGCTGGAACACTTATAGCGGAAGTGATACCCGGAATGATCTCATAACTGATTCCATTTCTTCTAAGCAGTTCTGCTTCCTCTCCAACACGTCCAAAAATAGTAGGGTCTCCCCCTTTCAGCCGAGTCACCGTCTTACCCTCAAGTGCAAGATCGACCAACAACTGATTAATCTCCTCTTGCTTCATCGTATGACGGTCTGGAAGCTTACCAACGTACACCTTCTCTGCACCTGGCTTCATCGATTGTAACAACCGTGGATTTGCCAAACGGTCATACACAACGACATCTGCCTTCGTGATACATTTCAACCCTTTGACTGTAATAAGACCCGCATCTCCCGGTCCGGCTCCCACTAAATATACTTTCCCATGAATGAATGACATTTCGTTATCCCCTTACTTGTGCCAATATATTCTCCGCCCCTTGAGCAATTAACTTCTCTGCAACTTCCAGTCCAAGCTTCTCTGGTTGTGATCCTGTTAAGGTCTCTTTCAAAATGATATCCCCATCAGGTGACCCGACCATACCTGTTAATTGTATAACTTTGGCACCCGTTTGGGAAACATCTGCTGGATCAGTCACCCACACCGCATGTGCACCAATTGGCACCTGACATCCACCATTCAGAACGCTTAGAAACTTCCGTTCAGCCTCTACCGTTAACGAAGTAGCTTCATCATTATAAAGAGCCAGAAGCTTACGCAGCGATTCATCATCTTCACGACATTCAATCCCTAATGCACCTTGACCTACAGCAGGAAGACACACGTCTACCGCAAGATACGATGTGACACGATCTTCCCAACCCATGCGATATAGACCCGCAGCTGCAAGTAGAATAGCCTGAAACTCCCCATTCTCAAGCTTACGAAGACGAGAGTCGATATTACCTCGGATGGATTCTAATTGGAGATCAGGACGATAAGCCTTAAGTTGACTAGAACGTCTTAAACTACTTGTACCCACTTTAGCCCCTTGAGGCAATTGGTCTAGATTCAATCCTTCTGTAGAGATAAGACAATCACGTGCATCTACCCGAAGTGGAACTGCGCCGTTGATCAGCCCTTCAGGCAACTCAGACGGCATATCTTTCATACTATGTACAGCCATGTCGATTTCTTTATCCAACATTGCCTGTTCAATCTCTTTAACAAACAGACCTTTACCGCCTACTTTTGAAAGAGTCACATCCAGAATGCGATCACCTTTTGTAATAATCTTCTTTACTTCAAATCGAAAATCCATCCCATGCTCATCGCTAAGTTTCTGTAACGCATCAATCACTTGACCTGTTTGTGTTAAGGCTAGTGCACTTTGTCTACTACCTACAATAATTGTCCGCATTCCTTATGCCTCCTTATGATTTACAATCCATTGTTCTATTTCAGTATCATTCCACTCCCTGAAGGCACCTCGTCTGATGTCCTCGAGAATGGGTTGTTGGGCTAATGATCTAAATAACTTATGGCGTTGCTCAGGTGATTCTACCCGTTTCTTTATTTCTAAACGCATCAGATGAAGGAAATCCAGATAACACTCATATTCATCGCCATATGCCTCATCCAAGTTCTTGCACAAACTTTTTGCTACCGAAGGACCAGCACCATCAGTGGACACAGCAATAGTAAGTCGCCCACGCCTCATGACTGCCGGGTTAATAAACGTACCCATTTCTCCATGACTCGCAACATTGACGGGAATTCCGTTCAACTTCGCTTCTTCTGCTATTTGCAGATTCAACGCCTCATGACCCGTTGTAGCATGGACGAGCCAATATCCTACAGTATCTCCATCATCAAATGCACGTGGTATCCACTTTATACGGTTAGTTTCATATAACATGAATAACCCCTGTGTAAGTTGTGGGCTAATGATCGTAATCATAGCTTTTGCTTCAAGGAGTGATCTAGTCTTTCTTTCTGCAATCATCCCTCCACCCACAACCAAGCAGGGACGCTCTTCACAATCTAACAGTATAGGAATATAACTTGCCATATTATCGATTACACTCCCGTCCACCAATGAAAATTCGACCACGAATTCAGCAAGAGATTTAAGACAATAACCGCATAACCAATTAATGCCCATTTAGACATCGTAACACCTGAATTTTGTTTTGATCTTCTTTTGACAAAATAATATATGAAGACGCCTAGGCCAATGAATGTTGTCAGGACTTTGGAATCTAACAGCAACTCCAATCTCCCTTCAGCAATAATGGAGAGTACCGCTACAATTAATGATATTGCTAAAAGCGGAGTCCCTATCAACATACCATAGTAAGACAACTTATCCATCATTTCAAGACTAGGCAGACGTCTCATCGTGTCATTCCATTTCTTGTTTTTCAACTTTTTGTGAAGAAATAGATACATCGCTGCAAATACAGCAGACACCGTAAATGACACAACGCTTAAATTAGCTAACACGATATGAAACAATAACAATCCATGCACACCTTGCCAATTACTCAACGGGTTATTACCCGAGTCAAACCACAAGTGATTAAACACAAGAGCGCAGAAACCAATCACACTGAACAATAAAATCGTGAATTCGGATTTCCGAAAGAAACTCATTAGTAATGATGCAACCACTAGAATAAATGAAAACATGAACAAGAAATCGTAAAGCGTGACTATGGGCACGATAACTTCCTGCCAAGTACGCACTCCAAGTACTGTGCATAATAACACTAACACAATAATAAGAAGCCCTGTGCCCATCCGCTTCGCACTCGAATTGCGACGAATGCAATCCCAGAAAAAAAACAGAAGGCTCAGGGCATAAATATAAATGCCTGTATCATAAATTTTACTTACTAACCACATATAATTCACCCACCTTTATAGGCCGGCAGGCATCAAAGATGCCTTAGAGAGTGAGGATAGGATGTCCGAAGATTTACTTGATGTACTTACAACTTGAGGTTTAGAACCAGAGACCCGATCTTTGTCGTTATCCTGTTCGTGCATTTGATCTTCTAAGGCAAATATCTGCGTAAAGAAATCCAGAGCCTCATTTCCTTGCTTCTCACCCGTCATTTCCTTAATTCGATTAATCGGATCATGCATCATTTGATTCACGATACTTTTGGTTAACCGACGAATGACCTTCCGTTGATGATCATCCAGTTCTGGAAGCTTATTGAACAAGCTTTCCATAGTCTCTTCATGAATCGTATTAGACTTCTCTTGCAAAGCACGAATAGCAGGTCTAACGCCAAGTGTCTTCAACCACTGATGAAATACAGCGATCTCTTCCTTAATCATAATTTCAATCTTAACCGCTTCAGCACGGCGCATCTCAAGATTGCTCTCCACGATCCCTTCCAAGTCATCGATATCATATAAAAACACATTATGAATATCGCCTATAGCAGGATCTATGTCTCTTGGCACAGCAATATCAATCATAAATAGCGGGCGAGATTGTCGATTCTTCATGCTCTCCTTGACCTGCGAAGAAGTTAATACATAATCTTTAGCTCCCGTAGAACTAATAAGAATATCCACTTCATCCAAACGACTGATAGCTGTCTCAAGGGTGCATGGCGTACCATTAAACTTAAGAGCTAGTTCCTGTGCTCTCGCTAGCGTACGGTTAGCTACAATGACTTCATCTGCACCGTTAGCATACAAATGTTTCACCGTTAATTCGCTCATCTTACCTGCACCAAGAATGAGTACCTTTTTGTCTGTAAACAACCCAAAAATACGCTTTCCAAGTTCAACCGCAGCATAACTTATGGAGACAGCACTTTCCCCAATATTGGTCTCGGAATGAACCCTTTTGCCTAGCGTTACGGCTTGTTTAAACAACATATTAAACCAAACACCTGTTGCATTATTCTGTTGCGACTGTAGAAAAGCGTTCCGAACTTGACCTAAGATTTGCGTTTCACCCAGAACCATCGAGTCTAAACTACATGTCACACGGAATAAATGAGAGATAGCCTGTTCATCTTCATATATATAGAGATGATTTGTGAATTCTTCACGCGAAATACCGAACCATTGTTCCATAAAACTTCTTATAAAATAGCCGCACATGTGTAGTCGATCAACGACCACATAAATTTCTGTACGATTACAAGTCGCAACAATGACACCCTCTAAGACACTCTTAGTAAGCTTCAATTGGCGCAGGGCTTCCGGTAGATCTTTATCTGCGAATGTAAATTTCTCTCTCACTTCCACAGGCGCCGTGCGATAATTCAACCCTACAACGACGATGTGCATTACGATGTCACCTGCCTCAGTTAAAATGAAATAATTGAACCGTTTAAAGTGGTGTATATCGAACATTCAAACAATTAATTTCAGAATCAATATGTTAATTATATCACACTTGTTCGACACACCATGTCGATTTTATGACATGTTTATGAACCCATATTTCTTCCATTAGTGTTAGTAGTATCTTCATTATCTATACTTCTCATCCTGTACCCGAATCCTAATCTGAAATTAGCTTATCCAATTTTTGACCGAGTTGATCTAATTGATTCGCTTGGTTCTTCATAATATGATGGCTTCCATCTACAAGAAGACTATAGATCGGTAAAAGTTCCGCAAATGATGTGCTATATTCTACTAATTGATCTCGTTCATTCTGTTGAAGCGGTCGTTCTCCACCAATCTGCCAACTGGTAATCTTATTCACCAATTCTTCAATAGCAGGTAACCGATTCAAGTTATTCTCCCCAAATGTTTTTACCATTCGTTCGTGACCAAAGTGTGCTGAATACGCTGCTAGCTTAAGTCCATTCAACTGTTCGGTAGTATCCATATGAATTACATCCATTAAGGATGAGTTCAATATTTCCATCTGAAAATGTACAACTTCAAAGAGCATTTGACCCGCATCTTCTTGTTCCTCATGTTGTGGGTTGAATATCCGATACCCTTGATACACTAAACTCCCTATTAACAACAATATGACACATAGGAATAAAATGTCCCTATTCTTTTTTCGTTTCATTCACAACGCCCCCTTATACATGAATACCTATGTAATAGTGTATGGGGCTTTAAAAAAACAAATAACCATGGACGTCCATGGTTATGTTCTAAACGATATGATAATGACGTTATTATACGAGCTCGACTGGTTGCATTTCTGGTGTTTCTACAGTCATTTCTCCTAAACCACGCACAAGCTTTTTAGCAAACGTTTTTTCCGGTTTCAATACGGATACCAGGTAATCAATAGCCAATTGTGGATCAACTGTTTCTCCACAGGTATAACAATCAATGGCTGCAAAACCTCTCTCAGGGTAAGTATGAATCGAGAGATGACTTTCTGACAACAATACTAGCACAGTAGCACCTTGTGGTTCAAACTGCTTAGATTGCACGGACATAACCGTTGCTCCACACGCCTCCGCAGCCTCCACCATGTGATTCTGCAAAAATTCGGCACTGTTAAGCATTCCAAAATCGACACCCCAAGTATCTACAGCAACGTGTCTTCCGAAAGTCGAATATTCCATCTTTCGGTTTCCCCCTTCCTAGGAATAAAATGTTTGAAAAATTTCATCCGCTAGGACCTACGTCATTCACTTCTCGAGGGATAAATCTCTCGTAACATAATGTCCTGAGTGAATCCTGGTTCCTAATATTCTTTTCAACGAGATTAAAAATAACATCTATTGGAATGAATTGCAATACTTTTTTTAAGAATTTCAAATTTATAATATGCTCATAAATAAAAAAGGGAACTCTTTTCGATAGTCGAAAAAAGATCCCTTTGTTAACTAGATATATCAAGCTTCCATTGCAAACCATTTCGCACTACCTAATCGAAGCTTCTCATCAATGATTTGAATATCATTAGTGCTATTAGCTTTGTTCCGTTGATCTAGCCAAAAGTTAATATCCTTGTAAGTTGCAGAAATTTCTTGTTCAACTTCTTTAGATTGAAATAATTGTTCTAGATCTGCCAAGTCATGTTTGTGTTCAAACACTAAGCGACTACCTTCAGAGGTCATTTCCTCAATTCGTTGAACCGATCCATGCGTATAATAATACATCATTGTGAATCCTTGATAAATACGATTCACCTTACCATCACCTTTACAAGTCATGAATAACGTACGAACCGCATTTGTCAGTCGAGGGTTCACCAAGCGGCATGACAACTCACAGAGGTATACACCATCCTTGCATACAATAGGTAAATGAACTTCCTCCCCACTCACGTCCTCGAGCACGATCTCTTGCTCTCCACTGCCTAACACTAACACTTTAGGATGTACATAGCAGTGTTCCATCGATTGCAGAAACTGATTCATTTGAAGTTCTGTTAATTGTAATTTGGCTTTTACATATTCTGTGGCTAACCGCTGAGCCATAAAAATCTCCTCAATTCTTTGTTTCAATACTTAGTATTATTATACAGCACAATTATAATAAATTTCTTGTCAACAAATCATTGATTTTCCACTAAATTTCATAAAAAATCCGATTAATCCCGATTGTATTATGAATTTCATATAGGATGCTCACTTTCATAGCTGAAAAACGCTGAATACCTACGTCATTCATTGAAATATAAGATCCCTACGCTTCAGGAAGATCGTCTTCATTCTCTGATGTAGGCATAGTGTGAGCTTCAATGATACTCCATAACTCATCTTTACCCAATCCAGTCTCAGATGAAAACAAAACCATCGGATGGTCAATTCTCAAACTTAAGCATTCTTTCATTTGTTTAATCTGTTTCGCCCAACGACTACGCGGAATTTTATCTGCCTTCGTTGCAACTACACAGACGGGCATATCATAATGGGAGATCCAATCATACATAATCACATCATCTTTGGACGGCGGATGCCGTAGATCCACAATCAGTAACAGCAATTTTAAAGTATCTCTTTCTAATAGATACCTTTCAATCATTGTACCCCATGCCTGCCGCTGTGTTTTGGAGACTTTAGCGAAACCATAGCCTGGGAAATCCACAAGATATAATAGATCATTAATACGATAATAATTTAATTGCTGTGTTTTACCTGGCGTGGAGCTTGTACGAGCCAAGTTCTTACGATTGATCATTTTGTTAATGAGTGACGACTTACCCACATTGGAACGCCCTGCCAGAGCAATCTCTGGCAAGGCGTCCTCCGGGTATTGATCAGGGCCAACAGCACTAATCACAAACTCGGATTTAGTAACTTTCATAATTATATAATTCCTCTCTAGTGCACTCCCGTATGTTCCACAAGCGCATGTTGTAGTACCTGGTCCATATGCGACACAGGTATAAATTCTACTTCATTCTTTATGCTGTCAGGAATCTCACTTAAATCCCGTTCATTATCTTTAGGGAGCAGAATTTTTTTGTAGCCTGCACGATGGGCGGCAAGTGATTTCTCTTTCAATCCACCTATGGGTAACACGCGTCCTCGCAAGGTAATTTCACCTGTCATAGCCACATCCTTGGATACGTATTTCTTTGTCAAAGCAGATATTAAGGCCGTTGCAATCGTAATTCCTGCTGAAGGTCCATCCTTAGGTATAGCTCCTTCAGGAATATGAATGTGAATATCATTTTTCTCATGAAAATCAACTGAGATACCTAGCTCTTCTGATTTAGAACGAGTATAACTAAAAGCTGCTTGTGCTGACTCTTTCATCACATCACCTAGCTGGCCTGTTAACGTTAGTTTACCCGAACCTGGGACAACTGTCACCTCAATCATTAGCGTCTCTCCACCCACTTCAGTCCAAGCGAGACCTGTCACGGTTCCAATCTGATCCTCAAGATCAGCCACACCATGACGGAATTTCGCAATACCTAGCTCATCCTTAAGATCATCGGGTGTTATGGTTGTTATGGATTGATGTTGTGATACGATCTTCTTAGCTGTTTTACGACACAAAGAAGCAATTTGCTGTTCTAAATTACGAACCCCTGATTCTCGCGTATATTCACGAATGACCTTTAATAAGGCTTCCTCTTCAATCTGCAGTTGATCAGGTTCTAATCCATGGTCACGTTTCTGCTTAGGCAATAAATATCGCTTCGCGATCTGTAACTTCTCAAGCTCCGTATATCCCGGAATATGAAGCACTTCCATACGATCGAGAAGAGGTCTTGGAATATTGTGTATCGCATTTGCGGTAGTAATAAACATGACTTGAGATAAGTCAAAAGGAACCTCTATAAAATGATCGCTAAATGTATTGTTCTGCTCGGGATCTAGAACCTCAAGCAACGCAGAGGATGGATCTCCTCTAAAATCAGCTGCCATTTTATCAATTTCGTCTAGAAGGAATACCGGATTTATAGATCCTGCCGTTTTCATTCCCTGTACAATGCGACCTGGCATCGCACCTACATAAGTACGACGATGTCCTCTAATCTCGGCTTCATCCCTTACGCCACCTAGAGATATCCGCACGAATTGCCGTTCTAACGATCGAGCAATGGAACGTGCTAAAGATGTCTTACCCACACCTGGTGGGCCAACTAAGCAGAGGATTGGACCCTTCATCTTCTTAACAAGTTTCTGAACAGCCAAGTACTCGAGAACACGTTCCTTAGGTTTCTCAAGACCATAATGATCCTCGTTCAGGATATCTTCTGCTCTCTGAATATCAAGGTCATCCTCAGTCTTATTACTCCAAGGCAAACTCAACAGCCAATCCACATAGTTACGGATCACTCCGCCTTCTGCTGAACTTGCTGGCATCTTCTCGAGACGATCAATTTCCTTATCAACCTTTTCTTTCACTTTATCCGGAAGATCTTTCTCCTCCATCAGCCCACGAAGTTCATCCACTTCGCCAGCACGGCCTTCCTTCTCTCCTAATTCTTTCTGAATCGCCTTCATTTGTTCACGCAAATAATATTCCTTCTGGGTCTTCTCCATTTGTTTCTTAACCCGTTGGCTAATTTTACGTTCCAATTCAAGCACTTCACGCTCGTTATTTAGGATATCAAGTAACTTCTCAAGCCGTTGATGTACATCAATCGTTTCTAATATTTCCTGTTTATCTTTAATCTTGAGCGTTAAATGACTCGTGATCACGTCTGATAAGCGACCTGGTTCCTCAATATCTGAGACAGCAGCCAACGTCTCTGACGTTACCTTCTTCGATAAATTAATATAATGTTCGAACTGAGTAAGTACGGTCCGCATCAATGCATCTATCTCAGGATCATCACTTTCCTGCTCTGGAAGTTCACGCGCAATAACCTCGTAATACTCCTCGTTATCTGTATACTGAAGAACCTCCGCTCGTTCCATTCCTTCTATTAACACACGAATAGTTCCATTTGGAAGCTTTAGCATTTGTCTTACTTTCGCTACTGTACCGATCCGAAATATATCATCTTGAGTTGGTTCTTCAATGTTCACTTCAGATTGAGAACAAAGGAGAATCAAGTTATCATCTATCATTGCTTTCTCCAAAGCCTTGACCGATTTCTCACGACCCACGTCAAGATGAAGCACCATGCTTGGGTATACAAGAAGTCCTCTCAAAGGCAATAACGGAAAACGACGACCTTTGGGTTTACTAGTCCCCATCGCTTTCGCACCTCCATTTGCTCTCTTAGGTTATACATCTTCACTATTTTAGCAAATAACATGTTGAAACACCAATAAAACACTGATTTTAAAAACTCCCCGAATCCGTTACTTGACCTGGCCGCGCTAATTTCGCGTGAAGATATGATGAAGGGACTTCCGTATAACCATCCGTAATCTCAGGGAGCAAGGTTTCTTGTAGATTATTCACCAATTCCTTGCCAAAGACATGCTGGAATACTTCCTGAATAGATTCTACTGGGATAACTTTTAGTCCATTAAGATCCTCAAATAACGATTGCCAATTTTCCTTTGGAATAATAACCGTCGTTGCACCTGCCTGGAATGCAGCTTCAACTTTCGCAATAACGCCGCCAATAGGTTTGACCTTTCCATGAATGCTAATCTCTCCAGTCATAGCAATACGATGGTCAATAGGAATCTGCTTCACAGCAGACACAATTGCTGTAGCCATAGCTATTCCTGCAGATGGACCGTCAATGGGTGTTCCCCCAGGAAAATTGATATGCAATTGATAATCGTTTGAATCTAGGCCCATTAAACGAAGGACGGTAAGAACATTCTCCACGGATCCTTTTGCCATACTTTTACGTCGGATGGTTCTTGAACCTCCACCGATCTCTTCCTCTTCAACTACTCCAGTAACATTAAAGGCACCCTGCCCCTTAGCCACTGGCGAAGCAGATACTTCTATCTCCAGTAACATCCCCATGTTAGGGCCGTACACGGCAAGCCCATTGACTACACCTATTTGTGGGTACGTGGCGATTTTTCGATCAGGGCGAGGTTGAAGTTGACTGCTGTTCGCAACCCACTCCACGTCGGACGCTTCTAATGAATCCCTCTTCTCCGTAAGAGCTAATCCAGCAGCAAGCTGAATAATATTAACAGCCTCTCTTCCGTTCGTAGCATAGTGTTTCACTACTTCTACTGCAGAAGGACACGGTGTAAGGCCAATTTTTAGAATAGCATCCTCAGCGATAGCCCCAATCTCTTCTGCTAACAAAGGTCTGAAGTAAATTTCCATACAACGAGAACGAAGCGCAGGAGGAATTTCTTGCGGAGAACGTGTCGTTGCCCCTACAAGACGGAAATCAGCAGGCAATCCATTTTGAAAAATATCATGAATGTATGCTGGTGTATTATTGTCCTCGGAGTTATAATATGCACTCTCCAACAAAACCTTGCGATCTTCTAGCACCTTTAATAACTTATTTAATTGGATAGAATGTAATTCACCAATTTCATCGATAAACAAGATCCCTCCATGCGCTTTAGTTACTGCACCTGGTTTCGGTTGTGGAATACCTGCAACGCCCATTGAGCCTGCACCTTGATATATTGGATCATGAACAGACCCAATCAATGGATCCGCAATACCACGTTCGTCAAAACGAGCTGTTGTTGCATCAATCTCTGTAAATTTTGCATCACTTTTAAATGGAGAAGAAGGGTTCTTCTTAGCTTCCTGTAGAACTACACGTGCTGCAGCTGTCTTCCCTACACCTGGAGGGCCATATATAATGACATGCTGAGGGTTCCCACTACACAATGCTGCTTTCAAGGCACGTAGTCCATCCTTTTGTCCTACGATATCCTCTATGGATTGTGGTCGTGTTTTCTCTGCAAGAGGTTTGGTAAGTGATACAGATCGAAGTTTCCGTAATTTCTCTAACTCCTTTTTCGATTCTCTGTCGACTGCTGAACGGTTGGTCTTCTGACCACGCAATAGATTCCAGAAGTAAATACCGATCACAACACCGAAGAACAATTGAACTAACATAAATATCATAGTAAAATTCATGGTCATCCTCCCGTTTCTTTAACTAGTATTAGGTTAATACTTGATAGTATTGCCTTTTCCTCTCCCAATAAACGCAAAAAACACAAAAAAGAGCTATAGTCCCCATTCATCAGGGCTATAGCTCTCTTCTTACAAAATTATGATTGATGTTGATGATTACGGCCAGGAATTTCTCCTGTTGCTTCGAATACTTCAACAATATGATCTATTTCTTTCTTCAGTTCACTAACCAGATCAGCTTCAGGGACCTTACGGATCATCTCTCCATAACGGAAGAGCATTCCTTCACCTCGTGCTCCTGCAATCCCAATATCTGCCTCACGAGCCTCGCCTGGACCATTTACAGCACATCCAAGAACCGAAACCTTAATAGGCACCTTCAATTTAGAAATATATTCTTCAACCTCGTTGGCAATAGAGAACAGATCTATGTCTAGTCTTCCACAAGTAGGACATGAGATCAACGTAGGAGCGTTAGAGATTAATCCGAATGACTTCAGAATCTCACGCGCTACCTTTATTTCCTCTACTGGATCCGCACTAAGTGAAATGCGTAAGGTATTACCAATCCCCATAGATAATAGAGCTCCGATACCCGCAGAACTCTTTATTGTACCCGAGAATAATGTTCCTGCTTCTGTAATTCCGAGATGCAATGGATATGGAATAACTTCTGCTGCCTTACGATAAGCCTCAATAGCCATCGGTACATCTGACGCTTTTAGGGAAACGATAATATCGTGAAAGTCTAGCTCTTCCAAGATCCCAATGTGAAAAAGAGCACTCTCAACCATGGCATCCGGTGTTGGATAGCCGTATTTCTCAAGCAAATGATTCTCTAGAGAACCTGCATTGACACCGATACGGATGGGAATACCGTGAGCTTTACAAGCTTTAACAACCTCTTCCACTTTCGAGCGACGACCAATATTACCAGGATTAATACGAACTTTATCAATCCCATTCTCAATAGCTTTCAAAGCTAATCTATAATCAAAATGAATATCCGCAACAAGTGGAATATGAATTTGTTTCTTTATTTCCTTAATAGCATCTGCCGCTTCCTCATTGTTAACGGTGACCCGCACCATTTGGCAGCCTGCTTCTTCCAAGCGTAATATTTCAGCAACTGTCGCTTCTACATCCGCTGTCTTTGTTGTACACATACTTTGAATGATAACATCATCGCTTCCACCAATAACTAGGTTTCCAACTTTCACAGGACGTGTGTCTTTTCTTGAAAACATGTTTACCTCCCCTTAACGCTAAAACTCCACCCCTAACCCCAAACGTCAAAATTTGCACGGTATAGGGTAGAAGTGGACCTTCGGCAATCGCTTTATAAAGTCCTTTAGGATGTTGTTCCTTTAGGCGCTTTCTTCCTGCTTCTTACTATCATTACCGTTTCCTTCTTTGTCAGCATGTAGTTCAGGAATGATCTTATCTTGAACTACCTTTTCAGTAATGACACATTTCTTGATATCATCACGAGATGGAACTTCATACATCACATCAAGCATGATGCCTTCGATAATGGCTCTCAAACCACGAGCACCTGTATTACGCTTAATAGCTTCCTTAGCTATAGCTACCAAAGCTTGTGGTTCAAATTCTAGATCTACATTATCCATTTCTAGAAGTTTCTCATATTGTTTAGTCAGAGCATTCTTCGGTTCAGATAGAATGCGAACGAGCGTATTCTCATCCAAAGGCTCCAAACTTGAAATAACAGGTAAACGACCTACAAATTCCGGAATTAGACCGAATTTCAAAAGATCTTCAGGAAGAACCATCGATAAATATTCTCCTTGTTTCAGATCCTTCTGAGCATCTCCACCTGAACTAAAGCCGATGACTTTCTTACCAATCCGACGTTTAATTAGCTGTTCTAATCCATCAAATGCACCACCGCAAATGAACAATACGTTTGTAGTATCAATCTGGATGAATTCTTGATGAGGATGCTTACGTCCGCCTTGTGGTGGTACAGAAGCAACTGTTCCTTCAAGAATTTTTAGAAGGGCTTGCTGTACTCCCTCACCTGATACATCACGAGTAATCGATGGGTTCTCTGATTTACGAGCCACTTTATCGATTTCATCGATATAAATAATGCCTCGTTCTGCTTTCTCTACATCATAATCTGCAGCTTGGATAAGCTTAAGTAGAATATTCTCAACATCTTCACCTACATAGCCTGCTTCTGTTAAAGAAGTAGCGTCTGCAATAGCGAATGGAACGTTTAGAACTTTCGCCATCGTTTGTGCAAGTAATGTTTTACCAGATCCCGTAGGACCTAATAAAAGAATATTACTCTTTGTTATTTCTACATCGTCAATCTTACTTTGTGTGTTAATCCGTTTGTAATGGTTATACACAGCAACAGACAACGACTTCTTCGCTTGATCCTGTCCAATAACATATTGATCAAGAATATCGCAAATATCTTTTGGTTTCGGAATATCTTTCAAGTCCACTTCTTCCTCGTGGCCCAATTCTTCCTCTACAATCTCTGTACATAACTCGATACACTCGTCACATATATAAACACCGGGACCAGCCACTAATTTACGTACTTGCTCCTGGGTTTTACCACAGAAAGAACATTTTAATTGCCCTTTCTCATCATTAAATTTAAACATATTACCACCCCTTAAGATTTAATCGGTGAAGAGAGAACCTGGTCAATAAGTCCGTAAGACACCGACTCTTCGGCGCTCATGAAGAAATCACGATCCGTGTCCCGTTCGATTTTTTCGAGGGGCTGACCTGTACGTTCAACATATATTTGATTGAGCTTTTGTCTCGTTTTAATAATCCAATCGGTGTGGATCAGAATATCTGACGCTTGCCCTTGAACTCCACCCAAAGGCTGGTGAATCATCACTTCACTATTGGTCAAAGCATATCTCTTGCCTTTTGCCCCAGCAGTTAGTAGTAAAGAACCCATACTCGCAGCCATTCCCACACAAATCGTGGATACATCCGGCTTAATGAATTGCATTGTATCGTATATACCCATTCCCGCTGTAACAGAACCACCTGGTGAGTTAATGTACAAGCTTATGTCTTTCTCAGGGTCTTCAGCCGCAAGGAATAATAACTGTGCTATGACGAGATTGGCAACATCATCATCAATGGCATTACTTAGAAAAATAATGCGATCCTTAAGCAATCTGGAGTAAATATCTGAAGATCTTTCTCCCCGATTGGTTTGTTCTACAACCATAGGTACTAGACTCATTTGTCCAACCTCTTTTCCATTTAAAGATAGAGTTTATTGCTTTCAACAGTATTTTACCATGTTAGAAGCACGATGTCATTTTTTCAACTTTAATATTGAAATTCCTTTTTCAAAAAAAATATGTATTTGTAAAAACATCCAATCATGATATGTTTTATCCATAATTTGGATGCTATAAGTTGAAAATAAGGCACGTAAAAAAATACGTGCCTTATCATCTGTATGGCAGCCTAGGCAGCAGCCTTCTTATTTATCTTCTTCAGTTGATTCTTCTACAACTTCTACAGCAGCAACTTCTTTGCTGTTAGTTAGCAAGAAATCAATTGTTTTACGTAGTGAAATTTCTTCACGTAGGCTATTCAATGAACCATTAGCTTCTAGAACACTACGAAGTTCTTCTGCAGAACGTTTGTAGGAATCAGCCAATGTGTTCAATTCATTCGTAACGTCTTCTTCTGTAACTTCAATGTTCTCTGCTTTAGAAACAGCTTCAAGAACCAAGTTGTTACGAACACGTTTCTCAGCATCGCTTGACATTTGTTCTTGTAGATCTTCAGTAGTCTGACCTGAGAAGCTTAAGAACATTTCAAGGTTCATACCTTGTGCACGAAGACGATTATCGAAATCACGCATCATATTTTGAACTTCGCTAGCGATCATTGCTTGAGGAATTTCAACTTCTGCTAATTCAGAAACCTTATCCACTACAAGACCTTCTTTAACACCTTTTGCTTCTTGATTTTTACGAACCTCAAGTTGTTTGTTCAAGTCTTCTTTGTACTCAGCCAATGTTTCGAATTCACTAACATCTTTAGCAAACTCATCATCCAATGCAGGAAGTTGTTTGCGTTTGATTTCATGAATTTTCACTTTGAAGATAGCTTGTTTACCAGCTAAGTCTTCTGCATGGTAAGTATCTGGGAATGTTACTTCAACGTCTTTAAGATCGCCTGTAGCCAATCCTACAACTTGCTCTTCAAATCCAGGAATAAATGTGTTACTTCCTAGTTCCAATGAATAATGTTCTGCTTGTCCGCCTTCGAAAGGAACACCATCTACAGATCCGTCAAAGTCAAGAATCGTGATATCGCCATTCTCAGCTACACCCTCTTCAATAACAACTAGTTCTGCATGACGATCTTGTAAACGAGTCAATTCTTCATTTAATTCTTCTTCAGTAACTTCAACCTTTTGTGTTGGTACTTCTACACCAGTGTATTGACCAAGTGTCACTTCAGGTTTTACAATTACTTTTGCTTTGAATTTAAAAGTCTGACCTTTTGCAAATTGATCGATATCAATTTCCGGACGATCTACAGGGAAAATATCTGTTTCGTCAACAGCCTCTGTGTAAACTTCTGGAAGCAAGATATCAATAGCATCTTGATACAAACTTTCAACACCGTAACGTGATTCAAAAATAGAACGTGGAACTTTACCTTTACGGAATCCAGGTACATTTGCCTTCTTAGATACTTTAGTAAAAGCTTTATCAAGTGCCTCGGTTACACGCTCTGCTTCTACTTCTACTTCAAGAACCCCAAGGTTCTTCTCTATTTTTTCCCAGGTTGCTTTCATTTTATGCTTTCCCCTCCAAAAATATTTCACATGATTTATCATTATCTACATAATTTCACGCACAGAACAACCATTTTAGTATAAACAACATTGAATTCTTTTTCAAGAGCAGGGGTACCTCAAGATACTAAATAACTATGGCAATTTTATTACTTGTTATTACTTAATCTGCTACACCATCTGAAATAAATTGTCTCAGAGTCCGATACACCTGTTCAAATTGAAAACGAATATTTTCTGTAATCCCATACACAGCACGTGTTTCTTCTTCATTTCTGTCCCCTGTCAGACTTTCCGATACAATCTGATGAAGTGCTGCTGCCCAAATATCCAAATCTAAATCTTCATCTACTATTAATAAAGATTGATAAATACTTGTTCCATATATAGCTTTAATAAACTGTATCCATAACTCTTGTGCAAAATAATAAAGCGTAGGTTCCTGAACTTCCGTATGTTGTGCAACCCGATCTACAATGTGCTGAACGGCAATCGGAAAGTCGCTATCTTTCAGTGGAACATTGTCAATCTCAACTTCAACTTGTTCCTGACCGCGCATAAAAGTAACGTACCCCAGCATACCTCGCTTATGAAGCGTCTGTAGGACACGATACTGTAATAGTGGATGCATCTCTGTATTCTGCAACCATTTCGTCAGAGCCTCATCGATTAGATCACCATTCAAATAAGAAAGCTGTTCTAAGGCCAACATGGTTTGTTCTGACAAAGGTTCATGCATGATGGTGTGAAGTAATTTATTAGCATACTCAGCGTCTTCAGCAAGCTTACCTTGAACTCGAAGACGAGTTAGATCTTCTTCATCGAAATCATTATCTTTATCCATAGGAGAATGTTCATTATCTTCTCCCGTTATATATTGTGGGAACGCCGTTTCTAACCATTCAAGTAACGCCTGCCATTCGTCCACGTGTCGTTCTTCCTGCCCTTGGCATTGAAGCAGAAACCGAAGTAGATCCATTGCTTCTCCATATCGTTCACTTTCCAGCATGACTGTAAGTTGAATCTGGTAGTAATCCAAAGTCTTCGGAAAAAGTACAAGATTGTCTTTAGCTGGCGTGTTGGTGGTGTCGTTTATAATTGCCCCTCCTCTCTTTCATTTTTCCGTTAATTCAAATTATATCACACCTGTTCCAAGAAAAAAAAACGCCGTTCACTCATCAGAGGAATTTTTTTTCATAAATATATCTTGCTATTATGTGTTGCCCATGATATATTATTAATTGTTCGTTTTTCGCGTCTCAGTAGCTCAGCTGGATAGAGCAACGCCCTTCTAAGGCGTCGGTCGGGGGTTCGAATCCCTCCTGGGACATATAGTAAGAGGATCTCCAATATGGAGATCCTTTTTTTGTGTCCGGAGGGTGAGAATCCCCAATGGGGGGGGCGTCGGAGCATAATCATCGTTAGCATGCACTTCGCAGTCTCGACCATAGGGAGAGTATCCCTCCTGGACATACACAACAAGGGGTTCTTTTCTACGAAAGCAGAAAAGAACCCCTTGTTGTGTACTAACTTCTTAGGTTGTCATCTATTGAAAGATAGCATTAACAATCAAGTAAATGGTGGTTGACACAATGAACACCGTCGAGACGGAAGACAAAGTTAAAAAAAACACTTTATACTTCTGTTCTTGTGCACTCTCAACATTGGAAATTCTCATAAAGCTCCTTTCATTACCAGTTAAAGCTACCTTATTCCTGATCTGCTTTATTATCCGTTCTGTACACGACTAGGATGGTGCTTCTTTGGCGTTCTGTTTTAGATATACTGGACTTAACGACCGATTCATAACAGATGTTAATCACTTGTTCTTCTTTTAAACCCGCTAAAAATTGATTCGCCTTATTCTCAGCATAAGAATTATCTGAATCCACGAACTCTTTCACTTGGATCATATTAAACTCTCCTTTGTTGGTTTTGCAACCTATTATTTCTCTGTATCGCCATAATTCATAAATTTAATATCCTTGATTCTTACTTTCATGGTACCAGAGGGTACGATAAATTCATATGAGTTATCTATTTTCGTCATTAATAGCTGCAATCCAATCGGTGACAGAAATGAAATCCAATTCTTACTCGGATCCGTCATGTGCGGAAACACAACCGTGTACTGATCTTCATAACCATCTTCTTCGTAACAAAGAGTTACTTGACTCCCAATGAGCACCATGGAGTTTAATAACTCTTGGCTGCCTTTAGGAATGATACTCTCAAGTGATGTTGTATACATTGAAAGGACTTGATCCATTCTAATCCGTTCTTTCAGATCGTGGGGTATATATCTTTTAAGGAAAGATTGCTTCTCTTCATCAAAGAATACAAGCTGATTCACCAACTGGGTATTAGAACCCTGATGAATAGTACTATGGTTCATAGTAGATTTCCCCCCCTGTCAGTTGCTTCTTCCTTTCTGATCCATGATAGCGCTTCATCATAATAATCCCTCCATAAACATATAGACCTCGTGTAAGGAGGCCTCCATTGTATCTTATCAAATATTTACTTTTATTCCAATGAAAAAGAACACCTACGAATCATTAAATTTACCCATTAGTGAAACACATACTCTCCTTGCCCAATATGAATCGTTTTACCTCTCAATTCAGGAGATTCCGTACTAAAAACCAATTGGCTTAATTGTTCTGTATTTCCCTGCTGAAATAGAAATGTCTTATCTCCAATGCCAAGTGTCACAGAATGGGCCTCAGACGAAATACGAGTGAGGTTAAATACCTTGCTCCAATGTGCCGCAACAATAGAAGGCTCAGACACCGTAAAGACTGCCATTTCGATTGTAACTTCCCCTACAGGATGAGGCTGAATTACTCCCGTTTCAGTTAGCTTGGTCAAGCGTTCGTCATCTGTTCCTATCCACTGAATAATAAATGGGTATACCAATCCATGAAAGTCACCATGAATAGTCATCATGCGCCATTCAATCCATTGTCCCTGTGCGTTCATTCGTCTACCATCTATAATCGGAGACAAATCTAAACCCTGTAATCTTAATGATTCAGCCGTTTGGTCGATGTCATCTGTGCGAATAGCCACTCGACTTAGACTTTCATGGTCAGGTAAATTCGTTAGAGAATCCTTGACGATGAGGTTTGAAGTGTCCGCCTTCGTTGCTAATTCACGGTCTTCAATTCCTAGAAACTCAATATAAGTCAAATCAAAATAGCTTAGTGCATTATAGGTACCCCATTGTTTATGTGAACCACCATGAAAAGCCCTCAATCCATGATTCTCAAATGTACGAATAGCATCGCTCAAATCATTCACATAATGCACGGTATGATCCCATTGTAATTGTGTCATTCATGAACCGCTCCTAACTCTGTTGTTCGTTTAACAGCTGCTAGAACACTTCGTTGAAGTCCTGCTGCAAAGTCACTGTTATTCAATTCGTAAAGTGCATGCATCCCTACTCCACCAGGTGAATTATTAATATCCAGTAATTGACGAGGATGTAGCTGAGTGTGTCTTAACATCTCTACCGAACCGGCAACATTCTCGAGAGCAACTTGCCAAGCTTGCTCTCGAGGCAGACCAGCCAGTACCCCTGCATCCGTTAATGATTCAATGAAATAATAAACATAGTTAGGACCCGCAACGCCATAACCTGTAAAAATATCAATCAAGGATTCACTCAAGTATTGTACTTTTCCAAATCCATTCAAAAAGGCACCCACCTGAATCTTACTTGCATAATCATTTAATGCTGCTCCGCTATAACCCAGCCCTGTATCCGTTAGTGTATTAGGGATCACTCGAATGATCGAACGTTCCCCACCCATATAACTAGCAAGTTTATTTAGAGTTACTCCCGCAACAATCGAACATACTGCACTTTCCTTGGAAGAATATTGTTGAATAAGACGGCCTACACCAGCCAAATCATCCTGAGGTCTAACAGCAATTACGATAAGGTTCGCCTTCGCAAGAGCGCTCTCTTGAGCATCCGATGTTTGAACACCATAGGTTTCACTTAGGAATCGGAGACGTTCTTCATGGATATCGCTCACGCTAATGTGGTCTGCTGCTATCGCTTGGTTCTTAATCATTGCGCGGATGATAGCCTCAGCCATTTGACCTCCACCCACAAAATGAATATATTCCATAGTCATTTCAGTCACTCCTTAGTTATTCTCCCATGCCTCTGGTAAAATAAATCCATCATATTTCTCTTGGGAATCAATATATTCTTCAAATTCCTTGGACTCATAGGCTGCTTTCAGATCCTTAGCCCATTGTGTATTCTCATTCGCCTTATTAATAGATACAATAATCCGATGTTCTAATGGCGTATTCTCAATTTTAAGTGCTTCTGTAATTTTTCTGTTCGCATTAGCAATGTAGTTCCCGTTCACAACACCATAATCCACATCTTGTAGAGATACTAAGATCTGCGCTGGATCTAATACTTTAATATCGATAGCGAACTTATCGGATTCCACACTATTTAAATTAAAATCCGTTGTCCCAGCATCCGCCTTTACTTTAACCCATCCTAGGTCTTCCATAATTCGAACAGCACGCTCTTGGTTAACAGGATCATTCGGTACAGCCACTGTAGTTCCGTCCTTAACATCATCTAATGTCGTGTGATTTACGGAGTAAAGGCCTTGTGGTGCTCCCGGTACGTAAGCGATATTAATCATATCCGCCTTGATCTCTGCATTAATTCCTTCCATATAAGCGGTACTTTGAAAGATACTAGCGTCAATAGATCCTTCCTTCATAGCTGGATTAACCTGCATATTTTGTGAGAACGTTTTGATATCTACCTTGTACCCCTCTTTCTCTAGAATAGGTAGAATTCCTTTTCGAAATTGTTCCTCGTATGTACCTACGCCAAATCCAACCTTAATTTCTTTCTTCTCTTGCCCAGCTGTATCTTTATTTTCACACGCTCCAAGGATCAATACCATTCCTACTAATGAAGCTAATACTAATTTTTTCATCATCATACGTTCCCCTTTTCAAATATAGAATCATGTAGCTGTTGTAATGCCTCATCCGTCACATTAACAGGGATAGAACAATTAGGTGCTAGTATAAAAGGTTGATTAGCCATAATTCTTAAGGCTTCATGAGCTTGAGCGCGAATACTCTCTATATCATTTGAGGCGAATAAGCTGTGGTCAACACCACCCACTTTCGTAGGTCTAAGTTTCCCATCCAGATACATATTACCAGCCGCTTGTGTATCCCAGCTTATTCCTTCAATTGGATAGTCATTAAAACGTTCAGGATGCGAGTACGCACCACATGTGTGTAAAATACGCCTTCCATAATGCGCTGCATCTAGAACGATAGAATCATAGGGTCTAGAGAACTCGTTGAAATCCGCTTCATGTAATAAGTCAGGATGAGCCGTCCCCGTAGTTGCATAGAAAACACCATCTATTCCACAGCTCCCTAATTCCTGCACATAATCTGCTAGAGTCATCGAGATGGCATGTAATGCATGATGCACACCTGCTCTGTTCTCTGTTATTAAGGATGTAAGATTGATCTTATTATCACTACCATAGATGGTCTCTGAGACATAAGCAGACTGTCCGATCAAGAATAGTAATATGGTCAGTGGTGAAAAGATCGTCTGTATAAGCGGCGTATCTGGAAGCCCCTGTCTAATCAGCTTAGCGGCCTCTAATTGTTCTATTAAAGGAGCAGATTGGGTAGCTCGTGTCACTTCGATATTCCATACATCACGAGCTGTTTCTATGGCTGCTCTCGTTTGCTTAGGAAACACTGACCTATAGTCATGTAAATCGTATGTATTACCCCATACTTCTGCATAGTAGGTTGCTCGTGGATTTATTTTGACCCAGTCCCAATCGAATTTCTTCGTATAGGCTATCGTAGCTTCTGCAAGATCACTTGCATTGTGCTCTTTATCCAGAATGTGACGCCATCCACTTACAATGGGTCGATCTGCAAGTTCACCTGATAGTAGAGCTTCAAAACGTTCCTTCTTGTTCCATTCACCCATTTATTGTTCCCCCCAGCATTGGATTTGCTTCCTTAATTCCGACTTAATCAATTGGATTAATTAATTGGATGATACCACGGTGTAAAATATATCGTCAATATTTAAAAATATGACTTATAATTCACAGCATAGTTGATTTAGTTCTTTTCATAATCTTAGGAAACGATATTGACAAAAGTTCTATTGTAGAGGTAACATAACCATCAAAATATAAAGCATATCGGATAACTCAGAATTGTAATATAATTATAGTTAATGAGTTTATCTAACCATATAGAAATGAGGGTCATCCCATGACTAATGTACCTTATATAGAATCGGATCAAGCATTATCCCAACGTTTAATTGAAGTTCGACGTAATCTCCATCAAGAACCTGAATTATCCAATGAAGAATTCAAGACGACTGTAAAAATTCGCGAATGGCTAGCAGAAGCTGATATTCGTATACTCGATGTTCCCCTAGCAACCGGGGTTATCGCAGAAATTGGTACTGGCGAGGAACCGATTATCGCAATCCGTTGTGATATAGATGCGTTACCAATCAAAGAACAAACAAACTTACCCTTTGCTTCAGGAGTAGATGGAAAAATGCATGCTTGCGGTCATGATTTCCATACGGCATCCATCTTAGGAGCAGCTTATCTATTGAAATCCCGTGAATCAGAGTTAAAAGGGACGGTTCGCGTCTTATTTCAACCTGCTGAAGAAACAGGTCACGGTGCCACTTCCGTGTTAAATTCAGGCGGTCTTGATCGTGTATCTGCTATCTTTGGTCTTCATAACAATCCTGACTTACCCGTTGGAACATTTGGCACCCGAACAGGGGCATTAACAGCAGGGGTTGATCGGTTTGAAATCAGCATTAAAGGTAAAGGAGCCCATGCTGCATTCCCAGAGAATGGTGTAGATAGCATCGTAACAGCATCGCAAATTATACTTGCCTTGCAGACGATCTCTAGTCGAATCACAAGTGCCACGGAACCTGTAGTTGTCAGTGTGACAAGAATAAGTGGTGGTAATACGTGGAATGTCTTACCCGAAGTCGTTGAATTAGAAGGTACCGTCAGAACCTATGATGAAGATATACGTCGCATCATTCCAGAGAAAATAAAACAGATTATTCAAGGAACAGCTGCTGCTGCTGGAGCAGAAGCTGAATTACATTGGTACCCAGGTCCCCCTGCTACCATTAACGATGGGGAATGGGCAGACTTCAGTAAAGAAATTGCAGCCCTTGCCGGGTATAAAGTACTCGATTTATCACCTCAAATGAGTGGTGAAGATTTCTCTTTCTACCTACAGAAAATTCCGGGAGTATTCGTAAATATCGGAAGTAATGGCGCTTATGGACTCCATCATCCTCAATTCGACGTAGATGAAGATGCTATATTACCAGCTTCACACTATTTCGCATTACTGGCAGAATCCGCATTAAAGAAGCTTACCTAACGTAATACTGTACCTTATTTCAACGAGAAGCGAGTTGAATGGATATGATCGAGATCAAGGACGTGTATAAGACATACGAACGTAAAGGAATTCTTAATGAAGCGCTAAAGGGGATTAACTTAAAGGTAAACAAAGGGGATATTTTCGGCGTCATCGGGTATAGTGGTGCTGGAAAAAGTACATTGATCCGTCTCGTAAACTATTTAGAGAGGCCCACTGAGGGGCAAGTATTCGTAGAAGGTCAGGATTTGGAGGAATTCAACCCTTATCAATTACGCGTAATGAAGAAACAGATTGGCATGATCTTTCAACATTTCAATCTACTTGAGTCAAAGACTGTCTTTAACAATGTGGCTACCCCTCTTATTTTATCAAAGAAGAGTAAGAAAGAAATACAAGAAAGAGTGACCGAATTACTCGCATTTGTAGGCTTAGAGGACAAAGCCAAGAGTTATCCTAGTGAATTGTCGGGTGGACAGAAACAGCGGGTAGGTATTGCACGAGCCCTCGCCTCCAATCCTTCTATTCTATTATGTGATGAGGCGACGTCAGCCTTGGATCCACAGACCACACGATCTATTTTGCAATTACTGAAAAAGATCAACGCCGAATATAACATTACAATTATGATTATTACGCATGAAATGGCCGTTATACAAGAAATTTGTAATCGTGTAGCCGTGATGGAAGCAGGGGAGATTATTGAACAAGGGTCTGTATTAGAGGTCTTCGGACATCCTACACATCCAACCACTCAGAATTTCGTTAGAACTGTTATCCATGATAGCATTCCAAATAGTGTCCAAAGGTCCTTGAAAGATGAAGCTGGACAACGCCTTTTTAAACTAGAGTTCATTGGTCAAGCAGCCTCTAACCCTATTATGAATACCCTGATTCGACAATATGATCTACATGTGAATATTCTGTTTGCTAATATGACAGAAATTCAGGACACGACATTGGGCAGTATGATTATTCAGATGCAAGGGGATCATTCTATCGTAAATGAAGCAGTCCACTTCTTAAAAAAACGTGATGTATTGATTGAGGAGGTCTTCGGAGTATGATATCGACATCGATTACTTTAGAACAATTTATACAATCCATTTCTGAAACCATTTATATGGTGGGCATCTCATTACTCATCGGAGCTCTGATTGGAATCCCGTTAGGCATATTGCTTGTTGTCACAAGATCTGGTGGAGTCCTTCAGAACAAGGCATTATATGCGATTCTAAATCCAATAATCAATATTGTCCGTTCACTCCCATTTATTATATTGTTAGTGGCCATCATCCCTTTCACCCGTTTCATAGTTCAGACATCCATTGGAACAAATGCAGCCATAATACCTTTGATCATTTATATCGCTCCGTACATAGGAAGACTAGTAGAAAATTCATTACTTGAAGTCAACCCTGGTATTCTAGAAGCAGCGGATTCTATGGGAGCTACACCGTTTCAGGTGATCTGGCATTTCCTTTTACCAGAAGCGTTCTCTTCCTTAATCTTAACGCTTACTACAGCTACCATCGGATTAATTGGAGCTACTGCCATGGCAGGAACAGTTGGTGGTGGTGGAGTAGGTGATATGGCGATCGTCTACGGCTACCAACGTTTTGACACTGTCGTTATGGTGCTTACCGTCGTTGTGTTAATCGTATTCGTTCAAGGCATACAATCCCTGGGGAATTGGTTAGCGCGTAAAGTAAGACGCAACTAACATGACATGACAAGGATTAAACCTTACGCAAGTTTAAAAAAGTAATCATAAAAACAAACAATCACCCATTATTCTAAGGGTGATTGTTTGTTTTTATCTATCCCAAGAAAGCAATAGACTGTTTTGTTTTTCTTGCAAATGCTACTGGTTCATCGATGGCCTGCCAATGAACATACATGATTCTAGGATTTTCTTTTAACCAGTGATTATGAAGAGCTGTTACTGTAATCCCTTGGCTCTGAAGATTACGAATTAATCGATTGGCTTGGCTTTGAAGAAGCCCAGTTTCACCTAAACAGAGCGCACGACCCGATGAATCTAAGGATTCAAAGGAAAAGAGTTGATGACTAACCAACGGTGAGTGCGTACGTCTTCCCTCGATTGTCGCATTAATTCTTCTTGACCGATTGACGAAACATACAGGACCTGGAGTAATTTCATGTGCACCACCTAGAATTGATGCAAATTGGTTACATAGTCTTTGAAATCTCGGACTTACTTTTACTTTATCCATAATATACCTCCTATCATTTGATAGTAGTATTCTATGGTTGATAGAGTTGTAGTGATTGTACTTCAATCCCTTTAGCATCAAGTTAGGGTTCTCACCATCAGGGCATAAAAAACCAGCCCCTTCTATACTAATAATAAAAGGTTGGTTTTATCTTTAAATCAGTCTGGACGCAAAAAAGGATCTCCTAAAGGAGATCCTTTTTTTATGTCCCAGGAGGGATTCGAACCCCCGACCGACGCCTTAGAAGGGCGTTGCTCTATCCAGCTGAGCTACTGAGACATGAACATAATGGTTTGCACCTTGGTTTATAGAATAATGACATATGTATGTAAGAAGTTGAATTTGTCATAACTCTTTTAAGAGGGTGCGTTATTTATTATAACGCATCCTCACAATTTATCAATACCCAAACCAGAGTTAATTATTTACAAATTCAATTAAGCGTCTTATTTTACCTGTTACCACGACGCCAATCTATTCTGTCATCGGTATGTTTGACTGGATGTTTGGCAATAACCTCTTCAGCGAATTCATTATTATGAGTATACTTATTACCTTTATTTTTCTTGAATTTCTCCGCCATCGAATATCACCTCCTGTCTATAGTATGGTAATACCGAAGATTGAATATGAGTTATATAATTTGGATGGTATGCTCTTATCCGTCATATGAATGTAGAAATGCATTCACGCCTGATTCCTTCATCTGTTTACGAGTATCCATCGAACCCCACTCATAAATTCGCTGATACACATCATCTAGTGCATTCTGATAGGTCATATTTACAACAAGCTCGGGCGTATCTGGCCAAGGAAATGTGAACCCTAAAAAAGCATCTTCTTCCTTATCTTTTACTAATTCCATTAATCGTCTGATTTCTTGAGCTTGTTCCTCTGTCGCTTCGATCTCCCATTCATAAGTCGTTGCACCCCTGTCCATTAGAACCGATCTTCCATGTACGGATACATAATACTTACGTTTATCCACGACATCTTTTCCCCCTTTTTCGACGCTGTAATCATGAGACTCACCTATAGTTTTCCTTAAAGGACAGACATTTTATCCCTTCCTTCGGCATATTCTATATGACTTTGGTAAAAGAAAGGGCAGATATGGACAACCGACAAAGAGAGGATGAACCGTCATGTGCGGAATAACCGGATTTATACAATGGAGCGGTGATTTAACACAGGATTCACAATTGCTCGTCCAAATGACTGACAGTCTAGCTCAACGTGGGCCTGATGCTTCTGGAACTTGGATCTCCAATCCTTGTGCATTCGGACATCGACGACTAAGTGTCATTGACCCAGAGAACGGTGCACAACCCATGATTGTACATCAGGATGATGATGTGTACGCCATTGTATATAACGGAGAACTATATAATGCGGCAGAACTTACAAAAGAATTACGCCAACGTGGATATCAATTCCGTACGCGTTGCGATACAGAAGTATTATTAGTGTCTTATATTGAATGGGGACCCGATTGTGTGGATCGTTTCAATGGTATCTTTGCTTTTGCCATCTGGGATAGTGTTCGCCAACAAGTCTTTTTTGCGCGTGATCGCGTAGGAGTAAAACCACTTTTCTATAGTCATATCGACGAAACACTTATATTCGGTTCGGAACCTAAGGCTCTTCTTCAGCATCCAAAAGTGGAACCCGTTGTGGGACCTGAAGGATTAGCAGAAATCTTTGTTATTGGGCCGGCACGTACGCCAGGGCATGGTGTATACCGCAACGTTCATGAACTTCGTCCAGGAAACGCCATGATTTTTAACCGTAATGGTCTACGTACTTACCCTTACTGGAAGCTCGAGAGTCATGTACATGAAGATGATGAGAACACTACCGCACGCAAGCTAAAGGAAATTCTTCAGGATACACTTGAACGCCAATTAATATCTGATGTTCCCGTATGCACGCTGTTATCCGGTGGTCTAGATTCCAGTGCGTTAACTGCATTAGCTGTAGATTTCTATCAACGCTCAGGGCAAGAACAAATGCACACCTATTCCGTTGATTATGTGGATAATGATAAACACTTCAAATCCCATTCATTCCAACCCGGAGCCGATGCTCCTTGGATCAAACGCATGGTCGAAGAGCTTGGGACTACTCACCACTACATTGAAATTGATACTCCCGAACTCATTGGTGCGTTAGAAGCTTCTACTAGGGCTCGCGATTTACCTGGAATGACTGATGTGGATTCATCTCTGTATTTATTCTGCCAAGAGATCAAGAAGGAAGCTACTGTTGCAGTCTCTGGTGAAGCTGCGGATGAGATCTTTGGGGGATATCCATGGTTTCACCGGGAAGACATGTTAAATTCAGGAACGTTCCCTTGGGCTGTTGCATCAGATATGAGGGCTAGCCTGCTATCCCCTGAAATACGCAATTGGATCTCTCCTCTCGAATACCTAGGTGACAAATATTCAGAAGCCGTGAATGAAGTCCCTAAACTATATGGAGAAACCGGTAAACAAGCTCAAATGCGCGTCATGTCTTATCTTAATATTACACGCTTCATGCCTACCCTCCTTGATCGTAAGGATCGAATGAGTATGGGTGTCGGCTTGGAAGTCCGCGTTCCTTATTGTGACCATCGATTAATACAATATGTATGGAATATTCCTTGGGACATCAAGATGGCAGGTAATCGTGAAAAGGGCATCCTTCGTAAGTCTTTAGAAGGGGTACTCCCGAATGATGTTCTTTATCGTAAAAAAAGCCCTTATCCTAAAACACATAACCCTGATTTCCTTGCAGCTGTAAAACAGCAACTACTAACCATATTAGATGACCCTACATCACCACTTCTACCCCTCATTGATGTCGCTAAAATTCGGGAAATCGCCTCATCTCCAGATGCATCTTCTAATCTACCGTGGTTCGGTCAATTAATGTCAGGTCCCCAATTATTTGCCTACTTAGCGCAAATTGATTATTGGCTCCGCACATATCATGTATCCATTCGCTAAAATAAGTATAAGAAGAGGCTACCCTAGAACGCTAGGCAGCCTCTTCTTATTCTTTATTAACGCACATTGAAATGTACATTTATCCCTTTAATTTAGCTATTAATTCCCGCAATGCTACACCACGATGACTTATAGACTGTTTCTCTTCTATGGATAACTCAGCCATTGTCTTATCATATTCTGAGAGGTAGAACAGTGGATCATAGCCAAACCCACCAGCACCTGCAACATCTGTCGTAATCCAGCCTGATACAGAACCAGAAGTCTCAATATGTTCTCCTGAGGCTGGATTATATAGCACTAACGAACAGATGAATCTTGCTGGGCTTAATAAGGTTTGTTCCGTATCTTCACCCAGTTTCAACTGGCATAATTCATGTAATAATTTCTCGTTGTTCTGCTGATCCGTTGCATGTTCACCGGAATAACGTGCAGAGTATACACCCGGTTGTCCATTTAATGCCTCTACAGACAGCCCTGAATCATCTGCGAGTACTGGAAGCCCCAGCGTATCTCCAACCGTCTTTGCTTTCTTAAGAGCATTCTCAGCAAACGTAAGTCCGTCTTCAACCACATCAGGAAGTTCAGCATAATCAAACATACTCTTCACTTGCTTACCCAATTGTGCAAAAGCATGCTCAAATTCTTTCACTTTCCCTTTGTTCTTAGTCGCAACAATGATAATATCCTGATCTAGCTTCATGTTAGACTCCTTTTGCCGCTAATCCAGAGCCGATCAGAAGTGATATTGGACCAAGAATTTCTTTTTGGCGTGAAATAATTTCTTTAATTCCCTCTTCCCCAATCTGAAGCAATTGATTCAGCTCTTCACGGGAGAATGGACTTTCTTCACCTGTTCCTTGCAATTCAACGAATTGTCCTTTTCCTGTCATGACCAAGTTCATATCCACTTTAGCCTTAGAGTCTTCTTCATAATTCAGATCCAATAATGTCTGGCCACCTACAACACCAACACTAACGGAAGCCAAATAATCTGTAATTGGAAATACAGGAAGCTTGTGCTGTTGAGCAATCTTATTCACAGCAATACATAGAGCTACAAAAGAACCTGTAATGGAAGTAGTTCGCGTACCCCCATCTGCTTGAATCACATCGCAATCCAGTGTAATCGTACGCTCACCCAAAGCCTGTAGATTCACTACAGAGCGGAGCGCTCTTCCGATTAGACGCTGAATTTCCATCGTCCGACCAGTAAGCTTACCACGATTGGCTTCCCGTTGATTTCGGGAATGAGTTGCTCTTGGCAACATGGAATATTCCGCTGTTACCCATCCTTTTCCTTGTCCTTTTAGGAATGAAGGTACTTTCTCATCCACCGTTGCTGTGCAAAGGATCTTGGTGTCTCCCATTTCTATATATACAGAACCTTCTGCATATTTATTTACATTTGTCGTTATATTCATTGTCCGAAGTTGATCGTTATTCCGTCCGTTTGATCTCACAATTATCTGCCCCCTACATCATTAGCGTCCCTATTTTGCAAACCTTATTTTATCAAAGTGTAGGAATAAAAGCACCTTTTGAAGGAGGAACCTCTTTTAGATTGGTATTTGGTTAATATACTTCGGTCTTGATACAGGCTCACTATATACTTGATTATCTTCACCTACAACTTTAGATTCCCCATTAAGCTGTATTTTCACCTTGTTATTAACCGTATTCTCAGTAACCGTTAATACAACAGATTGTAGGAACTGAGAAGGAACCTTCTCCCCTTTAAGAAACATATCTTCCTTGAGAGAAACCGTAACCGTTCCGTCTTCCGCTGTCTTCACAGACTCTAGAGACGTGTCCGACGTCATTACCTGTTCCAGCCCCCCTCTTAGTTGAGGACCTTGAATGAGCTCATCGAGCGCTGCTTGCAATGTATTCTGTCCGGGTGCGACCAACCTTGTTACCGGTACATAATATTGTATTCCATCTGGTGATTCTGAGGAGAAATACACCGTTACCGAGCTAGAATTGGTATAGGTTGCCCCATCCCCTTTTTCCAGATTAATTCCCATACTTCGTCCGAGTGATTGAACAAGCGGCGTATGATTGAGAGGCATTTCCGTTATTTTTTCCCCCTCTACCCAAAATTGAACCTGGTTGATGTTGGCATCACCCGTAAGTGTCCAAGTTACCGCCTCTAACATCTTTCGTTCATTCTGGGCATCATATTGGGTAAACGATTTGTTGAATTCCACCACTGCAAGTTTCTTTTCCTTCTCAATCGTGACTGTCTTCACCTCTGTACCTTTAGGTAATACTGCTGTGAACCCCTTTGGTAGGTATGCTGCATAAGGTCCATCTTGGACCATAGCTTCGAGTGATTGACGGAGTAGCATATTATCTTTGTTCTCTTGTGGTGGCAACCCTAGAGATACTGGAGCCAACAATCCATATTGATCTGTTAAATATATGGTAGATGTTGGTGCCATAGCTGGAGCTATACCCTGTGGGGATGGTGTAACGACACCATTTACAGCTTGTAACATTTCGGCTTCCACTTGAGCTGGTGGTGGATCAATATCCATCGATTGTTTAGTAAATCCTCCGCATCCAGATAATATAATGGGAACAGCCAACAGTCCAGCAGCGGAGATGCTGCGTATTTTATTTTTTGACATAATCTATGAGCCTCCCTAACGTATTTTATACAGTTTGTACTAGTATATATACGAGCCCTTTTCTAAAAAATAACTATTATTTTGCCATTAGGGTCAGAAAGTGAAATTTATTAAAACCAAAGAATGAGGTGTAAGGGATGAAAGATGAACGTAATCCGTATAGTCTAAATAGTAAAGCTGTATCTGAAGCCACTTTTAAATTGCTTGATCAACGAGGTGTCCAGATTGATGACATTGCTGAACTCGTGATGTTACTTCAGAAAAAGTACTATCCTAACTTGACGATGGAGGAATGTGTCCACAATGTCGAGATGGTACTTAGTAAACGTGAAGTGCAGAATGCCGTCATAACGGGGATTGAGTTAGATATATTAGCAGAAGAGGGCAAATTACACTCTCCATTACAAGAAATGCTGCTCAATGACGAAGGACTTTATGGTGTGGATGAAATATTGGCATTCTCTATTGTCAATGTCTATGGCAGTATTGGATTCACGAATTATGGATATGTGGACAAGCTAAAGCCAGGTATTTTAGAAAGACTTAATGATAAAACCTCAGGAGAAGTTCATACTTTCCTCGATGATATCGTCGGTGCAGTCGCTGCTGCAGCCAGTAGTCGTATCGCACATAGAAAACAAGCAGAAAAAGAGGAGAATTTCGCTGAAGATGGCAAAGAATTCAACCCCTTGTCTGAAGAAGGGCTAGAATAAGTTGGTTTCTTTAAATTTGTTAAAAAAGCTACTCTAATTTATGGATACTTAGATCAAAAAAACCGTAGGCCAAGGTATTCAATCTTGGTCTACGGTTTTTCTATTCTCCTACTATTTTTTAACACTCATGAATTAATCAGTAGTAATAATGGCTTTGAAGAGAATGTCTCCCTCTGAGCTAGATGTCGATTGTGCTTCACCTCGACGAACTAATTCCTGCACATGTGCAAGAGCTTCACATAGGGCAAACCTCATTTGATGAAGGGTCAGTTTATTCCCAAATAGATGCGTACAAATCTCATACCCACTTCGTGGGTATTCAACTAGTAACTTCTCAACCTCCATTAATCGTTGTTCATGGTGTGTTTGTAAATGATCTATACGATGATGAAAGGTAGAGAATGGATTCCTATGCCCTGGAAAGGCCTGTTTCACCTCATATTGATTGAGTTTCTCTAAACTATTCATAAAGGTATACAACGGTTCAGGATCACTACCCGGAATAAGACTCACATTAGGTGAAATCTGGGGCAAGACTGCATCCCCACAGACGATAAGGCCATACTCTTGATTATATAAAGATAGATGCCCGGGCGCATGCCCCCCTGTTTCTATGACCAACCAAGGTAGACCACCCATTTCTAGGATGCTTCCACCGTTAACGATTGTAATATGTGGTGTAGGCGAAACTTGAGGGATGAAATCAAGGAGGTGCTGCTCCATTTGATCAGCCCATTCATCTGGCAATCCATGCTGTCGCAGCCATAACGTGAAATCCCTATGGATGACAGAATCTGAGGCCCACATTAGGAGCGACTCATCATGAGCTCTTTGAGACATGTATACCGGACAGTTACATTGTGATTGAAACCAACCCGCTAAACCATAGTGGTCTGGATGATGGTGTGTTACAAATACTTCACTTACATCCTCGAGTGAATAACCCAAACGTTCAAGTGCCTTCTTCCATTCTTCTTCGGTTTCATCATTGTGTGGCCCCGGATCGATAATGGTAACACCTGATGAATGATGTAACACATAACTATTGACCCAGCGTAATGGATAAGACATTGATATTTTAACTTGGTGAATTCCATAGTCCCAAGTGGTTATTTCAGGCATTTTCATTTTTATCATAACCTTTCTATTGACAATAACTCCGAAAAAATATATGATTCGGCTATATTATTCTAACATACAAGAAATTCTATATACCCGTAAAGGGGAGTAGCTGTATAAATAAAGTCGTCAATACGAGAGTAGTTTCTCCGGCTTTATTGGCAATTGTTATATACAATTGTTAGCGAGACCTTTACCAAATTGGGAATACCCTTGATTTTATTGAAGGGATTCACACTTTTGGTAAAGGTCTTTTTTAATGCTCATCGTTAAGGCACGTCAATTGACGTTTTTCTTATATATTTTGAAACATACTAAGGACACTAAGGGGGAGCGCAAAATGGATTTAGGATTAATATTAGAGTATGGTTGGGTTCTTCTCGTACTCGTAGGGTTGGAAGGACTTCTCGCCGCAGATAATGCGTTAGTAATGGCTATTATGGTAAAGCACTTACCTGATGAGCAGAGAAAAAAGGCGTTGTTTTATGGACTTGTAGGAGCATTCGTCCTCCGTTTCGGATCATTATTCATTATCTCATACCTAGTCGATATCTGGCAGGTGCAGGCTATTGGAGCTCTTTACTTATTGTTTATTGCTGCGAATAACATTATCAGGAAGTTTGTCAGCAAATCTAAAACGGATGAAGCTCTCGAAGGTTCTTCTGTTAAAGAAAAAAAGAAATCTGGATTCTGGATGACAGTAGTCAAAGTCGAAATCGCGGATATGGCCTTTGCAGTTGATTCTATTCTAGCTGCGGTGGCTCTTGCAGTAGCCTTACCTCCAAGTGGATTGGGACATATTGGCGGCTTAGATGCAGGTCAGTTCATTGTCGTATTTGCTGGAGGACTTATGGGACTAATCATTATGCGTTTCGCTGCATCTTACTTTGTTACGTTGCTACATTCCCGTCCGGGGCTGGAAGTTGCTGCATTCGCCATTGTCGGTTGGGTAGGAGTCAAGTTAGCCATTATCACCCTTGCTCATCCCGAATTGGGTGTTCTACCAGAAACATTTGCCCATAGCACAGCATGGAAAGCTACGTTCTACATTGTTCTCATATTAATTGCAGTCATTGGCTGGTTTACAAGTGGTGGTAAGAATGAAGATCAAGGCGATGAGCATCCTATTGCTGAAGCTGATAAACAACTAGGGAAGTAATTTTATTGAACTAAACAAAAAGGGACCAATTCCAAGGGTTACTACTAACCACTGGGAACGGTTCCTTTTTGATCATAACCTGTTGCACTTATGAATTCCGCCACTTCATGAATCTAGAATCTAGATAGTCTACCAACATAAATAGTACAAATCCGATCAGACTAAACAACATAATCCCCGCATACATCTCTGTATAATCCATCCTTAACCAAGCATCCATAATAAAATACCCCATTCCATGCTCTGTACCATAGATTTCTGTAAAGAAAAGAACAGATATGGCTGTACCTAATGAAATCCGAATCGTACTGAGTATTACGGACAAAGCGCCAGGTAACGTAACATGCCAGAATTTTTGCAATCGACTTGCGCCGATACTGGTCAATACATCGTATGTACTATCTGGGATCGCCTTCACACCATCGCGTACAGATATAATGATCTGAAAAAGTAATATCAACATAATCATCAAGATCTTGGATGTTTCACCCAGCCCGAAGAATAACATCACAACGGGTAATAAGGCGATTTTGGGAATGGGATAGGTTAGATAAACAATAGGATCTAATAACTTATTCCAAAGCCGGGAACGACCCATAAGCAAGCCAATCAGCATGCCAATCGTTAACGCTAATAATAGACCGGCACAAATACGAAATAGACTATAGCAAATATGAAGCCAAATCGATTTCTCGTCCAAATTTCCTATAGAGAAATATACCGCGAGCGGACTTGGAAGAATCGGATGGCTAATGAGCAGGTAGGCAATATACCACACCACATTCATTATAAAAAATACGAATAATAGCCTAACGATATGAAGGATATGTTTCTTATTTCGGTTCACCATTGTTCCTGTATTACCTTTCTAATCCTCTTAGTCTGTTGAAAAAAAATATCACTATCGCGCTTGTCTTCATATTTCATATGAAATACGGAGGCGTTATCGATGATAAGCGGTGATTCTTCTTTATTCAATGACATAACGATTATTTTTTCTCCAAGTAGAATGGCCTCTTCTACATCATGAGTAACGAATAACGTTGTTGCCGGATGCAGAGTCCAATTTTCTACAAAAAGCTGTTGAATCGTTTCACGTGTGACCGCATCTAATGCTGAAAAGGGTTCATCCAACAACATGATCGTTGGCTCTAGTGCAAAGGCTCTAGCAATAGCTACCCTCTGCTGCTGACCACCACTGAGTGACAGAGGATAACGTTTGGCTAAGTCAGCAATACCCATGGCTTCAAGCCACTGCTTGATTTGCCGTTCCTGATTCTTCTTTTGCATCCGATCACGATGACTGATTCTTAACGCTATATCAATATTAGATTGAACCGTTTTCCAGGGAAGAAGACCGTAACTTTGCGGCACAAGTCCAATTAACGTCTCGCTTCTATGAACGGATTCCCCCTCAAGGATGATCTCCCCGTCGTATTCTTGGATTAGACCCGCTACAGCTCTTAGTAGAGTAGACTTCCCGCACCCAGATGGACCAATTATGGTGTAAATGCTATGCTCAGGAACGGTTAAATTAATACGTCTAAGTACCCCTTCCCCTTCTACATAATTAACAGTTAGGTCCTTGATCGTAAGTCCATTATTTCTTAAATGCGACATCAGATATCACTTCTTCTGGCAATATATTCTTACTAAGAAGCCCTTTTTCCCTTGCCCAAGTAAAAGCTGCTTCAACCTCTTGTACATTCACCTGATTAGAAGGAAGGTATTTAGGTACGATATTATCGTTCTTCAAACTCTCTGGATATCCAACTTCTGTAATAATCAGATCCATGTATTCCGATTGATCATGCGTTTGCATATAGTTAACTGCGTCATCATACGCTGCATACATGGCCTGAATCTCTTGTTCTTTATCGCTAATGGTCTTCTGTTGAAATGCTAAGACAAACGGATTCACACCCGCATCTAACGTCGAGCTTAACACACGTAATCCCGCAGATTTCCCCATAGTGACATAGGGCTCAGGTAAAATAGCTGCATCCGCCTTATTATTCTTTAATAATTCTAATCTTGTTGGAATCTGAGGTACTTCCGTTACCGTGATATCTTCTTCCGTGAGACCTGCCTTTTTGAGCATCGTTGCAACCGTATATTCGGTAGAAGTATTTTTGGATAAAATTACGGTCTTTCCTTTTAAATCCTTCACTTCACGAATATCATTATTTCCTGTTAATAAATCAAATTCTCCAAAAGTGGTACTAGTCACTTTAACATCTAGTCCTGCCTCATTATAAATGGCTATTGCAATTAAATCGGCGCTAATGCCATCCAGTTTTCCTGCTTGAAATGCCACATCACGGTCTTTGGCACTTTTGAACGTCTGAATATCCAAGTTCACGCCATGTTCCTTATCGAACCCCTGTTCATGAGCGACGATGAACGGAATAGCATCAATTGAGGGTAGCAATCCTAACGTTAAAGAAGATGTGGCTTCTATTCCATCCGTTTCCTTATTATTAGACGTGCTACATCCAACACCAAGCACGCTAATCAACAGAACCACCATACATACCATCATTATTTTTTGTTTATTTCTACGCTCCATTACCTATCATCCTCCCTATCCTGTTGTTATTTATCTCTATTTTATCTCTAACTCTTCTGTTTGTGCATTTATTCACAATTCAAAAGATAATGTCATTTTACATCAATAATCACATTTTGTATATTTCAAATTAGAACATTTCTTCAACGTTAGACATTAGAACACCACCAAAAAACCTTCTGATGATATCTTCATCCTTAAAGGAGAAGACATCATCAGAAGGTCAAGGGTGCTCTTTGAAGGCTTGGGTCAAATAATAAGTTCGCCTAGTTTAATTAGTTCAACTACGGCTTGCGAACGGCCTTTGACATTGAGTTTTTGCATGACGTTCGAGATGTGGTTACGCACCGTTTTTTCGCTTATGAATAATAGCCCGGCGATGTCGCGTGTCGTTTTATCCTGAACAAGCAATTCAAAAACTTCACGT
This sequence comes from Paenibacillus sp. Y301, assembly GCF_059445505.1. NCBI lineage: Bacteria > Bacillati > Bacillota > Bacilli > Caryophanales > Paenibacillaceae > Paenibacillus > Paenibacillus sp. Y301. The sequence continues at coordinate 529,258 of NZ_JCAIUL010000002.1, read as the reverse complement.
TCACGGTGGGTCAATAAAAATTTGCTATTGTGCTCGTTTCCCTTCAATGGTGTCACCCCTCCTTGCCCGGGTTTTTTATGGTATAACAAGGTAAAGGGATACAGTCAACTCATTCTATGAATAGCATGGGGTAAAGGTGCTTTGTAATCGTAAAATAGGCTCATTCAAGCTTATGTAAATGGTTCTTCAAATCGATAGATTCCTTTTCTGTAGTGGACACAAAAATAGCCAAGAACCCTAGGGTTCTTAGCATTTATTCAGATCATACCTTTTATTTTAACGTCCCATATTGTTTAAGGGTCCGTTCGTAGTATTGTTATTTACATTGCTCCCTGATTTCGTTGGGAAAATGCGATTAACTAAGGTTTGGAATTCATCAGCAACACCACTAATAGGATGACCATTAGATACATCTGACACATATCCTCCTACACGATCCACAAATTCAGGATTCGCTGATACATATACATTTGTAATCGTAGGATCACTCTTCTTAATCTTGTCTGAAATCATGTCTTTTACTTCTTGCGTGATGTTGTGATCGTCATTACCTACAACACCATTACCGGTTCCTGGTGCAGGAGAAGTTGTTAATCCACGCATTAGCCCGTAACTACTTGTCCCCAATGATCCGTATCCATGATCTCTATTGGTTGGGTAATTACCACCACCACCCGTTTGGTTTGTTACGTTTGAAGTTACACCATTTTGAGTAGGTGCCCCAAGGCCCATCATATTTCCACCTGTACCCGTGCCTGTACCCATGATGGTTGAATCATTTATTCCAGTATTTAAATTCGTTGATGTGCCATTCATGGTGTTACCACCATTCATCGTATTTCCACCATTCATGGTGTTACTATCCTTTATGGACACAGCAACGTAAGCATTATGATCCGTTAACATGACTTTAGCAGATTCAACCTGTTTCATCTTCGAAATTTTATCCGATAATTCCTTGCTGTACCTTAAATTCCCCATCATGTTATCGCTACGCTTAATGTTATCATTCACAGAATTTATACCAAACCGATTACCGTTATTTAATGTACTATTTCTTGTGCTTTTTGTACTCATATTATTATCAGCATTTTTTGTAGTGCCACACCCTGTTAATCCTGTAACCGTCATACCCAATAAAAGCGTTGCAGATAGTACGGATACACTAACGGTTTTTATTCTCACGCTAAGATCGCCTCCTTATAATGTTGGACTTCATGTTTAACATCATATAGAGTGCACGATACTGCGTAGGGCTATGCTGGAAAGGTTTTGTATCTACTTCAAAAACACACACACTCCATTTCTCGGATTCACGTATGATAGGGTATGAATCCAGAAAGGGGGTGATTTTCCGTGAAGGTTCTATTTATATTTTATATACCAAGTGGAGGGGTGGAGACGTTAAATCGGCTTCGATGTCAAACATTGAAGCAACATGGAGTCGAATGCCATTTATTATATCTGCAACCCGGATTAGGACTACAGAATATGCATACGCTGAATGATATTCCAATGTACACCACCGATTCAGATAACGACATTACAATCATTCTACGAGCGAATCAATTCGACGCTATTGTGGTCATCTCAGACTTTCTCATGTTGGAAAGATTGCGACGTTTAGGATATAGCGGTCCCCTTATTTATGAAATACAAGGATTTGGTACTCGTGAAAAAGCAGCTCATGTACTACAAGAAGCTGTCCCGATCTTAAGTAGTTGCTGTAATGCTGTTATCCTTCCTAATACATCCCATTTATTTGAATTGGTGATAGAGATATGTCCCTGGTTGCATCGCTTCATCCTTCCCAATATGATAAATACCGCTCAATTCAAGTATGTAGAGACGGATTACACCTCTCCTCCGGTCATTAGCTGGATTGGAAGATTGGAGCCCAATAAGAATTGGAATGAATTCCTACACATTGGTAGAAGACTTATTGATATTCATCCTGAAATGAAGTTATGGATGTTTCATGATGAGACGATCTACGTCGAAGAAGATAAACAAAATTTCTATCGTACATTAGATCAACTTCAATTGGGTCCTCATATCCATCTACTATCCAATGTTCCTCATGCTGAGATGCCAACGTATCTATCCATGACTGGAGATTCGGGTGGTATTCTACTATCGACTTCCGTCATCGAGGGATTCGGGTATGCTGTTGCTGAAGCCATGTGCTGTCATTGCCCTGTTCTAAGCACGGATTCTGATGGCGTACGTTCATTTATTAATCATAATGTAACCGGTAAATTCTACCCATTAGGTCATGTCGATGTAGCCGTAGCAGAGGCTTTAGAACTTATGCATAATCAAGAACTCAGAAATAATATCCGTCGCCAAGCCTACACTCATATTGAGTCTAAATTTACTCCTGACCAATATGGTACTTCTTTTGTGCAGATCATGAATGCATTAAACGTATTCTAAAATAGAAAAACGGTTCTGCAGATATGTCCTGCTAACCGTTTTTTTGTGCATGTTTGAACATATATGTGAATTCACTTTATTTATCCCTTGAATACTATTGGCGTGCAGGGAGATCCTACCCATGAAGCGTTCCTACAAGATGTCTTAACGCATTCTCATATCGCATCAATGTTACCTTAACTTCAGCTTCGATAGCAGCCTGATGTTTCAGGGTTCCCATGCCTGAATGCCATCGATATACGGTCAATGGTTCATTTAGATAATGAAAGCCATGCCCACTAAGAATTGTTCTACACCATAGATCTAGATCATGTGTATAAGGTAATCCTTCATCAAATAACCCCACCCTATTTAACAATTCCTTTTTCATCATCACAGTACAGCCATTCACACAATTTCCCAATAGAAAAGAACTATAAAACTGCTTCACGGTGGTGAGGGAAGCTCCTGCCCATTGTTGTGTGATATGACTTGCTTCATTCATTACATTAAAATTAGTATGAGAAATATCTGAATGATTCTCTAACATAAATTGAATCTGTCTTGTTATTTTCCCTGGGTAGAATACATCATCTGAACTTAACCAAGCTATATAGTCTCCTGAAGCAGACCTTAGACCATGATTCAATGCGCTTGCCGTTCCCCCATTCTGCTTACCAAGGTAATGAATATAGGGATAATAAGGTCTTAATAACTCCGCATGTTGCGTAGATCCATCATCTACAACGATGATCTCTATATTACCATATGACTGGGACAATGCACTTTCCACAGCGTGGAGAATGTATGGATCATTGTAAAACGGAATTACAATTGTCACTCTTGGTGTCATTGTCATGTCATTCCCTCTCCTCATCACGATAGTATTGAATAACATCTTGAAGCGATTGATGAATACTAAAGGTTGTGTTCCAACCTAATTGGTGAAGTTGGGATCGTGGAGAATGTGTAATATGCTTATGCTGTAAATCAGAGCTCGTGATTTGTTCTATGACTTCTGGAGGAATCGAAATGTCAGACATCTGGAGCATTCGTTCAGCTATACTTCCTAATGTTCGTTCAATCCCATAACATATAGGATAGACCTCTCCCGGTGTTCCACTAGTAAGGAGTACTTCATATGCACGAACCGCATCCCGTACATCAAGAAAATCTCGTGTTTCATAAGGAGAAGATAATTGGAAGGAATACTCTGCCAGACCACGTTCAACCTGTACAATATGTCTTCCTAATAAGGAGCATATCCCTGTGGATGGGCCGGGACCTACTAGATTACTAGGCTCTGCTAACAGAACATGTTGCTTAAATAAATGCATCCATGATTGCACGGATAACATTTCTAAAGTCTTGCTAAGACTGTAAGGGTGAGGTGGTTGTGGAGAACGATCTAACTCGAATGTAAGTCGAGAGCCGACGATAACAATTCGGCTCTCTGGAGAAACCCTCATAGCATCTAGCAAATATAACGTTGCAAGTACATTCGTCTCTATATACATTAATGGATGCTTCCATGATTCTGGTACAGAATTGTTACCTGCTAAATGTAATACATCATCAGGTTGCTCTTGCGAAATAAGCTGTTGTACCTGTTGTTTATCATTTAATTCGCACACTCGCTCAACGACTTGAAGTTGTGAAGGCATTGCACCTCTTCTGCGAACGACCGCAATTACCCTCATACCTTTCTGTGCAAAATACGAACATGCATGTCTTCCAGTAAACCCCGATGCGCCAGTAATAAGAAGCGTCCGCCTCTTCATGACGCCCTCATCCAACATTCCAATTCTTTAAGCATCATTTCATAAGAAGGAACTTCATAGTGGAGGTCCTTTCGCGTGTTTACTAATGTCTTATCCTGTGTCAGTTGCGTGTCCGGAAGAATGCGAACATCACCTTTACCCCAAATCACTTGAAATAGAAGTAATAAATCGCGCTTATTCATAGGTTTCGACTGCACAAGATGAATAAGACCTGACAAATCCCTTTCCAGAAAGGAATCCATGGCTTTCGCTAACTCTAGTGTTGTAATTCCGTTCCAGAATACTTGTTGATAGCCTAGGATATCGCCCTTTTGTTTCAGAAACCAATCTAATAGGCCAATTCTATGGGCACGTATTTCTGGACCAATAATAGATGTTCTTATCGTAAGATGGCCCTGTGAATGAATTTCTCCAAGTGCCTTAGACATAGCGTACACCGTCATGCCATCAGGAGCATCTGTCTCCGTATAACTTCCTCTTGTCCCTGAGAAGACACAGTCGGTACTAATATGCATAACCCTTGCACCTATGTTATCTGCCACATTACGAATTCGATGAGGTAGAATCCCATTAATGTAATAGGCATCAATGGGATTCTTCTCTGCTTCTTGATTCAATACTCCTACTGCATTGATAATGACATGCGGACGAACCATCTCTATTAATTGTTCCACTAGATGACTATCGGTCATATCAACAATAAGCCCTCCATCCTCTGAATTGTTCCTCGTTGTGTAGAATACCTGATGACGTCCCTGCAGACGGAAATAGTCGACTAACATATGCCCAGCCATCCCATTTCCACCCATAATAAGGAGCTTCATGATAGAAACCCTCCAGTTACGAGGATATCCTTTATTTCCTTTTTACTCATTAAGTTATCTTCTGAGCTGAAGCTATTAAAAGAAACTAATGGATACTTATTGTAGTGAAGCTTAAGCTTCGGAATATCGACTGTCGGAAGGATAACCAAATATTGATCATCATACACAACGGTCGTCTTACTTTCAAAATCACTCATTAGTATTTCATGAATTTTCTCACCAGGTCGAATACCAGCCTCAACGATCTCTACATCATGCTTACCAGAAGCCTCAATTAAGACGTCTGCTAAATCCACAATACGGCAAGTTGGCATCGTCATTACAAATATTTCACCACCAATACTCTCAACGCATGCCTTGAACAGCAACGTAATGGCTTCCCTCAAGGTCAAGAAAAATCGGGTCATGTTCACATCTGTAATGCGGACTTGGTTCTTAAACTCGATCTGATTCATGAATAGATGAACTACACTTCCATTCGTTCCGAGTACATTTCCCCCACGAACACATACGAACTCTGTATCCGACCGTAATAGATTTGCATATACGATTAACTTCTCTCCAATGGCCTTGGTCATCCCATAGAAATTAGAAGGATTCGCTGCTTTATCGGTCGAAATATAAATAACTTTCTTCACTTTGTTCTCAATAGCTGCTTCTATGACATTTTGAGTGCCTACTACATTTGTCTTAAGCGCTTCGTAAGGTTGATCCTCACATACAGGAACATGCTTTAGTGCTGCCAAATGAAATACATAATCCACTTCCTGACAAGCAATAGTTAGCGCATCCTTATCTCGAATGTCCCCGATACAAAAGCTAAGTCGTTTATCCTCAAATAAACGATTCATTGCTACTTGGGTTGACTCATTACGAGAGTAGACAATAACTTCTTTGGGGTTCTGCGGTAACAATTGCTTAATCAATTCATATCCCCAAGAACCGGTACCTCCAGTTACCAAAATACGTTGATTATTGAACATGTAGCTTCCCTCCAAGTAGAAATTTAACGACTCTTAAGCTTACATCTTCAACGACATACCCCTTAGGAAATTCCCAGTTTCTTGGTAGATCCACCATCATCTTTGCAGCACCTTGTATATCGTCAGCATGGAGACCGGATACGACGTTACTACCACAATCAATCGTTTCTGGTCGCTCAGTCGTCCGTCGAATCGTTACAGCAGGGACATGCATGATGCAACATTCCTCCTGTACTGTTCCGCTATCAGTAATGGCGCAGCAGGCAAACTTCTCTAACTTAATGAAGTCAAAAAATCCAAATGGTTCATAGAACTCAACAAGAGGATGCATAGCGATATGGAGATCAGTAGATATACGGGATCGTGTACGAGGATGAATGCTGCAGATTAGGCGACGTCCATGAGCCTCGGCGATCCCATTTAATCCCTTCATAATCTCAAGCAAGTGGGGGGTATGGTCAACATTCTCAGCTCGATGTGTCGTTACGATGAAATATTGCTGTGGTGTGAGGTTCAATCTTTCCAGAATATCGCTTTGATTAATTTCTTGATCATAATGTTTCATAACTTCGTAGATTGGATTGCCTGTTAGGATGATCCGTTGACTAGGTACTCCCTCTTGAAGTAAATTCTGCTTACTCTGCTCCGTATAAGGCATATTAATAGAAGAAATCGCATCAATAACCTTTCGGTTCTTCTCTTCGGGTACATCTAGATCGAAGCACCGATTTCCCGCCTCCATATGGACTACTGGGATTCCCATTCGTTCAGCTAGAATAGCGCATAATGCACTGTTCGTATCTCCAAGTAAAAGCACTTTATCCGGTTTTTCCTTCACTAGGATGGCTTCCATTTGCAGAAACATCGCTGAAAGCTGTCCTCCTAGTGTCGTTCTCTGCTCCCGAAACACATAATCAGGCTCTCGAATCTGTAACTCCTTGAAGAAGATATCACTCAGACTCACTGTGAAGTTCTGCCCCGTATGCACAAGTACATGTTCCGTAGCATATCGATCTAGCAACGATATAATAAGACTCAGACGGATGATTTCAGGTCTCGTACCCAAAATCGTCATAATCTTCATATTCTTTACGCTCCTTCCACACCCGCACTCCATTGATGCGATTAGTAATCATTCATCTCATTTAATTCATTTGGTGATTATCGTCTTGATCGACTGGCTCTTGATCGAGAGTGCCTACTTTTTCTTAATTTCGCTCTTTTAACTTTTGATGTATACCGTCTTCTCACAAGTTTTTTAATTCGTATTTTTTTAAGCCGAATTTTTTTAACTCTTATTTTTCTTCTGTGATGTTTCCTACGGTGGTGTGATCTATGCTTCCTTTTCCTTGACGATTTGGACCTTTCTTCACCCTTTTTATGCCTGCGTACCCTAATAGGCTTCTCAGCTTCACTTAAACTTTCTTCTGTTGACACATTAGAGATCGGGCTCAGCATCTCTTGAGAAATATGAACGGTTGGGAGTGATGTCTGAGGAATTTGGTATATAATTTCACCTGGTAATTGTCTAACCCGTACTTGATTGACATCATCAACGGTAACTGTCTGTAATTCTCCATTCTCAAGACGTAACAAATGGCCTTCTGGAGCTTGAATAAGAGGGAACCAGCCAGAGCGCTGTTTTAACCAAGCAATAACCATGGACTTTAGACGCTCCCGATATGTTTCTAAACCAAATGCGATATGAACACGCTCTTGACCATGAGCCCCTACACTAGCGCCACCATCAGGACTCTCAAGTAACTGACATACTTTAGAGGCTAGTGATTCCTTGTCCCCCGGGGGAGCTAAATAATCTTCACAATCAGCCAATTGCAGAATTTCACTCAATCCACCTGAGGCGTAAGCAACGACTGGCTTTCCTAACACGAGTCCTTCAAGTGCAGTCATTCCGAAGCCTTCTCTAATTAGACTAGGAATAACAACAATGTCCATTGCACAATAAGCCGACTGTACGGAATCTTCGAAGGGTATAAAAGTAAACCTATCTCTTATTCCAGCTTCTTCAATCTTACGAAGGCAATTGTAAAGGAAAGATTCATCTATAGAACTACCAATAACAAGAAAACGCGACTCTGGAAATTTAGGTGCAACGTTTATGGCCATATCAATGAAATGATCTAGCCCCTTCTCTTGATTAATAAAGGAAGAAATGTACCCAACTAACCGATGTTCGGTACTTAGATTTAACGTATTTCTCTTTTCATTACGGAGTTGTGGCCAGACTTCTGGATGTAGTAGTAACTCTTCACTCCAGGATGGAGGAAGTATGCTCATTTTCGATTGTCTTAGCTCTTGTGAGAAACAACTAGATACACTGTCAGAAATAGCAATAATCCAATCGCTATATTGGTTAATTAAATCGACTGAAATGGAGGTATATGCATTATCCGTAATCACTTCTGTAACTTTCCATATGATGGGTACACCAAGTTCCTTCGCTGCCATAGCAGGGAGAATATGAACACACGTATTTGTAATAATAAGATCGGGCGATTGGCTACGAATGAGTTCTTTCAAAGATTCATATTCATTATTATGTTTCAAATGATCGATCACTTGAGGTAAATCAAGACTAGGCGTATATACTCCATGAGCTAAAGAAATCGGTAGAATGATAACCGTTATTCCCTGTTCCCTTGCCTTTTCTGATAATTTACCATCATTAGGAACTACGAGAGTACATTCAAAGAATTCAATCATTTGAATGCAAAAAAATAAGAGTACCTTCTCCGCTCCAGTAATACTGTTCTTATTCGACAAATGCGAAAATACAAGCAACGTGGGTTTTGGATTAGTCATAGTTATTGAACCACTGCATGCTACTCGCAGGGTACATACTCACCTCCCATTCACTATTATTTTGATATCATTCTTAATCAAAAATAACGGCAAGCATTTGTTTGAGCCTCTGAGTATACGTATGATCTCGTAACGTTCGCTTTAAAGCATTCAGAGCAATCTCACGTCGTTCTGCTTCATGAGTTAAGTAATATTCCACTTTATCCACTAATTCTTGTTGACTTGAATACGTCTCAATCTCCACTCCTGGGATATAGTGATTTGCTAGATCGTCTCGTATATCTGTCAACTGTAGTGCACCACAGGCTGATATTTCAAAAGTACGTGGGTTAGGAGAAACCGCAGGAATTTTTAGACTATTATTATTTACGGTATCGTCCATATGGGAACGGTGTAAATTCAATACGATCTTACTCCCGCTGTACACTTCTGCTGTTTCTTTAGGACCCATCCATTTGTTCAAATCAATCTGAGATTGATATTCTGCATAAGATGGAAGGCGATCCCACCATATGCCATTAATCATTAGATTTCTAGACATCAATTGGGGTAATATTGGATTCAAAAATTCAACGCGATTCCAATATCCCGATCCGATAAAGCTAATATTTCTTCTAACCATAGAAAGTGATGATGTTGGTCTGAAATGCTCTAGGTATGCACCAAAAGGGAGATAATGCACATGTGGACAACCCAGTTGCTGATAGTAAGCCACAGTACTTAGCTCCAAAGTAAACACATAGTCATAATATAGAACTATCTCTGAGGTCCGATCTGTATAATAGGGATCATCCGTTAGCCAGATCGCTGTCCGTATGCCCTTCTGACGAATAGAGATAACCTGGTCTACCGGTACTTCCATTCCGTCGAGCATGATTGTTATATCAGGATTCATCTGAGCAGCGATTTCCGCTATCGGTTGTCGAGGATCCGTCACGGTTACCTCGGCTACCATAGACTGTAACGTATGAATAACAGCCTCATCCAAAGGGGAATATGGAAGGCCCTTACCAGAAGAAACATATAGAATACGTAGGGGACGATAAGGCATGGGCTCTTGTGGAATACTTAATATCGATTGAGCTCTTCCACGAAGATACCCCTCATCATACCCTCCTTTAAACCCAGCTTCCTGTCCTCTGCTTCTTGCCTCATCACTCGAATTTTCCACCATAACCCTCCACTCCTTCTCGTCTCATTACGCGATGTTACCCTGCTCTCATTTGTGTTACACGAACATCAATTCAAGCAACCTTTCTAACCTCTGGTAGAACGTGTGATTTGTCATAGTGGTCATTAAACCTCTCCATGCGATCACTTGCCTTTCCTGTTCATGATCCAGATAATACGAAATCTTCTCCTGAAGCTGAGAGACGGAATCAAACGTCTCAATATCAAATCCAGGTTGATAATACAGTGAAAGGTCCTCTCGAATATCAGTTATTTGCATCGTGCCACATGCACTTATCTCATAGGTACGGGGGTTGATCGACTTGCCCATGAGGTGATGCCCATTACGATTATCTGATCCTGCATCACATGGACGATGCATGTTGATGACCAATTTAGCTCCATTGTAATATGTCACTGTATCTTCAGGTGGAATCCAACCCTCACGAATGATGGAACCAAGCATCTTCCTGTTCGTTAGCCGATCCCAGCTTCCTCCCGCAATGAATACTTTTTTATTTACTAGAAATGGGGCCATATGATCAATTAATGAGACTCTATTCCAAAAACCATTACCGATAAAACAAATATCATACTGATATTCCTGCGGAGTTTGTTTCGGATGAAATAACGCGGAGCTCATTCCCAAAGGTAAATAGTACACATGATCCACCCCCAGTTCCTGATAGAAAGGGACACAACTGGCCTCATGTGTAAAAACATAATCGTAATGTAAGGCTGCAAATGCTGTATCATCAGAAAAATATGGATCATCTACAAACCATACTGCCGTTTGAATACCTATCTCACGTAATTTATCTATATGGGTGAGATGTGCACTCGGAAACACATGTAATCCATTCATTACAAGCACTACATCAGGTTTAATCAGTCTTGCAGTCTCAAGCATAGCGTCAGCTTCAACTACAATACATTCTCTAACCATGGAACGGAGTGCTTCTGTCACACCGGTATCAATCACTTCGAAACCTTGCGGTATATACATAATCCTTAGATCTCTAACAGAAGAGGGCGTCTGAGAAATTTGTGCCATAACGGCTTTGCATCCTCCAAGACGATATCCTTCCTTATATCCCAAGCGATGTGGATCAACCTGAGGTAACTCATGATCTCTACTCATTTTCTTCACCCAATCTGTCTCTAGTTTCCATGGTCTGTATAACTATATGCGAAAGGGTCATATGCATCATGGACGGCTAACCTGCATAAACGAAAATTGGCTTTTGTCCCCTATAATCTTGTCCGTATTAACATGTTAAAAAAGACCGCATAAATGCAGTCTTAAGAGCGTTACTGAAAGATTATTGAGAGTTATATCCTAACTTGTTTCCGTCTTCAAATCCCTGGGCAAATCCTGAATTAAATCCTTCATTATATGCTTCATCATAACCTTGACTATAGGCAGCGTTAACATCAATTACTGGTGTTATCATTTCAACCTGTGGCTCTTCCACCACATTAGGTGTAACTGCTATAGCGGTCCGTGTCTCGTCATGATGTTTATGTCTCCTCTTATCCCTTCTCTTACTGTGCTTGCTATGCTTGCTATGTGATGAATGTCTTTTTCTTCTCTTTGTTGATTTCGTTAGATGGTGGTGGTGTCTATGCTTTGATTTTTTATGTTTTGATTTTTTACGTTTTGATGACTTATGTTTCGATGATTTACCTATCCGCTCTCGCAATTGCTTAAGACTTACTTTACGTAAGATAAGTGGTCTTCTTGATCCAGATCTTGAGCTTCTGCTCATGCTAGTGTACCTCCTGTACTCCTCGGGCTGCGTCGTAAGTAGACAAATAATCTTCATTTAACCAGGGCGATGAAGGAGCTCCATATTTTATTCGATGTAATGAGATGCCAAGTAGCATCTCACACATAGCACTCTGATACTGTGTTAACAAGCGTATATTCTCAGACAATTGTTTAGCAGCAGACTGTGAATGTGCTGAAACATCAGCTACACTATCCAGGATTCGGGCAAGAGCCTCTTGACTATGTGCAATTGACGTAATCATTTCCAGCTTGGCAGCCTGTTCTGCTCTTAGCCCATTCATTTCTCGTAATCCCCCATATCTCCACCGCCGATCATGTCGCCGAACCCCCCTCCGGACGAGTCACCTCCACCTTCTTGTGTTAATACAGCTCTAAGATTGCTACAAAGGCTCGTTTCCATCTTGGTTAATGCTTCAATCATTTCTACAAGCTGACTGTGAACGAGTAAAGGCTCCTTCATTTGATCCTCATGACACTCGAAGTCTGCTGCATGCATATGGTTTAATGTCCAGTTACGAACCTTTTCTGATTCAACCGCCTTGGCTTCAAGGATCATCGAAATATTCCACTGCATCTTAACGGTGGCATCTAACATTTGTAAAAAGGCGTCTTCTCTGCTCTTCACGTTTTCTCCGCCTTTCCATTTACCCTACTCTTCCTCATGACTACTCATTTCCTTTATGACTAGTGATAAACTCTCAGCTATCGCTTCTTCTAGATCAGCTATGCTATGTAAATAAGAGATGATACTCTTATTTACAAGACTTGAATTCTCCATAATACCAGTAAGACCACCCAAATCAGGTTCTCTATCAGGCAAGTCATACACGATTTGCGACATTCTAACCGTTACATGCCGCTGTGATTCCATAACACGGGCCATTTGCTGCTGCGAATGGGACATATGAGTTAACATTTCATCAATTTTATGTTGCATCCCTAAATCTCTCCTTCACTAACCCTTTATGCCCGGACCTATCAGCGTCTGCTTGGTACAGCATATGCTAGGGGTAGAAAGACAGTTCCGGTTTTTTACCAAACTTCATCTTAATTAATCATGTCATACACTATGATGGGAAGATGTCCCTCATATTAACTCCCGCTTCTTTGAGTGAATCAAAGGTACCTGCATCGCTCCACCATTTCTGCAAAACATCAAATTCCAACTTTTTACTTTTTGCATACATATTATTAACATCCGTAATCTCAAGCTCTCCCCTTAATGAGGGAGTAATTTGATCAATTAGAGTAAATACGAAATCATCATACATATAAATTCCAGTCACACAAAACTGGGTTTTAGGATGGGTTGGTTTTTCTTCTATATAAGAAATCAACTTAGAATTATTCTGATCGAACACAGCAACACCGTATCTTTCTGCATCGGTCACCGCTTTAAGTAAAACTCTTGCACTCCCAGACGGCTGCTTCTTAAAATGCTCAACATATGGGGTTAAGTCATCCATGAACAAATTGTCGCCTAACAGAACTACGAACTGGTCACCCTCTTTGATAAAACCTTGAGACAGCTTCAAGGCTTGTGCGATCCCACCCGCATTTTCTTGAATTCGATAGGTTAGAGACACACCGAATCGTTCTCCACTTCCTAAGAAGTCTGTATAAAGTCCTGCGGACTGTTTACCCAATACAATCATAATATCTGTTATTCCTGCCTTGAGAAGACGTTCTATACCATAACAAATCATAGGATGCTTTCCGACAGGAAGTAAGTGTTTGTTAAGTAATTGTGTTAAGGGAAATAGACGGCTTCCCGTTCCACCTGCCAATATGACACCCTTCACGAACCTTCTCCTCCTTTACTAGGAAATATAAATTGATGTGGGTCTACCTGCCATTTATCTATAAAAAGTTGATGATTTCTATCAATCAGCCCTTGCCACCCATCTGGATAGTCTCTCTTAAAGCTGGCACTTCCTTCATGATGGATCAGGACATCACCACAAACTAATAATTTATATCCACGAGATTTCGCACGGAAACAATAATCGTCGTCTTCGTAATGACCTGGAGAGAATCGTTCATCTAACATACCGATCGTGTCCATAAGTTCTCGTCTGAATAAGAAACATAACCCTACAATTCGTTCAGCATACTGCCACTTTGATCGATCCGGAACATTCCATTCTCCAGCGATTTGCTGGAATTGATTCATATCGGAGTAATGGCATTCCACTTGTTGAACGCCGTTCACATTGGCAGCAACCGGGCCAACAATTCCAATCTGTTCTTCACTATATAAGGCACTGAGCATCGTATTAAGCCATCCTTGAGATACAATAACATCATTATTGAGCAAGAGGATCTGATCTCCACTCGCCGCTAACATCCCAAGATTACATGCCGTAGGGTAACCGGTATTAGTAGGAAGGGAGATGAATAAGAGTTTCTCCTTCTGACAATACTCAAGTGTTCCATCGCGTGAGCCATTATCGACTACAATAACTTCGTAAGGTACATCTGTATGTGATCGGATTGATTCTATACAAGAGATTAGTAAGGACAATCCATTAAACGTTGGAATTATAATACTTGTAACACTCATACTAGATTCCTCCGCTTCGCAAGTGAAGATCTTGACTCCGTAGGTAACTGAAGTCTCTTCCCTGTCATTTCCATGACCATATTCAGCGCCTCTAGATGATCTCCTATAATGAGTTGAGTAACATCATTATTAGCTCCTGTATTCTTAGCCCTCACACGATTATGATTCACTACATCTACTTGCTGGACAGCAGCTAGGTGGAGTCCCTTTATAATAGCTAGTGCTTGTGCCTTTGGGGGGACCATTAGGGATTTCACCCCTACCGTTTGAATCGCACGACGAGATAATGCATGAGGAATAGCCGTCAGGGAGTTTGCCTTTAGATCATCTCTAGTTAATACACGATTCAGAAAGCTTTTACATCGCGTGACATGATCTTGTCGATCAAATGAAGGAACCCATTCCGAGATATCGTTCAAGGCAACATCTACGCCATGATCTACTGCTCGCAAGAACGGCATAAGTTCATGTGCACTTATGAGAATATCCCCGTCGATATACAGGACAATATCCGCATTTGTCAATTTCGTACCTGCTGCCCGACCGACATCATGACCTAGTCGATTCGGATAATGAATAATGATTGCCTTAGAGCATTGTCTTGCGATCTGAAAGCTATGGTCTGTGCAGCCATTTAATACAATTACAATTTGAGAGATCGGTAACTTTTCCAACTCTTCTAACACTTTTCCGATCGTTTTTTCTTCGTTACATACGGAGATCACTACGGCAACAGAATGAGTTATTTTTCTTGAATGATCACTTCTCCGAGTTTTCTCTCTCCGCGTCCTTTCTGATGATCGGCGTTTGGAAGTCCGTTCGAGATCTCTCGTTCTTCTACTTAACGAACTATGTGTTCTGGCACTCGTTCTACTCCCTCGCATGTTCTCACCTCACTTTTTCCCGTTTACGATGTAAATCTGAGTAGCCTCCACGAGGCCCCTTTTGAATTAGTAACCAGTTAATAGCTTCAAGGTGATCTCCCGTAATCATTGCCTCCAATGGATCAACTGTGTGTCTTTTTACACGTCGAGGATTTAATTTGCCAACGGGTATAGAGTGAACCGACTTCATCTTCAACCCCTTGGATGCCGCTATGGTCTGAGCAAGTGGGGGGACAGACAAGGATTCTGCTCCTATTTCTTCTAACGCTCTACGACTCATAGCATGCGGCACAGCCGTAAGTGATGCTCCCTTTAAATCTGCACGCCGTAACATGACATTCAGTGCGTGCTTGGACAATATCACACGATGTACCGGGATTCTATGAACGGGTCCATCATAATCGTTTAGTGCGATATCTACCCCAGACAGAACAGCTTTTATAAAAGGAACTAACTTAGACGATGAGATAACCATATCTCCGTCAATAAACAATAGTACTTTGCCCTTTGCTCTCTGCGCTCCAACATAACGACCAACATCATGTCCTAAAGGTTGATCACTATGGATAACGATAGCTCCAAGCTTAGAAGCGATCCGATCTGTACCATCCGTGGAACCATTCGTAACAACAATAATTTCAGTGCGTGGATGAACCCGAGCAGCTTCTCTTATCACTGCGGCTATTGTTCTACGTTCATTCAGAGCGGGTATGATAACAGATACCACAGGTAACTTATCATTTCTAACGACCCCAGGTTTGTCATGTGTACGGGACCGATGCCTTGTATGAGAACGGCGAACGTCCTTCATGGCTGAGCTCCTCCTCAAACACGAAATGAGTAGCGATAACATTGCTAATTCTATTCATATATTATGTTACAATTTCCCCATGGTAACGGCACATGTACAATAGCTTTGCGCTATCATTTTCGTGACAAACGCAAAAAAAGCGCAGAATCAACCTCCCGCGCTCAAGCATCAATATGAACCGACTTTTAAAGAGATGGGCCTACGGCGATCCAGGAAACAAAACCATACCCATGTCGACTCCCACTATTTCGTACAACTTCAATCACTGCAAATTCCTCTTGTTGAGACTTTAATGCCGCATAGAAGCAAGGATGACTACACATCGCTACAATGACATAATGGATACTATCGAATGCATGATCGAATCGCACATTAACCTCTACTGTACTCTCATCACCCATGAATACAAAAGCAGTCATCCCAAATTGTTGGATCGATGGTGCTCCACTACTAATGACTGGCGCAAATGTTAGATGCTCCATGGATACGGAATTTGCTGCTAATTTGGGACCATACACTGCCCCGTCCGCTAATTTCTCATGATCGATACTTGCATCAGCTATAGATTCGGCAGTTATGGCTCCGGGTGCCAGATGACTGCTATCCACCGATTGTAATGCCAAATGCTCTCCTTCGATCCCTTGTGCAGCAATTTTGGGGCCGTGTACTGCTCCGTCCGCTAATTTCTCATGATGAATACTTCCTTCAGCAATAGACTTTGCCGTTATTGCTCCAGGAACCAGATGACTGCTATCCACCGATTGTAATGCTAAATGTTCTCCTTCGATCCCTTGTGCGGCAATTTTGGGGCCATGTACTGCTCCGTCCGCTAATTTCTCATGATAGATACTTGCTTCAGCTATAGAATCGGCAGTTATGGCTCCGGGTGCCAAATGACTGCTATCCACCACATTCAAGGCCAGATGTTCACCTAGAATCCCTTGTGCAGCAATTTTTGGACCATATACTGCCCCATCTGCTAATTTATCATCATGAATACTACCATCAGCAATAGCTTCCGAGCCAACAGACTCCGGTCCTAGATGACCCCTTTCAACAGACTTTGCTGCCAAATGCCACCCCGTAATAGATTGACGTCTGAGTTTGTTACCAAATATAGCTGCATCTTGGATATGCGCATGGTTGATCGAATCATCTTGGATATGTCCAGCATTCACAGAACTTGGTTGAAGATGTCGTCCACCAATAAGTTGATCATGAATATGATGGGGGAGAATGACACCCTCTTGAAGATGTTTAGAATGGATTAGTCCCGCTTGCAGATGTGAATCCGATATCGATTCTGGTTGTAGATGGTGAGAGTGAACCACGTGATCCTGAAGATGGTCGGAAGTAATGGACCCATTACTTAGATGCTCACTTTGTACAATCTCCTTCGATAAATGCTCCGTTAGGATAGCTTCTGGTTGTATTTTGTCCGAGCTTACAGCTTGATCTTTCAATACGTCACTGTCTACAACGCCCGCTTTAAAGTGTGAAGTCGAGAGGGAATCCTCTTGCAATTTACGTCCATCAATACTGCCTGTCGGCAGCCACTGTCCCAATTTCAACTCATCACTCAGATGAGTCAACGTAACAATTCCTTTTCTCAAATGATAACTATGGATCGCTTCTTGTTCGAGGTGTTTGCCCGTAATGCTCTCAATCCCAATTTGTCGTCCACCTACAGAACCTGAGGCCATTTTATCACTCGTTACCGCACCATTCTGGATACTATTTGTACCCACCGATGCTGGTCCTATATGTTCGGCAAGGATAGAGGTTGGTTGTATTTGTTCCGATCCAATAGCTTTCGGACTAATATGTCGCGTCGTAACCGCCTGTTCGGCTAAATTATCAGAGCGCACGGCTTCAAGAGTTAGATGTTCATAACTCACAGTTTGGTGAGCCAACTTCTCTTGAGTCACACTCCTATCCGTTAACTTGGAAGTTGTTACGGCTAATTCACTTAGTTTCTCTGTGGATACACTTTCTGGGGACAGCTTCAATGAAGTCACAACATGATCCCCTAAATGATGAGAGAGAATAGCGTTAGGTGATATATGCTCATCTATCACAACGTTTGCCGAAAGCTTAGCAGAAGTAATCGAATGATCCTGAAGTAACGTAGAACCGATACTCTTTTCTTGCATATGTCGAGATGAGATAGCCCCGTCTACCAGATGAAAGGCTTGAACAGAATCTTCTTGTAATGCGCGACTACTAACACTATCATCATCTAAGTGTAACGCTTGTATCGCACCCTGAGTAATATTATGAGATTGAATACCTTGGTTTGCTATCTTCTCAGATGTGATCACAGCGTCTGCTAACTTATCGCTTGTCACACTTCCTCGATCTAGCTTCTCAGTCGTAACACTTCTAGGTCCCAATGCTCGTTCTGACACAACTTCATTCCCTAAATGGAACTCTTGAATCGTATCGGATTTAATCTTATCTGTCGTAATAGCAGCAGTCTGAATATGATGCTCTGTGATGACGGATTTTGCTACATGTTCCGATAAAATCACGTCTGAATTGAGATGAATGGGTGTAATCGCATGAGGGGCAATCTGAGTACCTAGAACCGAAGACTTCGCAAGATGGCGTGTATGAATCGCTTCATCAATGATTTTCGTTGATATAATGCTCTGATCTGCAATTTTAGAGGTAGTCACAGCCTGTTCAATGAGTTGCGTTGTTCCGATGGATTGATCCAATATTTTCTTCGAACCAATACTATGATCCACAATATGATGTGAATTAACAACTCCTTCAGCAATGTGTTTACTTCCAATCGCCTCATGATGAATATGAACACTTTGTACAGAACCAGGAGCTAATTGAAGGGAATCTATGGCACCTTCCGTGATGTGTCCCGATTGAATTGCTCCCTGAGCCAGTTGTTCAGATCCTATACTGTTACGTACAATTTGATCCGTCCCAATAGCTTCTGGTACTATATGATTCGCTGTAATAACGTAATCTTGTAGATGTTTCCCTTCAATGCTGGCATCTGCAATTTTACCTCCTGTGACCGCACCGTCACGAATTTTGGATGCTGTAATGGACAGATCCGCCATTTTTGAGTTATCAATGATATCATTTGCTAAATGTACCGCTTGAATTGCACAATTCTGAAGTTTATTTGCAGTGATTGATTGATCCTGCAATAACTCATTTGAAATAAGCATATTGCTAAGATGTCTGCTTTGAATAGAAGCATCTGCGATTTTATGAGCATCAATAGTACGATCACTTAGCTTATCAGAAGTAATACTTCCATCCTTTAATTTCTGACCGCTAATGGATTTATCGCCGATTTTATCAAATCCAATGGAACCGTCAACCACATGATCTGAATTGATCGACCCCTGAGCAATCTTTGAGGAAGTAATAGCCCCATCTGTAATGTGGATACTCTTGATCACATAGTCTTCCAATAACTCACCATGGATGCTACGGATCTGCATTTTCGAGGCATCAATCGCTCTAGGAGCAATTTTGTCTGAAGTCACCGCACCTTCTGTTAAATCATCCCCATAGATAAAGGCTACTTTCCGATTAGGATGTTGTTTATCCGTAAGTAGCGCTTCCCGCTCTATAAGGATAAGCTCCTCCTCTTCTGCTAGAGATATCGCATTATCCTCTAGTTGATGGTCACTCAGAGATAGAGATAACTCCTCACTTTCAAGCTCAACAACGTCTATTACGTCATTTGAAGCTTCCTTAGGACTCTTACTACCGCTATTCTGTGGAACTTCTTTACTCGGTGCCTCCGGGGTAGCCGTTGCAGAATGAATCGTCACTTCCGATTTATGCAGTTGCTGACTCGATTTGGGCTTGTCGAGAAAACTCAGCTCCTGCTTATTCGGGTTATCTACATAATAAAGTGGTTTTTTAGCTTTACTTTGCTTATTCTTCGTGGGTTTGTTCAAAGCAGTTCTCTCCTTCCTGCTGTCTTTCGTCATAGGCATCATATGCAGGAACATGGGCCGTTGTCACAGATGCCTAAACATTCTCATGAAAAGTAAATTGAAAACGGGCATACCGTTCTTCTACAAAGACGACCCCGTTTCAGCGGAAATATAAATAGGCTCACTCGTCAAGCACATTCGTCCATACCAATTGTCCCAATAAATAGTACACTGATGAGAACACATAATGACCTGAACCGAATATCAAACAAGGAGGAACGGTCATGCAACCATATGTTGGTATACTGCTAAATGCAAGCATGCACCGAGGCATACCTCGCCGTAAAACCGGTCAGGAATCACTATCCAATTATGAGGAAGGAGCCCTGTTAGTTGGATTGATCCCTTGTTTTTTACGGCTAGAAGATATCGATGTAGAGACCGGACGGTGTATTGCCTATATCAAGAATAAGTACGATTATGTACCCGTGAATATCCCCATTCCGAAGGTCATTCATAATCGGGCCATTTATTTCAATGAAAGCTCACATGCAAAGATAAGGAAATTGTTACAAGCTGAAATCATGATCTTTAATGTATGTAATCGTTATGGCAAAGATGATATCCATCGTCGACTAGCATCCGACCCTGCATTAAGTGAACACCTTCCCGTAACAAGAAATGCTACACCCGCTGTCATTCGTCATATGATGAAGCGACACAAAGATCTGATCCTGAAGCCGTGTAGTGGTAGTATTGGTCAAGGAATCATGAGACTACGGCGTTCTCATTCTCAATGGATGCTTACGTACTCACGTTCTATTGGAGGATGGAATACGGTCAAACTCAGCAAAGATCAACTTCCTAACATTGTGCTACGTCGCATAACAAGGCATCCTTTCCTCGTACAAGAGCGTATCCCCCTTGCCGAGTATCAAGGTAGTCCATACGACCTTCGAGTAACGGTTCAACGAGGGTTAAGTGGGCTTTGGGAGATGACAGGTTTATATGCGAAGATCGTACCCTCAAGCACATTTGTTTCCAACATTGCACAGGGTGGAACTGCACTCCCCGTAGAATCAGTCATTGCAGATAGCATCCCATCACAATCCCCCTTATTCGTCATCCAACGTATTGAACAGATCGCTTTGCAAATTGCAACTACATTAAGTGCACAATTACCACGACTTGGAGATTTGGGTATGGATATTGGAATCACCGCTAATGGTATCCCCTATTTCATTGAATGTAATGGTAGAGATCAACGTTATGGGTTCCTTAAAGCAGATATGGAGTCCATATGGAAGAAGACATACTATCAACCAATGGCTTATGCTCGTCACTTGTTAGAAATTGATATCTACAATAAAAGTCTTTCCATGTATCATTTATATTAGAAAAAAGGAGATCGTCCCAAATGTCATTAAATTGACTGGGGCATCTCCTTTTTTCATGTCATCAAGTCGTTACTTAAATTATGTAAAAAGACAAGAATGAATTGATTTAAAATCTAATCTATGTCAATATATTGCAGAGCGCTTACGTAATGTCTGAAGGGAGAAAAACCATGGCAAAAAGAATACTACGGCTGATGACAGAGCTCTCCTCAAGAAAATCGATATCCCAAATCATGGGCCGCTTTTCTCATAGTAGTGTAAGCCGCTACGTCATCCCAACATTTATTAAAAACTATCAAATTCCCGTGTCTGAAGCGGAGAAAGACATACGTGAATACCGTACACTTAACGCGTTCTTTACACGACGACTAAAACCAGGAATGAGACCTATTGATTCCAATGACCATTCCTTAACGAGTCCAGTAGACGCCTTAATTACAGCAATGGGTAAGATCTCTGCAGGTACAATTCTGAATGTAAAAGGTCAAGATTATTCCATACAGGATATTCTACATCATTCTCCTCATCTAGAGCTCTATAAGAATGGCTATGTATTTGTACTTTACTTAAGTCCTACTGACTATCATCGTATTCACTCGCCGGTGACGGGTGTGCAGACAGAAAGTGAACATATTCGTGGGCGCGTCTATCCCGTAAATGATTTTGGAATGACACATATGCCTTCTGTATTATGCCGTAATGAAAGACTCATCACCTATATATCACATTCATTTGGAGAAGTAGCCGTCGTAAAAGTCGGGGCCATGAACGTGAGTAGCATTCAATATACGGATGTCTCTGTGACGAAATGGAACAAAGGTGATGATCTCGCCTATTTCGAATTTGGATCGACGGTCGTTCTTCTGATGGAGAACGAAACCTTTACACCTCGAGAAGATCTCAAACCCGGAGATGCTGTGCGTATGGGACAACGTTTAGGTGATCTTCATGCTCCAACGCCTCGTGTGAACAACTAAGATTTGCGATGTAATAGATTAAGAATGATGCGGTGAAACCAACGATCGGGTAACCATTGTTTCATTAACATCGTTATGGATGTCCCCCGAGGGAGAGCATAACGAAATGCTGGTGAATGAACAGTGGCTACCTTTGCGATTAATTTCGCTACATCCGAGGGATCCCCGCTCTCAGTCGCACTTCGTTGTGAATATTGCAGAATAGAATCTAGTAAACCTTTATACGGAGAATGGGATGCCATACTCATCTGAGAGAAGCTCTTTCCCCAGATGGGAGTCCCATAAGCTCCAGGTTCTATTAGAACCACATCTATATTGAATGGTTTCACTTCCATAGCGAGGCATTCACTGAATCCTTCTACTGCGAATTTCGAAGATGCATAAGGACCGAACCCTGGAAACCCCACTTGACCACTAATACTACTCATCTGAATAATCCTCCCCCTTTCCCCCTCTCTCATTAAAGGTAGAACCGCTTGAGTCACACAGACCATACCTATGAAATTAATCTCCATCTGTTCCTTCCACTTAGATAATGAAATTTCCTCAATCATGCCACCCATAGCTATTCCCGCATTATTAACTAGAACATCTATACGGCCGTATTGTACTGTCATTTGCTCCACTACATGGTGAACCTGTTCTTCATTCCGAACATCCATCTGTACCACGTGAATCCGTGTTTCCACACCCGCTATCTTGGAAGCGTTCCTTAACGGCGTTTGATCCTCCGGGTTACGCATACCTGACACAACGGTAAACCCGATACGCGCTAATTCAACACTCACAAGTAAACCGAATCCACTAGAACACCCTGTAACAAGAGCTACTTTACCCTCGTTATTCTGTCTCATGCTGATACCCTCTCCTTCCTATATTTAACTTCATCATATGCCAACAAAAGAATTAACAAAAAAACAACTTCAGATCCATTACATGTCCAAAGTTGCCTTTATTCGCGTTCATATACACCATTCCAAACCATTCGCTCTAACGAATCTCGGATGGATTCTGACCGGTATATTGCTTGAATTGCCTACTGAAAAAAAAGATATCCCGATATCCTAAAGTATCTGCCACCTCTGTCACATTCATGCCTGCATATAACAACAAATGTTGTGCACGTTCAATCCGTGTTTTGATAATGTAGGACTGAACCGGCGAACCTATTAAATCTTTAAATTTAATTGAGAAATAGCGTGGTGACAACCCCGCACGCGCTGCCAGATCTTCCACACGATGCGGAATTCCTGGATGTTGGCGTATGTAGTTAGCTATTTCATGTATGGCCTCTGTCAATTGATTACTAATGACTTTTAGAACAGGTTGGTCCCGATCCTCACGTAACAAATGAATCATGAGTTGCTTGAGAATGAGTTGTCCCTCTTCCTTAGCAGCGTAGGTATTTACCAGAAATAGACGTACGTATCTAGCCAGCATATATTCAAAGTCAACGGTTTCTCGTATGATTCGATAGGGAAGTGGAATCTCTGTCACGGGTTCCAACACATCAAAGTGAATATAACTCAGAACCAGTGGTTTCTGTGGATTGTGAACAGCACTTGTATGATCTCCCGGTCGAAAGAGAAAACAGCTTCCTTTACCAATCTCATAAGTCTCATCATTCCTTTTGAGCGTACCCTCACCACTCCAAACATAGAATAGATCATAATTGGGTAATGCTTTCTCTCGTTTCTGCCATTTCCAACTAGGTTCACATACAATTTTGGCTAAAGAAGGTTTGATCTCAAAAGAGGACGGCGAAGCATGTAGCATGTCGTATATCCCCCCTTTGTTAAAGTAATCGACTATCGACTACACGCTTTGTAATTGCTTATATTTGTTCTTATTTTTGTTCAACGATCAACCCCTGTCGGGCTTGAACTTCACAATCTGTCATTGCAAATAATTGTTGCACATCCTGCCATGCTTGTGCAAGTCGATTTACACCCTCTACCATCTGATCTTCATCAAGATGTGCAAATCCAAAACAAGCTGCTAGAGGACCCGGTGAGATTCTATAGGATGTAGCATCCTTAAATTCCACACCTCTTCGTCTTGCTTCTACTTTGAAAACGTCATATTCTTCTGATGATCCCTGCCATAATGCATACACATGCAGTCCTGCATCCCCAGGAATACAGTGGAAAATATCACCAATCCGTTCAGACATCAGTGTACATAATTGATTGTGTCGTGCGCTATATATCCGAGTCATCCTTCTTAAATGTCGCTTATAGTGTCCATGTGCCATGAAATGTGCAAGTGCCCTCTGTTCTAATAACCCCGGTGAGATAGGATCATAGAATGCTTTGGCTCGCACTACAGGCTCCACAAGGGCATTCGGGATTAATGCGTAACCTAACCGTAATCCGGCAAACATCGTCTTTGAGAAAGAACCTAAATATATCACTCTACCATCATGATCTAACGCTTTTAGCGGTTCAATGGGCCTACCCCCGAATCTGAACTCACTATCATAGTCATCTTCTATAATCATGCCCTCTTGTTTCTGTACCCACTCCAACAGTCGCCTACGTCGTTCCAAAGAGAGTACTGCTCCCGTAGGAAAATGACGGCTAGGCGTCACAAAGAGCACTCGAGCATCCCAAGCCTCTGGTATTAACCCTTCCTCATCTACAACGCCTTGTACAATGGTACCACCACAGGCGTGAACTGCTTTGTGAATACCACTGTAACCCGGATCTTCTACCACAACTCGATCACCTTCATTTACTACAAGCTGGGAAAGAATCGCAATTCCCTGCATAGATCCGCTAAATAAAACGATATTTGTAGCATTCACTGTAATTCCACGGGTGGTTCGAAGATAGCCTGCAATCACCTCACGTAATTGAAGATCTCCTTCGGGACGGGCAGGAAGCTCTAAATCTCCTCCCCCTTTTCCACCTGCATAAGCTAGAGCGCTACGCCACTCATCATAAGGAAAAAACGCCATAGGAGGCGATTCAGGAACAAAACTGACCATCCCCTGACGCTTCTGATTATCATAGGAAGTTTGCTGTTGACTCATTAATCGTAATCCCCAAGAAGAAAGAGTGATCTCTGCGCTAGTTGTTTGCTCTTCCGATACAGGAGAGGGACCCGCATGAGTCACAAAAGTCCCCTTACCCACTACCATTTGAACGTACCCTTCTGCAAGTAACATATCGTAGCTTTGGGCGACTGAACCACGCGAGATATCATAAAGATTCGCTAAATATCGAGTAGAAGGAAGCTTGGAACCTGCAGCAAGTCTCCCCGCTAGGATAGCGTCACGTAATGCATAATATATCGCTAAATACTTATACCGATATTCCTCTAAATAAGAGTCCAGTGGCAAAGCCAGTTCCATTCATTCAGCTCCTCTATTGAAAATGTATCAAGTGGACTATAAATTATAATCTAAATTGGATCTTTTTACTTGTCAATCAATATCATACGATGAACCTATGAGGTTGAAGATTAGACCCTACCATTTATAGATTAGGAGACCATTGACTATGAGAAGACAGGAATTTAGTGTACAAGAAGAAGTAGAACTGAACCAATTTTTATCGAAAATGACCTTCGGCTTTCTGGGGACAGTTGATGAGAAGGGTCACCCCCGCGTGACTCCACTTAATTTCGTATATGATCAAGGTTTCTTCTATTTCCATGGAAGTCGTGTTGGAGAAAAAATGAATCATATGCGTTCCAATGATCAGGTTAGTTTTACAGTCGCCGATGAATATGCGCTGATTCCTTCCTACTTCAGCGACCCTGCATTAGCTTGTCCTGCCACCTCTTACTTCAAAAGCGTAACGGTAAGCGGTACCGCTGAAGTCGTTAATGACCTCACGGACAAAGAGAGGATATTTACTTTGTTTATGAAAAAACTACAACCAGAGGGAGGGTATGATCCCATTGATCCTACTGACCCTCGATATACCTCACGGCTACGTGGCGTCGCAGTCATGAGAATACAAACTCAGCATCTATCTGCCAAATTTAAGTTCGGTCAGAATCTATCCAAAGACGCCGCAGATCATGTTATAAGTGGTCTTGAATCCAGAGGTTGTACTCGTGATCAAGAGACCATTGAGCAAATGAAAAAATACTGTCCCCATTTGCAGTAATAAAGTATTTGTCAGTGACTGTTCTCATGCAAAGTGGTATAATATGATCCATTAAAGCTGGAAATTTACAACCATTAAACAGACTTGGAAGGATGGAACGCATGAACCCACTTGCTGGACAATTGAATGAGAGCATGAAAGCTGGAAATTCACACGTATATGACATGTTATCAAATCTTGGAAGAGAGATTTATTTCCCTAAGGAGGGAATTCTTAGTCAATCGGCTGAAGCAGCAGCCCATGCCAAGAAATATAATGCCACGATTGGAATTGCTACCGAGAATGGAGTTCCAATGCATTTAAGCGTGATTCAAGACAAGTTGTCAGCATTCCAACCCAAGGATCTATACAGTTATGCTCCTCCTGCAGGAAAGCCAGAGCTTCGAACGGTATGGCGCAGCAAGATGTTACAAGAGAACCCTTCGTTACAAGAGAAGTCCTTTGGTAACCCCGTTGTAACCAATGCACTAACACATGGCCTCAGTATTGTTGCAGATTTATTCGTCGATGAGGGCGATGCTGTAATATATCCTGATAAGAATTGGGAGAATTACGAGCTTACGTTTGGTATACGTCGCCATGGTGAGTGTATTAACTATCCGCTTTTCACAGAAGAGATGACTTTCAATAGTGCTGGGTTACGGGAAGCATTACTAGCTCAACAAGATAAAGGTAAAGCCATTGTCCTGCTCAACTTCCCTAACAATCCAACAGGATACACACCTGGACTACAGGAAGGCGAAGAGATTGTAGCTGTTATTAAAGAAGCAGCAGAAGCTGGTATTAATGTTGTTGTCGTGACGGATGATGCCTATTTCGCTCTATTCTTCGAAGATTCACTTAAGGAATCCTTATTTGGTAAGCTTGCAGGAATTCACCCACGTGTGCTTGCAGTTAAAGTCGATGGAGCTACCAAAGAGGAATTCGTGTGGGGCTTCCGAGTTGGATTCATTACCTATGCTTCAGAGAATAAGGATGTCCTAGCTGCTTTGGAACAAAAAACACTTGGTATCATTCGTGCGACCATTTCTAGCGGGCCACATCCTTCACAAACATTTATACTTGAAGCACTCAAAGCACCTGAATTCGCCGCGCAAAAAGAAGAGAAATTCCAAATTATGAAGGGCCGTGCGAATCGTGTGAAAGCGTTGTTGAACAACACTAAATACGATGATGTATGGGAATACTACCCTTTTAACTCTGGTTATTTCATGTGTTTGAAATTGAAGACAGTAACGGCTGAAGCGCTACGTAACCACTTGCTTCTTGAATATGGTGTGGGAACCATCGCTTTGGGTGAAACCGACTTAAGAATTGCCTTTTCATGTATTGAAGAGGAACATCTTGAGGATTTATATCATTTGGTTTATCAAGGCATTCAGGATTTACAATCCCTCTCTAACTAATTTCACCTAGGGTATTACCCATTTTTATTGTCATGGTGTAAGGCCCAATCACCCCTTTCTTCTCATTCATAGAATACGGTGTATCACAGATTACATCATGATTTATGAAAGGGGAATAAACATGAGTGGAGTAAATGAAGTTAGAGGCGGTTGTGGTTGCGGCGTCGGTGGTGGAATGTTTACTAACACAGGTGCGATCTTAGTCCTTTTCATCTTGTTGGTTATCATCACACGCGCTTTGTGGGTATAATGATTGATTAAGATTTCCTATATGAATGACAAGAGGTCGAGGGCATTATCCCTCGACCTCTTTTTGAATGATGATCTAGTCATCATCATTGTTTTTATTCGCTTTACGCGAAAGTATCGTTCTAATAATAAATGACATCACAAGTCCTGCTATAAGCGTACTGATCGTTAGACCTATATGTTGCCATCCGTCCCCCCATAATGGTAGCCAGAGAATCACAGCTACTAACATATGTACCTGGAATACAAATGTTGTGACATTATGCTGTCGACTATTTGCAGGAATCGGATAGACGTTCAGCCAGAAGGAATCTCGATGATACCCTTGTAGCGATGATAGTTGCACACCTACTAAGAACAGAAAGAACAAATAAATACCACTTCCAAGTATGCTTCCTCTTGTCCACCACACTAGTAGTATTCCTAATACCCCTGCACGTACCACAATGCCTAATATATCACTGCGTACAAAACTTTTGGTAATAAGATACCGGTAAGCTGCACTTGGTTTCCATAATACCCGGTTACCAGCCTTTGCAAGTAATCTTCTAGGATACACACGTTGTTGATGCTCTGGAACACTAACGAACCAGCCTAATACCAACATTACCCGACCAATCTGCGATTCTTCTTTCGCAATTAATCGCTCCCAAGCAACTAAATGCTTCACAGGATAGGACACTGCAATGACATAAGTTACTACTATAAGTAACACATAAATCAGGCTTTTTCCTATCGGCTCCCATAACCATGCTGCTAATGCTAAAGCCATCACTGCCCATCGGAGCAAGCGAAACCACTTCGAGGCTCGGATTGACACCATCGATTGCTCTTTCCAACCCCCATAACTAGCAACTAGCTTCAATATACAAAGAAAGATGAGAAATATCCAAAATGACTTAGGTGATTCGTCACTGCGCACGTATAACGGCCAAGCGGTCAAGAATACCAAAGCAAGTCCAACTAACTTATACATAACCCCACTAACCCAGCTACCTGATAAATAATTCTTCATCTTAGATTCCTGAGGTATCAAGAATACAATATCGGGTGACTTTAGATACGTTCGAAAACTACTATGTACAGTCAATGGGAGAAGGATAACCAACATAATCCAGCGAATAGGAAGCCCCTCAGGAATGTTCTGTACTAGCGATGTATACCACGCAGAGAAGGCAATAAATGCGAATAGAAATAACACAGCCACGCCACTTTGCATGACATACCCTAAATAAGGAATAATCTCTCCCCAAAATTGACGGCGTCGTTGTATCCGAAGATTCTTCAGATCCATATTCAGACCCTACCCTGTACGAGTGTGTAGAAAAGTTCCTCCAGTGGAGCGCCCGGTTTGCCAGCTTGTTCAGCAATTTGTTCAAGCGTACCATGAGCAATGATACTTCCCTGATGCATCACGATAAAACGATCGCAATAGTTCTCAATCGTTGATAAAATATGAGAACTTAATAGAATAGAGGATCCTCCGGCTTTTAGTTCCATCATGAAATCTAATAGTGAACGAATACCAAGAGGGTCTAAACCTAGAAAGGGTTCATCAATAATATAAAGGGATGGACGAGCTACAAAAGCACACATAATCATAACTTTTTGCTTCATCCCTTTAGATAAGTGTATGGATAGACTATCCATCTTATCTTCCATCCGGAATAATGCAGATAGTTTACCTGAACGTTCCTCAAAGTCCTCTTTGGTTACACCATAGGCTCTTGCCGTAAATTCTAGGTGCTCTCTAACCGTCATCTCCTCATAAAGTAACGGAGATTCCGGTACGAAGGCCAGCGCACTGTGGTACACTTCAGAGTCTTCCTCTCTCTTCTTCCCTTTGACACGAATCTCACCCTTCTGAGGTGTCATTAATCCCAAAATATGCTTCATCGTTGTACTTTTACCCGCACCATTCAGTCCGATTAGACCGACCATTTCCCCAGTACCGACTTGAAAGTTAACATCATGAAGCACTGGACGGTTGAGACTGTAACCTCCAGTAAGTCCTTGAATTTCTAATACAGGTATATCGCTCATTATCCTCACCTCGTTATGATAAATTATCATCATGTAACAAGAAGCTAGAAGCGGTTGTTCTAATATCTGTAGAGAATACGATTCACTATTCTACAGAGAACAACCTAACTTCCAGATGACCCGTTACTTATTTTAAGAGCGTGGTGGCTTATTCTTCAACCACTTCGGTGCACCCTTATTTTTACGAATCCGCTCCCGCTCACTTTTACTAGCCCCAGTATGTTTTGTTGATTTACGAGGAACCTCAGTAGCCGGAATAGGTTGTACTGGAACTTCAAGCTCTACCTTTGGTTGCGATACCTGTGTACGTTCGGTACTAATAGGTCGGTCCAATGGGCGATTCCTTTGCGTTGCAACTTCTTTGTTATGAGTTAGCTTGTCCGGTTCACCACGTTTCGGACGATCGTCACCTTTGCGGTAGGAAGTTGCCTCTTCTCTAGAAGAGATAGATGCTCTTGACATCGGTACCTCTTGCCCAGGTTCAATAACCTTTCCTCCAAACATCGACCGAAGCCCAATAGGAGTCTTCAATTCTTTCGTAAATTTCTTAATAATAAACTCTTGTCGATCTGTAACAATGGACAGTACCATCCCACTACGACCCATTCTTCCCGTCCGTCCAGCACGATGCACATAATGCTCAGAATCGATCGGTGGATCGAAGTTTACGACCATTGTTAAACCTTCAATATCCAGTCCACGTGCAGCTAGATCACTAGCTACTAGAACCTTGAATTTGCCATTACGGAAACGTTCAAGCACCCCACTACGTGCCATCTTGTCTGCATCTCCATAAAGTGCTTGAGTGCTAAGCCCTAAATGATTCATCTTCGCTTCTACTTCTGCAATATCCTTTGTTGCATTCACGAATACAATCACTTTTTGTGGGTTGTAATGACGAATAAGACGACGGAGCGTATCCGGCTTATCTCGTTCTTGTGCAATGAAATAGAGATGTTCTAGTCCTTTTGCCGTCATTTGTTCAGGCTCAATTCCTACCTCTACTGGCTCTTTCATCTCTTTCTTCACAAGTGCTGCTGTCGCTTTGCTAACGGTAGCAGAGAGAAACACCAGTTGGCGATCACGCGCCGCACTTCGAATAATACGTTCTACATCTCCTCCAGAACCAAGGTCGAATACTTGATCAACCTCATCTACAACAATAGTAGTAACGGTATGCATCTTGATCTTACGCATTTCAATTAATTCTTTTATTCTACCGGGAGTACCTACAACTAATTGAGGATGATTTTTTAGTTTCTCAACTTGACGTTTCATAGCTGCTCCACCAATGAGGCCTAACACACGAATTCCTCTATGTTGTCCGTAACGTTCACCTTCACGTACAATTTGCATGGCAAGTTCTTGCGTTGGAGCTAGAATCATCTTTTGTATAGATTTAACATCAGGGTTAATGCCATGCAAGATTGGAAGCAAGAAAGCAAGTGTCTTACCCGTACCGGTCTGTGAATGTGCGAGGACATCCTTACCTTCTATCATTGCTGGAATCACCTCAGACTGAACAGCTGAAGGTTCGTTTATTTCAAACTCAGAAAGCTTATTTACTAAATCCGTTGGAATACCTAGTTGTTCAAAAGAAGTTAAATTCATGTAAGTCCATCCTTTATGTTCAAATCATTCTTATTCATTATATGCTAAAATAGATATCCCACCAAATTCTTATGCAATTTATTATGTAGATTTCTAAATTAACCATGCTTCTCAACAAAAAACCGACTCCCTTGAGCCGGCTCTCTCTTTATTTCTTATTCATCATGCCATACGTTAATTTGTCCGCCAACCGTGGAAACAGTTGGTAGAAACGTATACCGATCGCGGCTAACCGTGGTAAGTTAATCTCTTCTTGCTTACGCTCAATAAGTCTGACCATCTTACGAGCCACGAGTTCTGGTTTCATCATGAACCAATTGACATTGGCGACATATTTCCCTGAGGGATCTGCTAACTCAAAAAAAGGCGTATCGATAGGTCCTGGATTAACCGTCGATACCGTTATTCCTGTTCCACGTAGTTCTTGTCGCAGACTATTACTAAATCCATATACCGCATGTTTAGTTGCTGTGTATGAAGTGGATTGAGCTGTTCCAATCTTCGCTGCCATAGAAGCGACGTTCACGATCTGCCCTTCTCCTTTGGGTAGCATGTAAGATAATGCGGCTTTTGTACATCGAACGGTTCCCATGTAATTGACATCCATCATTTCACTATATTCATCTACAGACATATCAAGGATGGATTCAAATTTACCGTAGCCTGCGTTATTCATAAGCACATCTATTCTACCGTATTGTTCTATGACTTGGCTCATCGCATGTTGTACTTGATCGGTTTGCGTCACATCTACCACCATTAGCTTATGTGGACCTGATAACTTTGCACCGATGGATGCTAAGCGTCCTGAAGAACGTGCCATTAATACGGGGATAGCCCCTTGCTCAGAAATATACCTTGCAACTAACGCACCAATACCACTTGAAGCTCCTGTTATGACAACGACTTTATCTTGAAGCATGATTTCTTAATCCTCCCAACTTCAAACTGCGCAGAACAAGTATTCTTTTCTACGAAATTTGAACTCCTTAGAATGAGTTTGTTATCTCTATTCTAAGAAATCATCACTTGAATATCCAGTTCACCGATTCCATCCATCATTAAGGGGATGCTGAGTGCCTTTTTTGAAAAGAAGAGAGGATTTTCTTGAGGATTTACAATGACAGGAGGTGTAATGTCAACATTAACTCCTTGATTGAAAAGGATGGTACTAGCATTACCACTAATCATATTGCTAAGTTCTGAGATGGCGCTTTTCCCCATTTCATTCATTTTCGTTAGAATGGTCCCGCCCATCATCGCGGATACTATTTTTAATGCAACTGACTCTTTCAGACCGAATACCACATTACCTGATAATTGCCCTGTCATGCCCACTTGAATCCATATATCACCCTTAACGATTTCAATAATTTTAACTGTTAAATTACCCGTTGAAGGTGATACTCGAATGACTTGTTCAATAACGATCCTTGCGGACTCTAGAAAAGGATTAATTATTTCTGTTTTCATTTTGTAACATGCGCCCCTTTAGACTAGGCTGTTGGTCTTAGCACCAAAAGTCCCGTATATCGTTAGAATAATTATACTTTAAACCCAAAAATATGCTAGTGTTTATTGGAGCATAGCTTCATCAATAGCCCTTCAAACCTATGTTAAATATCAAAAGAAGTACTAACCTTTTATATCATTGTCTCGTTTAGGCTTATGTAATCATAAATCCACTTCTTCTTTATCGGTCTTTTACCCTATTTTTTGAATGGCAATGCTACAAAATATTAAGAATAAATGTTGAGTTTCATTGCTCTGGCCTAGTAGATCATCTATAATTTTAAATAATGGACTTATGAACGAATTAATATACAGATATAAGAATAGCTAGAGGAGGGATGACGTGAACATCAGTCAGTTAGAAACACTTGTGACCATTTCTAAGACGATGAGTTTTCGAAAAGCTGGAGAATTACTCAACCTTACTCAACCAGCCGTATCAGCTCAGATTAAAAGCCTAGAGGACGAGTTTAATACTGTGCTTGTGGATCGTAACCAACCTGTGACGTTAACAGACCGCGGTGAGGTATTCCTTGAACATTCCGAACGTATTCTATCTATCGTAGAAGAACTTAAACAACGGCTCTCTGATTTAAGCGAGACTCCTCAAGGACCTATCGTCCTTGGAACAACCACTTCAATAGCGATTCAAATGTTACCACGCGTACTTTTTTATTTTCAGGATCAATTCCCCCTCATCAAAACGACAATCCAGTCTATGTCTTCTGGCCAAGTATATACTAGCGTAGAGAACGGCCAAGTGGATGTCGGGATTGGATACCTCATTGAGCGTAATCCGAACTTAATGACGTCTGTGCTTTACTATGACACTTTTGAATTGGTCATTTCTACTAAACATCCTCTATCCAAAAATTCTGTCGCTACGATTGAAGTATTGCGCGATCTCCCCCTTATTTTGCTCACACATGATACCGTAGGCCGTAAATTCGCGGATGAGATTTTTAAGAAACATAAAATCACCCCAAATGTAGTTATGGAGCTCTCAAGTAGTGAGGAAATAAAACGGATGGTCGAATTAAACTTAGGTGCGGCTATTATCTCCAAACTATCTGTCGCTAGCGAATTACGTTTAGGTACATTGAAGATCGTTCCTCTTTTTGAGCTTGAAGTTACTCACCCCGTGGGTGTAATCTATAAATCAGGAAGATACCTGAATTCCGCAATGCAACAATTTCTGAGCGATCTCAAAGGTATGCCTGAATCGCAATTTATAAGTTCCGAATAATTCAACTTAAGGAGTGTTACATCATGAAATTTGACATTCATACCCACCATTATCGTTGTGGACATGCAGAGGGAAATATCCGAGACTATATTGAATCGGCAATCTCTTCTGGACTACAGGTCATTGGTATCTCAGATCATTCGCCCTACTTTGCTAAAGAAGAAGATGTGGGTAATCCAGGCGTAGCAATGGGGAAATCTGAGATGGAAGGTTATGTACAAGAGGTACTTCAACTTAAACAGGAATACGCAGGAACGATTGATGTATTGTTAGGGATGGAATCCGATTATTTTCCAGATCATGTTGAACTTTATCGAAATACTTTTGCTAAATATCCCTTTGACTACATCATTGGATCTGTCCATCATGTGTACGAGGACAGTATTTTCAATAAGGATCAGTGGATCGGTCTAGATTCTGAACAACAGCTTTCCATCAAAAAAGAATATTACCGATTGATTCAAGGATCCGCAAAAAGTGGCCTTTTTCAAGTTCTTGGACACATAGACGCCATGAAGGGAAATTACCCTGGATTCTCCGATATCCCTGCTGCTGAGACCATTGATGAGACATTACAGGTTATAGCTACCTGCGGTGTTGCTATTGAGATTAATACATCCGGCAGAATGAAATTAAGTGGTGGATGGTACCCTTCGGATGACATTCTTGAGAGAGCACTTCATTATGGAGTAGATGTGACTTTTGGATCCGATTCTCACCATCCTAATCGTATAGGAGATGACTTCTCAAAAGTAAGCGCAAAACTCAAAGAAATTGGCTTTAAAGAATGGGTCTATTATAAACAGAAACAAAAACAAATCGTTTCACTTCTGTAATCCTATAAACAGACAAAAAAATGGACCCGTTATCAACGGGTCCTAGTTCATATATATTTTCAAAAGGGGGTTATGTAATCAGTATAACCACTCACTGTTAGAGTTACGTAACGGCTATATTTCATTTGTGTAACAAACACTGACTTAGACTGAACACCTTAACCGCATGAACTGGCATCTGTGTCCCATCTCTTCTTGGAATTGTTCGTACCCAAGTTAAACCGTTATTGATCATCACTTTTTCTGAAGCCATATTATCCTCTTGGCATCTTCCCTCGACTTGATGTAACCCAAGCTCCCGAAATCCGAATTCCAACAGAATTCTTAAAGCCTCCGTCGCGATCCCTTGATTCCAGTAAGTACGATCCAGCATATAGGCTAATGTTGCCTTAAATTGAACTCTACTCCAGTGTTGAAATGACATTAACCCTATAATTCCATCCACATTCTTAATCCTGATTCCAAAATGAATAAAACGCTCTACATCACTGTTTAAGATTTGTTCGAGCATTCTTTTTGAACCAAAATAGGAGGTGTGCTGATTATAGGCAGTGGATTGTTGCTCTCGCAGATCAGAGAGAATGGAGCCTAGTCTTGGACCATCCCTCTTTTCAATGGGTCTTAGAAATACACGTGATCCATCAAATGAAGACATATCAATCATATTTGTACCTCATAACAATCCCGACGTTTTGAACGTAAATACGGTTAATTCTGGACTACACAGGAATCTAATAGGTAATTTAGTAACTCCGAACCCACGATTTACATATAACTTCATATCATTGGATTCCATCGAATAGAGTCCCTGAATATAACGTTTCGAACCTTTAGGTGTCATGACTGCCCCCATGAAGGGTAATCGCACTTGCCCCCCATGGCTATGCCCTGATAATTGGAGATCAAAAGGATACGTTGCCGCAGTGTCTGCATAATCCGGTTCATGCATAAGCAACAGGGAAAATGTCCCTTCTGGAACACCCTTTAATGCTTCTTCTGGGTTAGGTCTTCCAATTAAAAGGTCTTCTAATCCCACGATGGCAATCATACTTCCTTCTTTTTTTACGATAACATGTTTATTCTGAAGTACAATAAATCCTGAAGCCTTCAACATACGAATGACTTCACCTGGCTGTCCCCAATGATCATGGTTTCCTAGAATGGCATACTTACCTAATGGCGCATGAAGTGAAGATAAATACGGTACAGCTTGAGCTAGAGGTTCCGCACTATTGTCTACAATATCCCCTGTGAAACAAATGATATCCGGCGATTGACTTGTTATGGTTGCCATTAAACTCTTAATATCCTTCTCGTGAGTATGAAACCCTAGATGCAGATCGCTAAATTGAACCACTTTTAACCCATCAAAGGCAGCGGGTAATCTTGCAAATTCAAGTTCCAGTGACTCAATCGATAGATGTCGAGGTTCCCATAAACTTGCATATCCACCTGTAATTAAACTAGCACCTATCACTGTTGTTGCACTATAACGAAGAAATTGCCTTCTCGTCATCTTCATTTCGCTCCAGTTCTTAGTTGAACGAATTCCAGAGGGTATTGAAGACGAAGATGAAGATGAGTCCAGAGGCTTCTCTTGTTTCGTCATGATGTCACAGCCCCCAATACATAAATTAAATTAACTACCCTGAATTTGAAAAGTATACTGAATCACATCACCATTAGAATAAGCTTCTGAGATACCCATTTGTTGAATAGCTAGCTTGGATACAATGATACATGTCAGTTCAACAGTGAACTTTCTATCAAAGGGAAACGGCGATAGTTCCACTGTATTCACATTCTTCCAGTGTGCTTGAATGATGTTGCCACCCGTACAGTCGAATTCATCAGACATGGGAAAGCCTTCACGCCACCAAGGAAATTCGTGTTCTTTGTCTGCTCCAGGTTCATTTAAACATAAATAGAGCGATAAATCATCACAGAACCTCAATACGTTTAGATCATAGACAAGATCACTATCGGTTTCTAAATCTGTTATTCCTAGCTCTAATTGAATATATTTTCTACGATTCTGTTCTTGCTGCATATACTTTCTGAGAGCAGGATGCTCGATATTAGCTTGGTTTAAAAGTCTGTCGTAATGCATACTGCATAGAAGTGCTGCATATGGACTTTTTAACTGGATTTCGTCCAGTCCTTTACTATAAAAGGTTAATTTCGTAGCAATCGGGAAATCTAAAAATGTATAAGGTGCATGCAAAGCATCATTTAAAAAGGGGTCATCATCTAGATCAATCCAACCTCGGTCATGATCTTTCACGGCATAGACAGCTTCATTCCATCGTTTATTACTTCGAAATATAGTCGAATTCATTGCTGCAGCAAACTCTCCCGCAAGTAATCCATGTTGGTGCTGGTCAACCATAACCCAGTCCTCTTTACGTTCTCTGCATATCATATGAATTCCTCCTAGCAGATTTAGTTTACCGGTGATGTTCAAACCATGATATCGCATAATTCACTAGATCGTTTTGTCTGGATAGCAGGCAGGAAGCCATACCTACGTTCCCACGTGTGTACAGTTCGGAGCAATTCCGCTCGAAATCTGCACCCACTATATGAAAATCATCCGATGTAAAGTTGATATCTTGAAAGGATACCCACTCTGTATTGTGTTTACCCTGGATTGGCGCTTTGGACTCAATCTCCTTCTTACCTCGATATGCGCAACGATATTCCGCTAGATGAAATGATGTATTGTTGCTATGATCCGTACCTAATAAGAGCACATATGTATCCACCTCTGCCATTCTAGCAAGTGGTGAGCTCTCACCTAGACTGTAATCTAACGGATGAGACTCCGTAATATATGTAGCAAGTCTACCCCTAGCTGCGAAAGATACATGGGGATGAGCACTACGATAAACACCCGACTGTTTACGAAAAATTTCAGGAATAATACCCATGCCTCTAGTAACTGTGAAATCAGGATCATATGGAGGCATGCTCTCACGTATAAGACCCCACCATCGAGGATCTGCAGGAGGATTCATCCACGTCTCTGGATCTGTCAGGTTCCCTGATTGAGTGGGCATTATAAGTGTTCCTTCTTTACCCAATAGATTCTCTAAAGCTAGAATAACAGCTTCCGCACCTCCAACGATCCATCCACCAATACTTTTCATAGAAGAATGAACGAGTAAGTTCATCCCACGACGTACTCCGAGTTTATCACAATCTATCATGATATCGGTACTCGTTACCGGTCGATCAATAATCAATACGATCCCCTCCAGATCACTCTTATTATTTACAAATAACACCTCCACGAGTATCGCAGGGATGCGATTCGTGGAGGTGTCGTATTAGCGTAGCTACAATATGCTATTTATTATACTCCTAACCAACGCTTAAACATATGCTTGGTTGTGTCTTTATTCATCTCTGCTATAGAGGTTGTTAGAGGAATCCCTTTGGGACATGAACGGACACAGTTCTGTGAATTCCCACACCCATCAATACCGCCGTCCTCCATTAACATGTCTAAACGTTCCTCTTTATTCATTTCCCCAGTAGGATGGGCATTAAAGAGCCTTACTTGTGAAATAGCTGCAGGACCGATGAAATCCGTCTTCTCATTCACGTTAGGACAAGCTTCAAGGCATACTCCGCAAGTCATACACTTTGATAATTCATATGCCCATTGCCGCTTCTTCTCAGCCATACGAGGTCCGGGGCCTAAATCATACGTACCATCAATCGGGATCCAAGCCTTCACTCGCTTGAGTGCCTTAAACATACGATTGCGGTCAATCACAAGGTCACGCACAACCGGGAATGTACTCATCGGTTGTAACCGTACTGGTTGCTCAAGATTATCAATAAGTGCTGCACACGCTTGACGTGGTTTACCGTTAATAACCATCGAGCAGGCACCACATACTTCTTCTAAGCAATTGGATTCCCAACATACAGGAGCAATATCTTTCCCTTCACTAGTTACCGGATTACGTTGAATCTCCATCAATGAGCTTATAACGTTCATACCAGGACGATACGGAATCTCAAACTCCTCTGTATAAGGCTTAGAATCCGGCGCATCCTGACGAGTAATAATAAACTTAACATTTTTTTGTGATACAGATGTTTCCGCCATATTAGTTCCTCCCATATGTTTTTAAGCGCCACTACCGATACTTAATTCATCGATAATATTAACGTTACTTTTCCTTCGAATAGTCACGAATCCGTGGTGGAATCAAAGATACATCAATCTCTTCATACGAGATTTGTGGTCCTTCAGGTGTCCACTTCGCTTTCGTAGTCTTCAGGAACTGCTCGTCATTACGCTCAGGATAATCTGGCTTATAGTGAGCACCACGACTCTCATTTCGCATCAAGGCACCCAACGTCATCGCGTGTGCAAGCTCTATCATATTCCATAGTTGACGAGTAA
Organism: Paenibacillus sp. Y301; assembly: GCF_059445505.1. Lineage (NCBI taxonomy): Bacteria > Bacillati > Bacillota > Bacilli > Caryophanales > Paenibacillaceae > Paenibacillus > Paenibacillus sp. Y301. Next base: position 489,480 of record NZ_JCAIUL010000002.1, on the reverse strand, counting down.
ACGCTACACTTGGATTATTAAATCGGGATTTATCGTTCATGTTAATATTCTTGTAGCGTTTCTTTAATTCTTTAATCTTCTCAATCGTAGCTTCGAGCTTGTCATTATAACGTACAACCGTCATGTTATTCGTCATCCACTCACCTAGTTCTCTGTGCAGAACATAGGCATTCTCCGTTCCATTCATAGCAAGGAGATTCTCATACTTGTCTGTCTGTTCTTTCTTATAACGATCATATACCGCAGTAGGTATATCTTCCGCTCTCTTCTTAAGGCCTTTGATATATTCAACTGCTTTAGGTCCAGAAACCATACCTCCGTATATAGCGGATACAAGTGAGTTAGCTCCAAGACGATTCGCACCATGATATTGATATTCACACTCCCCAGCTGCAAATAGCCCTGGAATGTTCGTCATCTGATTGTAATCCACCCACATGCCACCCATTGAATAATGGACTGCCGGGAATATTTTCATAGGAATCTTTCGAGGATCATCACCCATGAACTTCTCATAAATTTCAATAATACCACCTAATTTAACATCCAGTTCTTTCGGATCTTTGTGGGAGAGATCAAGATAGACCATGTTCTCACCATTGACTCCAAGACCCATATCTACACACACATGGAATATTTCGCGAGTTGCGATATCACGTGGTACTAAATTTCCGTAAGCAGGATACTTCTCTTCAAGGAAATACCATGGCTTCCCATCTTTATACGTCCAGATGCGCCCACCTTCACCACGTGCAGATTCCGACATCAAGCGAAGCTTATCGTCTCCAGGGATCGCCGTTGGATGAATCTGAATAAACTCACCATTCGCATAATATACCCCTTGCTGATACACTGCACTTGCTGCAGTACCTGTATTAATAACCGAATTCGTAGTCTTACCGAAAATAATACCAGGTCCCCCACTTGCTAAAATAACAGCATCCGCAGCAAACGTATGAATCTCCATGCTCTTCAGATCTTGTGCACAAATGCCACGACATACTCCATCATCATCAATAACAGCGGATAAGAACTCCCAATTTTCATGTTTGGTTACTAAGCCTTCAGCCTCATAGCGACGAACTTGCTCATCAAGTGCATACAATAACTGTTGCCCTGTCGTAGCACCCGCAAAGGCTGTCCTATGATATTGCGTTCCACCGAAGCGCCGGAAGTCCAGAAGTCCCTCAGGCGTACGATTAAACATAACCCCCATCCGATCCATCAAGTGAATAATTCCAGGTGCTGCATCGCACATCGCTTTAACTGGAGGCTGATTGGCTAAGAAATCTCCACCATAGACGGTATCATCGAAATGCTCCCATGGTGAGTCTCCTTCCCCTTTGGTGTTAACAGCCCCGTTGATTCCGCCCTGAGCACATACGGAGTGAGATCTCTTTACGGGAACTAGTGAGAATAAGTGAACATGTGTACCTGATTCTGCTGCTTTTATGGTTGCCATCAATCCAGCTAACCCGCCGCCCACAATAATAATATTTGCTGTTGCCATGTAGGTCACCCCTTAACTTAAGACTGTCTTCCATGATTCTATAAAGTTCAAAGCGGTCTGGAACTCAACATTTCGGAAAGCAATTAGTGACAAGATGAATAATACCGATACGATAGCGAATAATCCCATACACATCATTGATGATACGCGTTGTGCACGTGGTCCTACAGTAATTCCCCAGCTGACTAAGAAAGACCAGATCCCATTAGAGAAATGGAACGCCGTGGAAATAACACCGATTAAATATAGAATAAACGTAACAGGATTCATAACTACTGCATGTATAATACCACCCAATTCTTCATGTGTAACATTTCCTAAGGCTACTTGAACTCGTGTCTCATACACATGCCAAATGACAAACATAAAGGTTAGGACACCTGTAACACGTTGAAACAAGAACCGCCAGTTGCGTCCATAGTTATATGATCCATTATTCGGTTGTGATTGATAGGCGAGATATAAACCAAATACACCATGATAGAGCAAGGGTAGCCAAATTAGAAACAGCTCCATGAACAATACGAGTGGTAGACCATTAAGAAATGCTACCCCCTCATTAAACTTCTCAAGTCCCCCTTCAAATGCACCGAAATTCGTCACAAGATGCTCTAAAATAAAGAAACTCAGTGGGATCACTCCGAGAAGCGAGTGAATCTTTCTAGCATAGTAACCCTTCATAAATGACTAATCCCCTTTCCAATAACAGCGTTTTCAAATATCTTTGTTAATAAAACATATACGGACGTGATAAAAGCCGCAGAAAGCGACTAAAACAGCCACATTTCTTAATAATCTGTGAACAACTTGTGGCACTTTTCATGTTACTCCTTTTTAGCTTATAATGGAATTGCAATATAATTATTATTAGTTATAACATAAGCGCATAAGCGAATGAATTGATGTTCCGGTAAAAATGAGATGAGTGAGGTGTACTATGTTTGAAGCGTTAGATGTGTTTGCAATCGTTGTGGAGCAGTCCAGTCTCAATAAGGCTTCTAAGTTACTGAACCTTTCTCAACCCGCTCTATCACGTAAAATTTCCAAGTTAGAGAACGATCTTGGGGTAAATCTATTTCACCGTCGTGGTAAGCGATTAGAATTGACCTCGATCGGACATTTAACATATACCTTTGCTCTTGAGCAAAGAAAGCTTCAACAACAATTCTTGCGAACATTATCTCAGCATAAAGATGGAAGTCAGATCTCTGTCACTCTTGGGGCAAGCCTAACTACAATTCAAACAACGCTTCCACCACTGATCAATACTTTTATGGAGAAGCATCCCACTGCAGAAATCAAACTTGTTACAGGTAGAACGCATGAAATTGTTTCAGCACTCCGTGAGAAGAAGATCGACGTTGGAATTGTTGCTTCATCCATCCACGAAAGAGGCTTAAACTGTATCCCTTTATTTGAAGATCACTTGGAATTAGTTCTACCAAGACAACACCCCCTTGCCGAATCACCAGCCATTCATATGAACGATTTACATGAGACACCCATGATTATTTTCTCAAGTGGGACATGGTATCGTAAATTAATGGACGACTTATTTGAGAATACGGGTATTATGCCTGATATTCGAATGGAGATCGACTCGTTTGAAGCGATTGTCCGCTTATTACCTACTTGTAAAGCTGTAACATTATTACCCAAATCTTATCTACATCAACAACTTATTGACGATAATGATCTCAAAGTTATTCATATCCCTGATCTCAAAGAAACACGACGAACGACATCCTTAATCTATGGTGAATATACCGAGTTAAGTAAGGCTGCACGGCAATGGATCGAAGAAACAGAATCCTTATTTAATCGCCTAGATTTATGATTTTTATGATTTCACCAAAAAAAGAAACACAGAGAAGGTCAAGGATAATCTCCTTGACCTTCTCTGTGTTTTACGTTCGCATTTTTTTGAGAAATTAGCTACCTCTACCGAAAGTGGTTCTATTCCTATTTAATTGTCATCCATGAGTTCATTCTCAAAATTTTCAATATTCTCGTTAGACCCGATAATGACCATAATATCGCCTGCTCGAACCTGATCCATTGCTGTAGGCGCCACAATAATGCCAGTTGATCTATGCAAAGCCACGATGCTACAGCCAAATCTAGTACGAATATTTATCTCTGTGAGTGTCTTACCATCAAGACATAACGGAGCGTTCATCTCTACAATGCTGTAATCTTTCGAAAGTTCAATATAATCCAGTAAGTTCGGAGTTACCAGTTGATGTGCAACCCGAATGCCCATATCTCGCTCAGGGTACACTACTCGATCTACTCCTAGTTTCTCCAATGCTCTTCCGTGAAGAACAGAGATCGCTTTAGCAACGACTGTCGTTACTCCTAAATCTTTGAGCAGTATGGTTGCAAGAATACTCGTCTGGATGTCTTCTCCGATAGCCACAATACCACAATCGAAATTACGAACACCTAACGATTTCAGCACTTCTTCATCTGAGGCATCTGCCACAACAGCATACGTCAGTAACTCACTCATATCACTTACAATCTCTTCATTTCGATCGATCCCTAGCACTTCATAATTCAGTGCCATAAGTTCTTGAGCAATAGAAGACCCGAACCGCCCCAATCCAATAACGACAAACTGCTGTTTCTTCATCTCTCTTTCAATACTCCTTTAATCATCTCAATTTCTCTTCTACCCTATAATAATTTTACCCTCTGGATGACGATATAACTCTTTGCCTTTCTTCGGACCCAGTGCATATGCCAGTGTAAGTGGTCCAAGGCGACCTGCAAACATCGTTAGACTTATCAGAATTTTACCCGCTAAGGTCAGATGTGTGGTTAATCCCATCGTTAACCCTACTGTACCAAATGCAGAAGTTGTCTCATACAATATCATTAGAAAACTACTGTCTTCTGTCGTAGAAAGTATCATCGCTACACTCATTACAAGCAAAAGTGCAACTAGTGTAATCGTGAGCGCTTTAAATATACGTTCTTGCGCAAACCGGTAGCGAAACAATACGATGTCATCTCGTCCACGTAACATGGAGATCACAGCACCAATAATAAGCGTAAACGTTGTTGTCTTGATCCCACCTCCAGTAGATCCTGGAGAAGCCCCAATGAACATAAGTATAATCATAAAGAATTGAGATGCCTGTCTCATATTACCCAGATCAAGCGTATTCGCACCTGCAGTTCTTGGTGTAACCGATTGGAAGAGGGAGCCAAGGATTTTGCCACCCCAATTTAACGACCCTAATGTTCTTGGATTAGAATACTCGAATACAAATATAACAATGGCTCCGAACACGATTAGAAAGGCTGTCATGGATAGTACTACTTTTGAATGTAAAGATATCCTACGCGTCTTTCGGAAATCGACCATGTCAGATAGAACAATGAATCCAATTCCTCCAGATACAATAAGGAACATCACCACAAAGTTGACGATTGGATCATATACATAACCTGTAAGGCTACGGAAGTCACCGAATAGATCAAATCCAGCATTGTTAAACATTGAAATGGCATGAAAAATACCAAAATATAAAGCTTTTCCAAAGGGCATATCTACTGCCCATCTTACAGTTAACAGAACAGCAGCTGATCCTTCGATAATAAGAGAAAAGAGTAATACTTTTCGAATCAGTCGTACTATTCCTTCCATTGAGCCCTGATTCATCGCTTCTTGAAGGAGCAAACGGTCACGTAGGGATATCTTCCGTTTCAACAGAAAGGCGAATAACGTAGCCATCGTCATAAATCCAAGTCCGCCCACCTGAATGAGCATAATAATGACCACTTGCCCAAATGTGCTGAAGAACGTCCCCGTGTCCTGCACGACTAAGCCCGTAACGCAAGTCGCTGATGTTGCTGTAAACAATGCATCAATGAAGGCGAGGGGTTTACCCGTCGTATTCGATATGGGTAAGGTTAACAATACCGTTCCCAGTAGTATAATGGTAGCGAAACCAATAACTAGAATTTGTGGAGGGGATAATCTGAACCAACTATACTTCCATTTCACACGCTTCACCCCTTTTTAAATCAACAAAAAAAGACACTGGAAATCCAATGCCTCTCGGTTGGTTCCTGCTTGCATATCGCCTACGAGGTTAGCTGACGGATTCGGGTATGCACAGCTTACCCTATTCGTTCATTCAACAACGAAATTCACCCCACAAGTAGATAGACTAAATCGTCTCTACAAGAAATGGTTCCCCCGTATTTCATATGAAAATTTGGCGCATTATTAAATTGCATTCCGATTATAATCTTTATCCAGTAACTGTACAAATTGATTTTCTGGACAAATGACTGGATATGGGTTAAATATAAGCGAAAGAACGTATCAGAACAGTGGTTCTCTCTCCATAAGTATGATTACCTTCTTATTCATCTGCTTTGCACCATTTCGAGTTACATTTGCTGGATTTACCGCTAGAAGCTATGCTATGTTATCGTTACTTATAAGAGCATCTAACGAAGTTTATGTTTTCGATGTAAGTTTTTACGAAGTATTACCAAGGAGTAGCGCTCAAAAACTTTAAGTTTATGCTTTCGATGTAAGTTTTTACGAAGTATTACCAAGGAGTAACGCTCAAAAACTTTAAGTTTATGCTTTCGATGTAAGTTTTTACGAAGTAATTCTAAGAAGTAGCGCTCAAAAACTTTTAGGAGGAAATTAAATGAATTCTACGGGACAACCTTTGAAACTTAATATCAACTATAAGGTTCTCGGTCTATGTGGGGTTATCGGTCTGATTCTGTTTATGATATTGCAAGTATTCCCCAGCACCGCATCCGATACACTGGAGCAACCAAGCAAAGAATTAATCACTAAGGATCAAGCAAGAATCGCGGCCACACAATATGCTGAGTCACAACTTCACATTCATGTATTGAGTCAACCCGATGATACTTTGGTCACCTATCAATCTGACTCAGATTTATATGGTTATTTATCTAAAGAGAAGTTAATGGAGAAATACAATACTACTTTCGATCATAAATATCCAACCGAAGTTTACCGCGTCCGTCTGAAAGAAGGTAATACCAATAACTACCTTAATATAGATGTACATATGAATACAGGAGATATCGTATCCTTTTCTCAGAAGAAGAACTCGCCCCTTATTGAACCTACAGAGGAATCGATCAGTACAACAAATAATGTAAGACTTGCAGAACAATGGCTAACCCAATTAGGATATGATTCAAAGACTCTCCAGATCACAGAAAATAAAAAATCGACCCTTACCTATTCGGACTTAAATACTACGATTGGCGAGGCCGTATTACAATTGAAGTTCACTTTCGGATCAGACAGGATCGTCTCCTTTGAACCTTCCTTTTCGATTCCGTCAGAACATACATCTTATGTAGAAAAAGAACACACCAAAGCCGTTTGGATGACCATGCTCGGATATGGACTCCTCACTTTAGCGCTTGGCATACTTGCTATTGTATATAGCGCAATAACGAGAAAGCATACCTCTTTTGTTCGAGGAATATTCCTGAGTTCATTCTATTTCATTGTCTCCATGCTAAGCACATTAAATATGTTGCCCGCCTTGGAAGCCGAGGGACTGACGGGATTAAGTCTAACGTTCGGGTTAATATTCCAGGGTCTCCTTACCTTAGTTATGGCTGCGTTATTGTACTTCTCACTTGTTGGTGGAGATGGCTTATGGCGGAAGGAAACAGGACTTAATCCTTGGCCACGTGCAAAAGAAGCCGGGTATGGTAAATTTGTTCTTCATAGTATGTATGTCGGATATTTATGGGCCCTCATCTTGTTAGGAGTTCAATCCGTCATCTTTTTAATACTCGGTCTGACGCTTCATAGCTGGTCTACGACGGATGCTAGTCAATCCCCGATTAATATGGTATACCCTTGGATTCTACCGCTCATGGCATGGGTAGCTGGAATTTCAGAAGAAGCTGTTTATCGTTTATTTGGGATTAGGATGATGCAAAAGATCGTTAAGAATACCTTCCTAGCGTGTCTCATTCCATCCCTCATCTGGGCGTTCGGCCATACGCTTTATCCTATCTATCCCGTTATTTCAAGACCTATAGAACTAGTCGTTATCGGCTTACTCTTCAGCTTTATATTTCTACGCTATGGCTTTATTGCAGCGATGTTCAGCCATGTTGTGTTCGATAGCATCTTGATGGGTTTCAGCTTACTCACCCTGGAGGACTCCACTAGTATTACAGCAGGTGTGGTGTCTATGGTCATGCCCTTCATCGTTGCGTACGTAATTTATCTTGTCTACTCCAGAAGAAAGAGACTCACCACTGATTAAGACGGTGTCCTATCTCGGACGGAATTATAAGATATAGCGTATCAAGCGATACGTATCCTGCTTATTTTCAAGAAAAAAAAGAGAAGCCGTATGTTACGACTCCTCCTGAAGTGCTGCAATAATCTGAGAGGCGAGTTTCTCGCCAATAGAGAGAGGCCGGAAGTCTTCGACACTGGCCTCTCTTATTTTTTTGAGAGATCCGAAATGCTTCAACATCAGCTTACGCCGCTTTTCTCCTACCCCCGGTATAGCATCGAGCTGTGAGGTAACCATAGATTTACCCCGTTGTTCACGATGGAACGTAATCGCAAAGCGATGTACCTCTTCCTGAATGCGTTGTAATAGATAGAATTCTTGACTATCACGTGGCAGTGTAATCACCTCTGCAGGTTCACCAATCATCAACTGTGAGGTTCTATGCTTCACATCCTTAACGAGTCCGCATACAGGAATAAATAAACCTAATTCATTCTCAAGTACGTCCATCGCCGCAGATATTTGACCCTTCCCACCATCCACAACGATCAAATCTGGCATTTCTAGGTTTTCCTTCAATACTCGTTCATATCGTCTTCGAATCACTTCTCGCATCGTATTATAATCATCGGGTCCATCGACGGTACGAATTTTGTATTTCCGATATTCTTTCTTATCAGGTTTACCATCTATAAATACAATCATAGCTGAAACAGGATTCGTTCCCTGAATATTGGAATTATCAAAAGCTTCAATGCGATGTAATGAATCAATACCAATCGCTTCACCTAAATTGGCTGCGGCAATGGAAGTCCGCTCTTCATCACGCTCGATAAGTCGAAACTTCTCATTCAGAGATACTCTAGCATTCTCAGCTGCCATCCCTACCATCTGTTTCTTCAACCCTCGTTGGGGTACATATACTTTAATACCCAACCATTCTTGAAGTGCAGCCACAACGTTAGCCGCCTCGACGCTACCTGATAGTAGAGAAGCACGTGGATCATTCTCAGTTGAAGTAGCTTCAACATCGGATATCTCACTACCAGAACCTTCGATTACATTCCCCTCTTCGATATTAGACTGAACATCACCCTCATCTTCGGCAACATTTCCATCCGCGTCTATTATCTCTTCCTTAACTTCTGCTGTGTTCAGCTCTGGTAATAGGATTTCTTGAGGTAATGCCGGGTTATCACTGTAATACTGAGTAACGAAAGTCATGAAGTCGCTATACGCTTCCCCATAGAACGGGAACACCGAGGCGTGACGCTGAATCATTTTACCTTTACGCATATACAGAATTTGAACACACATCCAACCTTTATCTACTGCAAATCCAAGTACATCACGATCTCGCGTATCTGAAGTCGTAATTTTCTGCTTCTCCATAATGGCATCGATGTTCATAATCTGATCTCGAAGTTCTTTCGCTCGCTCGAAATAAAGTTCCTCTGAAGCTTCCAACATCTTGCGTTGTAGTTCCTTCTTAATAATTTCATGCCCTCCACTAAGAAAAGAGCTAATCTCTTGTGTAATCTGATCATACGATTGTTGGGTTACTTCTTTCTCACAGGGTGCTAAACATTGTCCCATATGATAATAAAGGCATACTTCCTTCGGCATAGCTCCACATTTACGTAATGGATACATACGATCCAACAATTTCTTAGTCTGCTGGGCAGCATAAGCATTCGGATAGGGGCCGAAATACTTCGCCTTATCCTTCAACACACGTCGCGTCACTTCTAATCGAGGATGAAGTTCATTCGTAATTTTAATATATGGAAATGTCTTATCATCCTTTAATAGGACATTATATCTCGGTTGATGGCCTTTAATTAGATTACATTCAAGAATCAGTGCCTCCATATTACTTCCTGTTACGATATATTCGAAGTCTCGAATTTCGGAGACAAGCATCTGAGTTTTACCATTGTGACTTCCTGTAAAATAAGACCGAACCCGATTCTTAAGAATCTTGGCCTTTCCTACGTAAATAATGGTACCATCCCTATTCTTCATCAAATAGCACCCCGGGAGATCCGGCAACAAGGCTAGTTTATTGCGGATATGATCCTGTGCCTTCTCTATCTCTTGCGTAGAATTAATCAGGTCATCCATTTGATGTCATAACCTCCCCCAGTAAATACTATATATATATAATGAATGATCAAGCTTATAACACGTAGCTTGATCATTTTCAGTTTAATAAAGCGCCCCCGGCTAACCGGAGGCGCTAACGTGTAGCTCACATCTTATTGATGCTTGGAAATCATGTTCTTCAGTGAATCTTTCGAATTCAATCCAACCACTTTATCTACCGGTTGACCATCTTTAAAAACAATCAACGTTGGAATACTCATTACACCAAAGCGAGATGCTGTTTCAGGATTCTCATCCACATTTACTTTAGCGATCTTCACACTATCACCTAGTTCAGAAGAGAGCTCATCCAAGATAGGAGCAATCATCTTACAAGGACCACACCAAGGAGCCCAAAAATCAACCACAACAGTTCCTTGACCTTCCACTTCCGTGTTAAAGGACTGATCAGATACATTAACAATAGCCATTATATTTCTCCTCCTTATTAGGAAAGTTCCATGAATTTAAACTGATACGTCTTTGTGGACAGTTATAAGTATAACACATTCTAACATGTAATGGAAAACATCAAAACCATTAATATACGGAAAATCTTTACAAGTTCTTTTAGAATTGAGTATACTTGGGATAACTCAGATCTAATTGTCTATGATGTTTATCATGCACAAAACTAAGATCTTTATGAGGAGGATTCAATCATGGATACAAATGTACATTTCAACGATCCAAGAGAACATGTAAATGAAGAACCCCGCGATGACTTCAAAGATTTAATGGTTGGATTTGGCGGAATGTTCGTCTTCATGGCCATTCTATTCTTCGCAATGGTAATTATCAAGTTCATCATCTCTGGCTAACCATCAATTCTTGATAAAAACCAGAAAGTGAGATCCCCTTCGAAGGGGATCTCACTTTTTTATAACAATCATTCGATTGGATTAATGTTTGCCACGTTGGTTCTCTCCGTGCAAGTTCACCACATCCACAAATGGAGAGATCCGGTCCATTAATCGTTGACCTTTGTAACCCTCTTCTCCATCCTTATTCGTGAAGCTGAGATGCTTCTCTAGCCCCTCAAGTGTGTAATTCGATGTATAAAATGTAGGTTTGCGATTCATGCGATAATTTAGGATTGACCCCATAATATGATCACGAGCCCATGGATTCAAATTCTCCGCACCAATATCATCAAAAATCAATAAATCACAATTCTTCATCATTTCTGTACTTTCCTTAAGCTTTACACTGTCCATCATTAATGATTTCAAATCCTCAACGAAATCTGGCATATAGACGATGACGCCCGTATGACCTGCAATCGCTAACTCATGTAACATGTAACTCATAAGAAATGTCTTACCCGTTCCAAAAGAACCATACAGATACAGTCCACGTGTGGACAATCCATTGTCCTTCGTCTCTTGGATATATTTAAATACTTGCTGTACAGCAGGTGCACGAAGGCGATCTTTACCCATAATTTCCACTTCTTTATAGCCTTCATTTAGCGCACGCTCGTCTACATAAAAACTACGAATACGCTTTTTCACCTGATCATCATGTTGTTTCGTTATATGAAGGGAGCAAGGAGCCTTTCGTTCGTACAGCTCAGCAGAACCATTTACGGTCTGAACTCCAAGCTTACTATAATGACCTTGAAAGTCATTTGGACAATTCGCTAGACCTGGACAGTTATCACAATTCCGTTTGTCTCCAACATACTGGTACAACCGGCTTAAGTTAAGACGTAACTTAGAATCATCCAATTCAGGATGAAGCGCTCGTAGCTCCTTAATCAACGGATTGTTGAATAGTTCGTCTTCTATGGCCTGCGACTGTCGTCGGAAAGACGGATTCTTCATCTGCTGAAGTAGTTCTCCTAAAGATTCCACGCCTCATCCCCCTTTAAATGATTGATATTCATGCATTTCTCAAAATCAGCCTTGTTTCTTACTCGCTTGGATCTCAGCAGCCATTCTCATCATCTCTTCGAATTCTGCTTCAGATACCTGACCGCCTTGGCTATTATCTTGAGCGACCGGAATGGCTGGCTTCATCTTGGCTTGCTTACTGTAGGTATTACGGCCACGTGCTCCACCAGATGCGGCTGCAGCTTGTTTACCTTTCACTTTAGACTGATCTTTGATATATTGTACTGCTTTCTCATACGTATTCACTTGCTTCAACAACATATTAGATGCAATAGCCTCTATGAAATTGCGATTAATTCGTTGATCCCCACCTGAAGCCAAGAGAGACATTAAATAATGTATAAGGACATTAATAACTTCACCAGGTAATTTATAACTAAGGTCAATCTTTTCAAATATATCAATTAGATTATCTGGAACTGAACCTGGAAAGAACGTTTTAAGTAATTTGGTATAAGGTTCATTCCGAAGCATCATATTATATTGATGAATATCACACTTGGATTTAAACTGCATCGGTACTTCAACATAAAACTCCATTTGCACCGCATGTTCCAATTGAAGGGACCCCTCTGGCTTCTCTTCCCCTTGTCGAATGGATATGATCTTACCAGCTAACACCTCACGCTGTTCTTTTCTTTTCTTGCCTTGACGGAAGTGTAGATTGGCCTGATGTTGCAATTCATCTAAGATGATATCACCCTGCGGTGTAAATATACCATCCTCATCTAAAAGACGACATATATCTTGAATATTCAACTCATATTTATTAACAACATAATTTACAATGCCCATTTGTTCAAAATTGAACCTAAGCTTCTCGACATGCTCTCGATTGACAGACTCTCTTGGGAATCGAAGGATAATATCAGCATAATTCAGACTGTTACTTTCTTCACCCTTTTGTAGACCCGATTGTCTTGCCGTAGAAACTTCGGATAGAGCCTGCTCTAATTCATAATCTATCACATGAGTGTTAAGTTCAAAAATCTCATAAAAAGGTACTGAAATATTTTCTTTATTCTGTGTAGCGAAAGACCACTCTTCCGGTTCTTTAGCCCACAGCTCTTCTCGTAACGAAAGCACAGCAAATTTGCCGATCTTGTCACGTAATAAAAGTGTTAAGTGTTGTGTATTAAAGAATTCTGTTGGTGATAGGGGTGCCGTTAATTCATACTCATACATATAATCATCATTCTCTGGTACATAAATCCGACTTGTTTGTAATAAACCTACCGCTTCAAGCTTCGACGCTTGCTCAATCAGAAATTTCCGACCCTTCTCACTAGGTTCCATACCTAATGTTAAGAAAAGACGGCGTTGTTGCTCTATTCTAGAATAACCGATCTTCTCTATAGGGAGCTGTTGAAACAACAGATGATAGAAACTTAGAGCGAATGCACCGACCATGGGTTGGTAGATACACTGGAGCATTCTATTGTCCAGACTGCTCAAGCAGAAATCGCGATAAACGCAGTATTGGTGGTTCTCTGAATAATGTAGAAGACTCTTTATGCGCATCTTTTACCTCCCATCTGTTTACATAGACTGCTTCTATTCTAACATAATTCTTATAGCTCGTTCGACGTATTTCGCGTATATTTTGTGATTGGACATACTTACCTGTGAATCTTTTTTCAATTCTTTGTTATATGATCTCACAACTTATTATAGCAACAGAACAGCTCTCCCTAGTGGAAGAGCTGTTCGCAATATGTATCTAATTAAAACATAGTATATCCGCCTTGACGTAACTTCTTAATTGCCCAACCACTAATATAAGCTCCAACTAACCCTGCTATTCCTGTAAGATAATCAACAATATGAAATGAACCCAGATGTGTCATAAGTGGCATACTATGATCCCACAAGGAATATATGACCACAGGCAATATGATAATAACAAACAAATAACATGGAAACCACGTTGTCTTCATTAACATATTCAGAATAAAACCAATGCCGAACATCATTACAAAAAATAATACCATTAATACGAGCACAGGGATAAATTGCATACGGGCCATTTCACCTCTTCTTTATATTCCCTTTTCTATAAAAAAACGCACAATAGTATACTCTAGTTGATAGTTTACTAGAAAAATTGTCACGAAGCAACGAACATTACGTGAATAGATTGTGTCATCGTTTGCTCTAACGCTTTTTCTTGAGTACAATGTTACCATAGCTACATGCAAGTTACCTATATTAGGAGTGATTAATGACATGAGTGAAGTCGCAACAACACTTGAAGGATGGTATTCTCTTCATGATTTCCGTTCTATTGATTGGGCTGCTTGGAAATCTGCTGATGATGAAGACCGTGCTATGGCACTGGATGAGCTTCAAGCGTTCATACAAGAATGGTCTGCTGTGGAGACTTCTCAAAAGGGAAGTAGCATTGCCTATACGATTGTCGGACAGAAGGCTGACTTTGTATTTATGCACTTGCGGGAAACGTTAGAAGAATTAAATGCAGTTGAGACTGCTTTTAACAAAACTATCTTTGCACAGTACACAACCAAAGCTTATTCCTATGTCAGCATTGTTGAGCTTAGTAATTACATGGGTAGTAATGGCGGAGATCCGATGGAGAACCCCGAGATTGTGAAACGTCTTAAACCGATTCTTCCACAGAATAAATATATCTGCTTCTATCCGATGAATAAGAAACGTGACCTTGCAGATAATTGGTACATGCTTAGCATGGAAGAACGTCGTGCTCTCATGCGTAGCCACGGATTAATTGGTCGTAGTTATGCTGGTAAAGTGAAACAGATTATTACCGGTTCTGTAGGGCTAGATGATTGGGAATGGGGAGTAACATTGTTCTCAGACGATGCATTACAATTCAAAAAACTTGTATATGAAATGCGTTTTGATGAGGTTAGTGCCCGTTATGGTGAATTCGGTACGTTCTATGTAGGCAGTCTGCTTAGCGAACAATCCTTCGAAGATATGCTTAAATTATAATCTACACATCTCAATATATATAACTAGCATCATGGCCTTCTCCTATTCATCATATGGAGAGGGCTTTATTTCTATGCAAACATTAACCTGATCCTAAAAAGGATTTGTCGCTCACTATGTAGCGACAAATCCACAATAATACCTATTATTCTTGTTCCGTTTCCGTTTGTTTCCTAGAATCAAGATACTCCGCTGTTGCTACATCCCGCGCACGGCCTTTTTCCTTCAAACGCTCAATAGCTGGGAGAATCAGAATATCGACTTCTTTCTGAATCGTATAAGCCATATCGTAAGCATCCTGAGATTCCAAGTGAGAACCAACTTCCATTAATGCATTATAACGATCCAATTCATCCCTCGTAAGTAACCCACGCACTTGTACACTACAATGTCTCATATTATAGGAATCTTCCTTTTTTTATCACAAGTGTAATGCCGCCAATCGTAAACAAATATCTCATATCTACAACCTTCTTCAATTGCGCTGCATTCCAACCCTTCACTAATTTCTTACCTATAACTGCTACACCTTCACCTCTACCTAATGAGGCAACCGTACCTTTATTACTGAATTCGAATTTCTTAAGATGCTGGTTACGTATACAAGCAACCACGTTCTGCGCACAACATACCCCCTGTTGCATAGCAATCTGTGCAGTTGGTGGGTATGGCCGACCTTCAGGATTAAACATAAGTGCATTATCACCTATAATGAATACATTATCTTGACCTGGTACGCGTAAATGTTCGTCAACTTTAACTCGGCCTCTCATCGTTTCGAAGCCAGCAGCCTCAATCATACGATTTCCACGAATACCACCTGTCCAAACGACAGTAGCCGATTTGATCTCTTCACCTGTTGCTAGAAGAACACCATCCGCTGTACACTCTTTGATGGCAACTCCCATTTTGAAAGTCACGCCTTTTTTGACAAGGACCTCCATGGCATAATCAACTAATTCAGGAGCAAATCCTGGTAATGCCGTTGGAGCTGCTTCAACATTATAGATATTTACTAAATTAGGATCGACATCGTATTCTTTACACAGTTTAGGAATTCGATCGGCTAGTTCAGCTACAAATTCTATACCACTGAATCCTGCGCCCCCAACTACGAAATTAATGCGTTCTTGAGCATTCTTCTCATTCTTATATTGGGCGAATTGATACTCGATATGTTTGCGAATTAGACGTACCGAGTTAATGCTACGAATGGACATGGCATGTTCAGCAAGTCCAGGAATACCAAAGCTCTCAGGCTCTCCTCCTAAGGCAATGATAAGATAGTCATAAGAAAGTGTACCGTCTTCTAGAATAATTTTTTTCTCTTGAGGGCGAATCTCCTGAACTGCGGATTTCACCAGATCAATCTTGAATTCATCGATTAGATTCGAGATAGGAACACGTGTATTCTCTATGCTATCTGTACCTGCAGCAGGCATGTGCAAATGAGTTGTAATATAATGATAGTCATGGCGGTTAACCAATGTAACATCTGCCTCATTATATTTTAATTCTTTTTGAAGACGTTGGGCTGTTAGGATCCCTCCATATCCAGCACCCAGTATTACTATTTTCGGAATATTACTCATACTCATTCCTACTCCTTCCAAATCTCTCTTTATATAGTTATACTCATTTAACCCTAGTCAGAATGTGAAAATAAACACATTAATAGAAGGGATTTATTATATCCCTATTTTAAGATATATATCTTATCTATTTTAAACCTTTTAATTATTTTAATCAAAATGAGATTCATTCACTTTCCCCGCAATTACTACTGTTTGAGTATACACACAACTGAATTACTAGCTATTTCAAAGTGTCTTGAACAAGGTTTATATAAAAAGCCACATGAACAGTTCATAATTTATATCTTGGACGTCACATCTTTGCATTTTATAATAGAAATACTCTCTTTCAAACTTTTAATATGATATCGATCCGACTATAATGATTAAGATGAACTAAAACAAATTCACTTTTTATATGGAGGTGCTTTACCTGATGACATCCCAACCACTTGGTGATGAATTAACGGATCTAATTATAATCGGGGGCGGCCCCGCGGGTATGTTTGCTGCATTTTATTGTGGAATGCGTCAAGCATCCGTAACTCTAATCGAGAGTATGCCGCAACTCGGTGGGCAACTTGCTGCTCTTTACCCTGAGAAGTACATCTATGATGTTGCCGGCTTCCCTAAGGTAACAGCACAAGAACTTGTAGAAAATTTACAGGAACAATTGAAGTTATTCGAACCGAATGTACGTCTTGAAGAAAAAGTGGTTTCTGTCGTAAAAGAAGCAGAACGTCATTTCATCGTTAAGACAGATCAAGCTGAATATCATTCCAAAGCCGTTATTGTCACTGCTGGTGTAGGTGCATTCGAACCACGTAGACTTGAGATTGATGGCGCGGAACGTTTCGAAAAAACAAACCTACATTATTTCGTCAATGATCTAAATGCTTTTAAAGGAAAGAAAGTGTTGATTAATGGAGGAGGAGATTCCGCAGTAGACTGGGCACTTATGCTAGAACCTATTGCTGAACAAGTTACGTTAATCCACCGTCGTGATAAATTCCGTGCACATGAACATAGTGTGGAGAACTTGATGAATTCCAAAGTCAATGTTATTACTCCTACAGAAATCACGGAACTTCATGGAGATAACTACATCACTAAAGTGACTCTTTCCGATGTTAAGACAAAAGAGACACAAGAGATTGAAGTAGACGATGTTATCATTAACTTCGGCTTCATTTCTTCACTAGGTCCTATTGAGGAATGGGGAATTGCCATCGACGGAAATTCTATCATCGTAGATTCCCGTATGGAAACGAATATTCCAGGTATTTTTGCTGCAGGAGACATTACGACCTACCCAGGCAAGTTAAAACTTATTGCCGTTGGATTTGGTGAAGCTCCAACCGCTGTAAATAATGCAAAAGTATATCTCGATCCAGAAGCTCGTCTATCTCCAGGGCACAGCAGTAATATGAAACTTTAATATATCTCGAAAAAAAATGAAAAAGGTATCCATATTGACGAATCATGTACTGACGTCAATTGGATACCCTTTTTTTTCTGTTATTCTCATGTATGTAAATGATGTACTCACACCTCCGGTTGCTTGAGATGGATCACTATTCAACGTCCAAGATCGGCATCATGATAGCATTCCAACTTAATATGCGATGTTCATTTGCTGGATCAATTTGCGCTTGTGTATTTCGGCTAATAGTAGCTTGATGAATTCACGCTCTAGTTTTAATTCTACCGCAAGATGATAGGAATCTAGCAACATCTCATCTGATAATATAGCCATCCTCCGCACGCCCTTTCCTCTTTTTTCCTAAAATCATCATATCAAACTATCAATAACAGAACAAGCGTTCTGATTATCCACAGGCAACTGTGGAAAACCTGTGCATATTTTGTGAGTAAGTGTCGTGAGGCTTATGAAACTACAGTGGGTAATGTGGATAAATGTTATACACAGGGTCAAAGTCTTTCATTTTAGAAAAAAATATTTTTGCTAGAATCCTATTCATTTAGTTAATTTATGGAAATCTATAAATAATACCCGCTCAATTGATAGATTCAACGGTAAAATTACATCCTACCTCCCATCATCATTATGAGCACTGTCTAATCCGATCTTTAATCTAGTTAAAATGTTCTTGTTTTGGAATAGATTATTGGCTTCCTCCGTAATATCAGATATACTCTAAGCAATATATGGATTTGTGATAAAGGAGGTACACGCGACTGTGGCACAGTTATTTGAAATATTATATTGGATTGCAATGGTTGGCATGTCAGCCATTCTTGCACTAACAACGGTCTTAATCTTCGCGATTGGATTTAAGTTCATCAAGAGTAAACGAAGTGTTCTAGGAGCCAGTTGTATTGCCTTCTCCATTCTTACTGCTTCCATGATTGTACTGATGGTGAATCATACATTTCTTGTACCCGCTTCGTAACATTAAAAGCCACTTCATATAAGGAAGGTTACTTCCTAATCATGAAGTGGCTTTTATTTGTGGATGGTCGTCTGCCAAACTTGATGTACAGCTTCCATAATCCAATGACATTAAACCAGAGATTTAAGTGTAACTCTTGCCCTTTAACATTTTTAACAGAAATGCGTTTAATACACGAACGACCAAATACAGTGGAATGAAGGATTAGATTAGGAAGGTCTTTGCTAAATCAAGCCAAATTCTGAAACGATCATTTAACGTTCACATGCGATTAAGTCTTTATCACGATCACTTTTCTTATTCGCGTCATAGAGAGCCTGAGAAACAAAAGGCTTGTATTTCGTTTTCCCACCTTTATTTTTGACTGAGGAAGAACGAGCTACACCACCTTTATAAACCTTATTCAACTCCGTACAATTTTTATATGTAACAATCTCTCCCTTAGCTTCTGCTATATCAGTTAAACTTAAAGTTAAAATAAGAATTAGTCCTGCAGCAAGAGAACTTACGAGTACTTTATTAATACCAACACCTCCTTTACCTTAAGTTAGGCAATTGATAGTTACTTAAGCTCTATGATAAAATCACGTATTATTATCCGCACTATACCATACGCTGGAATATTGGTGTGATCTTTAACTTATGCTACTCCACCCATAAAAATACCTCCTAAATATGTGTTATAGCTATCAACACAAGTTTGGAGGTACGTTATCCGCAATCATAAACAGTAATTGTTATGATTGCGGATTGTAATTAATCCCTACAATCCTTAATCCACAGTTATAAGTGAAAGAGCTTCATCTCTTCTCACTTTATATCGCTCTAAACCTTTCTTAACACTCGCCCTCAGGCGCTGGTTTACCTGCATCACTAGCTGTACGGAAGCTAGATCCACACCCACATGTAGCGGATGCATTCGGGTTGTTGATGGTGAAGCCACCATCCATACCAGATTCTTCGAAGTCAATTTCTAACCCATCCAGGTATTTCAAGCTTTCTTTATCAACCACAATTTTCATATCATTTACGTTCATATATATATCATTCTCTGTTTCGTCATCATCAAAACCCATGGCATAGGAGAAGCCGCTACAGCCGCCAGGTTGCACACCAAGTCGAAGGAACATATTGGGTATCTCTTGTTCCGAGAGCATCTCTTTTAGCTTATCTGAAGCACTATCGCTAATATTTATCATCGTTCAACCTCCATATTGTGTCGTAGGTCAATTATACTCCAGAACCCCCATACCCTCAAGTCAACTAACCCACAACATAATATCCGTCTCACCTACATTTCCTCTCATCCTTATTGCGACCCATTAAATGGAGGTCTATAATAGGAAAAGAGTGATCCATAGGCAAATGCCTAAAAATATTCATAAATATGGCGAGTTTTCAGCTCGAAATGCCTACTTTTGCTATGGACAGATGGAATACAATGTCGCACAAATACTTAAGTCTATGCTTCCGATGTAAGTTTTTTCGATGATTAAACTGGAAGATATGCTACAAAAAACTAAGTCTATGCTTCCGATGTAAGTTTTTTCGATGATTAAACTGGAAGATATGCTACAAAAAACTTTAGGAGGAACTATATGTCTACAATCACTACCACAAATATAGACAACCAAATGGCTGCTATTATAGAAAAAGTACAACAAGGAGAACGTCTAACCGTTGAAGATGGTGTCTATCTCTATGAGAGTGATGATATATTGACTCTAGGACAACTAGCTAATCAGGTCAACTTACGCAAGAACGGAAAAAAAGTGTATTTCATTGAAAATATGAGTCTTTATTTTACGAATGTATGTGAATCTTATTGTGCTTTCTGTAACTTCCGTAAAGATCAGGGAGAAGAAGGTTCTTATACGCTTTCTGGTGAAGAAATGGTCGAATATGTTAATCAACATATCCATCCAGGCGTAAGAGAATTCCACATCGTTGGAGGTCACAACGCTAACGTACCTTTTCAATATTATGTAGACTCTCTACAAACATTGACAGATCATTTCCCAAATGTAACATTGAAGGCATATACTGCTGCTGAGATTGATTTCTTCACACGCATAAGTGGCCTTAGTATTACTGAAGTCCTTCAACAATTACAACAAGCAGGGTTGAAAACTCTAACGGGTGGTGGTGCAGAAATACTTTCTGATCATTATCGCGAAAAAATGAAGGTTGATAAAGCCAATGTGGAGCAATATTTAGAAGTACATCGTTCCGCACATAAGTTAGGCATGAAGACGCATACTACAATGCTATACGGATCCATTGAAAGTCATGAAGATCGTATACGCCATATGGTTCAGATTCGAGAACTTCAAGATGAAACACAAGGATTCATGGTATTCATTCCATTATCTATGCAACCTAAGAATAAGAATGCTGGTATCATGCGACGCAATTCTGCCTACGAAGATCTCAAGACAATTGCGATCAGCCGTTTAATGTTGGATAACATCGATCACATAAAAGCCTATTTCATCAATATCGGTCCTCAATTAACGCAAATGGCGCTAAGCTTCGGTGCTTCTGACGCTCATGGTACGATTATTAAAGAACGCATTAGTCACGCTGCAGGCGCCCTTACTCCAGAAGGTTTAACTCGTAAAGAATTAATATGGCTAATCAAAGGCGCTGGACGTATTCCGGTTGAACGCGATACATTCTATAACGAGATTGAAGTGTTCGAGTAGCAGACAAATAATTGATGTGAAACAACGAAAGGAAAACTCATTCATGAGAAAATTAGTTATTCTCGGAGGTGGTTATGGAGGGCTTGCTATTATTCAGGGCCTTCTAGACGATCACCTACCAGAAGATATTGAAATGGTATTAGTGGATCGTATGCCCTTTAAAGGTCTTAAAACAGAGTATTATGCTTTAGCTGCAGGTACTGCAACAGACTTAGAACTTCGCGTCCCTTTTCCTAAACATCCTCAACTGATGATCACATATGGTGAAGTTTGCTCCATCGATTTAGAAGGTAAAAAAGTAATTATGGAACAATCTGATGAGATCATCTACGATGATCTTGTCATTGCTCTAGGGTGCACAGACCGTTATCATGGGATCGAAGGTGCCGAACAATTCACATGTAGTATTCAATCCTTTTCTAATACGCGTAAGACCTATCAACAACTGAATGATGTGAAACCTTACGGTAAGGTCAACATTATAGGAGGAGGGCTCAGTGGTGTGGAACTAGCCGCAGAATTGAGAGAAAGCAGATCTGATCTGAACATCTCGATTCTCGATCGGCATGACCATGTGCTCTCGGCCTTCCCTTCTAAATTGTCTATTTATGTAGAGGATTGGTTCCAATCCCATAGTGTAAATACTCATCATCATGTGTCGGTTGATCGCATAGAATATGGGGCAATCTATAATGGTTCAGAAATCATCACAAGTGATGCAACCGTATGGACAGCCGGAATTCAACCTGTCCGCATCGTGCAGGATCTTCAAGTTCCGAAGGACTCTGGGGGACGAATTATTCTGAATTCATATTCACAGATCGCTGAACATCCAGAAGTTTACGTCATTGGTGACTGTGCAAGCCTACCGCTCGCGCCAAGTGCCCAAGCTGCTGGTGCTCAGGCTGAGCAAGTTGCGAAAGTAATGCATGCATTATGGCGGGGAGAAACTCCAAAGTTGCAGCCTTTCCATTTAAAAGGAACCCTTGGGGCTCTAGGAAAGAAAGCGGGCTTCGGACTAATGGGCAAAACATCCGTTATGGGTCGCGTTCCTCGCTTACTGAAAAGTGGCGTTCTTTGGAAGTCGAAACGACACTCTGGTTAATCTAAATCTAGGTCATCCCAAGCTTCTGCTTCCTTGATCTTAGCGATGATGGCATCATATAATTCATCTGCGCTATCTGCTGTGACAATTTCTCCATCTACCATAGCGTAGGGCATCATGTAACATTGGCCACAATTACTCAAACATCCATATTCAACAACGTCATAATCTGGATTGGATTCTAACTTTTTCATAACTATATCGGTATCAAAATGCATGTTGTTCGTACAAAATTCAATGATTGGTCTCAATTCTAATACACCTGCTTTACTTATCTATTTTATTTTTGTGTTCATTTGTAATATAATGAGGATCAGGAAGGAGTTGAACACTATGAGTGAAAACGCACAAGGCACCATGTATGATGAGGTATTGGATGTACTAGATAAGCTTCGTCCGTTCCTTCAACGCGATGGCGGTGACGTCGAGTTAGTTGATGTTGAAGACGGTATCGTGAAACTAAGATTAATGGGTGCATGCGGCAGTTGCCCAAGCTCCACCATTACTTTGAAAGCCGGTATTGAACGTGCTCTCCTAGAAGAAGTTGAGGGCGTACAAGAGGTTGTTCAAGTATTTTAATCTAATTTCTTAGTGAAATCTTCTTAATATTTTGAGAAAGTCTTGGCCCTCGTGATTAGCGAGACCAAGACTTTTTTTTAATATAGAAAAGTATAAGTTTCACTTAAATCCATTTCATAATTGCCGCTACATCTAAATATCCTTATATCCATGGACGAATGGGATCTAATCCTCCCGTAATATCCATAATATTACCTGTAATGAAGTCGGAGTCATCCTGACACAAGTACTGTATGACACGCGCAATGTCTTCTCCACTACCCGGTCTTCCATTTGGCGTCTCAAGGTCTTCTGTCCCTTCAACTTCCGCAATAGATTTCTCCTTGTTCATCCCTCTAATATCTCCGGGACACACCATATTAACGGTTATCCCATAGGGTGCTTCTTCCACAGCTAAAGTTTTGGTAAAAGAGACCAGCCCTGTCTTCGCCGCTGCATACACTGCACGATGTGGCCAAGCTCTTGCTTCCCCTGCATGTCCAAATCCAAAGTGAATAATTCTTCCCCACTTCTTCTTTCTCATCGAGGGAATCACCATATGATCCAGGAGCATTGCACCGATCAAATTACCTTGCATCAGAGAAATGATCTCAGCATGCGTATATTCTGCAAACAATCGTCGTTCCCGAACAAAAGGGCCCGCATTATTTACAATGATATCTGTACCTCCAAAATGATCATCTACTTGATGAATTAACCCTTCAAGTTGTTGTGGATCGGAAATATCGGCTTGTACAGCAATACATTGAACACCTTTTAGTTCAATCTTGGCTCGTAACTCCTCTGCCTCAATAGCACTATGGACATAATTCAGAACAATATTACATCCTTGATCTGCCAATGTGAGTGCTGTTCTTTTGCCCAACCCCTTCGCACTTCCCGTAATCAGGGCTACTCTCCCATTCAAATCCTTTTCCTCCTCAATGAGTGGTCATACCTTAATTATAGAAGATTTAACAGTCCTCTACAAATATAATCCCGTTGAACCAATATGGCTCTACGGGATTATATTTAAAAACATGATGAATATACTCATTGAAGCGCAAGGATAAGCTTCTTAGAATGCTGGAACTACAGCGCCTTTGTATTCATCCTCAATAAATTTCTTAACATCATCGGAAGTGAGTACTTTCGCTAACTTCTGAATCGCTTCAGAATCTTTATTATCTGGACGAGCTACTAGAATATTAGCATATGGATTATCTTTTCCTTCAATTAACAATGCATCCTTAACGGGATCCAAGCCCGAATCAAGAACAAAATTGGTATTAATTATAGCCAAATCTACCTCATCCAATTGACGTGGGAGAATCGCTGCATCATGTTCCGTAATTTCAAAATTTCTTGGATTCTCTGTAATATCACTTATTTTAGATTCCACTGCTTTTGGATCTTTCAGTTTAATCAGACCATTTGCAGCAAGGAGACTGAGTGCACGTCCGCCATTGGTTGCATCATTTGGAATCGCAATATGAGCACCATCTTGAAGCTCATCTATCGACTTAAGCTTAGTGGAATAAGCGCCAAGGGGTTCAATATGAACCGCTACGACGGATACAAGATCCATCTTACGTTTGCCATTTTCGCTATCCAAGTATGGCTGATGTTGGAAGAAGTTAGCATCCAATTGCTTCTCAAATAATTGTGTGTTCGGTTGAACGTAATCATTAAATTCAGTGATTTCAATTTTGACTCCTTCTTTTTCTAAAGCGGGTTGAATATGTTTCAGAATCTCAGCATGTGGTACAGATGTTGCCCCAATTTTTAACGTATCTGATGATGAAGATGATGAATTACCACAAGCAGAGAGAACCGCAACTAGTGAAAGACTTAGAAAACCAAGTGCCCATTTTTTCATTTTTTATTCCCCTTTTCTTCAATATGAATAATGTGGTATATATGCGACCGAATATGATATTCGGTTATTACCTTAATCCAAACATCTTTTATTTTCTTGTAAAATGACGAACCAGTCGATCTCCTGCCATTTGTAGTAACTGTACTAATATGACCATTAAGAACACAGAGATCAGCATGACTTCCGTTTCATATCTGTAGTAACCATATCGAATGGCTAAGTCTCCTAGACCTCCACCACCAACCTGACCCGACATAGCAGTGTAAGATACGAGAGTAACGATAGTAATCGTCATCGCTGCAAGTAGACCTGGTCTTGCTTCCGGAAGTAGCACACGAAGGATGACTTGCCGTGTAGATGCTCCCATTCCTTCCGCTGCTTCAATTACTCCTCGATCCACTTCCCCAAGCGCTGTCTCCACAAGTCTTGCGAAGAAAGGTGCCGCTCCTACAACAAGTGGAGGAATCGTACCTAGAACACCCATTGATACCCCAACAATTTCTCTAGTCACAGGGATCATCGCTACAATTAGAATAATGAAAGGTACTGATCTTAATATGTTAACTACGAAAGAAAGTATCGAATACAAAAAGTGTACTTTTCGTGAAGGGGATCGAGCCGCTAGATAAAGAATGACACCCAATGGAAGACCCAGTATAAAAGTGAATACGGCTGATGCTCCCAACATTTTTAGTGTATCCAGTATAGCCGTTGCTATCTCTTTCCAATCAATTATAGAGAAATCTAACCCACCCATTATTGCATCACCTCCACTTCAAGTCCTTGTTGTAACAGCCTATCTATTGTACTTACAATATCCTCTGGATTTCCCTCAAAGCGTACAACCAGTTGTCCATACGGTGTATCTTTTATCGTAGAGATCGTCCCTTGTAAGATTGCAAAATCAACGCCCGTCTCCCGTACAGTCTTCGAAAGAGTTGATTCGTAGGTTTTCTCTCCCAAATATGTTACCTTGAACACTTGTGAAGATGACAGGTTAGGTCCTTTCATGGCTTGCTTAAATAACTCACTATTATCCAATTCTCCACGAATGAAGTCACGCGTCACAGGATGCTTAGGTTTAAGAAATACGTCTGTTACTGCTCCCTGTTCTACAATGCCACCTTGGTGAATAACAGCAACGCGATCGCAGATACTCTGAATAACATGCATTTCGTGTGTAATGAGTACTATGGTTAGATTAAATCGTTTATTAATATCTAATAACAAATTTAAAATAGAGTCCGTTGTCTGTGGATCAAGAGCAGAAGTAGCTTCATCGCATAATAACACTTCGGGTTCACTTGCTAAAGCTCTGGCAATACCTACACGCTGCTTTTGTCCACCTGATAGTTGTGCTGGATACTTGTTACTATGTTCTTGTAGTCCAACTAACGCTAGTAACTCGTTCACCTTTTGATCAATAACATCCTTTGATGTGCGAATAAGACGTAATGGGAAAGCAATATTATCATAGACCGTCGCAGATGACAGAAGGTTAAAATGTTGAAAAATCATGCCGATTTTACGTCTTTCCTCTTGCAATAACTTCGTATTCAGTGAAGTTAGATTAACACCGTCCACCCATACTTCACCTGATGTCGGCCGTTCTAATAAGTTAATGCATCGGATGAGGGTACTCTTCCCTGCACCAGAATGACCAATGACTCCAAATATATGACCCTTCTCAACTGATAGATTCAGTCCGCTCAATGCGGTTGTCATACGTGCACCTTTGCCGTAGTTCTTCGTCAATTGCTTCAGTTCAATCAATCTCAAGAACCTCCTCTATTAAAAAATACCCAAACAATATAAAAAGCCCATTTTTCAGAATGAAAAAGGGCTCTCTTTGTGTAAAGACAATGCCTTCTTCTCATCTGCCAGAGTCGCGTTATACGCTTCTGAAGGAATTAGCACCTAACATTCTCGGATACGAGACCTACTGCCTCGCTCTTCAAATCGGTTGCTGGGCTTCATCGGGCCTATCCCTCCGCCTCTCTTGATAAGAAAATAACTTTTATGAAATTGAGTATTGTAAGTATAAATTTTTTTATTACCTTTGTCAAAAGAAATTATGTCCAGGCAATGATTCAGCTATTATGTTTGGATCACTTTGCGTATCCATTGTTCACTCGTATAATGATATACTGTCGAAATCGTTCTACTCACCATATCTAACCCAAGCTTCAGATCCAACAAATGTGTATCAACATCTTCTAGAATAATTTTGTCATGTAACCCTTGATGTCGTTGCCAAAGATCGTCTTCCATTTCCACGTTCATATAGTGAATTTCTGCATTTCTGCGCTTCCTAAGATCATGAATCGGCTCTCGATATTCCTCCCTAATCGATACCAGTAACTGTCCAAGTGGTTCATGGGTATGTTTAAATGAAAATTGGCGTAATACCGTAAAGTAGGAATATTGAGATTTAACCTTCGTTGTTTGCAAGTCATACACTTCATTTAGAAAAGTACCCACTTTGTCCAGGATTGCAAACACTCGGATAAATCCATTTTTATAAAAATAAACATATCGCGCGTAATCCACCTGTTCTGTAGGAGACATATCATCCATGAACCCAGCAATACTAATGGACTTCCTAAAAAATTCAGCCGCCGCATAGCTTTCGTCTAACTCCATTAGAGAGGTTACCAATCCACGCGTCCAGATCTCTAACTTACGTAAGTCATGAGTTGGATCCTCATATCGATTCATTTCCTTTTGCAGTAATTGTATCGCGTGCTCCATTTCTTTAAAAGCGTTATCCACTAAGGGATTATTAATCTTATGTGATAAGTCTCCAAATAACTCATTCAGCATGGCGTGGTCTCCCTGATCATTTTTTCAGTAAAGTTCTTTGAATGCTAATTAGTATTCCCAAAAGTTGTTTTCGCTACTAACAAGCATAAACGATCTCGTCGTCCTTTAACGATGAAGAAACGTTTAGCGTTGAAATATAAGCCTATTTATAAAAAGCCCTCGAATAAGTTCGTAAACTTGATCGAGGACTTTTAAAGTCAGGACAGATTTATTTACTTAGCTGCCATACTCTAACACTAAGGTAACAAAGAACGCCAAACAATGATGCTACGAGTAGATTATGGAGTAATGCTGAGAATATATACAATTCTGGATTGTATAACGTGGCAATAATTATTGCACCACTTAGTACCTGTAGAAGACAAAGCGTTAGTGCAGCAATACCCAACATTTGTACTTCACGATTCCCACGGTTACGACGGTAAGCAAAGTGGGCTAACGTTGCGATCAGAATAAACAGTACTAACGCGGCAATTCGATGCATAAAGGCGATACCGACACCACCGGACAATTCCGGAATCCATTCCCCGTTACAGAGAGGCCAACCTGAACATCCTCCTGCAGAATCTGAATGACTGACAAAAGCGCCAACATATACAACCACATAACAATACACCGTTGTTAGCCAAGTCAAATTTCGAAACGACCGGCTTACCCGTGGCAGATTCATTAGATTAAAGACACCTTTAGCCTTGTCTAACCTACGAATTCCTAGCGCTAACATTAAAGAACTCGCAAATGCGATGAGAGAAAATCCAAAATGTAAAGCAAGTACAGCTGAAGACTGGTTATAAACAACGGCAAGTGCTCCCATCGTTGCTTGTACCAAAACAAATATGAGTGTCATCACCGAATACACTCTTAGATCTTTACGCTTGTTATACATCCAAAAGGCAATAACCACAGCCAGCGACAGCAATCCAGCTAGTCCACTAACTAAACGATGTGAATATTCTATCAATGATTCAACCGTATGTGCAGGAATAAACTTTCCGTGGCACAATGGGAATTCCTGTCCACATCCAAGACCTGAGCCAGTTCTTGTTACGACCGTCCCCCCGAATGTAGCAAAAAACATTACAAAAAAAGTTACATAACTGAGCCATTTCAATTGCTTTGTATTCAAAATATCTCACCTGCTGATCAAATTTATATTCTCTTCATTATACCTAATAAGTATAGCTTATCCATAGCCTCCCATGTGATAAACACAAAAAAAGCCATCACCCCTTTCTCGCTGGAGTGATGTGTGTGATTTTACTTATGGATGGAGTTATACACGTCTAATGCACTATCCAAAAATTGTTCAATTTCTTCACGAGATTTACGAAGTTTATTCACAAATCTAACAAGTTCTCTTCCATCTGTGTAAGCAACGAAACTAGGTATGCCCATAATGTTCTGTTCTTGACTCACCGTACCTACTTGATCGACATCCACTTCCACAATCGTCAATTGCTTCGAGTATTGCTCTTCCACTTCAGGCATGAAAGGATCTATATATTTACAATCAGAGCACCAATCGGCTTTAAATACAGCTATGGTTAATCTTGGAGATTGAATAGACACATCAAATTGCGCCTTAGATGTTATTTTTTCCATTTAGATCATTCCTTCCTACTATTTTTATATAAGTGAACCAAAATTGGGAGTGGAAGTCAAATAATTGAGACATACTGAGAATAGAACTCTAAAGTTAGAAAGGACGTAGAACGATGTTTGACAAGCATTCGGATGCCCACGTTATCGGTGATATGCTGAGTCTTTTAAAAACGCTTCCCCAACAAACTACAGAAGTCATTAAAGGAAAATATGCCTGTTGGAAATTATCACGTCCATTTCATAAACATTCCCAAAAAATAGAATGGAATGATGCTGCAGCACAACTTATTAGGAATCAAATAGAACGAACAGTTGATGAAACAAATCGTTCTAAAGATGCTAATATCTACAAAGAAGAGTTACGTGATACTTCCTTAACAAACTTGGATAATTTGATTATAAGAGATATACAGGTCGCTACGGCATCTGCTAATCAAAGTAATATCACACGTACCCAAGCCTATCTGCAATGTTACGAAGCCTATCCTGAGCTCCACTGGGCCTTATTAGCTCATATGGTTTCACGTAACGGAGGGTGGAATATGAGCGACCTCAAAGGGGGATTAATGGCCGACCTGACCAACAACACGCTTAGAGATGATATTTACCGAATGTTAGAGCGCTGTAATGCACTTATTTTTCAAGATGCCTATCCTCAACTACTTCTTTACATACATAGTAAACGACATGGTTGTAGTTATTTTCATCTATTACCCCAGTTTCATGTGTCTACATTCATGAACTCTTTTTGGAATAACTTTTGGATTGATCGGAATGGTGCTTTATTAGCTGTTGGGTTAATCATAAATGAACAGTATTATATTGAGGGCCGAGTCGTACAACATAGCTATTTCCAGAAGAATGTCTTTCAACAATCTGGATATAAGCTCCATCATCTTGCACATGTGAATCAAATCGTATTTCCCTTGAGTAAGAAGTCACTAACTACCACGGACAAGCTAGAATCTACTCCTAACCCAGGATTGGTAGGCTTAGTATTAGAGAACTTCGGCAAGATCGAAGAGAGAATCAATCTCGGTAAATCTCTATATAGTCTCCTTTTTGGATACAAGGATGTGCTGGATCAAGTAACTTCTTTCGCCACACATACGACATACCAAGGTTCAAGAAGTGAATATTGGCCACAATTATTTACTACAAACAAAGAAACAGCTCTGAATTCTCCCTCAGAGAGTTCAGAGCTGTTAGAACATGAATGGTTACCACCGGAACAGAGGATATACAGTCCTGTACTCAACGATGTGTGGTTCGATATGCCTTATGACCCGATTCCTCAGTATGATTGGCTGAAGAATAAGAATGTTACACAGTACATTTCTAAGCCTATACGCCCTTTTCTCATTGAGATGAGTCATGATCATCGATCGGCGATTCAAAAAACAGCATTAGCACATGATATCGTCCAAGGTTTCAAATAATCTCTGTAGGAGATGTTAACCTTTTTCATAGTTCCGCAAACGTTTGGGTTGCAAACGCATAAGTGGTTTAAATACTTTCTGTAGCATTCTTGGATAACTAGATAGCTCTTGTTCTCTCAGAACCCCTAATACAATTAGCATCACCAAGTAAATCATGACGACAACAACGCCTACCATGATACAAGTGAATAAGAAAGCCAATCTTGCAGGCATAACATCTACCAAAAGGATACCTGCTTGATTCACACCATATCCGGCTCCACCAGACACGATAACTGTGGTCAGGAAGCTAATCCACCGTGTTCCAAGTATAGAGAATGGGACGATAACTTTAAGCAGTCTAACATTGAGCAGTGTAATGACAAGAAAACAGATTCCCGTTGCTGCGATAATACCGTAGACTCCAAAGAAAGGAGCTAAAATATAACTCGCCGCAAGTTTGACTAGAATTCCGATCATTACGTGAACCATCGATACTCTTGCCTTACTTAACCCCAGCAAAATTGAATTGGATGTCATCATTGTGATCTGAAATATAGTTCCCAGTGTAAGCATGCTGATAATTCCGCTGCCATTCGTGTCCGTGAATATCGCACCATTTACTGAATAGGACGCTGCACAAAGCGCTATAACCATTGGCATACCCGTTAGAATAGCAATCCTCATAGCCAATGTAATCTGTTGCTTCAGATAGGCCTGATCACGTCGTGCAAAAGCAGCAGATATGATAGGAATAAGGGATGTACTAAGTGCGATAGCTAGGATAGGTGGAATGCCCGCTACTGGCTGTGCGCGACTTCCTATAATTGCTAGAACCTGTGTTGCATAGGCATCCCCCGACTGATCAATTAACAACCCTTTAAGAATGGAAGTATCAATGAAGTTCACCGCTGGGACAGCTAAGGAAGTTAATACAATTGGAATAGATAACTTAAATATATCTTTATAAATTTGAAGCATAGGCAGAGGTACACCTTGTCCCTCTTGATGGTGGAGCGCACGATCTTGCTTACGCAATTTAAGCGTGAAATACAACATAACACCGAAGGCACCAATACTACCTAGTACACCTCCGAACGAAGCTCCTGCTGCAATCGTACTATCATTATAGCCTGTACGAAGCAGTACGTAAGCCAGAACAATGGCCGTACCCACTCTCGCGATCTGCTCCACAATTTGTGAAATACCACCAGCCATCATATTATTACGTCCCTGGAAATACCCCCGCATCATTGCAATAGTAGGAAACAACAACAGTGCAGGTGCCAACGTACGGATAGCAAATGATGCTTCTGGTGTCTTCGTACTCCTAGCATAATATGGCGCCCATAGGTACAGTAGTACCGTCATAATTACCCCTATGACTGCCGAGAAAATTAAGGCAGCATGATAAATTCGCTTCGCCTCATGGGGCTTCTCCAGCGCATAACGTTCGGAGACCATTTTGCTTAGGGTGCTTGGAATACCCGCGGTTGCTACCGTTAATAGCATCAAGTAGATATTATTGGAAATGGTAAACGATGCATTCCCTACATCACCCAACATATGCTGCAAAGGCACCCTTTGAACCAATCCTAGCACACGTGCGATCAATGCTGCGGCTGCTAGAATAAGCGTGCCTTTAACAAAAGATTCTTTCTTAGCCAAACCCTTTCCCCTTCTTTCTCACGAAGACAGCTCTTGGCTATCGTTACATAACGTACAATTAATTGACTACAATCCATATAAAGAAGATCACAACCATTGCGATCTGCAGAATAATCTTCATCACCATACTGCTGAACAGGCCTACTAAGGAACCAAACCCAACTTTTACAGATTTATTTACAGAAGAACCTGATAACAACTCACCGATGAAAGCTCCAAGGAAAGGTCCTATAACGAGTCCAAACGCAGGAATCACAAACGGGCCAATAATCACTCCAATGGTACTTAATATGACTGATTTGCGTGACCCACCGAATTTCTTAGTCCCCCATGCTCCCACGACGTAATCAGCCACAAACAAGACGACAACGATTAACGTCTGAATGATCCAGAACCATACTCCAAATGAATCAAAACTAAAAAACCAACCATATACGAAAAAAGCTAAGTAAATGGCAAGTGCACCTGGAAGTATAGGATATACAGCACCAGCAAGCCCAACTGCAAATAATGCAATGATCAGGATCCATCCGAGAATAGCCATTCGTCTAGTCAACCCCTTCATTTTTTTGGAGCGTTTCGAAAGTTCCTATACCGTGAGTAACTTACTCATCGCTTCCATCTGCTGCCTTATCTTTCGTACCTTTAGGTACGCCATCTAATCCATAAACAGCATCATAAGCATCAAAAATTTTGCGTGCAATTGGAGCCGCACTATTTGACCCAAACCCACCTTCAGGGATCATCACAGCTACAGCCAATACTGGATTATCTCGTGGTGCAAAGGCAATAAATACACCATTATCTACTAGTTCCCTACCCACGTTTTGAGTGGATGTTCCTGTTTTTCTAGCAAAGTCATATGGGAAACCTCCAAATGAAGACACGGAACTATTCATACCTTTCTTAATGACTTTCCAATAGGACTTATCGAAATCAACAACGTTCAATATTTCAGGTTGAAAGGCTTGAACGACATTTCCATCATTATCCGTAATCTTACTCACCAGTTGCGGTTTCAATCGTTTACCTTCATTAGCAAGCATTGTAGTATATTGCGCTAGTTGCAGCGTAGTATATTTCCCCTGCTGTCCGAAAGATGCAAACGCCATTCTAGACTGCGTACTTTCATTCTTGTTTAAAATATACTCACGTGTTCCGTTCTGCTCTCTAGGTAGACCACTTCCCGTAATAACCCCGAGACCAAAATCCGCCATATACTCATCCCATTTATCAATCGCTTCAGAACCGTATTTGTTATTAAGAGGTTTACCGACCATGTCTACCATGAATGCATTCGATGAATGTTCAATCGCTCCAGCAGGGCTCAAAGAACCATAGACACTTCCATGTGAGTTTTGAACCCTACCATCCTTACCGAAATAAGCCGCACCTGTATCATAGTAGGTATAATTCTTCGTGAAGAATCCTTCCTTCAATCCAATTAGAACACTAAGTGGCTTAATTGTGGAACCAAGAAGTACGACAGACTCTGGATGATACCCTTTCTTTCCTGAATTAAAGGAACGAATGGTTCCATTCTGGTATATATATTGAACCTTATCCCAATTATCCGAAGATATGGCTCCTGAGCTCCATACATTGGTATCGTAGTCTGGCATACTCGCCATAGCTACGACCTTACCGGTCTTCACTTCCATTGCCACTGCAAAACCCGTAGTCGCATTCGGATGAAGTCTTCCAGATACCGGATTCTTATGTAACCAATCTAGTTGGTCCATAATGGCTTGCTCTGTTTTAACCTGAACCTCTTTATTTATAGTTGACCATACATCATGTCCTTTTTCTGGTGCAATAATGGCATCTACACCTTCAGGCATATTACGTGGGTCAACCGGGATCTCCATATAACCGTTCTTCCCCCGAAGTTCATCTTGATACATTAATTCTAATCCATCAAATCCAACAAACTCCGATTCGGAATACATTAGACCTGGATCGGTCTGTGTGCCATCTTTCATCTCGTCTGTTATGGTCTGATACTTATCCAACGTTTTAGATCTTTTGAAATCCTTAATGTATCCTATTGCTTGAACAGCAACAGTATCCGGATCATATTGTCGAATACTCTCCTCAACAATCGTAATCCCCGGAAATTCAGACTTATGTTCCATGAAATAAGCTATTTCAGCTTCTACTAAATCCATCTTAATTCTTCTTGGTATGTACCCAGAATATAATTTGTAGTTTAGATCTAATGACTTTAAGACGTCATCCTTAGTGAGTTTCTCTCCATTAGGATCTCCGTATTTATCAAAGGCTGCTACTAATTTCTCAGCCAGCTTCTCCACTTCAGGGTAATTATCTCGCTTGGTACCATCCGCAAGATCGCTATAATTACTACTTAAAGTAATATACAGTGACTCTGTCGGTACGGAATAGGCCAATTTAACACCCTTATCATCATAAATAATACCTCTTGCTGGAGAAATGGGTACATTCTTAACATCTCTACTCGTTTCTTCACCTTTTAGTGTAGGGCCCTCCACAAATTGCAAAATAGCTAAACGTACAATAATCAAACAAAATATAAGGAATGTACTGAAAAAAAACAGATTGATCCGCAGATTAAAACTATTTTTGTGCTTTGGCGATTCTTGCTGCGTTCGATCCGGTACGTAGTCACTCACCGAATATCCCCCTTTTGTAATTAACACCTCTCGATGCTCATTTCCGTAAAAAAAATGTCACTCTTATTCTATCATAAAAGAAGGGCGCCTTCACCATAGCATAAACTCCCATCAACACACCCTATCATACTTCATAATAGACGAGGCTGTACTGTCAATAATGACAATACAGCCTCATCTATTTCTTTTCACCGTTATGAATGGGAAATTATAGTTTATTGAATGTCCCATTATAAAGATGGATTATTCGAATGATTATGTATACCTGCTCGCTCAATCCTATTTTTATAACTCACGGCCATCACTTTCTCAAAAGCACTTTCGAACTCCTCAGGGAGAAGAGGTTTGATCTGATCCATTATGTTGGCTAAAGAGGCAAAAGCGTACATTTCCTGCTCTGTCCAATCTAAAGGATACAATGAAAAATCACCAATAAACTTATACCCTTTACCATAACCTTGGTGAATGATAGGAATATGCATCGCACTCAACATATCCATGTCTCTATAAATAGTACGCTCTGTTGTTCCACATCTTTCTGCAAGTTCCCTAGCAAGAATTCCAGGCATGGCTTGTATTAGAGTAATGATTCGCATTAAACGGATTAGTCTGTCAGTCATATTATTCCCCTTGGATGTAGTTAATTAGACTCATCAATAAAACAACATAACTAGTTCTTTCGACATCCAGAGGGGGAATACCTTCCTTTTGAGTTGTTATTTTCATTTAGCTATACTCTTTATCAAGCTATTATTCTCTGTGAAGTAAATAATGCTCAATAGGACTATGTAGATTTAATTCCACAGTTTTCAATGAATTGATACATCTTTTCCGCCTCTTCCAGCAGTCTTAAATCCCCCGATTGGACAGCGAACAATAACAATTCGTCCCCTTTTCTTCTGATTAAAAACTTAGCGTATTCTATATCACCTAATTCAAATATCGCAATAGCTTCTCTCAATAAAATAGGTGTTTTTAAAAGCTTCGCTTGCTTTTCTACCTTGAAATTCCCCTTTTTTTCTACTAGTCCTGGATTAAACGTATAATTCATGTATAGTTCTTCCATGGCTTGTTCTATGAACTTATCACTTGTTGCTCCTTTGTATCTCCATTGGGTAGAGAGTACAGTACGTTTACACTTAGCATTTGGTTTGAAAGCAAATTCAATAACGATACTTTGCTTGCTATTTATATATAAATTCCCTAGTTCCAGTTTTAGAGATGATGGTGAAGAGTGAATATATCCTTCGCAACCGTAAATAGCCACAACTTGGACAACTGGGTCGAGCCATATATTTAATTCAACATCTCGAGCATAAGGTTTCGATATAGAACTTGTCCTGGTTGAATATGGTTCTAATGCACTCCACTCAATAAGTAAGTAAATGCTAGCTGCTCCGGCAGGGGTATAAACATATGTATGGTTCCACGTATATGTCGCTTTAATATCAGTATTCAAACCCATCACCTCCTTAATGATATAAATATACCAATATTAGATTGACATCATATTTGTCAGGGAACATACATTCCCATCAAGTGTAACTAAAGTATTTCTGTGGAAATCAACGAACTTTCTTTGAATGCGTTTTTCTTATAATAGAGAATGAGTGAATAAAAAAAAGGCTACCACCTCATCTATAAGGGATAGCCTTCCATGTACTCATTCTAATTTACTGCAAACGTTTCTTTCTGTAGAGCAACAATATTGCACCTAAAATTATGAAGCTAAGTCCCGCCAACTGAAGCGGCAAATGGCTTTGTTCTCCTGTTTGAGGTAGTGTTTCCATGGTTTGACCTTGAGTGGTTGTTCCTACGTTCTTCGTACCATCAGTTTCATCTTTAGGCATAATTTTTACATCAACGTTTATTTGGACTTCTTGTTCATGTCCAACTTCATCTGTAATGATAATCTCGAATGAGTCTTTACCGATATATCCTCTATCAGGTTTATATACCCAATTCCCTTTCGGATCTATGGTAACTGTTCCGTTCTTAGGCTCTCCACTAATATTAGGAATGCTTGCGTTCGGAACCTCAACCTTACCTTTAATCGGCGTTTCTTTAGGCGTTGTTACATTCTCTTTAGGTAATACTGGAGTACTCGGTGTTGGGTCCACTGGTGTACTTGGTGTTGGGTCCACTGGTGTACCCGGTGTTGGGTCCACTGGTGTACCCGGTGTTGGGTCCACTGGTGTACCCGGTGTTATACCGCCACCACCACCGCTAATTAATCGGTCATTTTCCACGATTACTATCGTCTCTTGATTCTTAATAATTTCGAACTCAGATAGTGTGGTCTTGATGATATAACCACTTGGTGCCACTGTTTCTTCAACAAAGTATTTACCCGGTCTTAGGTCTGGAATACGTAGTTCTCCATTGACATCCGTTGTAAGATCCTTTAATCCGTTACCATCCTTATCCACAACTAACACTTTATTCTCGTCCAAGACGCTAAATTGTGCACCTTGTAATCCTGTACCAGGTAACCCTGTTTCCGTTTTTGTTAATTTCACAGATCCTGGAGTCAGCTTATTCTTGAACTCTACATTTACTGTTACTCCATCATTAACAATATCAAAGGGTAAAGGTGTTGTGTTCAATTCATAATCTGGAAGAGGTGTAACTTCAACGAACTGATAATGTCCTGCGTTTAATTTACCTACAGACAACTTACCGTCTTGATCTGTTGTTAGTCCAGTCTGTAACACTTTACCATTCTCATCTTGAAGATCAAATTCAACACCTTCAAGGACTTTCCCGTCTTGTATATCCGTCTTCAACAATTCGACTGAACCAACATTCTTTGTATTCTTCATCGTAACTTTCTTTGTTGATGTCTGATTCTGATCGATTGTAAAATGAATGGGTGTTGCATCTAACTTGTAGCCACTCGGTGCAGCTGTTTCAATAAGTTGATAATTGCCACCTTTAACTAGTGCCTTATAGGAAATTTTCCCATCAAATAGCGTTACCATATCAGAATACATAGCTACATCCTCATACGTTCCACTATTATTCTTTATCTGTAGCTTGAAGTGAGCACCTTCTAACGCCTTGGTAGGGTCAGTTGCATCAACTTTTGTTAATTCAAAATCCCAAACACCTTTCGTATTATCAACCTGGATTGTAGAATTGGTTGCATTAAATGTAATCACTTTTCCTGCCTTATAATCAACATCGAACAAATATCCCGTTGGAGCTACCAACTCTTTAAGCATGTATTCTTTGTATTTAATATTATCAAATACGACTTTTCCATCTGGATCTGTCACACCTGTTTTAATTAACGTATTACCCGTTTTGTCATAAAGACCGAAGGTAGCTCCATCGAGTTTGACATTATGATCAGCTGCATCTACTTTGACAATGGTCAGATTGCCTTTAGGGGTAGTAGCTCCGCCTCCAGCTCCTGAAAAGTAAACCTTGAATGATTTATTCTCATTCTTATCTACTGCTCCAGCCGATTGACCTTCAAATTTGGCATCGTTACTAATGGTGTCGTTCTGGTCCGCATTAATAAACGACTTATATTCTAAGATATACGCTCTCTTAAGTTCATTCTTAAAAGTAAGCGTAAACGTATTTCCCACAACATCTAAAGTATAGTCTGAATCAGACACTATTCCTGCTTTGGTTAGCTTACCATATTGATCTGTCTCATAAAGCTTAAATGAATCCTGGACAAGGATTTGATTAGCCGACAATGTGTCGGTCAATTTAGCACCTGCCTCAACTTGAGACTGACTATTATTAATATTAACGGTCCAATAAGCAAAATCTGAATCTGCCCCTGTCCCTTGTTTACCTGTTTTATTGACATATTCTCCACCATGGGAAGGATTCACGGTAGCTGATTTATCAAATAACAGATCATTAGGAGTATTCTCATCATACATTGTTGCTTTATTGTTATATGTCGCTTCAATTCGATGACCTTCAAGACTCGTTCTATACGTAATGCGATAAGCACTATTAATTAGACCTAACTTTAATTCAAAACCATCATTTCCATTGTCTTTCACAGTGTAATCAACGTCCGTATCAGGAACGGTAACTGGAGCTCCAGCGCTCACTCCATTGTTCCCTCCTGTTAGCGTCAAGGGAGACACTGTCAGAGAACCTTTAACGAATGTTTGCTTTCCTGTATAGAAATCTCGAACCATGGCATTAGTAATCGTGTGAAGATTATAGTTCACATCAATAGTCCAAGTGATTTCCTTCGTTTCAGCATTATAGGTACCCGTTTTATTACCGTTTTCCTTCGTGTACGTATCAGAATCAGCTGTACCGTACTTGGTTATTGTTTTTTGTTTTACACCATTTTCTGTCCAATCCAACGCTGCAGTGTTCTTATATTGGCTAACCTTTAGGGTTGAGTCAAACTTCGTCGTGTACGAGATTAACTGACTACTGTTGATCGGTTTGATAAAAGTAATGATAAATCCAGTATTATAACTTGAGTTAGGAGCTACAGTGTAATCAGTGCCCTCTTTTAGACTACCAATCTTCAATGAATCTGGTAGAAACGTTAGTCCTTGACTCGCTGCATAACTATCATTGATAACAACATCAGACATTAGTTGATTGTCTTTATTCAGCTCAATGGTCCAGTCGATTATTTTTTTATTAAAGTTTACTTTTCCATTATTTTTCTTAAAGATCACTTGATTCATGTTTACAGTCGTATTGATAGGTGTGACACCAGACATTTCTACTGTATTCTTAACAGCAACTGATTCCCCATATACACGATTTATAGATGTTGTTTTATACTCAATTCTGTAAGCAGATTCAATTTTATCCTTAAAGGCCAACTGAAAGCCATCCGCTAAGGTTTCATCGATATCATAATTTGTAACTACACCTTTTGATGTCGCATTTCCATTATCCTCAATTTTCATTTCGGTAACTTTA
Source organism: Paenibacillus sp. Y301 (assembly GCF_059445505.1). Classification (NCBI taxonomy): domain Bacteria; kingdom Bacillati; phylum Bacillota; class Bacilli; order Caryophanales; family Paenibacillaceae; genus Paenibacillus; species Paenibacillus sp. Y301. The sequence continues at coordinate 449,365 of NZ_JCAIUL010000002.1, read as the reverse complement.
AATGAACCTGGCACTAACGCTTGAGTTGTTTTGTCAAATGTGTCCTTAATCCATGCATTACTGTGCACAATCTTCTGTTCATTGTAGTTATACTCAATCACCCAGGGTATGGTTTGTGAGGAGGAGTTATAGCCGCCTTTTGGGGAATTTTTATTAAGTGGCTTGCTATATGTCACTGCCACGGCTTTTGATGTTTCCTGCGGTTTAGGCAAGTTATCACCAGAAACTGTCACCTTATTATTATAGGTTTTATCAGATGTACCTGTGATTGTTGTTGTGTACTTCACTCTATAAGCGTTACTAATATTGCCAAAGTCTAGTTGAAATCCGTTCACATTAGGCACTGGCGCAATCCCAATAAACGGTGTTGTGTTCTCTTCTACACTTCCATCCAATTTAACTATTAATTCAACGACTTCAATCGAATTCATGTCGACAGTAAGTCCTGTTGGAAGTTCATCTTTAAAAATGGCATTTGTTATTGATTTTTCACCCTTATTAAAATCAACTTCCCAACTAATCTCACTAGCATTCTTTCCTTTATTCGGTGTTCCCTTTTTATCTATTTCGCTAGTAGATTTACTTAGGAAATGAACAGGAACAATGTCACGCTCTCCTTGATATATAAATTCTATATCCTGATTCGTACCGCCAACGAAACTTTTCTCATCAAATAATCTCCATACATTAAAAGTCCCATTCGTTACAGCTGTACCCTCAATTTCTTTACTAAAAGTGAATGTTACTTTACCTTCAGGAGTTACTATAAATGTCCCGTAGATATCTAAATCACCCGTCTTTTCACTGTCTAGTATAAAATGCTTGGGGAGGTCGAAAGTAAACGTGGAACCCTCCAAATACGGATGATTAGCCGGAAGCTCCCATTTGAAATCTATCTGTACCTTCGATCCTTGATCTGGGCGAACGACAGAAATATTCTCCTGCTTATCATTCGTCATCACTACGTCTGTAATAATATTAACTGGGATTTCATACACACTCTGCGTGACACTTAGCGCACTGATCCTAGCATTACTTCCATAGACATCCCCCGTGACCGTATTACTGATGTCCGTTACGGGCAAGTTATTAGCAATAACCATTGATGTTGGCACCACTAGATTTACTACTAAAGCTACTATTAATAATAAGTATACAATTTTGTTACGTTTCCTCATTCTGAATCTTCACCTCTTGTTTTTATTTAAACTATGTTTTCAGCTTTTTATATTATGGTCCCAAAAGCCATACCTCCTTCTCTTCTCTTTTTCTTGGTACTATTCTATTATTTTCCCTTTAATAATGAGACGATGAGTAGGATTTATCATAGGATCACAAGTGACCAATGTCATTTCTTTATCTTTACCATTCGCTTCCAATACCCACACTTCTTCTGGCTTTACACGTAACTTCTCCGTAACCGTATATTCAAATTGTTCTTCTCCGTTATCAATTTGAATCTTATCTCCCAGTTCAACCTCATCAAGTCTATTAAAGTTTCTGCCATACGTGCGATTTCGATGTCCAGCAATAGCATAATTACCAACCGTCCCGACTTCCCCTGTGTTTATGATACTAGCCACACTAGTTTTCATATTGTTCTTCGTTACACCATGAAGAATAGGCAATTGCAAGCCAATTTTGTTGATATGCATAATGCCTTCCATATTCTCGACTTGAAGAGAGGCTTCCTTTGCTGTTACTCCAGGTAGTTGATCTGCATCATCTTCGATGACACGATTGCCTGACGACCTCTCCTCATTCCTCGTTTGCGAAGAATCATCTCCATTATTAATATTTTGGAGGCTAATCTCCCACTCTTGTAGCAGCCTTTGCTGTTGTTTCTGTTCAACCATTTCAGATAGCTTTGGATAACATAGCAGAACGATGCCGATCACGATTAATAAGATAGATACGATTTTTGTTTTAATTTTCATAGATTATGTATATTCCTAACTTCTTTATAAGATTAATATCATATTATAAAATATGTATGGTTCTGACTATTCTATTTTTCTATAACAAATATCACATCTCGACAAAATTTTCAACAATCATGACATCACACTGACTAAATACTTGAATAAGACCATTAAATCTAGAATGGTCGTTTAGCCTAAAAGTAGTGTCTTATAAAGATTCACACTAATATCTCTCATATTTTATTACATTTTCCATCGTTATATGACTGTTTCCAATTGCTTACTAGTAGTATACTGAAACCCTTTGATAATGAATGTCGAAATCTGTCATCAAAGGAAAATTATTTGTCGCAAAACAAAATAATCAAGTCCCTCATCGGAGGAACTTGATTATTCATTTCTTAATCTATCATTTTTTCTCATCATAGATCTCAGTTAACTGTTTTTTTTGTCGTTATGATGTGAAGCTATATTGGAATTTGCTCCTTTTGATATAGGTGCATAAGTAACTTTGTCGATAAGAAGACCGTTCCCAACAGGTTCACCGTTAACGGTAATCACCATTTTTTTATAATTTTTCTCTTTATTTTGCATCCTTTTCGTGCTCCTTTAAGTATTATATAGATATATATACCCGTAATTCATTGTCTTGAAACATCGATTAACCATTGTAAAAGTCGCCGAATTCTGATATTCATGTTATATACTAGAATCATACATGATCAATACTTTAAAGATAGTTCTATCTATAACACTATTTCAGGGGGTGGCCCTATGAGGTTTCAATTACTCTTTCGTAGCATAGGTAAGACAAGCTTAATCATCTTCATCTCTTACCTATGTTTCTTTCAAACGAATACAGCACATGCTAATTACTACAGCGATTTCTATGATGGATTACAACAATTCTCTGAACTTCCATCTGAATTAAACAAGTTAAAAGATAATTATGAAGAGACTCGTAAAGAATTAGATAAAGCGAAAGCAAGCGCTCAAGCCTACGAACAACAAAATGCTCAACTCATAGAGCAAAACCGTCAGCTAACCGAGACTGTTCAGTTGTTAAATGAGTCAGAAATAGCCCGACAGAATCGATCGCACCGCATAAGAAATGTCGTTGTGTGGGCAATCGGATTAGCAATAGGTTACTTTATTCTTATACGAACGATTCGATTCTTAATGAAGCGTTCTAATCGTACAATCAAATGGTAGATGTACATCCAGTCAGTATATGGGGAGGTGCGTTATTTGAATATACAAATAAATAGTGGCAGTATTGCTCCTATTGGACAAGCCGTCACATTTTCTCTTACTCAAGGGGATCTCATCCATATGCTCCACCCTGAACAGATAGTTGCCTATCGCGGGCCATCTGATGGACGAAGTGACCGCTTCATGAATATGAAACGAATGTACCGCAAGGGAAAAATAATTCAATCCGATTTGAGCGGCCCCTCTCAATTTGTTGCTGGTATACCTCCTGGGTTTGCCATGAAATCGATAGAAATTAATGAAGGAAGTGATCTTCTTTACGATTTCCGAAGTCTTTTCTATTATAGCCATGGCATCACAATGCAGACTCGTCTTCTGAACATGAAGAATCTACTCATTACCCGAGCCATGATTAAAGTAAAGTTTGCAGGCACAGGAACGATAGGTATTCTCACCCAAGGTCCTGTATGTCAAGCCGAACTTCATCCTTCACAACCTATATACATTGATGCTGGAAGTATTGTGGCGTATCCGGAGAATGCCAGCCTCGAATTAACCGTATATGGAAATACACTTGCTAGCCAGCATATGAACTATCACTGGAAAATGACAGGGCGTGGATCTGTCTTGTATCAGGCAGGTGTTCCTAACCAGAAGTTAGAGAAAGAAATGAAGCAAGAGGGACTTTTCAAACGAGTTCTTAGAGAAGTCATTCCTTTTGGTGGTATTTTTATTAAATAAGAAATTCTTCATAAAAAAACCGCTAAGATCCTGGCCCTAAAGCCGTCTAAGCGAGTTTATTTAAAATATAAGAATTTATAAGTATTTCTGCTTATAAATAGTCTTATATTTCAACGCTAAACGTTTCTTCGCCACTAAAGGACGGCGAGGCCGTTTATGCTTGTGTTATGCTATTAACTTTGGTTAGCTCATCTAGTTTTCGTAAGATCCTTCGTTTCTTATAGAGCATTTTGCCTGCCTCAGATACATCCTCGATTGTGGCTTTATTACTGATCGATCCAAAGAAAATCCCCGCAACGGGCACGAGTTGGAATAACTTCTTCATTCCGAAGCTATCTATATACGTCTGAACCACTTCTCGCCAACCTTTTAATTGAGAGAATACTTGTGATTCACGATCTTCAGCATCAAATTGGGCGAGTTCTTCAACAATTGCCTTCTTTCCTACAACATCTGCAGAAGCGAACTGAAGACACTTCACAATAAATATCCGTTCATTTTTCTCGGTAGGATCGAATCCGTAGCATAATGCTAGCTCTTGCAAAACCTTAAGCGAAAGACCCAGAATGAGGGGGACATCGACAGCAATAGTGAATATACCTCCGACACCTGTCGTCGCTCCTTGAACCGTCGCAAACTTAACTCGTTTGGATATGACATCATCAGCAACACCGTCTAATACACTCAATGGTAATTCGCCCACGTCTTGAAGTGTAAGAATCCCTTCTTCTATTGGATTTGTGGTAGTCTGCGATGCTTTTTCTAACCGTCTCATCATCGTGTTATGGTGTACTAAGTACTGTCCACCCGTCTGAATGAAACTCCCAATTTCATTTACCACTAAACCTAACTTTTCACGTATTCCCTTTGGTGTTATCTTATCCAATAGTAAAAAGGGCACTCTCCCGATTTTCTCCCATATCCACACTTTCTTTTGTTCTTTCTCCCATTTCACAATGTTGCGAAGTTCCTCCTGCAAATGTTCCAATGACTCCTGGTTCTCCAAATGTTATTAACCTCCCTTGACCTTTAGATCTTTATTGTAACCCTTCATTCTCAGACACTTCTGTAACCTTTTCCTTCTCATCAGGAGAACGTACATCCTTTGTTAATACGACAGGCAAAGATGGAGAAGTTAATATGGATTTCAATTGTTTTCGTTTCGCTTTCGGACTTAGTACATACAACGTATCTCCGGCCTCAATCTTCGTATTTCCTCGCGGTGTAATAATCTGTTCATTACGAATAATCGCAGTAAATAAAATATCTTCTGGTAGATCTAGTTCAATGATCTCTTTTCCTGCAATATCCATAGAAGAATTCACTTCAAGGTGATTAATCTCAGATTTAGTCTTGCCAAGTGCTGTTAACTCTAATAAAGATGGGTTGGACGGCTTGATGTCGCCTGCTAATCCTAGTTTCTCTGCAAGAGGAGAGATCGTAGCTCCTTGAATCACTGCCGACGTGAGAACCACAAAGAAAACTACATCGAAAAATAAATATCCATTTTCCAATTTAGCCATTAAAGGATATGTAGCTAGAACAATAGGAACGGCTCCACGAAGTCCAGCCCAAGAGATCAGCACTTTTTCTTTCACTGATAATTGCGTGAACAGGGTACTAACGAACACACCAAGTGGTCTCGCTACAACCATAAGAATAACAGATAAAGCTAGGGCAGGCCAAATAATCTCTGGTAATCTCCCAGGGAATACTAGCAAACCAAGCAATACAAACATCATAATCTGCATCATCCAAGCAAAACCCTGATTAAAGTGTAAAATAGATCGACCATACGCCAAATCAGAATTCCCCATAACGATAGCCGTAACATAAACAGCTAACAATCCACTACCATGCAACATTGAAGTAGCACCGTAAGAAAGAACTACAAAACCGAGTGCCATAACCGGATAAAGTCCAGAAGAGTCAAAGTTTATTTTGTTTATAACATAAACCGCTAACTTCCCTATCACAATTCCTAAGATCAACCCTAATCCCATCTCCCATATAAATGAAAAGAACATGGCCAAGATCGACTGATCTGGTTCCTGAATCCATTCAATCAATGAAATGGTAAGGAATACCGCCATAGGATCATTACTTCCCGATTCAGCTTCTAATGTGGATGTAATACGTTTACGAATATTCTTTCCCCCGAGGACGGAGAATACAGCCGCAGCGTCAGTTGATCCAACAATTGCTCCAAACAAGAAGCCTTCCGCCCAATCGACACCTAGAATATATTTGGAGCATACACCAACCACAACAGTGGTGATTAGGACTCCAACGGTTGCTAGAGATAGTGCAGAACCTACAACAGGTTTAATATCATCAAACTTTGTCTGCATTCCTCCCTCAAACAAAATAACGATTAGAGCAAAAATCCCAACAATTTGTGTTATAAAAGCATTGTCATAATAAATAAAGCGACTCAGAACCATCCCAACTGCAATAAACAATACAAGTGCAGGCATACCAAGCCTTGAGGAAAACTTTGTCGTGAGTACCCCCACCAATAGAAGACCTGCTACAAGCATAATTAATGAGTTCACGAGTGTAGTAGCATCCATAACCTCACCCCTTACTTCGATTGGATCACACTACAATAAATCTATAAGCAATATAAACACATTCGTACGCTCACCAAACATGGCTTATTTTGCCACCAAGTCCAATTGTCCAAATTCAGTATTTAGTTTAAAATCCCCTTGTCAGCTCCAATGTATTCAGGCTAGAAATATTTCATAACAACTATAAAGCCCCACCCTTATTCGTGACACAAATAATTAAATTATTTATTTTTGTTATTATAGTGTTTTTTAATACAAAGTCATTTAAAATAGGATATATGTACAGTCACATCATAAATTGTTATGTTAAATTATTATGAATACAAAACAGGGAGTTGCCAATGACAACATTTACTAAAGGCTTCGATAATTACATTACCCGCGTTGGAGATACGTTGTTTGAGGGTCAAGATGAATTTCGTTTCATATCTATTAATGTACCCAATTTACATGTGAATGAAGATCCACTACCCCATTGGCATCGTGTGGATGAATGGGAATTACATGATGCTTTCCAAACGCTTCAACAGCTTGGAAGTCGCATCACGCGTTGCTATACATTATCCATACGTAATGGTATACGGCCCGGAGATGGGATCGCACATATTTATGGACCTGGGCAATACGAAGAAGAATTATTTAAAGATCTAGATCTAGTCCTTGCTCTTGCACACCAATATCACATTCGTCTTATCATTCCATTTATAGATCAATGGGATTGGTTCGGTGGAGTGAAACATTTTGCAGCTTTTCGTGGTAAAGAAAGTCATGAATTTTATACTGATCCTCAGGTTATAGCTGATTTCAAAGACGTCATTACATATGTCATGAACCGTACGAATACCTATACAGGTATTCCATATAAAGATGATAAAGCTATACTAGCTTGGGAAACCGGCAATGAACTAGATAGTCCTGACGCTTGGATCGCTGAGATTGTAGAACATATTAAATCCCAACACCCAAGCCAGCTCATTCTTGACGGAAATTATGGCGTATCCGAAGCATCGCTTTCTCATCCAGACATTGATATTGTATCCAACCATTATTACGTCGATCGTGGTGTTGATTTCTTAGCTAGACTGTCATCAGATCGCGAGCGTAGTAAGGGTAAGAAGGCATTCATTGTGGGTGAATTCGGTCATGAAGACCCTACCGTCAACGTTAATTTACTACAGGAAACTATTAAGAATGGCTCTACTGGCGCAATGCTCTGGTCACTACGCTATCATAATAAAGATGGAGGATTCTATTTCCAAGGTGATCCTGAGGATTGTAATGCATCTCACGCTTATTTCTGGCCCGAATCACCTATACGTGCAGGTGGAGCCGCTGAAATTAAGATGAACGCGCTTCGTGAATGTGCCTATGCTATAGCAGGTAAACCAATTCCTAATGTCCCTACACCTACCGCACCAATTTTATTACCTATTTCATCGGTCACTGACATTCGCTGGAGGGGATCTGTTGGAGCTACTTCGTATATCTTAGAGCGTTCAACAACGGAGAATGGACCTTGGGAAGTTGTCGAAGATCATATTGTAGAATACACAGTTCCTTTTATACCATATTCCGACGCTCCACCATCAGCAGGCTTATTCTATTATCGAATGAGAGCGGTTAATTTATCTGGTCAGTCTGAACCTTCCAATATCGAAACCATTCTTGTCCCTTAACATATTCCCAAAAATAAAGGTGTTCTCTGCGGTCATAAAGACCTTAGAGAACACCTTTTGTTATTGAGAAATTAACCGACCACACCTGTACGTTCCACACTCTCCACGAAATAGCGTTGTGCAAACATGTACATCACAATTAACGGTAGTATAGCTAGTAGAATCCCCGTATCCACAATCATTGCCACATGGTTAGGATCTGCCTTCACATTGGCATTACTGCCGACTCCAATTAACTTTGGAATCAATAGATTCGCTTCTGCAGGTAGAGAAGCTACCCGTAGTGGCATTAGTGCACTCTGACTCATAAATAAGGATGTAAAAAAGGTATCATTATATTGCCACACGAATGCGAATAACATAACGGTGACAAGGGGCGGAACGGCATTGGGTAACATGATTTGGAAGAATGTCTTAATCCCTCCTGCACCATCAATTAATGCAGCTTCCTCAATTTCTTTAGGTAACCCCTTGAAGAACTGTCGGAATATATAAATATATAATCCTGATTTGAGACCGTTCGCTGTCGCTGCCGTTACAATCGATGGCCAATACGTATTCAGAAGATTAACGCCTTCCTTACCTGTGAACATATGAATGATACCCATAATATCAAAGCTTCGAAAGTGTAGATACATGGGTACCATTAGAGTACTCATCGGAACGAGAATCGTTAAGATAACCAAAATAAATAATACATTACTCCCCGGAAACGAAAATCTCGCAAACCCATACCCTGCTAGTGCACATGAGGCTGTCTGCAACAATACGGTGATGATGACAAATACTAAGGTGTTCCCCAGTAGAGGGAAGTAATCCATTACCTCCAACGCCATCTTGATATTATCCATGGTGAAATGTACTGGAATCATATAAATCGTTGGATTATAAATATCTTGTTTGTCTTTGAAAGCAACTGATACTTTAGATAACAAGGGATAGATAATTACAAAGGATATTCCTATGATCAACGCGTACCGAAAAATGGACCACAACGTATCCATGAATTTATTTTTTGTCTTTTTTAGACGATATACTACCGCTTCACTTCGAAGTGGTTTGGCTGATTCCATGTGCGGTTCCCCCTCTTTCGTAAGCGTTAATCATAGTAGAATACTTTCTTGGATACCATGATCCCGATAATGACTAGAATGGCACTAACAACGAGTGTATATAGCCAAGACATTGCTGCACTTAATCCGAAATTCTGTGTCTGAAAAGCTGTGGTATAAATCGTCTGTGTAACGCTACTATCTGAGAAAGAATCAATAATTGTATAAATAATATTGGTTAATAGAAGTGGACTGACCATCGGAAATGTAATCTTCCAGAACGACTCATAGGCAGTTGCACCCTCCATCTTAGCGACCTCGTACATCGTAGTTGGGACGGATTGAAGTGCAGCAAGAAAGATCAGAATTTGTACACCTGAACGGCTAATCACCTCATAAATTCGCAGAACAGCATCCACGATATAATCCGTAAATACCATTGGAAATCCCGCTTCATCTAGTAATCTCACCATAGAGAGCACATTAAACTGAGACGATGAAGCCCCTAATTCCTGTGCTACACTTGCATCCCCAATGAGATTAATGAGACCTGAGGCTTCCGCAGCCGATATCGCTCCAGATGCCAGAATAACAGGTAAGAAAAAGATGGCGCGTGCCAATGCTCGACCTCGAAATTTCTGGTTAAGAAGTGTTGCTGAGAAGAGACTAAAGAATAAGATCAACGGTACATTCACTGCCATATCTACTACTGATTCTGTCAAAATTCGGTTGAAGTTCGCATCTACGAAAAGCGCTTCTTTGAAATTCAGCCAACCTACAAATTTCAATTCATATCCTGTAGGAATCACGTTTAATTCATTGAAACTGAATTTAACAGATTGAATAAGGGGTGATGCGAATAAGAATATAAACCCGAGTAACCACGGTAGAATAAACACAATGCCCAGTAACGACTTTCTCTGGTTTAAAGATAGTCTCAATCTATTCATCCACGATCACCACCTATGGTATAATCCAGTGCACCTATAGATACCCCGTTTATGGTTACAGAATTATCCGTATAGTTAATGAACACAGACGTTCCACCTTCATATTTCACTTCGACAACACCATATTGATGTTGAATATGATCCACCATCTTTTGGGTTCGAAGTCCTGACATCACATCGTTCGCTTGTTTATACATGGTCACGGCCTGATCATACCAATCCTTGTAGTACGAAGCGTAGATTCCATCGAATCGTGTATATTTAAGTTCGGATGACGGCTCATATGACCACATAAAGTGAGGTGATGCACCTAGCTCAATAGCATGTAGGAGTTGTCTCTTCATATCCTGATCATCGTCTAAATTCATAGGAGTCCCAGCATAGTCCACATATCCATGAATGACCATCTGATAAAAGGGTACCGCTTCATCCGTAATATTAAACCCACTCGATGTCGTTGGAATATTGATTAACTGATCGCCATATCCCCAAGAGTAAGCATTTCCTCCAGATAACATCATATCGGGGAAATTATCCTTAATCTTATCTAATTGCTCTACAACGATATTCTTTGCCGTATCGCGATAGATGACTCGATTCTCCCGATAATCTGAATTTAGAAGGTTTCCCAGATCACGAAGTGATAACCCCATCGTATCGATAGAAGCGTAACGGTCTATGAATTGATCAACATAATGGGGAAGCTTGGCAGCCGAGAGCAGGTAATAACTTCCCAAATCGGTATCCATCCGATTAAACGAACGGTTAAATGGAGAACGTTCCGCCTGTTCTCTCGTGATGAATCTAGCCGCATCCGATGAGGGTGTAAACTGACTATCATCATGGTAGACATGCTGAAATGCCACGTCAGGATATAGAGTCCCACCTAACTGTTCTACTTTCTTAGCTAGTTTCTTTAAATCTTCTTTGCCACCCAATACATGATCAACTTTTATAGTGACGGGAAGCTTGTGATCTACACCTTTATTGAACCAGCCTAGATATCGCATTTTCAGATTCGTAATGCCATCTTTAGTCAACTGTTCGGCAATCTCTCCAGCTTCGTCAAACGTTGTCATTGAGATGATAGCGTCGTAAGGAATGCCCAGAAACGATTGTTGTTTATCTACTGCCCCTAACATATCTAAGTAGAATGGAATAGCCTCCTCCTCTTGAAGAGGGGTTAGCAACTTGTTCTGTACAAGTAAATCTTGATACAATTTGGCCATACCAGAGTAGTTAGCCTCATCTCCTGACAAGAAGCTATACCGAATGCGAATATCCCCCTGATATAAATCCTCTGACAAAAGATCAATATCTTGTATCGTTGATCCCGTATACAGCTCCAATGTGTCCTCGCCACGTACCGCAAAACTACCGTATACGTGATTGTAGTTATTTTTTTTACCGCTAATATCCGCGTTTATACTTGCGATTGCGTCGCCTTCTTCAATAACAGCGAACCAAGCTCCAGCGCCGGATTTCAAACCATAAACTGGCATGCGAGCATTTTCACTTACTTGCCCACGGCTCCTTGTATTATCGTTCTCATCTGTTCCATATACGCGTTGAGCATACTGTTCATCCTTCACTTTGCCGTTATTTAAGTAAATCAGACTACCCGTTCCATCTGGAACGAACATATACCCTTTGTCATTCGTTCCTGCTGAACCGAAGTAACTGAGCAATTCTATACTTCCGATGCGATGCGTTGCACTTTCTTTAATCTGGCTGACTGGAACAGAAACAACGAGTGAACCCTTCTCAAGACGATATTCAAGTGGGATAACGAAGTTCGGCCTAGTAGATTCATTGCCACTTGTAATCCCGTTCTCCTCATTATCCATCGCCAAATCCTCGGATGAATATCCAGCTTTTTCGAAAGCAGCAATCATTTTATTCATCACTAATTGCTTCGATATTTGCTCATCTAAGCGTTCCATAACATCAGGGTCTTTGTCCCTTGGATAATATCGTGCAGATACATATCTCTTGGATGAATCGTCCAATTGGCTCAATACCTTTTCTTCAAATCTTGATTTGCTAATATATTTGGGTAACACATCGATACCAAGTGACATATCCCCTAATGTATACGTAATACGAATACCATTCTCAATACTTTCCGTTGTAAACTGTTTCTTGCTAATGCTCTGGCTAAAATTAGTGTACGTTTCTAACGTTGCGATCGCATCCCGGAATGAAATACCTATTTGTGAGGATAGCACTTCTTTCTCAAAAGGGGATGCCTTCTCATCCTCTTCTCGCCCAGGTGGATTACTATACCACACTTGCCCTTGCCGCTTATCCATGACCGCCACGATCGTAGTCTCAGGCTGAAGATACAATCCTAAGTCACTATTTTGTGCCACAAGTTCCATCCCTGGAACTCCTGAGGTCGAATCGCTTAATACAGTAAGATCTGATCCTTGAACCGGCTTATTCTCTCCTTGAATATAGGTTGCAACATCGATCGCTGGAGCACCACGATTGATATACATCAGGACAATAGTGAGTATACCGAGCATTACGATGCATGCGAGTACCCTATAGAGGATCTTTCGGTTATTCACGGATGCGGCCTCCTTCATGTTCGGAAAATAATTTCTTTATATACGTTATAAACAAACTCGAATATTTGTTGAACAAGGCTGAACATCAATGTCCCAAGGAATACGATAATCCCCATCACCACAACCGTAAGTAGCATGGTCATGATCGTCTTACTTGCTGTATATTGGTGAACGGTCATCGTGCCTATGAATAGGAGATAGATAAACCAGATACTGGCCACAACGTTCAATAAGTAATAGAATGCCGTCTCCTCATTCGCCATGAAATTACTTACAAGAGATGTTGGCAGATAGATTAGAACAAGCGGAATTAAAGCATATGCCGTAGCCATGACAATCTCTTTAAATTTCCCTTCACCTTCCATGAGCGTCGTAATAGACCAATTCGAAATGCACCAGAGGAAGAAGGGCAATACAATATACTTCAACTCATCCATACTGTTTAAATATCTTGGATCATTATAGTTCACTAGAAATCCAGAAAATTGTTTCTGAACAATCATGGTGATAATAACGAGGAGAAGGACAGTAAGTGCCACCTTCATTCTGCCCTTACCTTCATATTTGAGGTCCCAGAATCCATCAAATGGATGCACTATCAGATGAAGTGGAAACTTAATAAAGTCCTGTTTCACGTTCATTCGCCCTCCTTTGTCTCCACTTCTTAACCCCTTTAAATAGTAATAGTGCAGCTATGAGAATCATGACAACAGATAAAAAGGTACCAAAATGCTCCTTCATCACTTCCCTACGGTATCTTTTATAAGCTACAGAATAATATTTACGTTCCATTCCTGCTTTGAAATAGGATAGCGCTTCTTTATTTTTCTTCTCGATGAGTAAAGACTTACCGATACCAATATAGGCAATATCATAGTTCGAATTTAAGGTAAGTACCCTCTTCCAGCTCTCAACCGCCTCAGTATCCTTACCGTCATAATGGAGCTTTACTGCCTTATTTACACTAAGACCAAATGCGGTTGGTTCGTACACAACAACATTAGACTTCCCTCGATCCAATACCACCAGCGACTCTTTCAGAAATTCTATAGCTACAGGTGTTTTGAAGGTTCCTAGTTGTGTTCCTTTCCCTCCAAATACATATAGTAAATTTCCTTCATCATCATAAGTGAATATCCGTCCTCGAAGTGAATCCAACGCACTATACATGCCACCTTCGCGCACCTTAATATCGATGAGTTTCGATGGACCTGCGTTCCCTCCGAACATACTATAGCGAATATCCCCCTTCACATCGAAGTAACCGAAGCGCTTAAGGACATCCTCTCCTGATGGATTCAATCGTTTAATGGGTTCTTGGGAATCGGGATCGATATTGGTCGCATACACAAATCCTTTGTAATCAATATCTACATTCGAGAATTCAGTTGGGATAAATAATGCCATTTGCTGCTTCTGAGCTTTCGTAGAGAGCAACCGCCAGAAGTGATCCACAACATCTCTCTGAATCTTGTTCGTTCCAACATATCCGATGAATTTTCCTGTTTCATCAAATTGAACAATCCCTTCAAAGACGCCTTGAGAGACGACATAGACACGATCTGCCTTATCGACCGTTAACTTTAATGGAACGAATGTAAAGTTGTCTGGAAGTACATCGGATTTGGGATCTTTAATCATACGGATATACTCGCCTTCAGGAGATAAAACGACAATACGAGAATTCTCCGTATCAGCGACGTAAATATTCCCTTCTTGATTAACGAAGATCCCACCAGGATTCTTGAATCCATCTGCTTTACCTTCAACTTCGAACGAACTAATCATCCGCACTACATTCCACTGATCATCGAGACATACAATCCGATGGTTACCACTATCTAGAATGTATACAAGACCATTGTCTGTCACATACATATCGCTTGGTTCTACGAAATCACCAATACCTAAATCAGCTCCGGAGATCGAACGAGATGGTAGATAAGGTGCCGGAGAAGGAACCGCTTCTTCCCAATAGTTATAGTTATAGCTCTCATAGGGAGCAGAAGTTGCCGATGCAGTCGTCTGGGAATGGAACGTTAGCAGGGAAACAACTGCGATCATTAGAAGCCATTTTTTCGCTGTCATTAGATGTTCCCCCTCTCTAATCCTTCATGCCAGATGTGGCCATCGTCTCAAGAATACGGCTCTGTGAAAAAACAAACAGAGTAATCGGAACACTCATCAGAATAAGAGCTACCGCAGCTCCTACTCCCGCCCGAGCGACTCCACCTTGCACAATCTGATTCGCCGCATAATGGAGAGATTTCAACTGTTCACTATAGATAAATCCATTCCCATCCGAACCCCATAACATTTGGAATAAGAGAATAATAAGTGTAAGCCAAGCTGGCTTCACATTAGGCATGACAATGGTCCAGAAGATACGATATTCACTTGCACCATCGATCTTCGCCGCTTCGAGCAAGGCATCCGGGATTTGTTCCATGAACTGCTTCATTAAATAAAGACCCAGTGGAAAGGCAAATGCAGGGACAATAACAGCCCAATACGTATCAATTAGCCCAATCCATGACATGATCATATAGTTAGGGATCGCTGTTACAGCAGCAGTGAACATAAGCGATAACACGACCATCTGGAATAGAAATTTACCACCCGGGAATTTATGTTTCGCTAGCGGATAAGCTGATGCTGATGCTAATAGTACATGCCCCACAATGCCCATTCCGGTAATGAATACCGTATTGAAAATATATCGAGAAAAAGGTACCCATGAATTACCTAGCAAATTAATAAGATCCGTGAAGTTACCCATCGTTGGATTACGTACAAATAATCTTGGTGGAAACAAGAAGATCTCATCTAACGGTTTGAATGCATTATTAATGGCATAAACCAAGGGTAGTATCATAAAAACTCCCACTACACATAGCAGTAAGAACAGGGACAGGTTACCAAATAAAGAACGGTTCACCCTTTTTTTACGCAGTCGCAGGGAGAAGTTCATCCGATTATTCACCCACCTTGCGTAATAGTTTTTGTATGATCAAATTGCTTCCTACCATAATAATAAATAACACAGTCGCGATCGCTGATGCATAACCCATCTCAAAACGGATAGTTCCGAAATCTATAAGGTGCGTGACGATGGTCTCTGCTGCATAATTAACACTTGGGAACCCTGCGAGATAGATGGATACATCCGATACCGCGAAGGAAGTAGTCAATTGAATTACAGCTCCAAACATTAATTGCGGTCGCATCGATGGCAATGTGATATACCATAGCTCCTGCCACCGATTCTTCACACCGTCTACCGCACCCGCTTCGTATAATGTCCTGTCTACCGTCTGTAGCCCCGCAATAAAAGCTAGAAATCCTGTACCTAGACTTAGCCATAATTGCACAAGAATAATAATTGGCATAATATAAGCCTCAGTCTTTAACCATTGAATCGGTTCTAGCAGAATCCCCCACTTGATTAAGAACCCGTTAGCAATACCATATCGATCACCGGAAAATATCATAAGCCATATAAAGAATACGTTTCCAGAAATAGAGGGCGCATAGAACACCAATGTCATAAAGGCTCTCCATTTAGGGGACAACTCATTGATAACCCAAGCGAAAATGAAACATGCCATATAACTGATCGGGCCAGTAATCGCCGCGAATAACAGTGTGTTTTTGATCGCTATTAGAAATACATCATCTTCTAGAAATAGCCGCATGTAATTCTGCCAACCTACAAAATGCGGAAATTCTAACATATTGAAATAAGTAAAACTGATAATGATAGACATCATAACAGGTAAGATCGTAAATAAACCAAACAGTATCATGTAGGGTGCCATCAGAACATAAGAGTGTTTGTTAGCCTTTATCGCCTTTTTCTTCATTGCCCACCAGGAGTTAGGCTGGGGGACAGGCTTGCCTGTCTCAACTTCTAACGTTGTCTCTTGTATAGTAGAATGCTGCATCCTTGACCCCTCCTTTAATCTGGCAGACCGAATTCTTTGCGTTTAGTACGAATTTCATCTTGAATATATTGGGTATAATCCATAAGAGCTTCTCGAGGTTCGACTTGATTATTAACTACTTTGTAGAACGCATTAAGCAGATGGCGACCTGTAAAATAACCCCCAGGTACCTCAGGAATCCCCTGTACCCATTCAAATTGTGCCTTCAGATTCTCATAGTCAGTAACAGGCCATGGGAGTTGATCGAGGGCATTGATATTCGCTGTCGGATACCGCGCTGCCGCTCCCATCAATCCTTCCATTTCACGCCCATATTGTACCTGTGTATCTTCACTAGTCCACCACTTCATGAATTCCCATGCTGCTTCTTTATCCTCTGTTGATTTCATCATAACCACGCCATTACCACCGCTTGGAACTTCACGACTTAGTGTCCCGTCACTTTGCTCTGTTCCTGGAACAGGAACGAATCCCCACATCCCACGAATTTCAGGAGCAAATACAGACAATTGGTTATACATCGTATAGTCTGCAATTCCAATTGGCATTTGGCCCGTGCGGAATCGATTCGCGAAATCGTATTCTTTCTCAAGCTTGTAATCCGTATAGAACTCCGTCCATTGCTTGAACGCTTCTGTTCCCGTTCTTGAATCAAGATCCGATGCTTTCCCACCATCTCGATAGAATGCACCACCAGATTGCATAAGCAGAATAGCATAGATGGAATTTGGAGCAATATTCTCTCCTGGGTATGAAGGTACTAATACCAGAGGAAGTCCGAACTCCATATGATTCTTATTTAGGACAGCAAGTAAATTCTGTACATCATCCCAAGTCTGCGGAACTTCTAGACCTAACTCCTTCAACGCATCTTTTCGATAAAATAACATATTGAATGTTTGCGTCTCAGGCAGTGCGTATACACCTTCATTGTATGTATAAGGAACCATCGCACTATTACGAAAACGCTTTGCTACTTCCTCATAATCGCTGAACTGAGTTAAACTCGTTGTCGCATTTCTCATGGCATAGTTCACTGGAATATCATTTGCGATCTGCATAGCTACGTCAGGTCCTTGCCCCGCTAACGTTGCAGATAACAGTGTGTTCATCTGGACAAGCTTCAGATTGACACTAATTCCACTTTCTGATGTGAAACTCTCATCGATCATCGATTTTATGGTGTTTGCCTGGTCCCTGCCGCTACCGACCCATACCGTTACTGTTCTTTGTTCCTTTTCTTTGGATACATTTCCAATCTGGTTGTAATCAATAAAGAAGGAATATAAGAACGTAAGCCACTCGTGCCACAATTTAGAGAACCATCCCATGCCATCCGTAGGCAATTTTGTTCCTTTAGACGCAATATAAATCGTATCAATCTCTAGGGGTTGTTCTCTTGCCTTCTGTAGCCATGTTCCTAGACCACCTGTATTCGCCTTATAAGCTTGTAACCTTCTTGGAATTGTGTCAGGTTCATCAATCATTTCATCCAGTTGCATGGCCATTGTCTTGAGTAGCGCTTCTTGATCACTACTCTGTCCTGATAATTCTTTCAATTGCTTCGCTACCGATTGCAGTCTCTCACTTTCCGTTTGAAATACTTCTAATAGATTAGGAATCTGCTGTTCAACTCGATAATCACGAACTTCATCTGGTTTCGTACCGGTAATCATTAATATTTTGCGATACATCGCATTCAGATTGAATAAACTATCTTCTACATCACGAATTAATGGTGCGAATTCCCCCAGACTCACTTCAAGTCTTAGGACATGCTTGCCCTTCTCCATATAGTACATATAGGGATCATCTCCACCCATCACATCGAGACGATAACCACTCTTGTATTTAAATGCGACCTTTTCCATTTCTTGAAAAGGAACTTCACCATCAATGGTTAATATGCGTGAAGAATAAATCCCCCTCACAAAATTCTGTTGTGATTTAAAGGCAATTTGATATAACCCAGTCTCAGGGATATCAGCCTCCCATTCAATCCACTGCCCTGGAATGCGCCAATTATAACCTCCGATGGTGTTCACCTTCACCTTGGAAGGACTATATGGATAGACAGCAGGACTTGATCGTTCACTGACTGGATATAAGGTTGGTGAAGATTTGGCGATCGCGTCTTCTCCTTGAATTTCAACGAGAACACCTTCTGTCTCCTGAATCTTATCTGTTTCATACTGCCTCAATAACTCTTCATAAGATAGAGATCGAGTAGCTTGAAATAACTTCAAATGTTTAACAACCATGGGCTCTCGTTGTGATAAGAAGGTTACGGTATGATCTCCCATGCTCAAATAGAATTGAAATGGGTTATCGTAATAGCCTTCAGAATCTTTGAGCACTACTTCACGCCATTCGGGGTGCTCCATCTGTTGTGGCCGGAGGTCATTTCCCTGATTATCCATTTGTACTTCTTGTAGCTCATTGTCCCAAATTCGATCAAATTGAATATAAGCTGCCTCCTCAAAGGGAAGTTTGCCATCAATAAGCAATGAACGCTCAATATTTGAGCTTTTCCCTTCCATGGGATAATAAAGGGCCGATAGATTATACAGACCTGCCTGGTCTATGTGAACATTCCATTCCACTTCGCCCTGCTCACCCGTTGAAAGTGATGTGCCCTCCATGCCTTCATATTGCTCCAACTTGTTGAACCCTTGTCCCTCAAATTTGACGTAGTTACTGGCTTCTATCACCACTTCATGATCTGGAAGTGACGTTTCCTTATATTGTTCCAAATAATCACTGTATGTTGAGATTTCATCTGTCACTAACATCGAATCACGGCTAGAGGCCCTCTCTTCTTGACTCGAGACTTCAACTAATTCTGCATCAGCCACGACCACTTGCTTGGACGCGGGAATCAGAATGGTAATAAACAGAATACCCGTCAACATAGTGGCAACCGATTTTTTTAGACGTTGATTGGTAACGATCAATGCAAGCCCCCCCATAAGCACTAAACAGCTAAATTCCCTTTTCATTCAACCCCTACTCCCATCAACAGGGCATGAACAAGCATAAACGGCCTCGCCATCCTTTAGCGGCGAAGAAGAGTTTAGCGTTGAAATATAAGCCTATTTATAAGCAGAAATACTCATAAATTCTTATATTTTGCTAACAACAAGAGTGCACCATTGCGGCACTCTTGTTGTTAGCAATATTCTCTATGCTAGGTTCTACTATTTACCGAGCTTATCAATTGAGGCTTGTGCCTGCTGTTTGTATTTCTCAGCCGTAGCAGTAACAGATGCATTATTCTTAATCACATCTTCAACCATACTGTTGAATGGGTATTCAGGATACGCCTCATCAAGTACGATAATTCCTGTACCATAAATATGTTCACGAATCATTTGGATATCTTCTTCATGACCATAAAGACTTTCTAAATAATCTTGCCCAGGATAATCTTCGAGTTGCGGAACATCTTGCATCTCTTCGAAGATTTGATATACAATTTCAGGATCTTTAACACCCTTTGGAATAAATCGAGCTGCTGCCGCCGTATTCGCGTACGTTACTTCTTTGCTTCCTTGAGGTCCATTCGGAATAGGAACAATTCCTACATCAAACGTTAAATCTGGCATTTGCCATTCGGCAGCGACGAACATCGCTACGTCTCCATCCTTAAAAGTATTCGTTTCCTCCCAGTTCGTTTTATCACCTGTTTTAATTTTCACAACATTCTCCACATTATATAACCGGTTTAAGAACTCCATAGCTTCAAGAGTCTTAGGATTAGACAGACCCTCTTTACTCGTTGCATCATCAGCAACTTTAGCACCATTCGCTGCTACGAGAATCCGCCCTACTTGAGCAGCCCATCCAGAGAAGCCATATGTGTCCATTTTTCCGTTATTATCAGTATCCTTAGTTGCTAGTTTGGAAACTTCAATAAATTTCTCCCAATTCCATTCGCCTTTGTTGTACAGTTCCTGTAAATCGGGTAATCCTAATTTTTTAAAAAGATCTCGGTTATAATGCATACCTACAGCAAGGGTAGTGGGCGTATCAAAGGCATACTCAGCACCAGCTAAACTTGGGCTTTTTACCGCTAAATGTTGATCATTATTTATATTAGATTCTGGTTTTGTAAAGTCACTTAACTGAAGCAACTGGCCCTTTAACACTGCTGGAAGTGCTGATTTATATTCCAGTAACACGATATCTGCGAAAGGTTCACCTGCAAGTACAGTCGTCGTAAATTTATCCATATATTCATCAAACGGTACGTTTACAAATTCAATTTTCATGTTGTATTTCTTCTCAAGCTCAGCAATCTTAGCTAAGCGTGCTTTGTCAGATGCAGTGGTACCCGCTGGTGTTAGATCCCACCATGCAGCCATTTTAATTATACGTCCACCTAGATCTACAGCCTTCTCTTCTGTCGGTTCTGGCTCAGTTTTCACTTCTTCCTTAGGTGCAACGACTTCATTTTTGGTAGCGTTTTCACTTTTTGGCGCATTGTTACCTGCACTACAAGCCGATAGCAATAACATGAAACATACCATCGTCATTGATAATAATTTCACTTTTTTCATTTCCCAACCTCCCACTCTAATTTCGCTCCCCTTAACATAACCTCTCCTGAATATTGGATAATCTTACATATCCAAACATGGATAATCATTCCACAAAACAACAATACCATCCAGAAATAATTATAGTCAAACGATTTTTAAATTATTTTATATTTTGTTTTGTTGCATTTATATTTGTTTTGATAATCCATGAAAATTCGACATCAAAACCCTATAATATCAACATTTATACATAAAGTAGCAACCTGAATAAATTTGATTTTGTTATTCGTAACATAACAAAAAATAGCTATATTATGATTTTTTCAACAATCATAATATAGCTATTTCTCGTACATATTTGCTATGAAATTGGAAGTTACGTACTCTTTACCATATTATAATCACGTACAATCGTATCCGCATAAATGAGCTTTTTCTCAAACGAAGATTCACGATTTATAATCCGCCAGAGCATCTGATCTACAGCTCTCATACCCAATAATTCCTTCTTCACGTTCACTGTTGCTAATATAGGCAATGTCTCATGTGTGTTATCAAATCCAGTTACAGCACATGGACCTGGAGTTTCTACCCCTACTTTCTCCAAAGACTCGATCGCAAACAACGCTGTTGTATCATTAGAACATACAAATACTTCAGGGAGTTCTCCCTTCTCGAACGCTAACGTGATACCCTTATGTTGTTCCTCTTCCGGACCAAGTAACATGGTCAATTGTTCGTTAACAATCCCATACTCTTCAAGAGCAGTCTTGTAGGCAATCCAACGTTCATAAAAGCTAGTTGCATCATTAATGTTCCCAACGAACTGATATTTCTTATAACCCTTACTGTATAATTTAGTCATAATTTCTTTCATACAAGTGAAATTATCTGTAAAAATAGTGTCGCAGTGGAATGCCTGATCCGTATGGTCCACCATAACGACAGGTATATTTAATCGATTAATATCTAATAAAATAGATGTGGAGACTGACCCAACTGTAATAATTCCTTGAATAGCTTCCGGATTAAGCAAAGAAAATAAATTATCACTACTTGGTTCCGTTAAGGTCAGAATATCTAGCCCTTTCTGATTTAACCGAGTAGATATCCCATCAAATACAGGTCCCCAGTATAATGATTCTTTGTTCTGATATCGCACATTAGGAAATAGAACGAGAATGGTCCCTTGGACTTTCTGTGTTTTATGATCATCCGTTATGTTAGCAAATCGCTTAGACTCATTCTTGAAATACCCTAACTGCCCTGCAACTTTTAGAATCATTTCTCTTGTCTGGACACTGACACCTGACTTCCCAGATAAAGATCGGGATACAGCAAATTTAGAAACACCTGCTAAGTCAGCAATTTCTTGTACCGTAACTTTTCCTCGCATACCCATCACCCTGATCTCAATTCAGAAATTTAACTCATTAAACACAGCATACATGAATGACAATAACAAAACAATCTGTTAGTTATAACAATTATTTGTTATCATATCATCTTCTTCACGGGCAACAGGAAAACAAATAATAGCCACGGTTCCAATGCCTTTTTCACTTGTAAACGTAATTGTGCCATCCATCGCTTCAATAATTCTAAAAGTCACCATTAGACCGAGACCTGTACCTTTCGTCTTATTGGAATAGTACGGTTCTCCTAATCGTATAATCTCCTCCGCATCCATACCCTGACCATTATCGTGAATATGAATTTGAATTTCTCCGTTGACTGTATAAGCCCAAATGCGAATAAACCCCTGATCACCTAAAGCTTCAATACTGTTCTTAATCATATTAATGAGAGCTTGTTTAAACTTAGATGAATTCCCACGGATAAGAAGCCCTGAAGGGATATCTATTTCTACCGTTCCCCCTTCAAAGTTCGCTAACGGTAACAGAATTCCCTCGATATGCTTAAACTCTCTAGATATATCAATTAGCGTAATCTGTTCAAGTTCAGGTTTAGCAAATGTTAAAAAGTCAGTAATAATATTTGATGCTCTCTCTAGTTCCTCAAGGGCAAGGTTAAGATACCCCTTTTCTTTGGGTTCCGATTTCTCCTCCAACAATTGCAAGAATCCCTTCGTTACTTGAAGTGGATTCCTCACCTCATGGGCTACTGAAGCTGCTAGTTCACTGATAATATCCATTTTCTCAGAGCGTTGTAACTCATTATTAAACCGTTCGAGTTGCTTAGAGTATTCAACGACACGACGATGATTTAAAGCGAACTTTCTACCTAGTAGAACGATTAATGAAATCACGAAGGCCATGATTCCCCATTTCCATAGATAGAACTCATAATTACCCTTTTGTACAAAGTACCATAACAACTCTGATATGACGATTAAAAGGAATACCACAAAGCCCGTAGTTATGATCATAGCGTCTTTATTACCCTTAATAGCATAGTATAATGCGCTAATCCCTAGCAGAAGTCCCTGAATAATTATAAATACACCTAATATGATTACGGATATGAAATAGTTGGCACTATAAAGAGCATGATCAAACAGTATATTTATAACCATAAATATCAAACAAAACATGGAGTAACACACTTGAAATTTTCTGAATTTGTTAATGACTCTACAATGGCTGACTCCAATCATATTCTCGAATATGTAAGTTAACGCAGGTAAGAAAATAAGTAATGATATATCAAATAATGTTGTATATAACTGTCCATATTCCCCATAATGAGTATATAAAAAAGGAGAGTATGTAATGATCATTGTCCCCATGGATATTAATACGATAGTTAGTGATAACCATTCGTTCAACTGCTCTCTTTTCAAAAAAAGACTACACAATAACATAACGAATGCTACAAAAATAATAGTGCTCCCAAAAATAATATCTATCAAATTCTCCTTAACGAACGACCTAAGCAGTGTTTGATAGTCTCCTACTAGTATTTCCTCTGCCATTCCGAGTCTCTCTCTCTCAGAAGATACCTTTATCAGCAGTTCCTTACCCGTATCTTGACGACTAATAGGTAGTAAAATTTGATTTACATCATACGAATAATCTCTTTTGTTTTCATAAATCAACATTTTGTCTACGTAAATTGAGATTTCCTTAGCATAAATATTATTGATTAATATGCTAGGAGTAGAGGTTCCACCAATTGCGGGTATTCTAAATTTCAGCCATACGGCATCTGATTCTGAATTACCTTTTCTTATCACTTGGTTAGCGTCGCGCCAATTCCATACATTTGAAGAATTATGATCTCTCAGAAATCTAGTTACATCTCTATTGCCCTGATCCAACATGAATTCCCATCTCGTAATTTCTGTCACATTAGCCTTATTCTCGGTTGGATCCAACGCAGATCTAGTATTCATGTAAAGAGAAGATATGATAATGATAATGATGATGAAGACAATTATGGTTATACTCATTTTTCTCAAAATCCACTTCATAGACACACCTCAAGAATAAAGATAGTAGCACTCATCATCATTCTAAAATTCGACAAACTTCGTAACTTCCCTTTATTCAAGACCCTATTAGAAATAAATAAATAATTCTTTTTTTGAAAGAAAAACTTCTAATAGGCTTCTTTAGGAATATATGTTAAAATAATCTAGTTAGTATGTTTTATCTCTATAATTCTATTAAAGTAATCTCACCCTTAGAATCTGCAACGTGATACTAAAAAATTCTACTAATTAGGTGATCATCCCATGCAGTGGTACACAGATTTCGAAAAAGAAATAGCACAAGTATTTAACGAATCACACCGTATCATATCTACCTTCCCACCTCCGCTTAATCACAAAGGGCTCTCTTACTTAAATAAGTTTGATGCACGCCACGAAGATAGCTCAAAGAATTACATTTGTTACCTTTTACCTTTCTGGTTGAAGGAATTAACCCAACTTCCGAAGGAAGACTATGTTCAACTATCTGTGGGTAATGTATTTGCCATGTTATACTTCTTCATTCAAGATGACATCATGGATAGTACAACCAAGCTAGATCGAGATCAAATACCACTTGCCAATTTACTTCAATTGCAGTTCCTCGAAATTTACATATCCTATTTCCCTTCTGATTCTCCATTCTGGCTCTACTTCCATCAATACATCACAGAATGGGCAGATAGTGTCTCCAATGAAGATCAGCAAGATTACTTTCAAACAAATATATTATGGATAGCTAGAAAAGCTAGTCCTCTCAAGTTATCAAGCACAGGTGCACTAATCCTTTCAGGGCAATCAGATCTAATTCCCATAGTTTCAGATTTCATCGATCACGTCTTAACAACCTTACAAATGGCGGATGACTGGGTTGATTGGAAGGAAGATTGGGAGGAAGGAAACTATAACGGGTTATTATCTATGATTAGAGCGGAGAATGACCAAGGAGAACCTTTAAGTGTTGAGAAGATTAAGAATGCGATCTTTGTGCGCAATGTTATGAAACGGTATTCAGATATTGCTCGAAGTAATCATACATATATTCAACGGTTGGCTTTCGACATTCCTTACCTTACCTCATTCCATGAAACGCTCGTTAATCACTTAAGGCAAGACTCAGACACGATCGAAGAGAATCGATTATTGAGAGAAAAGGGGGGATTAGAGTACTGGTTGTCAAAAAATATAAATTAATGTAGATTTATATCATTATCCATGGTATTCTTGATAAGTAAATAATAACCATTTATTTGAAAGGGTGATTCTATTGACACAGCAGGCTCTCCTTCAAACACAAGTCATTAATAAAGCATGGGAGGATCCAAGTTTCAAAGCACTACTGTTATCGGATCCTAAAAAAGCCATCAAAGAAGCACTTGGGGTTATCATTCCAGAACACATCAAGCTTAGATTGGTAGAGGAGTCATCCGATGTATTCTATCTAGTGCTTCCTTCTAGCCCAACCGGAACAAGTCCGGATGACATTCAAACAAAAGCAATTTGGTAATCCTATTACCATCTACTTCATAGATTACTGCTAAAGGGTTGGGATCCGTACGTCATCCGATATTCCCTCTATCAAAGATTTACTCTGAGATAGAAGGAAACGTGATAATCGTCTCTGTCCCAACCCCTTTCTGACTAATAAAATGAATTTTACCTTGCATCGCTTCAATAATTCGAAAGGTTACCATTAATCCTAAACCTGTCCCTTTCGTTTTGTTCGAGAAATAGGGTTCTCCCAATCTCGTTAGTTCTTCCTCGTTCATTCCTTCTCCATTATCTTGAATATGAATAACGATAATGGAGCTATCTCTATATGCCCATATTTTAACATGACCTTCCTGATGCCACGACTCAATACTATTCTTAATGATGTTTATAAGAGCCTGCTTAAATTTAGATGAATTCCCCCTAATCATGAGGTTTCGAGGTATATTCACGATGATTTCTCCACCCGAGAGGTTAGCTAGTGGCAATAGAATTCCTTCAATATGTATTAACTCATCCCGAATATTAAGCACACTAATGTGATCCAATTCTGGTTTAGCAAATGTCAGGAAATCCGTAATAATATTCGAAGCACTATCCAACTCTTCCAGTGCCAGATTCAAATATTCTTGTTGCTTCTCTTGTTCACACTTTTTTGTCAATAATTGGAGGAATCCTCTTGTAACCTGTAACGGGTTCCTTACTTCATGTGCCACTGATGCAGCTAGCTCACCAATGATCTCTATCTTCTCAGAACGTTGCAATTCATTATTAAATAACTCTAATTCCTTTGAATATTTAACAATCTGATTATGATTAATAGCAAATCTTCTGCCTATAATAATAATGAGTACAGTAACAAAACCTACAGCTCCCCACTTCCAAGCAAAAAAATCATAATTTTCTGATTCTGAATAAAAGTAGATCATCTCCAATAGGGAAGTGCCTACAAACAGGACCAGTCCTATAGACAGAATAGCAGCATCCTTATTACCTTTCATGGCATAAAGAATAGAGGTTATAACCAATAATACACACTGAACAATAATGACAGATCCTAATACTTTAACAGAAATAAAATAATAAAGTCCGACATATTCATCTGAAATCATCGAATTCAAGAACATACATAAGCAACAAAGGCTAGAATATCCAACCTGAAATCTACGGAAGTGTCGGATAACACCATAATACCCACCACCAAATATTCCCTCAAAAAAATACGTTAACGATGGTAATAACATAAACAATGCACAGTCAAAAAGAGTCGTATATAGCTCCCCATGCCCTCCATCTATTGAATATAAATAAGATGAATACGTAATCATCAATATACCTATCGTTAATATCACGATAGATAGAGCAATCCAGTTGGAGAGAAATGTTTTTCTCGTAAATAGAGAGCAAATCAGCATAACGAACGAGAGAAATATGAATGAACTACCTAAAATCATATCCATTAGATTTGTTTTAACAAACATTGGTAATAATTCAGAGTTATTGCCTAGAACGATCTGGTTATGAAATCCTATTCTCTGTTTATCACCTGATACCCCTATATATAATACCCCGTTAGAATCTGTTGTTCTTAAAGGAATCATAATCTTATTCTGTTCATAATTATAAGTTCGCTGTGACTCATATAGGATAGTGTCACTCGTTCTGACCACAATATGTCGGCCATAGATGGTTTTGAGCAATAATGTGGGTGTATGCAAATTCATCTTGGGCAGTTGAATTTTGAACCAGGCAGAGGAATTAGAATTAGGTTTAGTAGGTAAGGGCTGTTTAGAATTAGTATCCATCCAGCCTTCAGGTTGTTCTAAGATTGAATCTCGTGCTGTTAAGTCGTCCTCTAAGGTCCATTTAATCTGCCACTCTGAAATCATCTGTGTACTCGTATTCTTCAGTTCTCCGTAAGATGTTGTGTTAAAAATACAAGAGATCAATATCAATACAACTATAATGGCTATCAGTTTGGGTACAAACTTCATAATAAGTGGCACCTCAAGAATTAAATTTTAAAAGTGGTAAATTAATAATTATGTATACATTCTATATATTTATACAATAAACCTTCTCTATGTCATGATTTTCAAAAAATAAATCACGTGATTTTTTGAATCGTGGATTGTTTCAGTAAAAAGGGTGTAACTTTAAGCTTCTCTCGGAAAATGATGATTGATATCTCTTACACATAACTTTCGAATGACTAGGAGGGAAAAAGGAGGTTATCCTAATGAATGATTCTACACGTAGTGTCGTAAAAAATGGTCATCCCTGAAGATGATATTAGAGTGAATCAGATTGAATCGGAGAATGAAGAATTGGTATTGAATGAGACGACCGCTCTCGAAGATGTTCCAGATGCCGATGATATCCAAATGAACAGTCCTATCGATCCAGCTGCGCCTCCAATTGAAGTTGTGCATGGCACGGATCTATTGAATGGATACGATGGTGACATTACTGAAGACAAAGAATGATACATTTGATTTACCTATATAAGAACAGAATAAATAGGGTGGATCGTAACCAACATGACAAAACTGGTTAACGATCCACCCTATTTAACTCAAAGATGTGTCCAAGTGAGCTCTAACCACCGATTCGTGACATTTCAACTTTATGACCCTCCTCGTTATGATTACTGCTTTTACCTCTATCTATCGAATACCGATCATGTCGGTTATACCATATATCCATGAGAACAGATGTAATCTCCTCATCTGAAGCACCTGAACGAAGGAGGGGTAGCAATTCATATCCTTTGCTAGCGAATAGACAAGTATATAACGTCCCATCAGCGGATAATCGTGCTCTTGTACAGGTAGAGCAAAATGCATCACTTACGGATGAGATAATACCTATTTCTCCTTTTCCATCTAGAAAACGATAGCGTGAAGCAACTTCCCCCGAATAATTAGGATCTAACGGTTCTAATGGCCACTCTGAATGGATTCGGTCTAACATTTCTTTCTTGCTAACCACTTGGTCCCAGTTCCAACCATTCGTATTACCAACATCCATATATTCGATTAAGCGAAGAATATGCCCCTTCACTCGGAAGTAATCCACCATAGACAGAATGGATTCATCATTTACCCCTTTTTGTACTACCATGTTTACTTTGACCTTAAGTCCAGCTTCTGCTGCAGCTTCAATGCCATCAAGAATAGGTTGGACATGGGAACGCCCCCCATTCATTTGCATAAAGATATGATCATCTAAGGCATCCAAGCTTATAGCAATTCTCATTAACCCTGAATCTTTTAAGCGTTGAGCCTGTTTAGCCAGAAGGCTACCATTGGTCGTAAGCGCCACATCATGAATCTGTGGAATGTGAGATACACCCTCAATAATCTCCGACAAATCTTTACGAAGTAGTGGTTCTCCACCTGTAATTCGTATTTTTTCAACTCCAAGAGCAGTAAATATTCGTGCTAATCGTATAATCTCATCTACGCTCAGAATATCTTTCTTAGGTAGATAAGCATAATTATTATCAAATATCTCTTCAGGCATACAGTATCTACACCGAAAATTACATCTGTCTGTTACCGATATCCGTAAATCTCTAAGGCCTCGATTGTATTGGTCCTGTATCTGCATGTTATCAACTCCATTAAGGTCTACTTCTATAATACCAGCCTATCTATACTTATTATAAACGATGGATAAGGAAGTGAGCTCATAATGTTTCTGTTATTCTTAATTATACGTACTGATGCCGCTACGATAACGGATTGTCCTTACGATCGTTGTTGCCCTCAGATTTCTTGATTATATAACCTCAATAGCGGTTGAAATCCGATGGCAGTATTGGCTTACGAGGTAGCTTTCCTACGGAAAGCTTGTAGGCGAACGCTACCGCTTCTTCAGGACAATTCCGTTCTCTTCGCTACTTCGGCATAGTTCATTAATTCTGAATGCACTCAGTGCTATTCACTATTAATTATTATCAAACCCTTATCAACTACTGTCTAATACTCGTCTCCCATAAAATATTGACTTTGTAGAGTCTGAGCCAATAAAATATGCCATGAGGCCTCTATGGTGCATACCAATTATCCCATAGAGAAAGACGGCTACATCGTACCTGTGTTTATTCTTTAATTCACTATTTTCGAAATTAATTTTCTTACTTACGCGGACCTTGCGTTAAAAGGTTTTACTTTTATTTTGTGGGTGCAACATAAAAGCCACGTATGTTTCTTATATCAAAAAACCATCTTTCGCACAAATATATTGTGCAAAAGATGGTTTAAATTCAATTTATTGAAGGTAGCGGAATCCTTCATAAATCTTTGAAGATTTTATAATAATGAAAGAGTACTAACCTAGAACAACTTCCACTTGGTGAGACTTACCGTCTCCGATAACTGGAAGGATGTTACCTTCGATTTGTTTACCATCCACAGTAACAGAAGCAACGCCTTTAGTTACATGGTTTGGATTGGTAATGTTAATCACGAAAGTATCTCCACGGAACACACGAGTGATGCTGAAGCCATCCCAAGCGGTTGGAATACAAGGGTTTACTCTTAATCCATCATATTCTGGTTGAATACCAAGAATAGCTTGTGTAATCGCTACGAAGTTCCATGCTGCAGTACCTGTCAACCATGAGTTCTTCGCTTCACCTTGACGAACAGCATCTTTACCAGCGATCATTTGTGAGTATACATATGGCTCTGTACGGTGAACATCACTGATCTCTTCCAAGTATGCAGGAGCGATCTTCTTGTAAAGTTCAAATGCACGATCTCCGCGGCCAATTGTTGTCTCAGCCATCATAATCCAAGGATTGTTGTGGCAGAAAATACCTGCATTTTCTTTATATCCTGGTGGATATGAAGAGATTTCTCCAAGGTTAATATAATATTTGGAGTATGGTGGATTCTGAAGAACGATACCATATTTCGTATCCAATCTTTCCTCAACTGCATCCAATGCTTTCTTCGCTAATCCTTCTTCTACGCCAATACCAGCCATAACGCAGAATCCTTGTGGTTCAATGAAGATTTGTCCTTCTTCATTCTCTTTACTTCCGATTTTGTTACCATAATGGTCGTAAGCACGCAAGAACCACTCACCATCAAATCCATGTTCCAACGTCGTTGCACGCATCGTATCAATGTGTTTCTGTGCAATTGCAGCTTCTTCATCAAGACCTCTACGTTTGCATAGTTCCACGAAGTCTGGACCCGTAAAGACAAACAGACCTGCGATAAATACGGATTCTGCTGTACGTCCTTCAATGTTCTGAGTTGTTTGGTAAGGCTCATCTGGTACATTAGAGAAACAGTTTAGATTCAGGCAATCGTTCCAGTCTGCGCGACCAATAAGTGGCAAACCATGAGGACCCATGTTCTCAATAACGTGGTAGAAAGAACGTTTCAAGTGCTCGAACAAGCTTGCCGTGTTATTCGGA
The DNA here is from genome assembly GCF_059445505.1 of Paenibacillus sp. Y301. Lineage (NCBI taxonomy): Bacteria > Bacillati > Bacillota > Bacilli > Caryophanales > Paenibacillaceae > Paenibacillus > Paenibacillus sp. Y301. The sequence goes on along the minus strand of NZ_JCAIUL010000002.1, from coordinate 417,823 downwards.
TTGCTATCGAATGGTACCTCTTCATCAAGAATACTGAAATCTCCAGTTTCTTTAATATAAGCAGCGGTTCCAAGGATCAACCATAGTGGATCATCATTGAATCCACCACCGATTTCATTGTTACCTTGTTTCGTTAATGGTTGGTACTGATGATAAGCTCCGCCATTCTCAAATTGAGTAGACGCGATATCGATAATACGTTCTTTCGCACGTTCTGGAATCTGATGTACGAATCCAAGTAAATCTTGGTTAGAATCACGGAAGCCCATACCACGACCAATACCAGACTCAAAATACGATGCCGAACGTGACATGTTGAAGGTAACCATACATTGATATGGATTCCAAATGTTAACCATACGATCCAGTTTATCGTCACCACTGTTGATCGTATATTTCGAAAGAAGATCACTCCAGTAAGCTTGAAGTTCATCCATCGCTCTGTCTACATCTGATTCGTTCGCAAATTGCGCAATCATTGCTTCAGCGCGTGTTTTGTTGATGACATCCAGTGCTTCCCATTTCTCTTCTTCTGGGTTCTCAACATAACCAAGTATGAAGTTGTAGCTAATTTCTTCCCCTGGAGCAAGTTCAATTTCCATACAATGAGAAGCGATTGGAGACCAACCACTTGCAACAGAGTTGGAGGATTGTCCAGCAGCCACTACCTGTGGATTTTCTAGACCATTATATAGACCTAGGAAAGACTCACGATCTGTATCGAAGCCATCCATTGGACGGTTTGCAGAGAAGAATGCAAAATGATTACGACGTTCGCGATATTCTGTTTTGTGATAGATAACAGAGTCTTTCACTTCAACTTCACCAGTATTCAGGTTACGTTGGAAGTTCGTCATATCGTCGTAAGCATTCCACAAGCAGAATTCTACAAAGGAGAACAACTTCACTTTTTTCGTAGCATTAGATGTATTAGACACGGTTACTTTATGTACTTCACCGTTATAATTCAAAGGAACAAGTGCCAATTGGTTAACTCGAATTCCATTTCTTTCACCAGTGATTGAAGTATAACCAAGACCATGACGACATTCGTAGAAATCAAGATCTCTCTTTACTGGCATCCAACCTGGAGTCCAGAAATCTCCTTCGTCATAAAGATAGAAATAACGGCCACCGTTATCAACCGGAATATTATTATAGCGATAACGAGTCAATCTGCGGAGGCGTGCATCACGATAAAAAGAATAACCCCCTGATGTATTTGACATTAAGCCGAAAAATTTCTCATTCCCAAGATAGTTGATCCATGGATATGGGGTTTTAGGTGTGTTAATCACGTATTCTTTATTCTTATCATCGAAAAAACCGTACTTCATCTTACAAAACTCCTCTCAAAGTTAAAAGATTGTATAAACGCGTGTTTATTGCGCGTTGGATGAACCCTTTGTTAGGGACACCTTAGAATAGAGTGGCGAATAAATTGCTCTTAGAGCACGATATTCACCTTAATATGAAGAATCCAGTTTCCTGCAGGTCTCCCTAATCATTAACTGGGTTGTAAAACTAATCGTACTGAAGGAGGTACTTCCCTTCACGCACATGTCGACTAGACTATGTGCTGCCTTCTTAGACATCTCATATATAGGCAAGCTAACAGAAGTTAGGCTTGGATTCAGTTGAGAGGCTACGGGAATATCATCAAATCCGATCAGAGATAGATCTTCAGGAATCATAATACCCAGCTCTTTACACGCATCCATGGCTCCAAGAGCCATCTCATCATTGGCTGAAAAAATAGCCGTCGGCCAAGATGCCTTATCCCCTTGTAGTAACTTTTTAACCTCTTGATATGCCTTACCTCGTAAGAAATCCCCACTAAGGATAAATCTATCATCCACTTTTAATTCGTGCTTTACCATCGTAGTGACGTAAGCATCATATCTCTGACGACCAGAGTAGGTATTCTGCCTGCCGCTTATAAATGCGATATCTCGATGTCCCAAAGTAATCAAATGTTCGACTGCCCAAGCTGCACCCTCAAAGTCCTTAGAGTTAATAACCGCTAGGTTATTACGATCCAATCGATTCTCAAGCAACTCTGCAATGTCATAGTCAATGAGTACAAAAGGAACGTCTAGATCAGCAATGACCCTAGCCATAGCCATATTATTCTCGGTCCCTACTATGATGCCTCCATCAATTCTTTTCTGCTGAAATGCTTGCTTCACCTTCAAGAAATCATCTTCTGAGAAAATCGTATGAATCAACACATAATATCCGATAGCGTTAGCCGTATCAACCAGTGCATCTACGAAAGGTGCAAAGTAATTATTCTGATAAATGCGGTTCGGATTGTGCTTCTCTGCTGTACTAACAACAAAGAGTCCAATCGTATTCGTACTCTTACCTGCTAATACTCTTGCAGAAGTGTTAGGTTCATATTGATACTCTTCAATAATCTTCATGATCTTCTCACGTGTCTTAGCTGGCACGTTAGAATAATTGTTAATGACACGGGATACTGTGCTTCTAGACACCCCGGCGAGTTTGGCGATATCTTCGCTACGCATAATAACCCTCTTTTACTGTGAAAGCGTGTTTATTCCACAATTGTAACCGCATTAATCAAATAATACAATCAAAAGGTTTGTGAATAATTAATAAAAATAAGTCACTATGGTTTCTCCATTAGATTGGCCACTGTGACTTATTAAAATAATATCTCGTAAATAGAATGTCACATGAGTATACTATTGGACTAGACGGTTGCCTTTACCTTCGAACAACCATAGAATCGCAGTAACCCCACGTGGATAATACTTGCTTCCCTCTATTAACCCATTTAAGATTTGATCACTCCAGCACCAATAAGATAATTCTGGATGTAGTAGCCATTCTACATGTGCTGCATCAGCCACTACCCCACTCTCATCCCATGGAAGATCCATAATCTCTCTTGTTATAAATTGAGCCAAGTATATTTTGCTAAGCCATGAGTTATTGCTCGTGGAGGAAAGTTTCCAGGCACCATTGTCGAAGAGACAAGTCCCTTTCACAAGTACTGTTCTTAGATGTGTCTGTAATGCCTTCAGATATTGACTGTATCGTCCATTAATATCAAGTGCTTCTTCACAACCCATAAAGTATGGAAATACTAGACCTTCAATGGCTGAAATAATCTTGGAATCGTTATTCTCATCGATAACAGCTGGAATATAACCCTGTTCTGTCAGCTTCTCTGCAACTGATGCAGCACATTTATCCGCCTGTTCACCAGCTTCTTTAGATAAATGTGAGAGATCCTCTAGTGCGAATAACTGTTCAAGAGCCACATATATTGCCCAGCATTTGCCTGCCATATAAATATTATTACGTGACTGTCCAAGGGAGACATCCAGACTATCATACGTTGTAATTTCTGTTCCACCCTCTGTACGACTGCTGTCCAGACCCATCATTCCATTACGTTTCTCACGTTCTGGATGATCACGATTAAGCATACTCTGGAAGCATTCACGAATAACAGGTAACATTTTATCTTTGAATTCTTTATCCTGTGTCTGATCGATGTACACAAGAGCACAACAGAGCCAGTTCACTAATTCCTCATGACTCATATAAGAGAAGCAACCATGAAGACCTGCCATTTCATAAACTGAATATTGTGAACGAGAGAAGGCATTTGCAATACCCATATCATGTGTAAATGTTAGTCCTCCTGGATAATCACGACGATCCCCAGGGAAGTTCACGTGATCTTCGTAGCTATAATTGGATACGAATAATTCAAGCTCGTTACGTACAGTCCATGGGTTCATCATCAACTCGAAGAATAACTGATCCGCTGTTAGATCTAGCGTATTCATCATCCGGTACTCCCCTTCATTGACAACCCAGATCGGTTCCCCAGCAGCATCTAGGAATTGTGTGCTTCCATAATAACTGTGAATAGCATGATCTAACATAAACGCTTGATCCTTCGATAAGCTTGATGAATCAATAGCACTAGCTGATTCACATGATGTTGTTAACTCTGAAAATTTTTCCAGTGAATACTTCGCCACTTCCTCTATGTTGGAGAAATAACGTGTGTAATAGTACGAAGCGTCGATCCCTGTTGTTACGATACCACCACGATAAAAGCAGACAGCGAATTTAAATGTCCGCTTCTCACCTGCTGGAACTTCCATCAGTAGTGCTGCTGTGTTACCAAGTCCGAAGGCCCTATTACTTGCTAGAGGTTCAGACAACACCTTGTCAATTGTAAAACCTTGAACAGCAATAATGCCAGGATCATTGGATACAATCGCTGTCATACGTCCCTGACCTACACCCGTAAGTTGCCCCTGTCCGTTTCCTTGAATAAGCCGCATCGCACTATACGGATCACTTCCTTCATATCCGAAAAACGCTTTGCGAGAACCCTTACCTTCTGTATTATCAAGTGTGAGCTCAGCGAATACAGCAGGTACAATCGCTGCTTTCATTAACTCTGCATCAAGAGTTCCAGGCTCTGGAACCGATCGAACGGGGGAATAGATACTGAACGTCATATCCCCTGCATGCCACGTATCCACACCCGTCTTAAACTCCCTATAAATGTCATTTTCTTGGAATGTCGTAATGATAGGGTTCGGCGCTAGATATCCCCCGCCTACACGTTCATTATCACTATCACTAACTTCATCCTTACCCATTTCTTCTTTCTTCTCTACGTCATATCTAGCACTCTCATCTTCTACACCTTCAAAGAAAGGAAGTGCCTCATAAGATTGTCCATCTTTTGACTGCATACCGATATATATATTCTGATCCGCTGGTTTACCAAGTTCGAGTCCAAGCCCACCCTTTTTTCCACGGAACCCCAAAGTAAAGCTAGCAAATGCACCTATTGGTGAGTGCTGTGCGTTAAAGAAAATGTTGTTGCTCATGATATTAAACCCCTTTCGTACCGTCAATGAAATGGATAGACGTATATTAATTCTTATTCATCCTAGCATGGTAAATAAGGCGTTACCATTGTCAAATCAATCATTTATTTACCCAAATCAAGCTATATCAGTTATGATGAAATTAGTGCTGATTAATTAGAGTTGGAGGTAATCACCTTGGCATCTTCTTATCTCCCACCAGAAATGGGACAAAGTATTAGTGAAATTATGATTCCAGATATTCGAACGACCGTTAACTTAGTCGGTATGCATCTAAGACGTGTACATAGTCATTGGGAATATCCCGAGCATGTCCACCCACAATATGAAATTAATGTTGTTCTTGATGGAGAACAGTTTATGACAGTAGGAGGCCAAGATTATCTGCAACGTGCAGGTGATCTAATCTTACTCCGTCCGGGAGATACCCATTCCAGTCGAAGTGGTAATGACGCTCCTTTTAGTTATTTTTGCATTCATTTTGACATCGATGATCGCATATTTCTCTCTGTGCTTAGTCGTATGGAACAAGTATTATTTCCTAGTGACAGCCCCGTCACTCACCAAGTTCAGCCTGTCATGTCTAAATTAATTGATATCGTAAGCAATACCGAGAAGAAGACCATGGCTCATCACATGCAGTTACAATCTGCGATCTTCGAGTTATTTGGTCATTTGTGGGAAGCTATATCCAATGAGGTCATCCATTTCTCTAGTTCTGCTTATGATAAAGTCGAACTCGCGCATCAGATTCGAAATCGAGTTCAGGGCCTCCTTAATCAGCATTTCAAACAAGAGGGAGCGCTTGAGCAGCATTATGGCATTGATGATATCGCCTCAGAACTTGGGATTAGCCCTTCTCACTGTAACCGTGTATTCCGACAAGTATTTAATCAATCCCCGCGGGCTTATTTATCTGAGCTAGTTCTTCATGAGGCTAAGTTGCTTCTTGCGAATCCACGGCTATCCATTCACGACATCGCTTCAATTCTTGGTTATCGAGATATAGCTCATTTCAGTAGACAATTTAAACGTTGGTCTCATATATCTCCAAGTGAATACCGAAGCTTAAGCACAGGAATTGAGTCCTGATTATGACGCAAAGAGCCATCATTTTATAGCTGTAAATTTTTACTACCATACTACCATACAAGTATGGTAGTATGGATTCATCCTCTTATAAGGAGTTGATTTGAATACGTGGATTTATATATGAAAGCGCAATCACTTTCTACCCGTGATGCTATCTATTTTGCACTAAGGGATCAAATTGTGTTATTAGAACTTCCACCGGGCACTAGTGTCTCTGAGAAGGAAATCTCTATTAAGTTTAATGTGAGTAGGACCCCTGTAAGAGAGAGCTTCGTTAGACTGTCACAAGAAGGACTTCTAGAAGTCTACCCTCAACGAGGTACAGTCATCTCACTCATTGATCTAGAGCTTGTAGAAGAAGCGCGCTTCATGCGTGAACAACTAGAAAAGGCCATTATCCGACTCGCATGCGATCATTTTCCTGATAACCAATTAATGCAGCTGAAGAGTAACCTAGATCAACAACAGTTATGTATAGAAGAACAGAATCATGTAAGAATGTTTGAGCTAGATGAAGCTTATCATCGTACACTATTTGAAGGTTGCAATAAACTGAATACATGGGCAGTCATTCAACAAATGAACGTTCATTTAAATCGCACTCGAACGCTACGTTTGGCGGCCGATCATCACTGGGAGCAACTGTATAACCAACATCTCCACATGGTTCAGGTCATTCAAGAACATGATGCCGATCAAGCTGAACAGTTGATGAGTGACCATCTCCACCTGACGATTACCGATCAAGCGCTACTGAAAGAGAAGTTCCCGACTTATTTCAAAACTTTATAATGAGGTGAATGATGTATGAAGATGGTTTTTCGATGGTTCGGTGATCATAACGATACCGTTTCACTCCAACAAATTAGACAAATTCCAGGTGTAGAAGGAATCGCTTGGGCCCTTCATGATGAGATTGCTGGTGATGAATGGCCTATGGATAAAATTCTGGCACTCAAAGAACAGGCTGACCAAGCTGGTCTACATATGCAAGTTGTCGAGAGTGTTAATATTCATGAAGATATTAAGCTCGGACTTCCAAGCCGGGACCTATATATTGATAATTATAAAAAGACGATTGCTAAATTAGCCCAAGTTGGAGTAAAGGTGATCTGCTACAATTTCATGCCTATCTTCGATTGGCTTCGCACCGATTTACATAAGGAAGCCAGCGATGGCTCAACAGCCCTTTTCTATGAGAAGAGCCGAATTCATAATCTTGATCCCTTCGAGCTCGTGAAGCATATCAACCAGAATTCAGAACTCACTATGCCCGGTTGGGAACCTGAGCGCTTACAACATCTTACTGGACTCTTCGAAGCTTACCGTGGTGTCACCGCTGACCATTTATGGGATAACGCTAAATATTTCTTAGACGAGATCATTCCATTCGCTGCCGAGCATGATATCCGAATGGCTATTCACCCGGATGATCCACCTTGGCCTATATTTGGATTACCACGAATTATTACTAGCCAAGAGAATATCCGTAAGTTCTTACAATTGCACGACAGCCCATATAACGGAGTTACACTATGCAGTGGTTCCCTTGGGGCTAATCCTGATAATGACATCATTGGGATGATCCACGAGTTCTCTGACCGTATTCCATTTGCACACATCCGGAATGTACGTGTCTTTGAGAATGGTGATTTCATTGAGACATCACATCGAACGCAAGATGGAACGGTTGACATTGCAGGGATCGTTCAAGCGTATCATGAGAATCATTTCGAAGGTTATTGTAGACCCGATCATGGTCGACATATCTGGGATGAACAATGTAGACCTGGATACGGGTTATTTGATCGTGCACTAGGGATCATGTACCTTTGGGGGCTCTGGGATGCTTATCGACAAGTTACATTACTCGAAGGAAAGAAGGTACAATCATGAGCCAACCCCTAACTATTCATCCATCTTTAAAAGACAAAGTCATCGTCATTACAGGGGGAGCTGGCGTATTGTGTCGAGTTATGGCTCATGAGCTTGCACGCCAAGGTGCCGCTGTTGCCATTCTGAACCGCACCATTGAGAAAGGCCTTGAGGTTGTTGCAGAGATAGAATCAATCGGGGGAAAGGCTATCGCCGTATCGTGTGATGTGACCGATCCGAACAGCGTGCTTCTTGCTTCTGAACAGATCTTAGATCGCATCGGATCATGTGACATTCTAATTAACGGTGCTGGAGGAAATCATCCAAGCGCGAACACAACGAAGGAAATTTTCAATAGTGAGGATTTAAATAACCCTGATATCTCAACATTCTTTGATCTAAGTGTCACTGGATTCCGTAATGTACTCGATCTTAATTTCATCGGTAGCCTCATTCCAACACAAGTCTTTGCGAAACAAATGTTAGGCAAACAAGGGACCACAGTCATCAATATCTCTTCCATGAGTGCACCCTCTCCTATGACGAAGGTACCTGCTTACAGTGCGGCCAAAGCAGCGATTGATAACTTCACACAATGGCTAGCTGTCCACTTAGCTGAGAGCGGTATCCGAGTCAATGCTATAGCTCCAGGATTCTTCCTTACTCAACAGAATGCGAAACTTCTGAAGAATGAAGACGGAAGCTTAACCGATCGTTCACATAAAATTATAACGCATACTCCTATGCGTAGATTCGGTGAACCGAAGGATCTACTGGGTACGCTCCTCTGGTTAAGTGACGAGAATATGTCTGGATTTGTAACGGGTGCAACGATACCTGTGGATGGCGGCTTTATGGCTTATTCGGGCGTTTAAAAAAAATCCCGGAAGCTATATAAGCTTCCGGGACTTTATCAATATATTCTTATCTTTTCAATTCAGCTTCAATAGCAGGCTCTAAATCTAACGGATCAACAGGTGCCTCGAACCGATCCACTACTTCACCCTCTCGATTAATCAAAAACTTAGTGAAATTCCACTTAATATCGTTTCCTATTAATAGTTCTGGGTGCTTATCGTTCAGCATCACATTCAACATTTTGGCTAAAGAGTTATCCAGCTTAAAACCTTCAAACGGTGCTTGTGATGTTAAGTATGAGAATAACGGAATCTTCTCTTCACCACGCACGTTTACTTTCTCAAACAATGGGAACGTAACGCCATAATTTAACTGACAGAAAGTATGTACATCTTCATTACTCCCTGATTCCTGATCAGCAAACTGATTACATGGGAATCCCAATATCACTAATCCTTGTTCTTCATACTTATTGTATAACTTCTGAAGATCAGCATATTGTGGTGTAAATCCACATCCACTGGCAGTATTCACTATCAATACTACTTTCCCTTTATATTGTTCAAGGCTCATTTCTACTCCGCTAATATCGTTAGCTCTAAATGAATGAATACTCATTATGCCATTCTCCTTTGATAAAAACGATGTGTCATGAATGAATCCGCAATATAGATTGCCCGCAATTTAATTGTCAACTATATATATCATATGCTGAATCTATCATCTCAGAAAAGTATTGTCAACCTCCCTACCATTCCGCCCATTTCCATATGGCTATCAGACTTAGATGAAGAGGATAGAACGATCGCCACACCCATTTACGTACAGTCACCGATTCAAGTCTAGCCCACAGTAATGGTCCATACACGATAATTAGAGTGGGTATTATACTGTACATTTGTAGGATGGAGTTGTTAGAGAACAAATACAAGATGTTCAGAAATACATGTGCAAACACTAATTCATGAGATGATAAATATCGGAACAATAAAATAAGGATAAGTCCATAAGCACCATAATCAAATGGAAACGTCTGCATCACAATTCCGAATAAAAGAATAGTCGCTCCTGAAAGAATCTTAGAAGAAAGCCTATCTAGTATATTCAGAACTACAACAGCTATTAGTAATGTACCCACAACATTAAATCCTGTCGTATCAAATGCCAATTGATAGGGGACTTGAGATACCAATGCAATAATAAATAATCGAATTCCGTATTTCAGCTTTTTCGCTGTATGTAGGTGTCCCTGCACCAAGGCATACACATAGATTGGAAAAGCTATTCTTCCAACTGTCCTCCACAGCATCTCGTCTGGAAAAAAAACATATCCAATGTGGTCGATAAGCATGGTTAGCATGGCGATCCACTGCATCACTTCACTCCTTCGGTCAGACTACTGAAATTCCCACTCTTATTCCATGTAGGAATTAATTAGCCCTCTTTTCTTCAGATTACCATAGTTAGGGTGTATCTTTCATGTCCTACCCCTCCAATGATAACGATCTCATTTTTCTAGAAATGGGCTTATTTGGGTTCACGTCATTATTAGCTCCTATCATACTAATAGAGTAACCAACAATCGGAGGGATACAAATGATAAACCAACCATTTCATCAGAAAATCATAACCCCAATATGCCTTCAACAACGTCTCGCTCAGCTTACGGGACATCTCGTAGAGATTAATGGCGCCAATCTAGGGCTAGAACCAGGAACATTACAACGGGTTTTCAAAAGAAATTTCATACAAGTCCAGCAGGAATTGTTCGTACCTACCAGTCTTAATTCCATCAGAGTCTTCGATATTAAAGCTCCGCGTCGAAATATACGTATTGGAATACGTACAACATTTCCAACAGGTAACGCTTTTAAGAATATGAGACTGGTTCGGATCGGCAGCGATTTCATTGAAGTGCAAGCTAAAGGAACGAGTCCCTCCCGAATTCTGTTTCCCCTAAACAAGGTCGAAGGCATATTTCGGGTCACACGTTGACTCTTATAGAATTCGATTAGGCTTCTCAATAACAAATAAACAAGTACTATCTGGTAATGATACACGATTTCCCTTTTCATCAAATAAAGTCACTCGATGGCTCAATGCTTCCGTATAGCCCTCTTGGAGATAATGCCTGCTCAATTACATTCGAGGAAATATCGATTCCTATTGGATCAAGATGTGGCATTTCTTTCTCCATAAGATCAAGCAGAATGCCACCTCCCGGTCCAATATCTAATACTTTCTGTCCAACAACAAAGTCCAATAACACTTTCTTATAATCCAGGGGAAGGTGATTTCTTCAATACAGAATTCAATTAATTTCTCTGCCGCCTTCGCTTCCATCGTATTCATAAATGGTTCGAAACTAATATGCCTTAGTTGTTCAATATGGTCATTATGATATACGAATAGAAATACTTTCATGAACTCAGTCAGCGTCTCTATTTCCTATTCCGTATAAAGTATACATGTCCAGCCATAATAAGGAATGCTCTCTACTCCACAATGAAGGATGATTACAGACATGTCTATTACAGCCCTACAGGAATTCACCTTTTATTTTCTAATCTATTCATTAGCAGGTTGGTTACTTGAGAATGTCTATAGTTGGTTTGTCGATGATCTATTCTGGAAACAAGGATTTCTCAAAGGCCCTTTCAAACCAATGTATGGTTTCGCGCCGCTCTTACTTTCTCTGACCTTGACTTGGCACCTCCACTGGAGCATTATTCTTATCCTTAGTCTGATTATACCTACAGCCATAGAATACATTAGCGGTGTTCTTCTTCAAAGTCTTTTTCAAAAAAGATGGTGGGATTATTCAGCACACTCACTACAACTTCAAGGTCACGTCTGCCTGAAGTTTTCACTATACTGGTGTCCATTGTCTTTATTTTGCTTATTCGGTCTTCACCCATGGGTAATGAATCTTTATACGCTTATGCTCCCTTTGTGGAATTGGTTATTTCCAGTATTATCACTGTATATCTTGGCTGATGTTATATGGAGTAGCTATAGCTGGAAATCAATATCTAAGAAGCGCTTAACAACATCTTGATTACTCTCCTATGGTATAACTTCTAATGAATCTAACATTTTGTTACAATAAGTAGAAATATATCCCTTAAGGAGTGAATCTATTATGGCCAACCCATCCTATAAGCCAAGTCGAGTTGCTATTATTGGTACGGGGGCTGTAGGTACAACTACTGCTTATACATTACTTCTAAGACATCGCATGACTGAGTTAGTACTTATTGATGTTAATCGCAAGAAAGCGTTGGGAGAGGCACTTGATATGAACCATGGTCTACCGTTCGTCGGAGGCGTTAAACTATGGGCTGGGGATTATGAGGATTGTGCCGATGCAGATATTATCATTGTTACTGCGGGGGCTTCCCAGAAACCTGGTGAGACACGAATTGATCTACTCAAACGAAATGTCGACATATTTAAAGATATCATTCAAAAGATAACAACGTACAACCAAAACGGTATCCTTCTTATTGCCACTAATCCCGTTGATATTTTAACTTATGTGTGTTGGAAGATTAGCGGCTGGAATCATCAGCGAGTCATTGGATCAGGTACATTACTCGATAGTGCCCGCTTTCGATACCTTATTGGCTCTCACAAAGAAATCGATCCGAGAAGTATTCACGGTCATATCATTGGTGAGCATGGTGATTCAGAATTACCCGTATGGAGTCTTGCTAATATTGCAGGTACCCCTCTTGATTTCAACGATGCGGAACAGAAGGAAATATTTGAAGATACCAAGAATGCTGCCTATGAAATTATCGATGCCAAAGGGTCTACTTCATATGCAATAGCGTTGGCTCTAGATCGAATCGTGTCCGCTATTCTTCTCAATGAAGGCGCCGTCCTCAGCGTGTCTGCTTTACTAGATAATTACAATGGCATATCCGATGTGTATCTTGGAGTTCCAAGTATTGTAGATCGTTCTGGTGTTCGGCGAATACTCGATCTTCCTTTGAATAGAGATGAAAAGGCTCTTTTTCAACAGTCAGCAATTAAGCTGAAGTCTGAAATAAGCAAACTAAAAATATAGTCGTAATTCCCTATATTTTCACAAAAATACTTTGCAGGTTTTTTTATTGAGAAAACCCTAAATTTTTACACTATAAAAGCCGATAATATATTGTAAGAATTTTCTTGATTTAACATCTCTTCTGATACCTTATGAAAGATAAGAAGTAATATGAATCGACTTAAAGGGAGATGAATCTTGTGGCAAATAAAACCTATTCCGCCAATAGAACAAGGGGATGGTTTAAAAATGTTTTAACGGCTCGCACCGAAGAAGACAATGATCTTATTCTCTTACAAGAGGGAACTGAAGAAGAATCTACGGGGATTAGTACTGATTCGTCAAAACTTGACTATGCCGTACTAGAGCAAGATAAAACAGCGTTGGATCTCGTTCTTGCAGTTGAGAACTTGTTGAATGAACGACAATTGTTCCAATTCAAGAGTAAAGATACAGAAGATCAACTATACAACGCAAATGAAACGACCAATCGCCTTAAGAATGAGTTAAGTAAGAGAGAACATCAGATTCTTGAGAAGGAAAAGGAATTTAAAAGTCTTGAGGACAAGCTAACTAGCAAACAAATGAGCTATGACCAGCTCCTTGAAGATTATAAAGACTATCAGAGCACCTCGAATAGTGGAATAGAGAACTTGAAATTCCAATTAGAAAAAGAAAGAAATAAATATTTCCAACTCAGTGAAGAATTCTCCAAACATCAATATGACAGCATGCAAAAGACGAAGGAACTAGAAGAAAAATTAAGAGATTCCGAAGCAGAGAATTTAAAAATATCAAGTCAATATCAAAAGGTTATGGAAGAAAAGGCACAATTATTACAATCCGTCACCGATTTCACAGAACGCATGTCTTTTTCATCTCTTCACAGTGGAGACATGCGACTTTAGTCGTGAGAGGAAACTGCGTCTCTGAAAGCGAATTGTACTTATCCTGAATAATTGCATACTCCACACCTTTCTTCTGATTCTCACTACTCACTTCACTAAATATATGATATAACATTTAGTGAAGGGGGTGAGCATGGTGAAAACTACCATTACAGCAAAGATAAAGATTAACCCTACAGAGGTTCAAATATCTCAATTAGTTGAAACAATGTCTGTGTATATGAAAGGATGTAATTTTGTTTCAGAAATTGTATTTGACACTAAGAATCTCAAACAAGCTTCTTTGCATAAGGTTACATATGAGATCCTTCGCACTCAATATGGATTGCGTTCGCAAATGGCACAATCTGTATTGAAAACTGCAATTGCTAGATACAAGATCAACAAGAGTAATGGCCACGAGTGGACACTTGTCACTTTCAATAAGCCCGAATATGATCTCGTTTGGAATAGGGATTATTCTCTATCCAAAGATACCTTTTCTTTGAATACACTTGAAGGAAGAGTAAAAGTTCCCTATGAAGCAAAAGGTATGGAACAATACTTCGATACTGAGTGGTCTTTCGGAACAGCTAAACTCGTTAGCAAGTATGGGAAATGGTTTATGCATATTCCTATGACCAAAGAAATAGAAGATGTTTCGGATAGTGATATCGAACAAGTTGTTGGCGTTGACTTAGGTATAAACTTTGTTGCTACAACTTACGATTCTCAAGATAACACCTTGTTTTTCAATGGAAGACCAATCAAACATAAACGTGCAAAATACAAACATCTCAGAAAACAACTGCAACAACTCGGAACTGCCTCCTCACGCAGAAAGATAAAACGAATTGGACAACGAGGATCCCGTTGGATGACTGATGTAAATCATCAGATCAGTAAGGCACTCGTGGATCATTATGGAGCAAATACGTTATTTGTTATGGAAGACTTATCAGGTATTCGAAATGCAACTGTAAAAGTTAGAGTTAAAGATCGTTATGTGTTCGTATCTTGGTCTTTCTTTCAGTTCCGTCAAATGCTTGAATATAAAGCTGTTATGTCTGGCTCGAAAGTTATTGCAGTTGATCCAAAATACACTTCGCAGACATGTCCAAAATGTGGTCATACAGAGAAGGAAAATCAAGACAAAAAGAATCATGTTTTTTGTTGCAAAACGTGCCAATACATATCTAATGATGATCGTGTAGGAGCAATGAATCTTCAACGAAAAGGAATTGAGTACATCGTTGAAATAACTACATAAGCATGTCTTTTGTAGTTGGGTAGCTGTCAACCTGCCCTGATGTAACGCCATACTAAGGAAGGATACACGCAAGAATCGTTCGCACTTCTGGGCAGCTACAAGCTCGTGACTTTAGTCATGAGTTATTGACTCTCACCTCCATCTGAATGATAATCTCTGCTTAATCCTGAAAGGAGGGGAACCCTATCCACTCTTACACTGAGAAATGGCTTGAGCTTCTGTCTGTGGATAAAGGAAATACTAATATCATTCATGTCAAATTTTCCTTTGACCAAACTGTTCTACTGCAATGGGAGCTTGATGCTTATACGGCAGATCATATTATAGCAATTACTGATGTATCGGAGAGAGTAAAATACAGATTATCCTTACAGTGTTACTTCAACGTAATCCATAATCATCACTATAGCTACATAACGAAATATGGTCATGGAGTTAGTGACAAGATCATGTTCCCATGTTCTGAGTCTTATTCAACAAAAATTTCATCATTAAGAGAAATTGAAAGTCTGGATGCATTAAGTCTCACATCCTCATTCTCTATTCCACTTCAACAACATGTCTCAGACCTTCAGGATGAAGAGCCTAATGAGTCGAATGGGATTACCCCTTTACAATTTAGCAGAAGATTGAAACCAACCTTAACTCGAGTACTCGTATCCACGATAATTATTGCACTGATCTCTTTCATATATGTCCCAGAGTATTCATATACAAGTGAGAAAGTATTTGCAAATGTTATAAATGTATCTCCCGAATTAACCAAACGAATCGATCTGGAGCCTAAAGTAATAACTGAGAATAATGAATTAACATCTTCTACTCCTTTAGAAGAAAATTCCTTATCTTCAGTAAATGAGCCATCCGAGATTACGGTTACGTTACCTCCTTCCCCCCATGTAATTGACATGGATAAGGAGGTCAATTTTAAGGTACCTGTTGGATCCGTTTCCATCACTTTTGATGATGGTCCTTCCATTTATACCAAGGATATCGTCAATGTATTAAAGCAGTATAACGTAGGGGGAACATTCTTTTTCGTAGGAACACAAGTACGTAAATTCCCTGAGGCTGTCAAGTACGTAGATGACAATGAGTTCTCCATAGGAAATCATTCAATGACTCATGCTAATTTGGCTGAATTATCTGCAACCAACCAGAAATATCAAATCGAGCAGACCAATCAACTAATTCAGAACATTATATCCAAGCCAGTTCTTCTGTTCAGACCACCCTATGGCTCAAGGGATGATACACTTGACCAGCTAGTATCTAATAACAACATGAAAATGGTTCTGTGGAATAGTGATCCCGAGGATTGGAATCATAGTAGTTCGCAAAGAGTATTGGATTACATTATTAGTACCAAATCATCTGGTTCTATTATTCTTTTACATGAATCGAAAGAAACATTAAAGGTATTACCCTTAATCATTGAATTCTTACAAAAACAACAACTTGAAGTTTCGAGTTTACTCTAATTAATAAGACTAATACCCAGGAGTATCACTAGAAGATGGCGCTACGATAACAGATTAGCTTGGATAGTTTAAATAAAGTAAATATACAATAAAGACTGCTGATTCATTCAGCAGTCTTTTATTTGTCTTATATTCTTTTTTCACACCATTAGTCAGACAAGTAACGATTCAGATTATATAGGTCAGTTAGATTAATTAATCTCTATTATCTCGTCAGATTCATTCCACTTAATCTAATTCTATATTTTATACATCATGTTAGCCATCCAAGAAAAAGATTTCCCCCTCAAATGTACTCTCCCCTTCACCCTCCAGCGCTATCGAATAGCGCTTCATATTTATTCCCTCCTGTCTATCACATAACCACTCTCCCCGTGAATATACTTACTTAATAACAGACCACACTGTGCCGTACAATCCAATGGGAGGTGTCTATCATGTCATCGTCGCCCCAGCCTTATTCGTTCGTTGTTTCTCGCGAGGATTGGTCTCTTCATCGAAAAGGTTACCAAGATCAAGTCCGTCATCAACAAAAGATACGCGATGTAATTAAGCAGAACTTGCCCGATCTGATTACCGAAGAGAATATTATCATGTCTGATGGAAAACAGATTATTAAGGTACCCATTCGAAGTCTAGACGAATATCGCTTCATCTATAATTCCCAGAAACAGAAACACGTGGGGCAAGGGGATGGAGATAGCCAAGTTGGAGACGTTCTCGGTCGTGATCCCGCACAGAAACCGGGTAAAGGAGATAAGGCCGGGGACCAGCCAGGGCAGGATATTGTAGATGCTGAGATCAGCATTGAAGAAGTGGAGAACATGCTTTTTGAGGAGTTAGAGCTACCCCACTTACAACAGAAAGACAAGGAACAAATCGAGACACACAAGGTCATCTTTAATGATGTCCGTAAGAAGGGTATGATGTCCAATCTAGATAAAAAAAGAACCATCCTAGAGAACTTACGTCGTAACGCATCCGCGGGTAATCCAGGAATTCACGGAATCAATCCAGATGACCTTAGATACAAAACATGGGATGATGTTGTGGTTCCTGATTCCAATGCAGTCATCATTGCAATGATGGATACCTCTGGGTCTATGGGATCTTTTGAGAAATATTGCGCACGGAGCTTCTTCTTCTGGATGAATCGTTTCTTACGGAAACAATATGAGAATGTTGATATTGTATTCATCGCTCATCATACAGAAGCAAAAGAGGTAACAGAGAATGATTTCTTCACACGTGGAGAAAGTGGTGGTACGATCTGTTCATCCGCATACCAGAAGGCACTTGAAATTATCGATCAACGTTATCCCCCATCCAAATTCAATATCTACCCTTTCCATTTCTCTGATGGTGATAATCTGACGTCCGACAATGAACGCTGCGTAAAGCTGATTGGTGAGTTACTCAAAGTCAGCAACATGTTCGGCTACGGGGAAGTCAATCAATACAACCGGAGCAGTACCCTCATGTCAGCCTACCGCAACATTAAAATAGATCAATTCATGTATTACGTTATCAAAGAAAAAGGTGAAGTATATCAAGCACTGAAGACCTTTTTCCATAAGCGTGAAGGTGCACCTAGTTAATGACACGATATCATCCAATTCTCGAATGCAATCGGATAAATAAACCAGAACAAAGAGCCCTTGACCCTCCTATTTTGAACTGTGACCCGAAAGATGGACACTTTTAAAAAAGTGACCTCTCTTGGGTCTTTTTGCGCATGAAAGGTTAGGATCACAAATGGGAAACAGTTCGTCTACTGGTGAAACTAGGTTTAGTGAGAACCAGATCCGTCAGATAGAGAAAAATGTTAACGTGTTGCATGTTTCAGAGAGTTCAATAACATATCAGCACTCGAGAGACAAGCCAGGCAGAACAAACCTGACACCTCTGAGTGCTTCGAACTCATAAACCGTACGATCCGTAAGCACCAATTAGAGAAGATGACGTATTATCTTTTAAAATGGCGAACGTCAGTAAAAGTGCCTATTATCGTTGGCTAGCTGCTGAAGAATACAGACAATTATGCAAAAATAGATGATGAGCAAGACCTCATATTGATTAAGGAACACTTCGACAAGTGTAATGGCAAAGTAGGTACTCTCGTTCTAAAATGCGTTTAGATAACAAGAGTGGTGCAATTTCATCGCCACAGGAGGTAATTCAAGGAATTTAACAAGAATTAAACCACTATATTACCGAGTTTAGTCATTAATAAACAAAACCAAATACATGTATTTATTAGTATATATAGAATTTAATGTTATGATATATTAAAAAAAAAGTGGAGGCATCAAATGAAGATATCTTTAAGAAACACTTTAGTTGGTGCCAAAATACAGTCACTAATAGTATAAAATTTAATAGCCTATTTCAGGTGGATACTTAAAAAAGGTATCTGTGACCGAGGACTATGAAAAATATGCCCGCATGAGTGTGAAATAAGGAGTTACTCCTAACAGTGATTATACGCGTACATTTCACACAGAGTATGGTCACCTACAGCTAAACATACCACGAAATTAAAATGGGTAATTTAAGCATAAATCCGTTGCGCGGGGACAATCTGCAGGTTGAAGAAGTAACGTTATCTAGAAGAAAGATATGTGACGTACATCAATCCAATTATGGAGATTAAGATTTGGTCCATATTCATTTCACTAAATATTATTCTTTTAAAGAATAACACCCTTGCTCCCTTCCCATTTTTTTGGGAGGGAGCAAGGGTGTTATTCATGACCTTCATGAGTTCCGATTCACTTGAAGCAATGAAATTTTCTTAATGGATAGTGTATCTCTCACGGTATCTTCTGAAATGACATTCAACTTAATAAGACTAGCAATCTTGGTAGGATCTGCTTTAGAGATCATCTTCCACACACTAGGATCGGGTAAAGCGGCATATAACTTGTTATCGTCATATTCCTTTCGCTCCTGAGAGACAATCTTCACCTGGTAAGGACCCATTTGGAGCTCTGTTAGCTCTTGTTCTATGCAGTGATTGATAATTTCATTTCGTAGATCTCCTAATTCCTGCTCTATTTCTTTTTGCTTCTTTTTCAGTTGGAAATACCGTTTTACTTGAGTCTCCATCATTTCACGCCTCTCTCTTTTTAACATAGATATGCTGAGAGAGTCACTTTTATAACGAAATAGACCGCGTGAGAAATTGCGGTCTATCTCATCTTATTCAGAAAACTTTGCTTGAAGATCGATCCATACCTTCTTATTACTATACTGCTTCTCTGAGCTTATATCTTTACCGAACCAATCGGGTGCTACGAAGGCATTCGCTTCCTCTAAGGAATCAAATTCAACCTCAACTACCATCAGATCAATTTGGTCATAACAATCAATTTCAACAACCATACCTTCCCACACTGCCGTAATTCGGTTCTTCGTTAACGGAATCGCATCAAATGCTTGTACAATTTGATCATATATCCCCTCTGAGATGGAATATTCAATCTCCTCGCGAGCCAGACCATTGCCTTTCTTGAAGGTATGTGTGAACGACATCTCATTCGTTTCTAGGTCAATAATCCTCCGCACTCTCAATTCCTGATCCGTATCGAGCGCTATATATGTCTGCTCTATCCGGTGTTCTGAACGGAATTGCAGCTTCCCTTCACCTACTAACGATTCTGATATTTCAGGTAGTAGGAACTTACGTTCAATTTCTAAAGACATATGTTATAGCTCCTTCTTCATACGATAAATAGCTTTATTCTCTAATCCACGAATGAACGGCGTCCATTCCTCTGTCTCTGGTGTTGTATCGAGTGCATCCTCTACCATCTGTAGTTTGGCATCCATCGCATCAATGAAATGAAGGGCAACGGCTTCTGCCATTTGAGGTTGAACCGGACTTCCCCATTCACCCAAGTTGTGATGTGATAAGACCATATGTTGTAGACAGATCACTTTTTCAGAATGAAGATCAATATCACATCTTATTGCAGCTTCCGTAATCCAATTCGACGCCATGGAGATATGACCTAGCAGCTTACCTTGAACACTATATTCTTTGACGATACCAAGCTCTGCTGTCAGTTCCTCCGTCTTCGCTATGTCATGAAGAATAATACCTGCTTTGATCAGGTCTGCATTTAAGAAAGGTCTCTGTTTGCAGATGAATTCTCCAAGTTCCAACATGCGTACCATATGATAAGAAAGTCCTGCGTAAAAGGCATGATGGTGCATTTTGGCAGCAGGATAATGCATTAATTTATCTTCTACTTTAGTAACGCAGAAGTTAACAATAGTACGCATCTCTTCATCTTGAATACTTTCCATTGTCTGCTTAATGGTATACATCAGATCTATAGGCTGAATCGGAGCCGCACGAATAAAATCAGTGATCGTCACACCATCTTCATCCGTGACCTTACGCATCTTCGAGATTTTGACCTGTAGCCGTTCACGATAAGTGTGTGCGATGCCCTGAACCTTTACGAGATCCATAGGGAAAAATGTTTCCTTATCTGTTGCACTAGCATCCCAGAATTTAGCTGAGAGTTGACCACTGGAATCGCCCAGGACAATATCGAAGTAATCCTTCGGGGGAGTCCCGTTCGTCTGTTTGACTTCCAGCTCTTTCAATATATAAAAGCCAGTAAATTCATCCTGATTTATTAACGTATTAATTAAAGTCATGTGTTTACCTCCAACATGAAATGAAACCATTGTATTTTTTTAACAATAATATATTCGTAACTAGTTTCTTATAACTAACTACAATAACATACTGAGCATTTCTGTGCTATTTCTAGGCTTATCTTTTTTATGTAAATCTCTATTTCATACCTAGAATGTTCTGCTCACCATTGATGCCCGCTCATTTGACACACTTCCTTATCATACAACATAACTATAAGAACGCCCATTGAATATCTCTACATCTCTCCACATACACATAATAAGAATCTAATTTTTCTCCTTACAGAACAGGAAAGGGGGAAGCTCAATAACATGCATCCGGATGAAATAACCGCATTAGAGCGTTCCATAGCAGAAATTACTGAAATAGCCACTGGATTCGGATTGGATTTCTATCCTATGCGTTACGAAATATGTCCAGCGGACATTATCTACACTTTTGGAGCTTACGGAATGCCGATCCGATTCTCACACTGGTCCTTCGGAAAAACATTCCACAAAATGAAGACACAGTACGATTTCGGTTTATCCAAAATTTATGAGCTTGTCATCAATTCCAACCCCTGCTACGCTTTCTTACTTGATGGAAATTCGTTAATTCAGAACAAATTAATCGTTGCCCATGTTCTTGCTCACTGCGACTTTTTTAAGAATAATGCGCGGTTCAGTAAAACAAATCCCGCAATGGTTGAGAGTATGTCTGCCACAGCCGAGCGAATCAGCCAGTACGAAATCAAGTATGGTAGCCAACGAATTGAGGAATTCCTAGATGCTGTGTTAGCGATTCAAGAGCATGTCGACCCTGATCTAGTTAGTCCCTACCGTCGGAATCGTTATGACCGTAATGGAGATGGTATAACAGACTCTGGACACGAGAAGGCCGATAAGCCGATAACCGGGTTCGAGGATCTATGGGAATTAGATCAGGACGCTACAAATACTACGAATCCCACAAACCAACCCAAGAAATTCCCTCCACGTCCAGAGAAGGATCTCTTGTGGTTCATCCAAGAATTCTCGCCTAATTTAGAACCTTGGCAACGCGATATTCTAACGATGCTTAGAGATGAAATGCTCTACTTCTGGCCACAAATGGAAACCAAAATTATGAATGAAGGATGGGCCAGTTATTGGCATCAACGAATCTTAAGAGAACTGGATCTGACTTCCGAAGAAACCATTGAATATGCCAAACTCAATTCTGGGGTTGTTCAACCGTCAAAGAATAGCCTAAACCCTTATTATCTGGGACTGAAAATTTTTGAGGATATCGAGAAACGTTGGGACTCCCCTAAAGGGAACGATTTACATTCACATTCCTCTTCTCTTCAATCTGGGCAGGGACGAAGCAAAATATTTGAAGTACGAGAACTAGACTCAGACACCTCTTTCATAAGCAATTATATGACGAAAGAGCTTGTGAATGATTTAGACTTGTATGTATTTGAGAAGAAGGGTCCCGAATGGAAAATAACAGATAAATCATGGGAGAACATTCGTGATCAACTCGTCTACTCACGCGTAAATGGTGGCTTCCCTTACCTAGTCGTTCAAGATGGTAACTATGAAGATAACGGAGAATTATATTTAAAACATATGTATGAAGGATCTGAATTGGATCTAAAGTATGTTGAGCAGACTCTTCCCTACGTTCATAAGCTCTGGGGTAGGACCATTCACTTAGAAACAACGATGGAAGATAAAACGGTACTCTTTACATTCGACGGAAAAAAAGCAGCTAGAAAATTCGTCTAAACCATGTCATAACTAAAAGGACACGCAAATGTGTGTGTCCTTTTTGTGATATCCGTTAGTATTCCCTTGGCTTCCCTGTCGATTGCCTAATGACAAGATTCGATGGCTCTGTCAAAATGGGTGGTTGAGAATTAGAATTCTCAATCATGACTAGTAAATGTTCAATGGCTCTAATTCCGATATTATGTACGTTCTGATTAATTGTCGTTAATGCTGGTTTAAATACCTGCGCATAGTATGTATTATCAAACCCTATAACAGATATATCTTGTGGAACGGACATTCCTTGTTCTTCGATCTCATGAATTGTCCCAAATGCAGCCATATCCGAAGTACATATAATACCTGTTGGTGGTTCAGGTAATGAGAGCAGCTCTCTTGTGGAAGCGCTTCCCCCTTCAAATGAATAGTCGCATATTTTCAAATAGGAAGGTTCAAATGGAAGGTTTAAAAATTCTAATTGTTTCCTATATCCATTATATCTACCATCTGCAGCAATATGTCCTAGCACTCCTGAAATGTAAGAGATCTTACGATGGCCTAAATCATATAAGTGCTGTACTGCTAACTCTACAGCGTTCTCATTGTCTGTTGTAATATTACCAGCACGTTTCCCTGTTAATGCCGTATCTATAAACATAGCGGGAACTTCTGATTGAATAAGTTGCTCTAAATTAGGATTATCGTATTCCACACCAAACACCACAATACCATCCAAATTACGACTCTGACAATGATCAATAAAGGAGTAACTTGGATCATCAAGTCGGGTAGACAATTTCATGAGGTCATATCCACTATGTTCTAATGCTGTCTTAATCCCCTCTAATAACTCAGCTACGTAAGGATTCGTAAATGGAATGTTAATTAATACACCTACAGTCCAAGAACGTCCTTTCACTAATCCACGTGCGACTACATTCGGTTGATATCTCAGAAGTTGGATTGCAATCTTTACCTTTTTTCTTGTTTTATCACTAACGTCTGGGTAGTTATTGATAACCTTGGAAACGGTTGCAACAGACACGCCTGCTTCCTTTGCTACATCATGAATAGAAGCCACTACAAACTCAACCTACTCTCTCTTTTGAATCTATATCTACATGATACACTTGTCCTATATATTATAACGCACAACCAATTGTTTACAATACAAATAACCTCCAGTTCTCAGTTATAGAGTCTAGAGGTTATTTATATATTTATTTCCTAATCACTCCCATTACCTATTCAGCAAACTTCCCACATATTTCAACAACTCATTAGCACAGATCGGGCAGTACCCATGATCATTAATAAGTCGTTTACTTACCTCATTAATTCGTTTCAATTGGTTTCCATCTGGTGTCTTGGTCGACGTTGTAATCTTCACGATGTCTTTAAGATCAACGAAGAGTTTCTTCTCTATCGCTTCACGAAGCCGATCGTGATTGTTGTATTCGAACTTTCTACCCTTTCTGGAATAGGCAGAGATTCGGATTAGAATTTCCTCACGGAATGCTTTCTTAGCATTCTCAGAGACCCCAATCTGTTCTTCTATGGAACGCATCAGTCTTTCGTCCGGATCCATCTCCTCATCCGTCAGCGGATCTCGAATTTTGGACCAATTGCAGAATGCTTCTATGTTGTCGAGGTAATTCTCAAATAAAGTTTTGGCTGATTCTTCAAAAGAATATACAAACGCCTTCTGAATTTCCTTCTTAGCCAGTTCATCGTATTCTTTACGGGCAATCGCTATGAAATTCAGATACCGCTCACGCTCTTCTTTCGTAATGGATGCATGTTGATCCAACCCATCCTTGATAGCTCTCAGTACATCAAGTGCATTGATACACTGAAGATCTTGCTTAATTAGAGCACTAGAAATCCGGTTAATAACATAACGAGGATCTACGCCCGACATTCCTTCATCTAGATATTCATTCTGCATTTCTTTCAGATCAGCTTCTTTATACCCTTCGACTTCTTCCCCATCGTACATACGCATTTTTTTGACAAGATCCATCCCTTGTTTCTTAGTCTCTTTGAGACGCGTCAGAATGGAGAAAATTGCGGCAGCTTTAAGTGCATGTGGGGCAATATGAATATGTTTCATATCACTTTGTCCAATTAATTTTGAATAGATCTTCTCTTCCTCAGAGACCTTCAGATTGTACGGTATGGGCATAACAATCATACGTGATTGTAGAGCTTCATTCTTCTTGTTAGAAATAAAGGACTTATACTCGGATTCATTCGTATGAGCAATAATGAGTTCATCTGCTGATATTAGAGC
The DNA here is from genome assembly GCF_059445505.1 of Paenibacillus sp. Y301. Taxonomy (NCBI): domain Bacteria; kingdom Bacillati; phylum Bacillota; class Bacilli; order Caryophanales; family Paenibacillaceae; genus Paenibacillus; species Paenibacillus sp. Y301. Next base: position 392,713 of record NZ_JCAIUL010000002.1, on the reverse strand, counting down.
AAACCTTCCGGCTTTGAAGTTCCCTTCTTGTGTCAAAGAAAGGAGGTTCCACAGAAACTTCTCATCACATTTCAACATCTCTTGAAATTCCATTAAGCCCCGATTCGCTTTATTTAACTCACCATCGAATCGATAAGCACGAGGATCTGACTCCGAACCAAATTCCGTAATCGTAGAAAAGTCTATACTACCCGTTAAATCCGCAATGTCCTGGGACTTCGGATCCGATGGACTAAACGTTCCAATCCCGATACGTCCTTCTTCAGATATCAATACCCGCTGCACATTTACCTTTTCAATATCTCCACCGTATTCTGTCTTTAATCGCATTTGGCAAGAAGGGCATAAACTTCCTTCTATACGAACCCCCAGCTCTTTCTCGACTTCGGGACGAAGGTCCAGAGGAATCAAATGTAGTGGTTCTTCATGCATCGGACAACCCTCAATCGCGTACACTGCCCCTTTATCCGTCTTGGTGAACCTCTCCATACCACGCTTTAAAAGGGTTACGATGGTTGATTTCCCTCCACTTACAGGGCCCATGAGCAATAATATCCGCTTACGAACATCTAATCGCCTTGCTGAGGAGTGGAAATACTCTTCCACAAGCCTCTCTACAGAACGATCTAATCCGAAGATCTCCTGTTCAAAAAACTTATACCTCTTATGCCCATTGACCACTTCTGTGCCAAATGATTCGATCATTTCATACACACGAGCATGGGCAGTCATGGCAGGTGTAGGATCTTTTCGAAGCAATTCAATGTAATCTTTGAATGTCCCACTCCACTCCAACTGATTACTCTCTGCACGATAGGCTGCTACTCGTTCGAAAATATCCATGATTGGTACCTCCTATGACTTATGTTTAGAACTGGCATCTCCAAGTAGAACCGGCTTCTGCGTGAAATATAAGGATCCAGTATAGTGTGAAACCTATTCCTGCTTATATTTCTAAATGTGTCACGGGTCAACCCCTTATCGTTTGAAAAAGTGTACTACATACCTATGCAAGAAAGTGAGTTTAGTTGACCTATTTTTTATCAATATAGAGTTTGCCTTTTTAGAAATGCTATAATTAATCATTACTCATCATGAATAAAGTCAGTGAAGGAGACATCTACATGGCCATTCAACACGAAACGGAGCTATATGAACCATTAAAACTTTTTTTTGAAAACCAGGGATTTGTCATTAAAGGAGAAGTACGCCATTGTGATCTGGTCGGAGTAAAGGAGGATTTAGCTGAACCTCTAATTGTGGAAATGAAAAAGACATTCAATCTCTCGTTGTTATTACAAGGGATGGAACGCCTCAAGATGAGTTCTAACGTCTATTTAGCTGTAGAACGTAGTCGCGCCAAGCGTGGAGCAGTAAACCAGCGTTGGAGTGAGTTGTCGGTTCTCTGTAGACGTCTAGGTCTAGGTCTAATCACAATTACCTTTTACAAGACTAAGAAGCCTATTGTAGAGATTCTCACTACGCCAATGGCACAAGTACAACCTCAAACAAGAAATAAACGCCGTCAATCCAAGCTAATTGATGAATTCCGTGAACGTAGTGGTGATTACAATATAGGTGGAAGTAATCGCGCGAAGCTCGTCACAGCTTATAGAGAAAAAGCACTTCGCGTCGCATTGCCTCTACGAAATGCCGAAGACTGCGGTATCTCTCCAGCGTCGATACGTGCTACTACCGGAGTAGCTAATGTAGCTTCCATCCTACAAAACAATTATTATGGGTGGTTTGAACGGGTCTCTCGCGGTCGTTATATTCTTACCTCCGTAGGTCTTGCTGCCTTAGATCAGTATCAAGGTGTCTTAGAGGTGCCCTCTTCACTTCAATCTATAGCTACACTTATAGAATATCCCACGGATTCAGAATAATCATTTAACTCCTAGCTGTGAATTCGTTCATGGCCTCGCCGATCAGATGCATCCCTAGCAATAATTCATCTCGTCCAGGATGGGTGAAATTAAGTCGAATGGTCCCCAAACCTTCTGCCTTGTTCGCGAAACATAATGTTCCTGGACAGAATGCCACCCCTTTACGGATAGAGCATTTAAGTAAAGCTTCGCTCCGCAGCCCATCAGGCAATCGTATCCATAGGAACATTCCTCCGGAAGGTAGATCATACCTAGCATCTTTCCAAGCAGGACGCTTTAATAACTCATTCATCAGCTTCAGACGAATGCTATACTCACGTTTTAATAGAGCAACATGTTCATACCAGTCGAATGTTGTAGATTCCAGTAACTCGTACAATAATCGTTGATTCAAGTTACTGGATTGCCAGTCCGCTAATTGCTTCGCTGCACGCATTACCTCAATCAATTTCCGATGACCCACTGCCCATCCTGTTCTTAGCCCTGGTGCCACTGTTTTGCTGAATGATCCGACATATAACACTTGTCCACCCTCACCGTGACCATCCAGTGCGAATAATGAGGGGTACTGTATTCTGAAAGTAGTAGGATCACTTATTTGATTAAAATAAAGATCCCCGTAAGAGTCATCCTCTATAATTAGAACCTGCTTCTGTCGACATAGTTCTAATACTTGTTGTCGTCGCTTAAGGCTCCACAGAACTCCTGTTGGATTCGTAAAATTAGGAGAAATAAATAGCAACTTCGGAGTTTTAGTCTCGATGAGCTCTTCTAATTGTTGAAGGTTTAACCCTTCATGATCTCCATCTACAGGAATAATGTTGGCACCTTGCATCCGTAATATTTGCAGACTACCCGGTGAAGTAGGATTCTCAACAAGTACAGCATCACCTATATCTACATACACTCGTGCTAATAAATCCATGGCTTGCTGGCTTCCTGTAGTTAGAAGAATTTGACTCGTGTCTACACTGATTCCTTTGTGCTGATTCCACTCGGAGCTTAGCCACTCGCGAAGTGGCATGTACCCTTGTGGGTCTCCATACTGCAACGCCATGGGATGACTCGAGAAAACAGCTGCTGCTGCAGTATGTAAAGGAGTAAGTGGAAATAGATCTTCCGCTGGAAGTTCCTCTGCGAGTGATATAAATGAGCTCTGTCGGGAATACGATTGGATATTCTCTAATGGAGAAGACATAATCCATTCTGCACGTGAAGCAAAAGAATATTTCATGATACAACCTCCTCTACTTTTCTCTTCACTCACCTACAGCCCTAATGGGTATTCTAAAACAGGGTAAATTATGCTAAGAAATAGTAGATATCTTTCATTACTATGTATATAGAGACCGAATCGGATACGTATAAACAGCGAATTTCTCAATCGCCTGCGCTCGCGTACTAACCCCTAACTTCACATATATCCTTCGCAAATAATTATCAATAGATCTTCTGCTAAGCTCAATTTCGAGTGCTATTCTATCGTAAGTGATCCCTCTTACAATACGCTCCATGATTAACACCTCCGTCTCAGACAGATGGAACAGATCCTGAGTACTTGGGGGTACCTCTGCTGGCCATATCCCTTTCTTCAACCATTGAAGCGGCATAAATGCGTACCCTTCACGCAATCCCTCAATAAGAAGGAGCAGTTGCCTTGAAGATGCTTGTTGAGATAATACTCCGCTTGCTCCAAGACTAAGTAAACTGTTAGCCTTTTGAAGGCCTTCTTCACCTATGAAAATAACAATATGACTTTTCGCTGAATGAATTCTTAACTGTCCTAACACATCTTCCAACTTCCCTTTTGGTAATAAGTAATCCAGTAGAATTAAATCTGGCTGTAACTCTTTAACCATATGTATTCCTTCGGAGAAACCAGAGGCCATTCCTATTACATTTAAATAAGACTGTTCCTCTAAAATTAACTTGGTTCCTAACATACTTGTGGGCTGACCGCCCAAAATAATGACGTTCCAAACTAACGACATCTATATAATCCTCCCAGTCATTCTAAACAGACATAATAGAATTGTATCGCAGAAGTTCCATTAATAGGAACAATATTATGAATAAATATATGATTTTGCGTTTTTGCGTAAATGATAGTGTAATGTTAGAATGGGAACTTGGAAAAAAAATATTAAAAGATGAGGTGATCATTTTGCAATCCTCAACGGATTCTCCAGCCCCTTACAATGAACGTCGTACCGCAAAACGTAAACCTTCAGTAAAAGTATTCTTATTGCTGTGGATATTACTGATCGGAATAGGAATAACTGCTTCCTATTTATATAGTAATGAGCTGAAAAAGGACATGCTCCAACAACTCCAAGCGGACAACCGACAGCAAATGACATTATTAAAAACAGAATATGTACAGAGATTCACAGAATTATCTTCTCAAGTTGAAGTATTGAACAATAAGGTGCAATCATTTAATGAATTACTTACCTTCACCAAGGATAATGCGACGAGTAAAACCGATAATAGCAACAAATTATACACGCAATTAAATGAAGTAAAGACCCAACTTAATACGCTTCAGAAGAAAATGGATCTTCTCAAATGAAATTGCAAGTTAAACAGGTCAATCGGCTTTTTCTACTCGCAACAGCACCATTCATAGGAATCTTGTTCTGTCTCATACTCAACCATGGATCAGTAGAATTGGACATCGATACAGCTACCTACATTCCTACTGAATCTATTCAAACGGAAGATATTATAAATTATCTAAATATGGCAGAGGATATGGTCCATAGTACCCTTTCAACCATACGTCACACATCGGAGTTATACCAGAAAACACTTCATACAACAAACAGTATTGTAAAGACGACAACATCACAGGCCCATATGCCAGAGGATATTTACAATAAGAGGATCACTACTAAACTCGGTACCCCTTATGAGAAGGTAACTAGTGATCGCATATCTATTGAACTTTATAAAGTGAATCCCGGTACATACCGAGGTTACGCTATGAAAATAAAGCTAAAGGATCCTAAGGCCATGAATATGAGTCTCGGAAGAGACGTTATTGGAGGCTCCGAGACGACCATGCAAGCTGTCCAACGCTCTGGTGCTGTTGCTGGCGTTAACGCAGGTGGGTTTGCCGACGGTAAAGGAAAACGATACCCACTAAGCACAACCATCTTGAATGGTGAGTATTTAACCGGTTTTGAATCTAGCTTTAAGGATCTCTCGTTTGTTGGATTAGATAAGTCAGGTAAACTTATCGGTGGGAAATTCCATAACAAGGAGGAACTTGATCAACTCAATCCCTCTTTTGGTGCAACCTTTGTACCTGTACTCCTACATAACGGTCAGAAGGTACCCATTCCAACCCAATGGCAGACATCGCCTTTACGAGCACCACGTACCGTTATAGGAAACTATAAAGATGATCAACTACTGATCATGGTCATAGATGGATACAATGAGAATGGAAGTTCTGGTGCCACCTTACAAGAACTTCAAGGTAAGATGTTTCAATTAGGTGTTCGAGACGCCTACAATTTGGATGGTGGAGGCTCCTCCTCTCTGATCTTGAACGGTAGAGTGGTTAATAATCCTTCGGATGGCAGTCTTCGTTCTCTGCCCACCAATTTTTTGTTTTTTAAATAAAATTTAAATGGTATAATAAGTATAATAAAGTAGTTATAGGAGGTGTGGTAGCCACGATGTCTTTTTCATTAACTTTTTGGATCATTGCATTGGTTCTAGCTCTATTCTTGACCGGCATCCTCACATCATCGTATAACGATGATAAAACAAAAGGCCTATAATTTCGCATGGATAGGATGGCTTCCTCTAATGAGGGGGCCCTTTTTTTGTCGTTAGCTAAACAAAAAAAGCATCACGGTAAAACGCGATGCTTCCTGTCACATGCATTAAGCCTCAAGAAGACCCGTCATTTCTGACTGGCACTGTGCACAAATAAAGCGTTCTTTGAATTCGCTCACTTCTTCTACAGAACCACAGAACACACATTTCGGACGATATCTCTCCAAAATGATATGATCACCTTGCACTAAAATCTCAACTGGGTCGCCTTCATTCATCTGATATCTTTTTCTCAGTGATTTGGGTAAAACGATTCTTCCCAGCTGATCCACCTTACGAACTACACCAGCAGGCTTCATAATGGTACTACACTCCTCTATCCAAAAAATATAATACGCCCTCAACGAATAAAATGGGTATATCTTATTAGTTCGATATGATTATGTCGAATCCTGCTGTTATAAACAATTTTTTATCGTAAATCCACGAAATCTAACTGTCTCAGTGCTTCATACACAACTATTGCCGCTGAATTAGAGAGATTTAATGAGCGAACTTGCTCACCCATAGGTATTCGCATACATGTATCCGGATTAGCTGCAAGTAGTTCAATAGGCAGTCCCTTAGTCTCTTTACCAAACACGAAAAAGTCTCCATCCTGAAATTCAAAGTCACTGTATCTTAGAGATGCTTTCGTAGAAGCGTAGAAAAACCGGCTTCCTGCATACTTCTCCTGAACCTCTTCGAAGGAATCATGATATTCGATATGGACAGCATGCCAATAGTCTAGTCCTGCTCTCTTCAATGTTTTATCGTCGGTAAGAAACCCAAGAGGGTGAACCAAATGTAGATGTACCCCTGTTGCTGCGCATGTTCTTGATATATTTCCTGTATTTGCCGGTATTTCCGGCTCTACAAGTACAATATGTAATGCCATGATGATATCCTCCACCTATCTATTTTTAATGATTATAACCCTAAAGGTTACACAAAACAAAAGCCCTCCACCGTTGGCGGAAGGCTAAGAGTATCAGAGAATTGAAGACGTTCAACTTTCGTTACCCATGACTTTTTTGGAAATGTGACATGAAATCAGTTAATGCTTTACAACTCTCATAAGGAACTGCATTATAGATCGAAGCGCGTAAACCGCCTACACTACGATGCCCCTTGAGACCTACAAAACCTTCCTTCTCTGATTCTTTAATGAACTGATTCTCAAGTTCTTCGGAAGTCAGACGGAATGTGATATTCATAATCGAACGGCTTCCTGGTTCAACAGGTCCCCGATAAAAGCCACCGCTGTTGTCTATTGTATCATAGATTAGCTGTGCTTTCTTGCGGTTTGTCTTCTCTAATCCTTCAAGAGCGCCCTGCTCTTCAACCCATTTCAATACTTCATTCACCATATATACTGAAAAGGCTGGTGGTGTATTATACAAAGAATTATTTGAGAGATGTGTATTATAGCGTAACATGGTTGGGATATCCTTAGGTGATTCGTTAATCAGTTCTTCTCGAGCAATAACAACGGTTACTCCAGAAGGCCCTAGATTTTTCTGAGCACCAGCATAGATCAGTCCGAATTGATTCAGATCAATCTGGCGACTTAGAATGTCACTCGACATATCCGCTATTAATGGAATGCTACCCGTGTCCGGGTATTGTTGGTATTGTGTGCCTTCAATGGTTTCGTTAGAAGTCACATGAAGATATGCTGTATGATCAGACAATTGAATTTGACTTAGATCGGGTATGGACATAAACTTGTTAGCCTCAGAGGATGCCGCGATGTGTGTTTCCCCAATAAGTTTAGCTTCTTTAATCGCTTTATCAGCCCAACTTCCAGAGTGAACATAGCTAGCAACTTTACCTTTTGGAAGGAGGTTCATCGGTAACATTGCAAATTGAGTACTAGCTCCCCCTTGTAGGAATAGCACTTTATATCCCTTCGCATGACCAAGCAATGATAACAGACGGCTCTCTGCTTCATTATGCACTTCTTCGTATACTTTACCTCGATGAGACATCTCCATAATAGACATACCTGTATTTCTAAAATCTACAAATTCAGCTTGTGCACGTTCTAGAACTTGGAGCGGTAACGCAGCAGGTCCCGCATTAAAATTATAGGCTCTCTTAGTCAAGTGTACTCCCCACCCTTTCTCTTTCTTCATCTTAGAGGTTGTTCAAAAAGTCATCTTTTGATCACGAAGTATACCAAGAAGCTTATTCGACATCGAATATTGAATTCAGCCGGTCCTTCCGGTGCTCACGTAGATACTGCCTACGCTCCGCTCCTCACTCCCTATCTTCATCCAATCTTCTTGGTGCTGAAAATCCGACTTTTTGAACACGCACTTATATGATATCGCTATGATAGCAGTATTACTACAGCCCATCAAGTACGATTTGCACTAACTCATCGGAAACGGGAGATATAATTTTTTTATAGGTAGACTCATTTTTATTTATCGGATTAAAGCGGCACAGTGTGAAGGGACCATGCACCCTTTATATACAAAATCCTTCGGGCATGCCCGAAGGATTAACTTAATATTTGATTGTATGATAGCTATTCTAGCAATCGAAATATAGACCATATTCATGTGGATGAACACGTATTGCAACGGATTTCGCTTCAGCACGTTTCATATCAATAAAGTTATCAATGAAGGACTTCGTAAATACGTCGCCTTCTGTAAGGAATTCAAAGTCTGCTTCCAATGCATCCAACGCTTCATCCAAGGTTCCAGGAACGCTACGGATTTTGGATTTCTCTTCATCAGATAATTCATAAATATTCGTATCCATCGGTCCATAACCTAGTTCCGTAGGATCAATCTTTCTCTTGATTCCGTCAAGACCAGCCATAAGCATAGCTGAGAACGCAAGATAAGGGTTAGCCGTAGAGTCTGGTGTACGGAATTCAATACGACAGCCTTTAGGTGTAACGGCTGCTACTGGAATACGAACTGCTGCGGAACGGTTACCTTTGGAGTACACAAGGTTTACTGGAGCTTCATAACCAGGAACTAGACGTTTGAATGAGTTCGTGGATGGGTTAGTCAATGCAATTAGAGCTGGAGCATGGTACAAGATACCACCGATGTAATGTAACGCCATTTCGCTCAAGTTTGCGTATGCACCTTTTTCGTAGAAAAGAGGTGTGTCGCCATTGAAAATGGATTGGTGAACGTGCATCCCACTACCATTGTCACCAAAAATAGGTTTTGGCATAAATGTTGCAACCTTACCATATTGGCGTGCCGTATTGTGAACAATATATTTATATACCATAAGGTTATCTGCTGTTTTCTTCAATGTATCAAAACGGAAGTTAATCTCAGCTTGACCCGCTGTTGCTACTTCATGGTGATGGCGTTCTACACGCAAGCCTGCTTCTGCAAGTAGACGGCACATTTCACTACGAATGTCTTGTTGTGTATCTACAGGAGCTACTGGAACATATCCACCTTTAACCCCAACTTTGAATCCTAGGTTACCGCCTTCTTCTTTACGATTCGTGTTCCATGCAGCCTCTTCTGAATCTACAAAGAAAGAAGAACTATTCATGCCACTTTCATATCGTACATCATCAAAAATGAAAAATTCAGATTCAGGTGCGAAGAATGCTGTTGTACCTACACCGCTCTTTTGCAAAAACTCTTCAGCTTTGGCAGCAATCCCACGTGGATCACGCTCATAACGCTCACCATCTGGTGTATGAATATTACACATAATATTTAAAGTAGGGTGGGCAGTGAAGGAATCAATAAATACCGATTCCGGATCAGGCATCATAACCATATCTGATTCTTCTATGCCACGAAAACCGGTAATGGAGGAGCCATCAAATGCCACCCCGTTGATAAATGTTTCTTCTTCTACTTCTGAAGCTGGTACTGAAATATGATGGGCACGTCCTGCCAAATCTACAAAACGAAAATCCACCCATTCGATATTATGATCCTCAATACTTTTCAATACATTTTCAACTGACATGTCTCTTCCTCCCAAATTCCGAACATTAACCCGCCATATGATTTACAATGTTCATGATCATTTATTTTCTGTCGCAATTATAAGGCTTAATCATTTGCACCGTCAATACATATGTCAGGTATTTCTTTGGATTATGTTAGAAACCCTGACATAAATGAATTTTTCAATTATTACTAACAAAAATAGCCCACTACATCCGATTTTTTTTCAAAAAATGGAGTGGGCAAATCAAACTATTCATCTTCAGAGCTTATAATTACGTTCAGTGACTCATGCATCCATTCATTCAAACATAGGCTTGCTTACAGTCTACCAGCAAATGCCTCAGCCGGAGCCTTCTCCGTATTAAATGTTCTTCCTACCAACGGTGCCAATTTCTCTAAATCCTTCAATAGAGCTGCAAATTGATCAGGAAATAGGGACTGCACTCCGTCACCTGTCATCGAGTTATCTGGATCTGTGTGCATTTCAACGATTAGACCATTCGCACCCGCAGCGATAGAAGCTTTGGACATTGGCTCTACCAATTCACGTCGTCCCGTACCATGACTTGGATCCGAGATAACCGGAAGGTGACTTAATTGTTGTAAAACAGGTATCGCTGCTAAATCTAGTGTATTACGAGTATAGGACTCAAATGTTCTAATACCTCTTTCACACAACATCACATTTGGGTTCCCTCCGGCAAGAATGTATTCCGCCGCATTTAGCAACTCATCATAAGTAGCACTGAATCCACGTTTCAGAAGGACGGGCTTACCACAGGTACCTAGCTTGCGAAGTAGGTCAAAGTTCTGCATATTACGGGTACCAATTTGTAAAATATCCGCATACTCCGCACATATATCCACATACTCAGGCGTCATCACTTCAGTAATGGTTAATAGTCCATGTTTCTTACCCGCTTCTTGCATCATAATAAGACCTTCTACCCCAACACCTTGGAAGCTATATGGTCCCGTACGTGGTTTGAATGCCCCACCTCGTAAAACCTGTCCTCCAGCAGCTTTGACTAATGCAGCTATTTCATCGATCTGTTCAACCGACTCTACTGCACAAGGCCCACCCATAATCACAATCTCTTTACCACCGATCTTCACACCTTTAATATCAATGATCGTATCCTCAGGGTGGAAGTCTCTACTGGCAAGTTTATAAGATTTAGAGATCTTAACTACGTTCTCTACACCCTTCATTTGACGTAGATGTTCAGCAAGCTTAGGATTTACACTGCCAATCAGACCGATAACAGTACGGTCAGCTCCCTTAGATACATGAGCTTGTAATCCCTCTTTCTCAATTGCCTTCACAATCTCTCCAATTTGTTCTTCTGGCGTTACATTCGATGTAATCACGATCATAATTTATATCATCCTTCCTCATCATTTACTATTTAACACTCCACTTTTCAACTTAAACGCTTACCCGCTTTTATGCTTTTAATCGCTAAAGTAAATATACATCAAATGCTCATTCTCCGTCAAGCGAACTTCATGGTGATCATAAAAACAAGACTCGAAAGATGAGTGCTCTTGCTGAAGAGTCTCTCTTTCGAGTCATATAAAATAAGTCATACTTAACATTAGCTACTTCACAATTGATCTTACGTCGTTGGACTACTTTTCACTTTAACGTTTGGAAGTAGTTTCTTCATGTTAACGGTTCGTTTGGTCTCCCATGTCTCTGGATTGTTAGGGTCATACTGTTCTAGGTACAATATAACTTCCTTCGTTATGGGTGTAGGTGTAGATGCACCTGAGGTTACTGCCACTTTCGAGATGCCTTCGAGCCATTCCCTCTTAATTTCAGTTACATCTCCTACACGATACGCCGTAACGTTAGCTATTTCCTCAGATACTTGAGCCAGACGATTCGAATTATTACTCATTGGGTCGCCCACAACGATAACTAGATCAGCTTGACCTGCTTGTTCTGCCACCGCTTCTTGACGTACTTGTGTCGCTAAGCAAATTTCATTATGAACTTCAGCAGAAGGAAACTTCTCTAACAATTTTTTCATAATATACTTAATATCCCATTGACTCATCGTAGTCTGATTCGTAATGACAATTCGAGAGGAATCTAAATGAAGATCCTTAATTTCCTCTTCTTTTTCAATGAGATGTACATGATCAGGAGCAATACCGATAGCGCCTTCTGGTTCTGGGTGCCCCCCCTTACCAATGTAGATCACTTCATATCCATCGTTAACCTTCTCTTCAATAAGAACGTGGGTCTTCGTAACATCTGGACAAGTCGCATCTACTGTTGTTAATCCTTTGTCACGAGCGATCTTACGTACTTCTGGAGATACGCCATGGGCCGTAAATATAACGGTTCCACTCTCAACTTTATCTAGAATATCAAGACGGTTAGTACCATCTAATGTAATAATTCCATCATCTTCAAAAGAATTCGTGACATGGCTATTATGAACGATCATTCCTAATATATATATAGGTCGGGGAAGATCTAAATTCTGCGCTGCTTGACGTGCAAGCACCATTGCATCTACGACTCCATAACAATATCCCCGAGGAGAAATCTTAATTACTTCCATTGGTATCAACCTCTTTTCATAAGCTTACCTTTCCTCATTATACCCTATTCCAAAGGGACAGGAAAGATCATAGGAAGCCAGATAATAAAGGTGGTTCCCTCATTCACTTTTGTCACCACTTCAATCGAACCATCCATTTCTTCAATAATCCATTTCGCAATCGACAACCCTAGCCCAATACCTTCTGTGACACCTCTAGACTGGTCTGCTCGATAGAAACGATCAAAGATAAGGGGTACATCCTCTTTATTCATTCCAATTCCCGTATCCGCTACACGTATTCCCACTTGATCTTGATATTTAAATGCATCTAAGGATACTTGACCTTCAGGTGTATATTTAAAAGCATTCTCTATGAAAATAAACAACATTTGCTGTAGATAGTCCTTATTTCCGTTCACATAAACACCATTTAACGTGGATAAGTTACCTATAATCCACTCTGCTTGATGAGGCAGGAATTGTGCACGTCGAGCTACTTCCTCGACCAATGGCTCGAGTGGTACGGGGGTTTTCGCAAAGGTCTGACCCGTATCTGCACGTGCTAATGAAAGCATATCAACGACAAGTTGACTCATTCGTTTGGCTTCATCCGAGATGTCATTTAATGCTTCTTTTGTCATGACTCGCATCGTCTCTTCATCCATATTAGAACGATTACCCTGTTCTTCATCCCATATCTTTTCGAGTAAATCAACATTGCCTCGTATCGTCGTAAGTGGTGTTCTTAGTTCATGTGAAGCATCCGATACGAATCTTCGCTGAGCTGCATAGGCGTCTTCTAATTCTTTATAGAATCCATTCATCCGGCTAAGCATATTATTGACAGTGCCAATTAATTGGCCAATTTCATCATTAGGGCCCTTATACTCAATTCGTAAGCTAAGATCTGCACCCTTCTGTATCTGATTAGCTGCCTCAATCACCTTGCCTATAGGTCGAATGGATTTATGCGCAAGAAATAACCCAAAGCTCGAAGCAATAATAATCATGATCACCGAGCCTAATACGAGTATATTCTGAAGACCATTTAATAGATTCTGTTCTGAACCTACATAAGTTGCGATTTGTAACAGTCCAATGATTTCTCCATTGTAAATAAAGGGCTCTTGATAAACCAAAAATGGATTCCCTTGAATTTGAACCTTGCTATACCCTTTGACCATGGTTTCTGGTTTTCCAGATGGAATGGGTATCTCCATACCTACTCTTTTCAAGTTGTCATCTGGGTTGATTACACCGTTAGTATAATTAAAAACTTGCACAAAGGTCTGAGACTCATCAAAATTACTTGCTGATCTCACCGAGAAATCATATGTTCCTCTAACTACATCAACTATAATTGTCGTTTTCACTCGTTGATTCTGCTGATAAATACGCTGCTCTACTTCATCGTACGTATTATAATAAATCACACCATAAACAGCAGACCCGAAGATGATAAGTGTTACAGCTAAAATAGCGGAATACCATGCTGTTAATCGGAATCGGATGGACATATTATGTATCTCCTCTTAGAATATATCCTGCTCCACGGATCGTCTGTATGATCCTCTTGCCTCCATGCTCTTCCAACTTTTGACGTAACATCGCTATATATACTTCTAATACATTAGATTCACCACTGTAGTCATAACCCCATATCTTATCCATAATCAAGTCACGCGATAGTACTCTTTTGGGATTCTGCATAAATAAGTTCAGCAATTCAAATTCCTTCGCTGTTAACTCTAATCTAACCCCTCCACGAAGTACTTCTCTTGCATCCATATCCAAGATAATATCTTCATAACTAAGCTTAGGTTCGCCTGCCTCATTCGGTCCTGGCTTACGGCGAAGAAGTGCACGCACACGTGCTAACAACTCTTCGAGGGCAAAAGGCTTAACCAAATAGTCGTCTGCACCAAGATCTAATCCTTTGACTCTATGTTCGATCTCATCTTTGGCTGTCAACATGAGAATAGGAACATTACTTCCCCCTTCCCGAAGTCTTCGACATACTTCGAATCCATCCACCTTAGGCATCATAATATCTAATACAACAAGATCTGGTTCACTATCCAGAATCATATGCAAGCCTTCAGCACCATTTGCTGCAGTTAGAACATCGTAGCCTTCAAAAGCAAGACCCCTGCGTAACATAGAAATAATTTTCTCATCATCATCAATTAGTAGAATAGTGGAACGCATAAATAAATCATAACCCCTTTATTATTGCATAATTAGGCATCTACCGATTATCCTTAGCCTCTATGCTCTATTGTAACCAACCACGAACACTCTAGCTATATATCCATATATAAATAGCGGAAGGGGAGTTTCCCTTCCGCTATTTAGTCACACCACTTCTATTCCTGAGTCGTTTGGATATCAAACCCATTACGATCTCCTATCGTTACAGGGAGATCCATCTTTCTACCGTCTCTGACAATATTGATTGTTATCTTCGTGCTCACTTCTTGCTTCTGAATGAAATCAATGAGATCTTGGCTTGTAGGATAATCTGTACCATTGATTCCAGTAATGATGTCGTACGGACGAAGGTCAGCTACATAGGCAGGAGATTTATATGTGATCTCAGCAATGACTGATCCTTCTTTCAAAGTCGTTCCCATTTGTTTTGCAACTTCATCGGTTAGTGTGATTAATGATGCACCAATGAATGGAACCGGATCTTTTGGAATTTCTTGATTATTCTTCAGTTTATCCACGACTTCTGAAATCACACTGGTAGGGATAGCAAATCCAATCCCTTGAGCATCTGCGCTTACCGCCACATTCATTCCGATAACTTCACCATTGAGATTCAATAGCGGTCCACCAGAGTTACCTGGATTAATAGAAGCATCTGTCTGTAGTAAATGCTCGTACTTACGAGTACCACTACCATCTTCCTCATTGATATCTATACTACGTTCTTTTGCACTAAGCACACCAGATGTTACCGTGTGGTCGAACCCTTGGGGATTACCGATAGCTACTACACTCTCACCTACTGCAGCTTTATCCGAATTACCCATTGGAACGATAGGGAAATTGTTGTCACCCTCAATCTTTAACACTGCCAAATCAAGATCCTTACTTGAACCAAGCAATTTAGCTTCATAAGGTTTGTTATTGCCTTCTAACGTCACTTGAATTACATCTGCGCCGTCAATAACATGTTGATTCGTTAGAATGTAACCCGACTTTTCATAGATAAATCCAGATCCAATACCGTAAGGAACTAGTTGATCTGATTCGGTTGTAGAATCAGAGTTCGAAGATGAACCTCCGTTTCCTTGACCGCTACTTCCACTTCCACCGAACTGATCCCCGAAGAAATAGGAGAATGGGTCACTTGAATAGGGGTTGGACTGCTGTCCACTTTTAGCTTTACCCGATTTAACCAAGGTTGCAATCTTCACCACGGCAGGACTTGCTTCCTTAAATACCGCAGAGACATTCCCTGGACTAGTTAACGGTAAAGTAGTCGTAGTAGCCGCGGCATTTTCATTATTACTAGGTGTTGTTACCGCTGTTGCATTGGATTCAATTGGAGCAATCGCCGCTAGCGGCGTGTCCGGTGTGAACAAGTTCATCCGATCCGCTGTAAACATGAGTGAAGTAATGACCAACATACCTGCTAGGAATGAAACTAATATCGTTTTTACTGAACTCTTAGGTTTCTTACTATATTGCCAATTTCCATTTCCACCAGAACCACCGTTGTTATCTCCTCCATCTTGACCATTTCGCGGTGAATTAAAAGAATTCCCCACAGGTAAGTTTCGAAGAGGCTGCGGTGGCGTAATCTCCACTTTGTCTCGATCACGATCATAGGAATCTGCTTCGTTCTGTATCACACTATCTTTACTTATCGATTGAAATGGTCCGTAGGAATAATAATAGGAAGAACCTGATTCTGAGGAATCTTTTTCTTTTGACATCTCTTGATCTAATTCATCATCCAACCGTCCGAATTTATTATCGCGTTCGTCCATATATAATTACCTCCTATACCCTAACCTCACTATTTGTAGGTGGGATATTATTTAACTGTTCTTATCATGTACTATTAACCTTAAAGTCACATTAAAAACAATTTAAAGGGAGATAAAACATATTTTTTTACAGATCTACCTTGGCCCACCCTTTACGATGAGCAAAAATAGCGAGTTGTGTTCGATCATCTAGTTCACATTTCATGAGTAAATTACTAACATGCGTTTTAACCGTCTTAATGCTGATATGTAGTTCTTCTCCGATATCCTTGTTACTTTTACCTTCAGCAATAAGAAGGAGTACTTCCTTTTCACGCTCTGTAAGTCCAGATGAATCTGCTTCGACCATCCTTTGGCGAATGCCTCTAGTAAGAGCTTGGGAGACATCGCCAGTCATCACGGGCATCCCTCTATAGGCACCTTGTAACGCATATATGAGCTCATCAGCTGATACTGTCTTAAGCACATAACTTACAGCACCTGCTTCAATCGCATCCACTACTAGATTATCTTCTAAAAAGCTGGTTAGGATCACTATTTTTAATTGCGGATATTCTTTGAGCACTGCCTTAGTCGTCTCGGCTCCATTCATGATAGGCATCATTAGATCCATTAATATTAAATCAGGTGGACCCTCAGGTATTCCTTTTCTTAATATATCTAATACTTCCTGACCGTTTCTTGCCTCCCCAATAACTTCGAACTTTGGCTCTAACATTAAATACGTCTTGAGACCCATTCGAACCATATCATGGTCATCTACGAGTAAAATCCGGATATTTCCTTCCATACTTATACTTCCCCCTCATATGTAGACACGGAATCATTCTCTCCAGGAGTAAATTTAGGAATATGTACGCGAATCGTTGTCCCTGCGCCTTCTTTACTTATAATTTCTACATGTCCACCCAATTTTTCTGCTCGCTCACGCATCGTAAGTAATCCATAGGATCCTTGTTTCTGAAACCCTTCGTTAAACCCTTGGCCATCATCACTAAGACTAAGTACCACTTGATGTTGCCCTTCGCGCAAAGACATACTAACTAATACCGCATGTGCATGCTTTACGATATTAGCCATCGCTTCTTGTATGATCAGGAATAGCTGATGTTCTATAGCTTCTGACAATTCTCCTTGTAACTCCATTTCCTTTATTCCTTTAAGTCCATTCTGACGGCAATAATCGGGGAACCACTTCTCCAGTGCTTCTGCCAGACTCTTCCCTTCTAATTCTACGGGTCGCAACTGCGCAATAAGTGCGCGCATTTGCTTCTGTGCCATATGAGACATCGTAATTAACTGTTCGAGAACCAACTTACCTTGCTCTTCATTCTGAACTAATACCTTCGGAAGAGCCGATGCAGACATATGAATGGCGAAGAGTTGCTGACTTACGGTGTCATGCAGATCTCTCGCCATCCTTCTGCGTTCTTCTAATACCGCATTCTCTGATGCTTTTTCTTTCTCTACCACTTCTTGAACACCTAATCGTTGTAGTAACATCATCTTCTTCTCAATCGCATCGATCATCGTATTAAATTCATGGTATACCCGTGCGAACGATTGATCCTCTGCTATAGGCATCCGCACAGATAGATTCCCTTTAGCAACCTGTAACATATTAAGATCTAGGACATCGATTCCTCGCTGAATGCGCTGCCCTGCCATGTAACCAATGACCACAGTGAATATAATAATGCCAAGGGAATAATACAACCACATGACATTATCTTTCACTTCAATATAGCCCATATAAATACCCATATATATAATCGCAGCCATAACGACTCCACTCAGTAAAAAATAAAACATTAACAACCATTTCGTGTTTTTCAGAATTTTCACCATTCGCTTAACCTACCGTGTTCACTTTAATGTCACCAATAAAGGCGCTGACATTAATGACTATTTTCTTTTGAGCCTCTTTGTAATAAGGCGTTGAGGATTGAACGGAGCTCATGAATCCGCTTTTAGATTGAGATAATATGGTCATGTCGCCAATAAAGGAACTTGAATTCACCTTAATACCCAAGTCCATGTCATTGGGAACATATATCTTAATATCACCGATGAAAGCAGAGATATTAATCTTAGTCTTTCCGTACGGAATTTGAGCTTTCGTCAGATCAAGTACCGCGTCTCCTATGAACTGAGATATGTTAGTAGGCTTTAGCTCGAAATAATCACTGCCCATATGAACATCGCCAATGAAGGCCGATTTATTAACCTTCTCACCGTCGCTATAGTTGTCATATTGAGCCTTGAATTTGTGTCTTTTGTCGCGAATATGATACGTTTCATCCTCTTCTTCATGCTCGCTATCATCACCCATATGAATATCAAAACTGATTCGTCTTTTATCCTGCTTTTTATCTGCAAACGAAACTCCAAACTTTTCTTCAAACTGTTTATCTAACGTCGATTGAGATTCCAGATCAGGTAAATCCGGTAGCTCAGATGGTTCTGGTGGATACCCCATTGGCTCAATAGGTGTCTTCATTTTCTTATCAGGTTTAGTTGTAGACCGGGTAGGCTTGAAAATGACATAAAGACCACAAAGAATCAGAAACCCAGGAATAAGAAACTTAAAGAACTCACCAGGACTTAAGAAGACCCAATCTAATGCCCGTGCTTGAAAATATCCCCCTACCGCTAGTAAGATGAATGAGCCTATAAAGGAACCCCCTTCACCACGTGCAGTCAACATGTTCTTAAGCCCTAAATAGATTAAGATTAGCGGCCAAAACGTTGAAATAATAGAACCTATACTAATATCTACATACCCCATCTGCTGAAGTAGAAATATAATCCCAATTCCGATAAGCACAAATCCGCCAAAAAAACGATCTGCCCATCCCTTTTTCATGTTCAACATCCCCCTTATCCTCTTACGTTATCCTTAGTTTACAATAGAGTTATCATTTCGGATACAGGCCACAGAATGAACATGACTCGGTCTAGAGGATGAGATGAAGTCATATGAAAAAATGCCCCCAACGATAAGCGTTGAGGGCATTCTTAACTTGTCAAAAAAATACTTAAGGGGTCTCAATGATCAAAAACTAATTTTGAGATTTAAACTCCTCATCATACTTTTCATCCGGTGTCTTGTAATTATCTTGCACTTTATTTGGTTTCTGAATTTTACCATTTTCCTCAGCGAATTCAGCGTTAAACTTTTCATCAGGTGTTTTGTAATTATCCTGTACTTTCTTTTGTTTCGAATTCATGTTTTGATTGTTGGCCATGAGATTTTCACCTCCTCTTAGGTTTGCTTATGCAAACTTTAAGTAGGGCTACGACTTTTCCCCAGTCCATAGTATGTAACACGGACGAAAAATTATGCAGTAGCAGAGCGATAAAAATCTAATGCCGTAGTTTCCTTCATCAAATCGATTGTTCAAGCACAAATGCAGGTAACGATTTATAGGTCTCAATCGCCTTTCCTAGGCTCTGTACCATCTTTTCAGTACATTTCCCATTCCCGCGCTTAATCACTTGTACTTCCACATCTTTCTTACCCCATTCTTTATACACTTGCTTCGTTGTTGCAAAATATAGGTCAATCTTCCGCCCCTTAATGGCAGAACCCGTATCAGCTACAATACCGTAACCATAGCCTGGAATATACAAAATACTACCTAATGGAAATACTTTAGGATCGGCAGCAATTGTTGATACCTTGTTTTTATCGCGTTTCACCTTTACACCCGAATACGTAATCCCGTATTCAGGATGGTTAGGTTTCTTACCTGTAGATTCATATCCAGCTGTGTACCCTGTTGCTACTACCTTCACTGTTCGAATGACTTGGTCTTGGCTTGGAGCCGACACTGCAACAGCCGGTGTTGTGGATTTAGTCGTTGATTGCTTCGCCTTCACTGTGGTATTCTTCTTTGCTTTATCCTTACTTACATTAGATTTAGGAGTAGCATTATATACCTGTTGCTTATAGCATATATTTTCAGGAATTCCCGCGTAATAACATTGTGAATAATTCATTGAAGCATACGTTGTTTTCTCCCCAATCACCAATCCTACCAAAAATATACATAACAAAATCCTCTGCCCTATTTTAACCTTGTTCATAAGAAAATCTCCCCCTTACTAGCGAGGGTTCCCATTTAAACAGGTAAATATACATGAAGGACTGCCAAGCATATGTACATTGCTTGACAGTCCTTCACTTAGCAGAGGACTAAAAAAACATCCAACAGGTTCATTAATTATGAAATTTGATGGTTTGATATTTCTTCCTTCAGCATGGAAATAACCTCATCCAAAGGTTTAGTTCCGATGTCTCCTTCGCCACGTTTACGGATGGAAACTGTGCCACCATTCATTTCATTCTCACCAATGACGAACATATACGGTATTTTCTCAAGTTGGCTTTCGCGGATTTTGTAACCCAATTTTTCGTTACGAAGATCAGCTTCAACAGAAATACCACTTAACTTAAGCTTATCTGCGACTTCATTGGCGTAATCTTCAAAGGCACCTGACACCGGAATAACTTTTACTTGAACTGGTGACAACCATAGTGGAAGCGCACCGGCGAAGTTCTCAAGTAGGAATGCAGTCATGCGCTCCATCGTTCCAAGAATACCACGGTGAATTACGACTGGACGATGCTTCTGTCCATCATCACCGATATATTCCAACTCGAATCGTTCAGGCAATAGTACGTCGATTTGAGTTGTAGAAAGCGTCTCTTCCTTACCAAGGGCTGTCTTCACTTGAACGTCTAGTTTAGGACCGTAGAACGCAGCTTCACCTTCAGCTTCAAAGAATGGAAGTCCCATTTCTTCAACAACTTCACGAAGGATACGTTGAGTGGATTCCCACATTTCATCATCTGGCCAATATTTCTCAGTATCCAGTGGGTCTCTATAAGATAGTCTAAAACGATATTCCTTGATTCCAAAGTCTTCATACACTTTAGTAATCAATGTCACAACACGCTTAAATTCTTCCTTGATCTGGTCAGGTCGGCAGAAGATATGAGCATCATTCAGTGTCATCGCACGAACACGGTGTAAACCAGTCAATGCTCCTGACATTTCATAACGATGTTGCATACCAAGTTCTGCAATACGGATAGGTAGATCGCGGTAACTGCGCATATCACTCTTATATACCATCATGTGATGAGGACAGTTCATAGGACGCAACACAAGTTCCTCATTATCAAGTTCCATTTTGGGGAACATGTCCTCTTGATAGTGCTCCCAGTGACCTGAAGTTTTGTAAAGTTCCACATTACCAAGCACTGGTGTGTAAACATGTTGATACCCTAGACTCTCTTCCATATCTACGATATAACGTTCCAATGTCCGACGTAACTTAGCACCTTTAGGCAACCACATGGGAAGACCTTGACCTACAAGAGGTGAGAATGTGAACATTTTTAGCTCTTTTCCTAGTTTACGATGATCACGTTTCTTCGCTTCTTCTAAGAAGTGTAAATGCTCGTCCAATTGGGCCTTCTTAGGGAATACTGTTCCGTAAATACGTTGCAACATCTTGTTCTTACTATCTCCGCGCCAGTAGGCTCCAGCCACATTCATCAGCTTAAACACTTTAATCTTTCCTGTTGAAGGTAGATGTGGTCCACGACATAGATCGAAGAATTCACCTTGATCGTACATGGAAATAATACTGTCTTCCGGAAGATTATTAATTAATTCTATCTTGTATGGATCTCCAAGTTCGCCGAATATTTGTAGTGCTTCTTCACGGCTAACTTCTCTACGAACGATTGGTAAGTTCTCACCAATAATGCGTTCCATTTCTTTCTCAATCTTCTGTAAATCTTCAGGATTAAGTGGATGCTCAAGATCCATATCATAATAGAAACCATCTTCAATCACAGGACCAATCCCAAGATGAACTTCTTTGTTACCGAACAAACGCTTAACCGCTTGGGCCATAACATGGGCTGTACTGTGACGCATTACTTCAATACCTTCTGGAGAATCCAGAGTCACAATTTCAATGAGAGCTCCTTCTTCCAATGGAGTGGACAAGTCCACAACGACCCCATTTAACTTACCTGCTACAGCACTCTTCTTCAAGCCACTACTTATGGATGCTGCTACATCTTCAATACTACTACCTTCAGCATACTCACGAACGGAACCGTCCGGTAATTTAATGCTTACTGCCATATTAATTCCTCCTAGATATTTCTATTTTAAAAAAAGACAACAAAAAAACACTCATCCCGGTAAGGGACGAGTGTTATCACCCGTGGTTCCACCCTAATTTGATAGTTGCAATACATTCTTGAAACATTGAATGCAATACCCATATCCTTCATCAGCATTTCATAACGGTTATGAACCGGTGATTCTTACTGTTCTCCAAATGTAACACATCAGAGAAGTTCATAATCACAGCTACAAAGGGGTAAACCAACGTCGGATACTGAAGGGAATTACAGCCTGGTTCCCTCTCTCTGTACAGTCCAAATCTTCGTGGTTCATGTCTTTTTCATTGCTTTTAGTCAATTTAACAGTAATTATAATTCTAGCTGACACTAAACGTCAAGTCATATCTTCTCTTTCTCTCTAAAGAAGGTGTGGCATTGTGGACAATAATGGCATACTTCCACGCGCTTATCAAAAATTTGCAGTATCGTCTTCACCGCCGGCATTTGTGGATCCCTAGTGTGAAGAATCAATTTGGCTGGAGATACCGAAATAAGCGTACTCACAACGGCATCCTCCATTTCCATATCCTGCTGATTAATTCTTTCTACAAAAACACCTTCGTTTGTTTTAGCCTCCAAAGGATTCATTTTTCCATCAAATAGTAAAAGTTCCTGACCGCCCTTATGAACAACATGAACTAATGGAATCTGTGGCTCTTGAAAATACACGAAATATTTAAGTAAACCTACAAATTCTTCATATTGCCGGTCAACTAAGAACTCATCTACGGCATATTCTATGATCTCTCGAAGTTCAACACCATAATTTTGAAGGCGAAACGAGATAAATCCATCTATATTTACTATAGGACTCTCCCGGAAACATTGGTACAAATTTTTGGTAAGCATCTTATATCGACGTTTCCATGGTTCGTTTGGGGCTCCATTTCCTTTTTCTACTAAAGAGATGCAGTGTTTTATAATTCGCTCTGAATCCTCTTTCCCCGAAAAATCAAATTCATCCCGCAGTAAGGTTCTGATTATATGTTGTTCCTTTATTTCTAAGATGACTTCCGCTGCTGCCTCTGCAGCAAGCTGGTACAAGGAGTCCATTCCATCTCCCAAGGAGATCTTTTGTTCATTCCCCATGCATTTCCACACTGACGTACCTTCACTCGAGATACATGAGAATTTCAATGGTTTATATTTCTTATGTAGTTCTTTGTTCTTTCTTGATACGATGCTTTCGAATAGAACCACTTCTTCTGCAGATGCTATCTTAGCTGATATACTGAATAGTACCATGGAGATCACTCCTTTCATTATCCTTGTTAAGTATATGGTCCCTGAACAAAGGATATACGGAAGGTGTTAGTGGAAAACAAGCTAACATTTCTCAGTTACTTAGCCCATAAGCATTCTAACTGAAAAGGTTGGTATTAAAAGTAAAAAGGGCTAATCCCAGAAAGTCGTTTTCCGACTTTCTGGGACAGCCCTCTTCATCACTTTCTTTTAATTCTGCATGATAAAATCACGATCGATGGTTGTTCCTTCTTCAAAGACCTTCAAGATGTCATATTTCGTATTACGTTGAGCTGGTATTTTACCCGCTTCACGAATTAATCCAAGAATAGACTCTATGTTGACCTTATGAACCGTACCAGCAGAAGAAACCACGTTTTCTTCCATCATCGTACTCCCGAAGTCATTGCATCCATAACTTAAAGACAATTTACCTACTTCAGGTCCCATCGTTACCCATGATGACTGTAAATTTGGAACATTATCAAGTAAAATACGACCCACCGCTACCGTCTTCAGATAAGCTTCTGGGGTCTCGCGTTCACGTGCATAGTTCGTGTTATCTGGTTGGAAAGTAAATGGAATGAATGCTAAGAAGCCTTTGGAGTTATACTTATTTGTAATACACTCATCTTGCGCATCACGAATCCGTAGCATGTGTAATGCTCTCTCTTCCATCGTCTCACCAAAACCAATAACCATTGTAGCCGTTGTATTCATACCTTGCTTGTGCGCGATTTGCATGACATCCATCCATTCACGCCAAGTGCCCTTTAAGCGGCTAATCTTTTTGCGAATACGATCATCTAGAATTTCGGCTCCACCACCTGGAAGGGAATCAAGTCCCGCTTCATGAAGCTCACGAACAACCTCTTCTAGGGATAATCCACCAGAAACCTCCTGCATCTTGCGAATCTCAGCAGGTGAGAAGGAATGCATCGTAATATTAGGGAATCGTTGTTTAATACCTCTGAGCAGGTTCGTATAATAATTAAATGGAAGATCTGGATTCGTTCCACCTTGCATCAGAATCTCGGTACCTTCAACGTCCTGTGTTTCTTGAATCTTCTTGAAGATAGCTTCATCTGGTAATACATAACCTTCACTAGAACCTGGGGCTCTATAGAAAGCACAGAACCTACAATATGTATCACAGACATTGGTATAATTAACATTCCGCCCAATAACAAAGGTCGTAATCGGGTCAGGATGTATCCGTTTCATAAGAATATCCGCTGTATGTCCTAGTTTCTCGATCTCGTTACTCTCTAACAGCCTAACGCCTTCTTCTAGATTAAGTCGCTCACCGCGTACTGCTTTATCTAGAATACGATCTACCGTATTCATAAAGGTAACCTCCCTTGATATGGATAATAAAAACAAATAAAAATATAATAACTACTCTTCATCTTAACATATTAGATTCAGAAGAAGAAACAGCACCGCCTAAACGATGCTGTTCATTCTTAATCCTCTTGGAGGGCTTGATCAAGATCTTCAATTAAATCCTCAATGTCCTCTAAACCTAGAGAGAAGCGGAGTAATCCGTCTGTAATACCTCTCTCAGCACGAACTTCGACAGGCATAGCCGCATGAGACATCATCGCGGGATAAGACAAAATACTTTCAACAGCACCTAGACTTACAGCAACTAATGGAATTTTAACTTTGTTCAGTACCTTCTTAGCTCGTTCTCCTGAGCCAACATCAAAGGACACAACTGCACCATAACCCGTGGACTGCTTCTCATGAATTTCTCTACCTGGGTGCTCTGCCAGACCCGGATAATAAACCGCAGAAATATCCTGTCGTTCATTAAGCCAATTTGCAAGCTTCCCCGCACTGATTTCACTTTGATTCATACGTGTTTTCAAGGTCTTCATTCCACGCATAAGAAGCCAGGAATCCTGTGGACCGAGTACAGCACCCAATCCATTCTGAAGTTGCTTTAATTGCTGACCGATCGACGCCGTCCTAGCCACTGTAAGGCCAGCAAGAACGTCACTGTGTCCCCCTAGAAATTTAGTAGCACTATGGATGATAATATCTACACCTTGTTCAATTGGGCGTTGATGGTAAGGCGTCATAAACGTATTATCCAACATCGTAAGGAGATCATGCTCTTTTGCCCAGTCAGTTACCGCTTGTATATCAGTAATTCTTAATGTAGGGTTAGACGGTGTTTCCATATAAACGGCTTTGGTGTTAGATCTAAGTGCTTGTTTCACTTGATCCAAATCTGTCATATCAACGAACGTTGTCTCAATTCCTAATCTGCTAAGAATACTTGTTAAGAGACGATAAGTTCCACCATATACATCCTCTGTGACAATGATATGATCCCCAGCCGATAAGAGCATGAATGTACTTGAGATGGCTGCCATACCTGATGCAAAGGCTAAGCCGCGTTCGCCACCTTCTAATAAAGATATATAATCTTCTAAAGCCTGACGCGTTGGATTGCCAGAACGACTGTAGTCATGCAGAGGTGGATTAAATATATCTTCATGATGAAATGTGGATGCTTGATAGATTGGAACACTTGATGCACCTGTAGTTCGGTCAATTTCAGATCCAAAATGAATTAACTTTGTAGCAAAATCCAGATCTTTGGGAGAACTTTTTCCTGATTGTTGTTGACTACTCATGCTTATTGTCCTCCTTCAATTTCTTGACGCGCTGCATCTAATGCCCCACCAAGATCTGCTATTAAATCCTCTACATGTTCTATTCCAACAGAGAAACGAAGTAATCTATCATCTACACCAATGGCATCACGAATCTCCAATGGAATGTCTGCATGTGTCTGTACTGCCGGGTAAGTCATCAACGATTCAACACCACCGAGACTTTCCGCAAAAGCAATTAATCGGATATGTCTAAGTAAGGGTTCTACATACCGAGCATCTTTCACTTTAAATGAGAAAATCCCCGTGTTGCCACTACACTGCTTCTTCTGAATATCATGGCCAGGATGATCCTTCAAGTACGGATGAAATACTTCAGCTACAGCAGAATGAGTCGTTAAGTATTCAGCTATTCGAATCGCATTACTCTCATGACGTTCCATTCGGAGTGCCAATGTCTTCATCCCACGCATAAGTTGATAAGAGTCTGTTGGACCAAGAACTGCGCCAAGCGAGTTATGAAGGAAAAACATTTCTTCCGATAGTTCTTTACCTTTTGTAATAATAAGACCTGCCAGTACATCGTTATGTCCACCTAAATACTTCGTAGCACTATGAACGACAATATCTGCTCCTAACTCCAATGGACGTTGAAAGAAGGGGGTCATTAATGTATTATCAACGATCGTTAATATTTGATGACGTTGTGCCCATAGGCATACCGCTTCAATATCCGTGATCATCATTAATGGATTCGTAGGCGTTTCAATAAACACAGCCTTGGTGTTAGGTCGTCTTGAACTTTCTAGTGCATCGATATCGTTCGTATCTACATAAGAGGCAGTGACTCCGAATTTAGAAAGAATTCGTTCCAATAGACGATATGTACCGCCATATAAATCTAAAGAGACAATAAGATGATCGCCTTGCGCGAACATGGCAAAGACAGTCTGTAATGCAGCCATTCCTGAACTACATGCGAAGCCCGCATCACCAGATTCTAGTTGAGCTGAAGCATCCTCTAATACTTTACGGGTTGGGTTCTTCGTACGTGAGTAGTCAAATCCAGTGCTCTTTCCTAACTGAGGATGGCGGAAAGCTGTAGCCTGATATATAGGGAAATTAATAGCACCTGTTACTGGTTCCTCAACTGATCCGATCTGAGCCAAGCGACTTTCTATTCGTAAGTCTTTCTCATTCATAGTGTTTTCCCCTTTATCATCATATTCTGATTATATTTGTGGCCATACTTCCATCGCTTCTCCAATATCAAAAGGTGTCTCTTGGTATACATAATAGTTCAGCCAATTTGCGAATAATAAACTTGCATGTGCACGCCATATCGCTGGAGGTACACGAGAAGGATCATTTTCAGGGTAATAATGTTGAGGTAAATCTATTTGCATACCCTTGGCTACATCACGTTCATATTCCCATTTCAACGAGAATGGATCATATTCCGAATGTCCTGTCACGAAGATTTGCTTGCCGTCTTTCGTCGCAACAATGTATACACCCGCTTCTTCTGATTCTGATAAGATCTCCAGTTCAGGAATCCCTTCAATATCTTCCTGACGTACTTCCGTATGACGAGAATGAGGGACATGAAACAATTCATCAAATCCTCTCAGCAACTTCACATTTGGCGTACTGATCGTATGTGAGAACACACCAAATATTTTGTCATTCAGATCATATTTGGGAACGCCAAAGTGATAATAAAGGCCTGCTTGAGATGCCCAACATATATGAAGGGTTGAGGTGACATAAGTCTTGCTCCATTCAAATATTTCTTGTAACTCTTCCCAATAATTAACGTCTTCAAATTCCATCTGTTCTACTGGAGCTCCTGTAATAATCAGACCATCGAATCGACTAGATTTCACCTCGTCAAACGTCTTATAGAATGTTCTCAAGTATTCTTCAGATGTGTTCTTGGAAGTATGTGATCTGGGATGCAACAATACGATATCAACCTGAAGTGGTGAGTTCCCAAGTAAACGAAGTAACTGCGTTTCTGTCGTTTCTTTCGTTGGCATTAAATTGAGAATCGCAATACGCAAGGGACGTATGTCTTGATGATAAGCCAGGCTCTCATCCATGACGAATATATTCTCCCCGGCAAGTACTTCCTTCGCTGGCAATGTATCTGGAATCTTAATTGGCATGCTGATTACACTCCTTTAGCTGAAATCGGCGATAATCATGTGAGGAAAGGGTTTTGTAAACAAAAATGACCTTAATCCATAGGAAAAAATCCATAGGAGAAAGGTCATCATCGTTAATCTATGCGCCTCTCTCATCTCTCAGGAATGGTTTGTCAGTGAAGTCGACAAATCTTCCTGCAAGAATTAGCACCGTGCGTATTACACGCCGGTTGCCGGGTTTCATCGGGCCTGTCCCTCCACCTGCTCTTGATAAGATTTCGCTGTATTCATTTTTAGTTTAATTGATTTTGGTAATATTTAAATCTGAATTAACTTTAAATCATAAAATTACCTTCGTCAAGAACTGTTCAACATTTTTACAAAGACTTATATTAAGTAACACCTAGATCACTCTTATTTCATAAACTGAAGACTAGAAGTAACCAGCTTTTCTTCTTGAAAGGATGTTAGGAGGACGTTATACTAGACAAGTATTACAATCCGGTTAAAGAAGAGGTGACCTGAAAGATGGACGGCGACCCGAGGCCCAAGCTGATTATTGGTGCATTACAACCGCATAGAACTAGTACCAGCCTGTTGGAGGAAGGAGCTATTCGACTCTTTCGTGCGTAAGCCTCTTACTCCATGAACAAGACTGATCTCTTTTCTATGCGCAGAAATTTAGCGCTACCCATAGCGAATTATGGGGATGAAGGAGTGAATATATATGAAAATCCGGTTGGTTAATTCTGGGGTATTCACCCCCATTAATGACATCCAAGTTACACTAACCCCACCAGAACAAGGATTCTACTGGATCGATGCAGATGCAGAGGATCTCACTTTATTACAACCTCTCTTTTCTCTTCATGACCTAGCTGTTGAGGACTGTCTTAGTGAAGATGAACAACGTCCTAAGATTGAAATATACGATAACCATTATTTCATTGTAGTTAACAGTATTCGATTCGATGATGAGGAAATTTTTCTAAGAGCTCTCAGCGTATTCTTAGGCAGACATTATATTATTACGGTTACCAACCAAAAAATAAACGAGCTTCGAACACTAAAGCCCATTCTGTGGGAGCAAGAAGTTAGTGAACCCGATAAATTTTTATATCTGCTCATCGACTTAGTTGTCGACAATTATTTCTCTGTAGGTGATCGGATCGAGGCCAAGATTGAGAAATTAGAAGAAGATATTCTGATGCACACTAAGAAATCTCATCTCATTGAGATTATTGGTCTACGAAGCGAAATATTATGGCTGAAGAAGGTTCTTGGACCCCAGAAAGAAGTAATCAACATTTTAAACAAGAAAGATCTTCGTCTGATCGATGACCAGCTACAGAAATACTTCAGCGATATTTATGAAAATGCTGTTAAGATCGCAGAAACTTTCGAAACCTATCGCGACCTTATGGGTAACTTACGAGAAGCGTATCAGTCCAGTATCGCCAATCGTGCGAATGAAATTATGAGAGTATTTACAGCGATTACTACCATTTTCATACCCTTAACACTCATTACTGGGATTTATGGAATGAACTTCACAAATATGCCCGAATTAGATATGAAGTATGGCTATTTTATGATTATTGGGATTATGGCTACATTGGGTTTCGGAATGTTCTTCATATTCAAAAAAAAGGATTGGCTCTAATCATTGCACAAGGACGAAAGACGCTCTGTATACAGAGAATCTTTCGTCCTTGTGTTATTTAACCGACGTCTTGTCTAGAAGCCTGCCCCCGCCGAAAGCGAATGCGAATCATGCGTATGCGTTCATACAGTTGGTCTATACTTCCTTTCGCAATAGTATCTTTCCCTTCACCATATACCTTTTGTAGGATAGGCTTCAACAATAGATCTCCTAACTCTTCAAAAGCTGACCATATGGCATTCTGCTCGTCAGCAGACATATCATATAGTTCATTCTGAATAAGATATTCCGTATCATAACCTTCTTTCTCCATTTCCTCCAAAGCTTCAAGAATGTCTTTCCTAGGAGTATTGCATTCTTGTTCTAATTCTTCGAGACTCTTCCCTTCTGATATTCCTGTCATGAGTGTACGGCGTATCCTATACTGATCAAGCTCTAATTTGTATTTTCGCTCTTTTTGCTTGAATACCCAGTTCATATAGAGCTCTTCATTTAATTCACCATAAACCCAGTTTAAAGGATAATGATGATGACGTTCTACTTTTGCTGTTATTTCTAAAATATCTACACCGTACTCCCCGGCTTTCACATCACCGACCCCCGGTAGTTGGATTAGCTCGTCCACTGTCTGGGGGATAAAGGTACTAATGAGTCGGAGCAGTTTGTTACTAGCAATGAAGTAAGGAGCTTTACGTTCAGAGACTGCTCTTCTACGTCTCCATGAACATAATTCAGAATATAGATTCTCCTGTGGATGAAGCTCGCTGTAACAATATAGTTTCTGAGCACTCTGGCCACGATACCGTTGCTCATCTTCTTCATGAAATACACCTTCAATGATGGGTCGATACCCCTCTCCTAACTTGATTGCAAGACCATGACGATAGATGCATAGTAACTCATCCCATGAGACACCTTCGTACCAAGATGAATCGATCGTATCTTCACCTATTTGGAAATCTCTCCAACCTAAATGCCAAATACCATCCTCTTCACCAATCCATACTTGTCCTGCTGATTCTTCATCTTGTTGTGACCCTTTAACCAGACGATTCATAAATAAAATTTGCATCTTACATCCCTCCCATCATTCAATACAACACGCAAAAAAACACCCCTCTTACAATAAAGTAAGAGAGGTGCTTCCTCAGTCGAGCCATGTTATACTGTTATTCCTATAATACCATATACTGTATATTCGTCAACGAAATTTCGTGACGGCTCAATATTCCAGACTAAGCTCCTTTAAGTGCTAAGGTTGCGAGTGCTAATGCCCCACACAGTCCTGCATTATCCCCTAATTTAGGAGAGACAATGTAGTTCTCTATATCGTTACTAATGGATGTATGTTGTACATAACCATTTAGGAGGCTACGAAGCTCACGTTGAATAAGTGGGAATAGCTGCTGTTGCTTCATAACTCCACCGCCCATAATAATTTTCTGTGGGGAAAGAATCAAGATATAATTCATTAATGCTTGAGCTAAATAATAAGCCTCGAGCTCCCAAGCTGGATGGTCGACACCTAACTCAGCACCTTGTAGTCCAACGCGGCGACCGATAGCTGGCCCTGCAGCTAACCCCTCTAAGCAGTCAGCGTGATAAGGACATGTCCCTTCATAACTATCATCAGGATGTCGTCGAACGATGATATGTCCCATCTCAGGATGAGAGAGTCCATGTAACATTTGCCCATTAACGACAGCTCCAGCACCAATACCTGTTCCAACTGTAATATACATACAGCTATCTAGGCCTTGTCCAGCCCCCCATAAATGTTCACCAAGTGCTGCACCATTGACATCTGTATCGAATCCAATAGGTACGTCGAAATGTGACTTCATAAAACCCACGATATTATATTGGCTCCAATGAGGTTTCGGTGTGGTTGTGATATAACCATATGTATCGCTCTCTTTAATCGGATCAATAGGCCCGAAAGAACCAACTCCGATGGCCTCGACTTCTTTCCCTTTAAAAAAATCCACTACCTGTGACATCGTTTCTTCCGGTGTTGTTGTAGGAAAACTGACTCTCTCCACAACCTCGCCATCCTTCGTGCCTATACCGCAGACGAACTTTGTTCCACCTGCTTCAATCGCTCCTAACAAGCCCATGTATAACATTCCCTTCTGTCCTAGGGTCGAATTTCCCCCATTATATTATATTGTACCTTTTTAAGATACTATAAAATAACGACATCCTTCACCTTGCCTGATAGATTCATAGAGAACTGCCCCCCGCAATAGATTCCATAAATAAAGGCGATTTCCCATTCTTGATTTCCGAATGAAAAGTCGCCTTTATTTATTAAGGATTTCTAATGAGGTTATACCTGAAAACCAATTGTCGTTCCGTAGTGTCCCATATGTGCAACTCGTCCATCTACAATTAGATTGCCATAAGGATTTGGAGAGCCACCATCGGCTTCAATGAATGCACCATTTATGGCAACTTCCGCATGATAGGCTATTACGATACTAACGTTATTATCGCTAGTATTCCTATTCATACCCATCCTTTTCGCACTGATTTAGATCCTAGTCTGCTCACTTAGACGGCTGCAACTCCAATCAATTGACATAAACTCTTCATTTCTAATTCTTCAAATTTGGAAGAGATCAGAACATTGTCGATTTGTAGCTGACAACCATCTACGGAGCACTCCACGGGCACTTCACAATGAATCTCTGCAAGTCTACGTGAAAGATGTAGCATTTCTAGATCTTTCTCAATCTTTATTCGTACGCTAGAGGAGAGTTTGTCTAGATTCTCCAGAATTCCCTCAATAGATTCGTATTCTTGGATCAACTTGATAGCTGTCTTCTCACCAATCCCACGTACTCCTGGATAATTATCACTCGTATCACCCATAAGTGCCTTCATATCTATGATTTGACGAGGACGAAGTTGCTTTTCCTCATATAAAGACTCTGGTGTATATACTTTATAATTACCCTGACCCTTTTTCATGATAATGACACTGGTTGCAGGACTTACGAGTTGAAGTAAATCATGATCTCCCGTTAATATCATAACATTCATTTCTTGGCTAATTTGAGCTGCTAACGTACCAATACAGTCATCAGCCTCGAAGCCTTGGTAACTCACATTAGGAATACCAAAACTTTCAATGACATCACGAATTAATGAAAACTGAGGAATAAGATCATCAGGGGCTTCCGATCGATTTCCTTTATATGCGGAATACTCCTTAGTTCGAAAAGTCCCGCCTCCGAGATCCCAACAGCATACAACATGGCTCGGATCAAAGGTCTGTACAGCATCCCAGAAATAACGTACGAAACCATAAATAGCATTCGTAGGTACGCCAGCTTTTGTTCGACGAATATATCCACTCGTAGCTGATGCAAAATATGCCCTAAACAATAGCGCCATTCCATCTACCAGCATTAATGATTGTTGTTTATTATTATGACTTGTCACTCTTTTAACCGCTCCTTATATATCTTTCTTCCGCTTAAACAGCGGCAATAGTTATAGTATAACATACCTCTAACAAGGCTTTGTCGTTTTATTCGCTTCCCCAAACATTGGCATATTGATCCTCTTTATAACCAACTGTCACCTGTTCACCACTACTTACGATAGGGCGTTTGATTAATTTTCCATTTGAAGAGAGCAACTCGATTTGTTCTTCGCGACTCATTTCACCAAGCTTATCCTTTAGTCCCATACTCTTATATACTTCACCACTCACATTAAAGAACTTCTTTAATTCTAGCCCACTTGTATTAATCAAATCGTTTAATTCTGAGACTGTTGGTGGCGCCTCAACGATATGACGAATTTCAAGTTCATGTCCATTAGCTCGCAACCATTTCACCGCATTGCGGCATGTACCACACTGTGGATATTGATATATTAAAAGTTTGCTCATAATTATTCTTCCTCCTCTATTGGATGTTGTATTAGTTGATTACGAAGGGTCTCCATATCGAAAGGGAGTGGTGCAGTAAAAGTCATCATCTCATGTAGAATCGGATGGACAAATGATAATTCTGATGCGTGCAATGCTTGACGTCCCATCAATTGATCAAGTCTAACTACCGCATTCTCAGCAATCGTAGGGTCCTCTATTTCAGTTATAGCACGATCTACATCCATCTCATGATAGACAGGATGTCGGTAAAATGAATCACCAATTAATGGGCAACCTATTGATGTCATATGCACACGGATCTGATGCGTTCTGCCCGTCTCTAATTTTAATTGTAGCATGCTCGCATCGTGATATCGTTCTAGTAACCAGTATCGTGTCAGCGAACTATATCCTGTTGGTGTTACTATTCGACGGTGAGGTTCCAAGGGATCTCTATCAATAGGTCCATCTACCACACCTTCAGAGGGATTAGGCACACCATGGACAATTGCAATGTATTTCTTATCGACCTTCCCCTGGCTCATTTGCTCAGAGATATGTTGATGCACGTAAGGATTCTTAGCAATAACTAGGACTCCTGTAGTCTCTTGATCAAGCCGATGAACGGGTCGAAAACGATACCTTTTCCCTTGTTCAATCCAATAATAGACTACTCCGTTAGCCAATGTGTTGGTGTAATGACCGTGTGTAGGATGTACGATCCTGCCAGATTCCTTATTAACGACCAATAAATGATCATCTTCATATAAAATATCAAAAGGAATGGGCTGAGGTAAAATATCTTCTGAAGACTCCTGCTCCATCCGAATTTCGACTCGATCTCCATTCCTTACAGGCACGCTAATATACACTCTCTCACCATTAAGCATGATTCCTTCCTCGGTCTGTTTCAGACGTGATACCAGTTTTCGGGAAATATTCATTCTTTTCTGTAAGATTGTCTTCAGAATCCAGCCGTCTTCTTCGACTGGAACAACGTATGTAATGGGGTTATAATATTGGTTCATTTGCCTGATTTAAACACCTTTTGACTACGTACATATTCGATGTCTGCTACTCCTTTACGAGCATTCACCGTTCTTGCAATGACGAAGAAATAATCAGATAAGCGGTTTAAATATTTGCACACATCTGGATTAATGTCCTTTTCCTTACCCAGAGTAACCGTTCTTCGTTCTGCCCTACGACACACCGTACGACACACATGGAGATTAGAAGAAATGATGTCTCCACCTGGCAGAATAAAACGCTCCAATGGCGGATTTTCCTGCTCGCAAGTATCCAGCCAAAGTTCCAATCGCTCTACCATATCGCCCGTCACTTTATACTTATCTACACTAAGATTAACAAACGCTAAATCGGACCCACAGTCAAATAGCTCATGTTGAATCTCCAATAATTGTTCCTTAAGGTCACTAAAAGTCTCTTGATCCATAAGGCTAATCACTTGCCCTACATAACTATTTAGCTCATCTATCGTTCCATAGGCTTCCACTTGGTTATCATCTTTGATCACGCGACCTCCGATGACCGAAGTCTCACCCTTGTCACCCGTCCGTGTGTATACTTTCATTTGGAATCCTCCTAAAATTTTTTGGGGCGTTACTCCTTGATTTACTACGTCAAAAAATCACTTCGAAAGCATACGCTTAGTTTTTGGAGAGCTGTGCTTCTCCGATTATTCTCCGTTCCAAAAACTTGCATCGGAAGCATACGCCTAGTTTTTCGAGCGTTACTCCTTGATTTACTCCCCGATCATAGCCTTCAGCACTTTAACCGAATCTTCCACGGAATCCGTGGATATGGGAATGGTAGCTAACATCCCCTCTGTGGTATACCCCAAATCTTGAAATACTTTCATTTCAGAAATAGGAATGGCAAATAAATGTTTCTCTTGTATCACTTCATCTGTATCCTCATCCGTTACGCCACCCTCAAAAAAACCTGTTGGATATGTGGCAGAATCAAAATAGGGATCAAGTGCGATATGTGTTCCCTGCTGTGCATAAACTTTCGTGACACCTTCAGGTAAAATAATAATCTCATGTTCTCGAGCTGCATATTCTATCAATATTTTCTGCTCATTATATATTCCAGCAGTTGAGATTTTTACCTTAAGGTCCTCTCCAACCTTCTCTTGTAAACTCTTTTCTAAGGGTTCACGAATGTTGGTTGCGTCAACAACATTATCCGTTATAAAAATAGAGACCCCTGCCTCATCTTTCCCGCACCCTGCTAACATGACAATACTGGAACAAATAAGAAGCCATCGACCTATAAATTTCAATGTTAATCCCCCAATCACTTATGAACCCAATATATCATAAAAACTGAACATATAAAAAGAAGGCTCGTCATGACGAGCCTCCGTTTATTGATCATATTATTTTTTGCTAGGGAATGTTTTCATATATTCATTGATTTTTAAATCTAGTAAGCTACTAATTTCTATAACAACTTCAGAAGTAAATGATTGTTCTTCAACAAATATTTGCTCCATCTTAGCTCTGAGCATCTGGATTTCATCTTCCAACGTAAACTCTCTATTCAAAGAGTCAATCGTTTTGCTTGACCATTTACCACGTTTGCCTTCAGCAATATAGCCTCCGCGATATGTGGGCAGATCATAATCAGCACAAAACAAATCGAATCCCTCCTTAGATAGTTCATTTCTGCTCCTAAATACAAATTATAACATATTAAACTAAAAATAAAAGTGAATATATTGTTAAAAATTCAAAAAATACTGATTTTCATCAATTTTATCCTTTTTTCAATTTTTCCACAAAACTCCCTACTCTTTCAAGAGCCTCAGATAGTTGAGCTACTGATGTGGCATATGAACAGCGAAGAAACCCTTCACCACCGAGACCAAAAGCATTACCCGGAACAGCAGCTACCCTAGCTTCTACTAGTAACCTATGAGCAAAATCATCCGATGACATTCCCGTACATTGAATACTTGGGAACGCGTAAAAAGCACCCTGTGGTTCGTGACAATCAAGCCCAACGTCACGTAGGCCTTGTACGATTAAACGTCTACGCTGATTATAAGATTCTATCATTCGGTCTTTTTCTTCTAAACCATTCGTTAGAGCTTCTAGAGCAGCAACTTGACCCATAACAGGTGCACACATCACTGTGTACTGATGAATCTTTAACATCGCCGAAATGAGATCTTCATGTGCACATGCATACCCCATGCGCCAACCTGTCATAGCAAATGCTTTGGAGAAGCCACTCACAAGCACAGTTCGATCTTTCATTCCAGGAATAGAGGCGAAGCTAACATGCTTATCCCCATAGGTTAATTCTGCGTAAATTTCGTCCGAAATAACGATCAAATCATGTTTTTCAATTACTTTTGCAACAGGAAGCCAATCTTCGTAAGTCATGATCGCTCCCGTGGGATTACTAGGGTAACATAATATCAAGACTTTTGATTTGGAAGTGATCTTTGCCTCCAAAGCTTCAGCAGTTAATTTAAAGCCATTAACAGATGTTGTCTCGATCCCAACTGGAATTCCGCCTCCTATGGAGGTGATTGGGGAATAGGATACATAACATGGTTCAGGGATAAGGATCTCATCACCCGGTACGATCAGTGCACGAAGTGCTAAATCAATCGCTTCACTCCCGCCTACTGTCACTAGAATCTCTTTCGCTGGGTCGTATGTGGTTTGAAAATTGTCATTTAAATATTGACCTATCGCTTCGCGAAGCTCAGGCATTCCCGCATTCGAAGTATAACCTGTACGTCCTCGTTCTAAAGAATACACACATGCTTCACGTACATGCCATGGTGTAACGAAGTCAGGCTCACCTACACCAAGCGTAATGATATCCTTATTGGCAGATACAAGGTCGAAAAACTTTCGAATGCCTGAAGGAGCGATCTCTCTAACGAGTGGCGCTAAATAGGATTCCATTGACTTCTTCTGTTCTGCTGCACGCCCTTCATTCAAGACCATCATATTTCCTCCTTCATGGTGATATCATGAGGCGATTATCTTCTTCATGATCCTCGAGAATAATTCCATCTTGCTTATATTTTTTTAGAATAAAGTTCGTCTTTGTTGAAAGTACGGAATCGATCGGAGATAACTTCTCAGAGACAAAGTTTGCTACTTCTCTTAAGTTATGCCCTTCTACTTCTACAAGTAAATCGTAAGCACCAGACATTAAATACACTGATTTCACTTGAGGGTATAAATAAATTCGTTCTGCTATTCCCTCAAATCCGCGTCCCCGTTCAGGTGTAATTTGTACCTCTATTAAGGCGGTTACTTTCTCATCTTCAATCTTGCTCCAATTCACAACAGCAGAGTACTTCACAATCACGTGCTCATTTTCAAGCTGGGTGATCGCTGCTTTGATCTCCTCTTCACTAACACCAGTGAGTGTAGCTAATAAAGCCGGTGACATTCTTGCATCTTCTTTTAAAAGATCCAATACCTTCTTGTTCAGATCGTTAAGTTCCTTCATAAGTTATCCTCCAGTGCTTGCTTTTCGTGGGCACCGATAATATTACAAATGACACACCCGCGTAAAAGAGATTAATACATATACTACAATATTTTAAGGTTTATGCATAGAAAAAAACCGCCTCACGGGGCTTACAGTCCCGTAAAGACGGATTTAATTCATGTAATACATCGTTACCACATTTTTTACATGTACTGGGAGTTTCCAGATTGAGATGCTTGTTGCTGAGCATTTGGAATATATCCACTCTGGATACTATTCCCTGTTTTTTGTGTTACGAATTGACGGGAGTTTTGTTGTGCCTTCTGAGAGGCTTGAACCTGCTTGTCTAATTCAGACTGTGATGCCTTACATGGTACTTCATACTGAGTCTGTTGCTGCATCAATGTAAATACCTCACCTTGTAAACGTAACGTATCATTCGTCAGACTCGTAAACATTTGGCGTACCGCAGAACAGTTCGATTCCGTCGCAGCTGTGAGATATTCTCTAGATGTTCTTTTTAAATCCGCAACAATGGTATATAACAAATCCTTATCTTCCATAAATGTTGAATTATTCTGAGTGTTCACGTAAGGATCCTCCTCTAATATCAGTATGTTGAGACACTATTGCATTTGTGTTGGCGCTAGCTGCTGATGTTCTTTGAGCGATTGTACAAGTTGATCCACGTGTTTATCCAGACTATGAATATAAGTTAAACACGCCTGTTGAATGGTTGCATTTTGCGTCGCTGCAGCCGTTGCTGCACATTGTTTAATCAGTAAATTCTCGTTGGTAATAGAGTCCGAAATGTAATTAAGTTCTTTAGTAGTTAAAGGTTGCATCTGCGTAGATGGCATGACTGTCGTCCCTCCTGGGTAAGTATATTTTAACAAGGATAGTATCACCCAACCTCTTCTTTTTATGTGTAATTCATATATTGTTCAAATTCTATAAAGGAGTGTTAATTAAATTGTGACGGCAAGCTGAGCATTTATTCCCTGAGATTGACCCCTTACAAATAGATTATTCTTGGGCGCTGTCTTTGGATCAACTCATGACGGAATTCCCATGATTGGTCCACATCCACAATATCCGCACTGTTACTTTCTAGAAGGTTATGGCGGCAATGGTACCGTGTATAGTATGATTGCTGCCGATATCATAGCGGATGTCATAATAGGAAAATCACGAACAGAAGATCTAGAATTATTCTCCTTAACTCGGACGAATAAACCTTCGCCTCCTTCAGAACACGCATTAACGTAATAAGACAGATATTGAAGAACCCGATTGGCAAGTATGCCAACCGGGTTTCTCTCAGATCATTAAAGTGTCCCTATATTACATATTATTTACTCAAAACTTGAACCATTCTTAAACGGTCTTCCTCAGACAACGTTGTCTGAACATGGAAGCATCCCGGGCAAATGTACATATCAAGTGTAAATGGTGTGCTTAACACAGGAGACTGTAGTGCTTTAACTAAGCTAGGTTGAAAGCCACCATCAGTCATTTGCTGTTGTCCTGCTAACAGCATGTATTCGTGGCAGTGAGGACATTCAGGCACTTCCTCCTGTTCATCTAACACTTTCTCAACCATTTCCTCATAATTCATCAAATCATGACTTGTTTCATACTTATCAAGTGCACGAATGACTGGGGTGGCACTAATAACATCCCTTTCCCAGAAAGGCTCTATCGATCCTGTATCTTTATCAGAAGGAGGGGATTGTAATGGCGTAGTTTCTTCCGGATCAAACTCCTCATCATCTTCATCAATACCAATATTAATTGTACGATATTCATTCAGTTCGTTCTGGCAATGCGGACATTCCTCTTCAGGGCCTAATTCTTCATCCCATACAATTTCTGTCTGACACCATGGGCACACTATAGTTTCCATGAAAATTTCCTCCTAAGCATTCTTCAAATAAACAATACCAGCGACTATAAACATAACAGCACACACAAATAAAATACGTATCAAGTTTTTCATAGGAATGACGCTCCTCACAACTGAACTTAAAAATAATTAATTCAACTCAGCTACAGTGACGCCATTTCCGCCTTCACCATAATTACCTAATCGATAGCTCTTAACATGTTTATGTTTACGAAGATACTCCTGCATCCCTGTACGAAGGATCCCCGTTCCCTTACCATGAATAATATATACTTGACCTAAATTACTCAAGAATGCTTCATCGATGAAACGGTCCACTTCCATTAACGCTTCTTCAAGGTTGGCTCCGCGAAGATCTAGTTCCGTACGAATATTGTCATCTCGAGTTCGTTTAACCATTGTAACATTCTTCTGCTTTTGGGGCTTATCCGATTGATTGACATTAGCATTTAAGAGTTCCAAATCGTCCAGACTAACTTTCATTTTCATAATACCTAACTGTACCATCGCTTCTTTTGTCCCTGTTAGTTCTACAACATGTCCCTTTTGGTTCAAGCTGTACACTCTTACTTCATCGCCAGGTTCAATCGTTCGAACTTTAACCGCATTCCTTGAAGGTCCCTTCTTCCGTTGCTTCGGCTCAGCTTCTTCAAGTTGTTTACGTGCCTCGATTAACTTGTGCTCTTTGACCGAAGCTCCTTCACTCATAGCGAGCTCTCGAAGTTCAGATATAATGCGTTCAGATTCTGAACGTGCCTTATCGATCACTTCTTGGGCCTGAAGTTCAGCTTTTTCCAAAAGTTTGTCACGTTGTTGTTCCAACTTCTCCAACTCTCGTTGATGCTGGCTTTTTAGGGATTCCATTTCGATTCGAAGAATCTCCGCTTGTTCACGTTCTTTCTCCGCACGTAGGCGATTATCTTCAAGGGAAGCAATCATATGCTCCACGCGCATATCTTCCTCTTTCACTTCGCCACGAGCGAAGTCCAATATACTTTTCTGTAATCCTAACCGTTCTCCAATGGCGAACGCATTACTTCTACCGGGAACACCAATTAACAGACGATAAGTCGGACTCAGTGTGTTGACATCAAATTCCATACTTGCGTTGATAATGCCTTCTCGTTCA
This sequence comes from Paenibacillus sp. Y301, assembly GCF_059445505.1. Taxonomy (NCBI): domain Bacteria; kingdom Bacillati; phylum Bacillota; class Bacilli; order Caryophanales; family Paenibacillaceae; genus Paenibacillus; species Paenibacillus sp. Y301. Next base: position 351,194 of record NZ_JCAIUL010000002.1, on the reverse strand, counting down.
TAAGCATATGCTTTTAACTCACTGTAATGTGTTGTTGCCACCATACGACATCCAAAGCGATGAATATGTTCTAGAATAGATATAGCTAGCGCAGATCCTTCTGCAGGATCCGTCCCAGCCCCTACTTCATCTAAAAGTATTAGACTCTTAGGGGTCATCTGCTTCAAGATACGAATAATGTTAGTCATGTGACTAGAAAAGGTACTTAAATTTTGTTCTATACTTTGTTCGTCGCCGATATCAGCGAATATAGCATCGAAAACACTAAGTTCACTACCCTCTTCTGCTGGAACATAAAAGCCTGACATAGCCATCAGACTAAGAAGTCCTATCGTCTTTAACGTAACTGTTTTTCCGCCTGTATTCGGGCCTGTTACGATAATAGAAGTATGTGTAGCTCCTAATTCCACATCAATTGGAACAACTTGCTCCAGCGGAATGAGGGGATGACGTCCTTTTTTCAACTTCAGATACCCAGTATCATTCATCTTCGGCATAGTTGCCTTCATCACATGTGCGAGACGTGCTTTCGCAAATATGAAATCCAGTTCTCCAACTAAATCTATATCTATCAATAACAGCTCGGCTTGATCACCAACAAGCGCCGTTAGTTTCTGCAATATGACTTCAATTTCACGTTCTTCTCTCATCCGTAATTCACGTAATTTGTTATTCATGGCCACAATGACTTCTGGTTCAATGAATAATGTAGCACCTGACCCGGATTGATCATGAACGATCCCTCCGAAATAAGATCGATGTTCTGCCTTTACAGGAATTACGAATCGATCTCCACGAATGGTAACTAGCTGGTCTTGAAGCATCTTAGAGACCGTTGAGGAACGAATCATCGAATCAAGCTTCTCACGAATACGAACTTCCCCTGATCGAAGTTCTCTACGAACTTGAGCTAGTTCTGAACTAGCAGAATCCATCACGTCAGCACTTTCATCTATACAGATCTTGATAGCATCTTCAAGTACTTTCTGCTCTGAAATCCCTTCACTGAGCGTAAATAAGATCTTAACAGGCTCATCCTCATGAATGTTAGCAATAAATCGTTTAATCCTTCTTGATCCGTAAGTAGTATTACTTATAGCAAGGAACTCATGAGGATTCAATGTCCCTCCAAGTTCTGCTCTTTTCGTTGCTGCTGTAATATCAGTTATTCCACCGAAGGGAGGGGTGCCCTTTAATCGATCTACTGTATATGCTTCATCGGTAGCGTTTAAGAGTTGTTTAACAGTCTCTACATCCGTAACGGGTTTAAGTTCTTCTGCTCTCAGTTTCCCCATGCTTGTCTGGGTATAACCAGAACATTTATTTAAAATCTTGCGATATTCTAGAGTGTGCAAAATTTTGTCGTCCAAGAATATTCACTTCCTTCCATGTTAACTTTTATTATAACGAAACCAGTTGAAATACGCTATTTTGAACATCCATACATAAGTTTCTGATAAATGAATACAATAACTCTTGCATAACACACATTAATCATGTGTAAAGGAGGCGAAATACATGCATTTCCTAGGTCATGTCGTTAGGTTCATTGTAGCAGCGATAGTGTTAATGATTGTGGGATGGATTGTACCACAATTTTCGGTCGGTGGATTCTGGAGCGCACTTGTACTTGCTCTAGTCATTGCCTTGCTAAGTTGGGTCATCGAGGGTATATTTGGCAAACGAATCAATCCATTTGGTCGAGGTATTGTCGGATTCCTGGTGAGTGCTGTGGTAATCTATATTGCCCAATTCATCGTTAGTGGAGTCGACGTCACCATGATTGGTGCCTTACTTGCGGCACTTGTCATTGGAATTATTGACCTCTTCATTCCAGTAGCCACACCTTATACTGCTGGTCGTGACCGTCATTAATTAAGAATAGACTGTCTATTCTTAGTCCTAATCAGGTAAGCCCCTGTTCACGGAACAGGGGCTTACCTGTGACCATTTATTCATTTATACCATAGTAATTCACCTATGTATCGTCATAGGTTTGTTCACGAATTTTACAAATCATCATGTGCATACATGTTATCTATAAGGTATGATATTACTATATTTGTCACAATATTAGAGTTATAGGAGGGTGAATTATGAAAAAGGCACTTGTTTTTATTATTAGTTGCGTTCTTTTGATGACCTTATCTGCATGTGGAGAAAATAGTTCCTCATCGAAATCATCCAATAGCGGGGTTTCAGATACCGGAGTCGCTCCAAGCGAGGAAGTCGTCATTAAAGCATCAAATTATACGTTTGACCAAAAAGAATATCATATCAAACAAGGTGAAGCCGTTAAGATTGTTTTCGAGAATGAGCAAGGTAATCATGGCGTTATCATTCCAGGACTTGATATAGAACTTAGCAAGGAAAACCCTTCACAAATTATTACACCAGACAAGCCCGGTGAATACGAAGTTATTTGTTCCGTATTCTGTGGTCCAGGTCACACCACCATGACTTCTAAAATAATTGTAGACTAAACAAGCTAGGATCCCCGCGCTTCCACATGAATTGCGGGGATTCTTCATATTCTAGGTTTGATCCTGTTCAATCAGTTCAATCCATTCATTGTATTCACTTTGTAATTTCCCATATTCCTCACTGAGCTTGGCGAGTTCTTCCTGATGTTGCCTAGCTTGCTCTACCTGCATATCATGTTCCAACTGTAGGAGACGATATTGATGAGCTACAAGTTCAAAGGATTCTCCAATGGTATGCAACTCCTGAGCTACAGCTTCCTTCTCTTCACGTAACTCGTCCCGTTGTTCCTCAGTCGCAGCAATCTCTTGTTGCCAATTATCCAATTCTGCCTGAAGTTTCCGTTCTTCTTCCAGCAATGAAGATTGTTTGCGTTCAAGTTCTTCATACCGTTCTTCCCATTCTTTCAAAGACTCTTGAGCGATCCCCAGCAAGTGATGATGTTCCGCTTCGCGTGAATCAGCGCCTTCTATCTTATGCTGTAGCTCTGTCAAGAGTCTTGCGTTCTCTTCCTTCTCTTCTAACAACATCAAGTTCTCTAATCTTGTTTCTTCATCACGTCTGACCATCTCACGATAAACTTCCTGTACTTCTTCATGCTGCTGTTGGAGATGTAACAATTCATTCTCAGCTGTCTGGCGTTTATTAATATCGACTTCAGACTGCTCCTTCAGTACACTCAATTCATCATGAAGCGACTTCAACCCGACTTCAAGTGTCTCATTCTGTTCATTTGCTTCTAATAACATTTGTTCCAAGTCAACGATTTCATCAGCTTTCATGTCAGCAAGCATCTTCCAAGACTTCACTTCTGCCAACAACTTATCCACTTCAGCTTCAAGGTTACGAGTTGTAATCCCATTCTCTTCGAGGGAGTTCTGGGCCAATTGACGTGCTGTCTCAGATTTCGCTAAATGATCCTTAATTTGGCTCATTTCATCATGTAATTTCGTGATTTGAGTTTGTAGAGATTGTTGTTCAGCCTTTGCACCCTGTTCTTTTTGTAACGATTGCTTCAGTTGTTCACCCAATTGAGATTGCGCATCTTGTGATACCTTCAATTCCTTCTCACTAGTACGCAATTTGTTCTGGAGCTGATTGTTATTGTTTCGAAGATTAGCAAGTTGCTTGTCTAGTTCCAGAAGAGACTGTTTGTGCTTCTGCTCTTGTGTAACTTGATTGTTCGTTAAATGCTGATTCCTGAGTATTTCTTTATCAAGTAAAGATTTATTATTCTCTAGTTGTTGCTGTAGTTCAGCTTGTATACGCGTGTGTTCTGCCTGCAACTCTTCTTTTTCCTTAACAACAACAGCAGACTCCTCCTGTTGCTTCAATAAGTTCTCACTCTGTTTAGCACGGTCTGCTTGCAGCTGTCCGATCTCAGCTTTTAGTTCGCTACGCTCTCCAGTAAGCATCTTTAATTCATTACGAATTTCCTGAGTTTGAATGGCTTCCTCAGCCATATGGACAGCAGCGAGCACCGCGATCTTAGGTGTATCGAGCCGAGAGTGATTCTTAGATATGGAATTCATTCGTTCATCAACATACTGCGCAATTTTTTTCATATAGTCAGAACTACTTCCGACAAGTTTATAAGAAGTCCCGTAGATTTCCACGGTAACGCGATTACGATCGGGTATATTCACTGTTGTTCCCTCCTTCATATGTGTTCGACTCTTAGAGGTCTCATTAACATAGAATTAAGTGTATAAATTGAATCGATTCAGTTGCTAAAAAAGCCACATCGAATCTTTAATTCTATGGATTCGATGTGACTGTGTTCAATTCCTTCTATTTTCTTAATTCAGCTGTAAAAGTTTGTTCTAGGGCGGTTACAACTTCACCATGTAATGAAGTAATTTCTTCATCGGTCAGAGTCCGTTCCTGATGTCGATATACAAGGGAGATCGCTACACTCTTCTTATTATCGCCTAATTTACTTCCAGTGAACACATCAAACACCTGTACGTTCTGAAGTAACTCTCCAGCAGCTTCACGAATCGTTGTCAGTAATGCTCCCGCTTCTATACCATTATCCACGACAAGGGCTATGTCACGTTCAACAGCAGGATAACGTGGTAGATCACGATATTTCACTTCATAATTCGTGTTATCAAATAGCGGTTGCAACAAGATCTCTGCGACGTAGACATCTTCCAGATCACGATCATGTTGCAATTGTGGATGCACTTGACCAATGGTACCTAACAATACATTAACGCCTGATCCATTGTCTAAATAGATTGATGCAGAACGACCAGGATGGTACCCATCTGGTTGATTTCCTACATAGGAAATGCAATTTTGCAATCCAAGATGATTAAACAACGTTTCAAGTGTTCCTTTGATATCAAAGAAGTCAACCTTCACAGGATTAACGTTCCATTGTTTTTGGCCCTTAAGCCCACTAAGTAATAAAGACATTACCGGTAATTCTTTTGGCTGAACGGTTAAGTTCTCTTCTTCTGTGAAGAAGACGTGCCCGATCTCAAACAACGCTAGATCTGGGTGCTTACGGTTTACATTGTAAGTAGCAGCATCTAGTAATTGAGGAATAATACTTGTACGCAGTACACTACGTTCCTCACTCATCGGCATCGCTAATTTAACAGGCTTACTTCCCATTGTTAACGCTGGGAATACTGCCGTTTGATCAGGATGTGTAAAAGAATAACTGATTATTTCTTGCCATCCTCCGTGAGTAAGCAATCTCCGTAATTCACGACGTAACGCTTGTGGCTTCGTATAAGCCCCTGGGGTCGTCGGTCCTTCAATAGGAGTCGTTGGAATGTTGTCATATCCGTATAACCGAGCGATTTCCTCCATAAGATCTACGTCACTTGTAATATCTCCTCGACGAGTAGGAACTCTTACATCAATCATACCTGAAGCCGTATCCGCACATGCGAAGTGAAGACGGTTAAATATCGTTTTTACTTCAAGCATGGATAGTTCAGTACCTAAGACGCGATTAAGTTTCTCAAGGCGTAACGCAATCGTTACTTCTTGTGCCGGTTCAATGACAGATTCAACGATACCTTGATGGATGGTACCCGTTGCATGACTAGCCATAAGAGATGCTGCTCTGTTCAATGCAGTAACAACGATACCCCGATCGACTTCCTTCTCAAATCTTAGACTTGCTTCGGAACGAAGGCCCAATTGGCGAGAGGTTTTACGTACAATAGCTCCATCAAAATGAGCTGATTCCAACAAAATATTCACCGTCTGCTCAGTCACCTCAGAATTGGCTCCACCCATAACACCAGCAAGCGCTATAGGCTTCACTCCGTCTGTAACAAGTAACATATGAGGTTCTAACTTACGTTCTTGACCATCCAATGTAATTAACGTTTCTCCTGCTTGAGCAAGGCGAACATCTATAGCGCAATTGTTCAACTTATCCGCATCAAAAGCATGAAGTGGTTGACCGTATTCTAACATCACATAGTTTGTGATATCTACGATATTGTTAATGGGGCGTATACCCGCAGCCATTAAGCGATTCTGCATCCATTGTGGTGATGATGTGATCGTAATACCAGAAATATAACGAGCAGCATAGTGACTACAATATTCAGGTGTACTAATATGAACTGAAATATGATCTGCTGCAGCATCACTTACTTCAATAAGGTGGTCTAGTGGATCGGGAATATTTACTTCACGACCTAAGATAGCACCCACTTCATATGCAGCACCACGCATACTGAGACAATCAGAGCGATTCGGCGTCAGGTCGAAATCAAGCACTTCATCATTCAATCCAAGCACATGACTAATCGGAGTCCCAATCTCTACGGATTCTGGTAGAACAAGTATTCCTTCCGTTTGAGCTTTAGGAAGTAATTTCTCATTCAATCCCAATTCTTTCGCTGAACAGATCATTCCTTGAGATACGACGCCACGAAGCTTCGCCTTCTTGATCTGCATACCGTCAGGCATGGTAGCACCGATAAGAGCGACAGGGACTTTCTGTCCTGCATCTACATTCTTCGCACCACAAACGATTTGTAATTCCTCTTCCTGTCCAGCATTTACGATACAGACATTCAATTTGTCAGCATCCGGATGTTTCTCCTTACTTACCACATACCCAACAACGATCTTATCTACACCTTTATTGCGATTCTCAACCTCATCTATTTCTATACCTGCACGTGTAATTTGTTCAGCTAAATCTTCAGCTGTTACGTCCTCTATAGTAACGTAATCCTTCAGCCATTCTGTTGATATCTTCATGACAATCCCCTTCCTTTTTTTGCGAATTAAATCCGTGAGAACTGCTTCAAGAAAGCCATATCACTATTATAAAAATGACGAATATCGTCAATACCATATTTCAAAATGGCAATACGTTCTACACCCATACCAAATGCGAAGCCACTGTATTTCTCTGGGTCATATCCACCCATTTCCAATACCTTCGGATGTACCATTCCGCATCCTAGAATCTCTAACCAGCCTGTTTGTTTACACATACGGCATCCATTTCCGCCACACTTCACACACGTTACATCAACTTCCGCACTAGGCTCAGTGAACGGGAAGAAACTTGGACGAAGACGAATCTGAGTGTTTGGACCGAACATTTCTTGAACGAACTGTTGTAAAGTCCCTTTAAGATCGCTCATACGGATATTCTCACCGATCACAAGCCCCTCGATCTGATTAAACTGGAAGGAGTGTGTCGCATCATCATCATCCCGACGGTACACTTTACCTGGGCAAATGATTTTGACAGGAGATTCACCATTCATGCTCTGCATCGTACGCATTTGCACCGGAGAAGTCTGCGTACGCATCAACAATTCTTCTGTAATATAGAAGGTATCCTGCATATCGCGAGCGGGATGATCCTTAGGTAGGTTAAGTGCTTCAAAGTTAAAATAATCCGTTTCAACTTCAGGACCTTCCGCAATACTGTAGCCCATTCCGATAAATATTTCTTCAATATCTTGAATGACCTTGTTCAAAGGATGAATAGCCCCTTGTGGCATAGCACGCCCAGGTAACGTAACATCAACTTTCTCAGCTTGAAGTCGTTTCTCTGTCTCTTCTTTTTGAAAAGCATGCTGTTTAGCTTCGATCACGTTCTCGATTGCTCCGCGCACGTCATTTCCGACTTGCCCGATTAATGGTCTTTCTTCTGCACTTAAAGAGCCCATTCCACGCAATATCTCAGTTAGTGCACCCTTTTTTCCCAGGTACTTCACACGTAGATCATTTAGCTTCTCAGGGCTATCTACCACTTGCAACTGAGCTAGTGCCTCATTCTTCAATGCTTCTAATCTTTCCTTCATAGCCATTCAAGCCCCCTTAATCCATCCATATATATTAGATTTTAAACAAAAAAGGCCCTTCCTCCCGATAAAGGGACGAAAAGACCGTGGTACCACCCTTGTTAGAAATCATGTCACTTACTCTCCAGCAACTTATCATCACTGCTGAGCAAGACATACAATTCTCACTTTAAACGATGTAACGGATCGTGAACCGGTATCCCCTACTTATCATCGCTGTAGATCCTAATTACACAGGACACGACAAGTTCAAGGAACTGCTCCGGAGGGAACTTCAGCAGCCTATTTCTGTAGAAACGCTCTCAATCAAACGACGTTTCCTCCCTGTAAAGAGGCACTGCTTACTTTACTCCATCATGGCATTTCATTCATAACACTCTATTCACTAATTATAGCATATTTGTGTCCACTGGCAAGAAAAATGGGTACACCGTCCCATAAGGAAGGGTATCTGTGTCTTCTCATCCCTTATTAGAGACTTTTCAGTTGTTGCTGAAGCATCCGAATGGCAAGAAGACGTTCCATTTCCTCTAAGTCTGTTCCACCCTCGTCACTAAGCAATTTTGCAAGTGCCCATTCTAACTCAATTCTTGCATTATCTTGAGATGAATCGCCACTTATTCCTACTCCACGCCTCATGATCTGCAATTCTTCTTCCTCTACAGATCCTTCAAATAACTGAGGTTTCTGGGTCTCAGATAAGGTTAATATGCGATTCGCCAACTTACGTACTAACATGCGATCATGGGACACAACGACAAAGGCACCTGAATAAGACTGAAGTGCATCTTCAATGACTTCCCGTGTAGCGATATCCAGATAATTGGTGGGTTCATCCAGCACAAGTAGATTAGCCCCACTAAAATAGAGCTGTACAAAGGCTGCTCTACATCTTTCCCCCATGCTGAGATCCCCTATTCTTTTGAAGACATTGTCGCGAGAAAATAGAAAACATCCCAGAATGGTTCGTGCATTTGTCTCCGTCATCTCAGGCAAATAAAGGAGGCTATCTAACAGTGTTTGATCCATGTTCAGTCCTTCTAACTCCTGTGAGAAATACCCTACCTTCAATTTGGGATGCTGTCGCACCTCACCGGCTAGAGGAGTAAGCTTACTCATCATCAATTGTAACAACGTTGATTTCCCCGTACCATTAGGTCCACGAACCACAAGGCGATCTCCCCGTGATAGAACAAGATCAAACTGATCTAATAAAGGCTTATGCTCATTGAATCCAAATGTGACTTGGTTCAATTGGAGCATATGACGCGCAGCAAACCCTTCTGCTTCTAACTGCATTTTGACACTTGGAGCATTACGTGGCTTCTGTACACTTTCCGCATCTAGCCTTTCCATTTCCTTTTGCTTCGCATGATAACGAGAAATATTCTTCTTTGCCTTCGATTTATAGAAACTGGTGGCACTTGGCATCTCTTGCTTCGAAGCCGATTGATCCGCTTTATTGAACCATTCCTGGTATCTACGAATCGATTCCTCCAGCGCTTTCCTAGCTAACTGTTGTTGTCGATACAACGATTCTTGTTCACGGATTTCCCGATCTTTCTCACGGGAATAATCACTGTATCCACCTTTGTATTTCTTCAAGCCCTGACTCGTCAGCTCACATACACCCGTAGCTACACGATCCAGAAAAGTTCGATCATGAGAAACGAATAATACAGTCCCCTCATAGTGCACCAACCAATTCTCCAACCATAATATACTCGACTCATCCAAATGGTTCGTTGGCTCATCTAGGATAAGAAATCGAGGACAATGCACAAGTAATGAAGCAAGACGAACTCTCGTTTTTTGTCCACCACTTAATTGACAGAATGGCATACCCCATAATTCATCACCAATGTGAAGCACATTCAGCATTTTCTCCACATCTACTTCCCATTTGAATCCATCCTGTTGCTCATAGCGTTCCAACCAGCCTCCATATTCATCTAACAAAGACTCATGTGAAATAGGATTGGCATCGGGATCCTGACCAAGTTCTTCTTCTATTCGCTTCATATTCGACTTCAGCTGATATAATTCGGTACTATCATACTGAGCCGCTTCTAGTGTAGTCATGGCCAGCAAAGCCTCAGAATTTTGTTTCATAAAGCCCCACTGAGACAACGGAAGTCCTCGTTCAATGGTACCTTCAGTAGGATCTTCCTCCCCAGCTAATAATTCAAGTAATGATGTTTTACCAACACCGTTGCTTCCGAATAGTGCTAGTCGTTCTCCTTCATATATGTCAATGTCCACCTGTTCAAAGCAGACCCTTCCCTGCCATTCCTTAACCAAATTTCTACCACGTACGATATTCATCATGACATCATCACCCTTTCTAAGTGTACAAAAAAACCGCAGGCATAAGCCTACGGTGAAAGGTTATAGATAAGATGACTTAAACAGAGAGAAACCGTCAAAGAGGCCATTTAAGCCCATTCGTAACGATACGCCCGAATTTAGACACACCTATCCTCACCTCTACCTACCGTAGAGACTGCCTGTTTCAGTTACATGCAGTTTATTGAGAAATAGATGATTTACTTCATGGGCGTCGTGGTTACCTCGTTTTTCGTATTTGTTAATTGCTGGGTTCATTATATCAGAAAAGATATCGGATTGGAACTAGGGCTATGAAGGATGATGATACACACAAAACGCAAAAAGGCCCTTGCCATTACATCATAACAAGGTTCTTTAACAATGCGAAGTTATCACACCAATTATTTTTTATCGTTATTGATATTGTTGTTTTTGGCGTTATTGTTATTGGCGTTGTTGTCCTTACGATGATCTGGATTATCTATCGTATTACCACCACGTTTATTAAAAGCTAGTTCAAACAATCCTGTTGCTGAAAGTCCTGCCAGTCCTCCACCCCATAACCTTTCTACTGTCTGTAAATCGGTGAAAGGGTAAAATGCTAACCCTAACAGTAGTCCAATGAGTACCCCAACTAGAGGTATAATATTCTTTGGTAAATTTATTGTATTCTTAACAAGTTGCACAACTGCCATCACAAATACAGCTAGTACCGAAGCAAATGCCAGAACATCATTTAAATTCTGATTCACCATACATGATCACTGCTCCTTTTCAAGGGTATACAAGATTCACTGCATGTCTTTCACAAATTTATAGATAACGGCTACGATCGCTGGTCAAGATCCCTTTGAGAATAAATATGTTGCTATGGTGAAAATAGTACTAAAAAAGACAAATAAAAAAGCCCTTGATGATCAAGGGCTTCGAAGTTATATAATTGGAGCGGGTGATGGGAATCGAACCCACGCTATCAGCTTGGAAGGCTGAAGTTCTACCATTGAACTACACCCGCAAAGGTCGTATCGGGACGACACGATTTGAACATGCGACCCCCTGGTCCCAAACCAGGTACTCTACCAAGCTGAGCTACGTCCCGTTATCTATCTATATTCAACTTCATTCCGTAATAGTACGAGAAAAAATATACCACGAAATCACATCTTTTGCAACCATTCATGAATTAACTTACTCGTCAAAAATAAAAAGACATATCCAATGATATGCTCATTGATATGCCTTTATGCACGCTTATTTTTTCTGATCAAATGTCACTTCAGGAGTCATTAATTTATCGTAGAATTCGGCTGATTTATCTTTCGCATCCGATGCTCTCAGAGCCATCGCAGAACGTGGATGTTCATCAAGCGATCCTGTAATCATATACGGAATAATATATCCCCACTCTTCCTTCTCACGCAAAGGAATCATTAGTTGTTCAATGACGTCTAGCACAGGACGAAGCTTGTACGGCGTGTTCTTTAACTGCGATACAAGTAATTCTGTAGGGCAATTACCAGCTGCACGACCCATTCCGTATACGGAAGCATCTAACATTTCAACACCTTTTTCAGAAGCAATCAAGGTATTAGAGAACGCCAGTTGCAGATTATTATGCGCATGAATACCAAGACGTTTGTTCGGTAAATGTGTCTGGAACTTGTCTACCAAGAAGATAATGTCTTTATGATCTAAGCTTCCGTAAGAATCTACAATGTAGACGACATCGACAACACTGTCTTTAATCATCTCGAACGCTTCAATGAGTTCATTCTCCATGACATTAGAAAGCGCCATAATGTTCAGTGTAGTCTCATATCCACGATCATGGAACGTCTGCACGAGTTGGAGAGCTTTATCTACGTCTTTGATATAACAAGCCACGCGAATAAGATCTAGCATGCTTTCTGAACGATCTAGAATATCATTCTCATCCACACGTCCAATATCCACTAGTGCAGAGAGTTTCGTATTTCCCTTTTGAGGAATGACCTTCCGAAGGAAGTTATCATCTAAGAATCTCCAAGGACCGGCGTCCTCTGCCCCTTTAAGTAATTTAGGTGAATTCTTATATCCAATTTCCATATAGTCGACACCAGCTTCATTTAACCCGGCGTATAATTTCTGGACAAATTCCACACTGAAATCCCAGTTATTAACTAGACCCCCATCACGAATGGTACAGTCTACAATTTTGCTTTGATTCAATTTCATTCCAAACTCTCCTTTCACCCTTTACAGTATTAATCCATCATACTAGAATAAAGAACTTGATGTAAAGGGCAATGACTACACCGAAACGAACTCACTGGTGTCAACATCATGTAATCCATTTCTAATGGGTGTCATGTGGACAAGAGCAATTAGACGTTTCTTGCAATGAACAACCAGAACAAGCCGATTCTCCTTTGTGGAGTTTCCGAACATTCTTCACAACAATAAGGAGAACTAGAGCAAAGATTAATCCACCAAGAATCCAATTAATCATGATGATCGCCTTCTTCCAGAAAAATATTTGTATGCCATTCCGTTCAGATTAACCTAGACCAAGCAACCTTCCACCCTGATAAACGATAAAAGCAACGATCCAAGCTGTAGCTGTCTGATATCCTACGGTAAATAACGTCCATTTCCAAGAATTCATTTCTCTCTTTATCGCTGCAAATGCTGCAATACAAGGCATGTATAGTAAGGTAAACGTCATGAAGGCGTACGCCTTCAGTGGAGTGAAATAAGTCTGAAGTGAGGCAATAAGTTGTACTGAATCTTCTCCAACTTCACCTAAATTGTTTAGAATCCCCATCGTTGCCACGACAGCTTCTTTTGCAACAAATCCAGTTAGTAAAGCGACAGATGATCTCCAATCTCCGAACCCAAGTGGAGCAAAGAATGGTGCTATAAATGTCCCTACTGCTCCAAAAATACTACTACTAACGTCTTCCACCATATGGAGTGATAAATCAAATGTCTGACCGAACCAAATAATAACGGATGCTGCAAAGATAACAGTCCCAGCTTTCTTAATAAACCCCTTCCCCCGATCCCACATATGAATCATTAACCCTTTAAATGTAGGAATGCGGTAAGGTGGAAGCTCCATTACGAATGGCTCTGCTTCACCCTTGAAGATTGTCTTTCTAAGTAATATGCCAGAAAGTATGGCAACAACCATCCCTAATAGATAGAGAGAGAATATAACTAAACTCTGAGCATTCGCAAAAAAGGCAGCTGCAAAAAGTGCATATACGGGAAGTCGAGCTCCACAGGACATGAAAGGAGTCAATATAATCGTGAGCCGTCTATCTTTTTCGTTCTCCAATGTTCTTGTAGCCATAATTGCAGGAACACTACATCCAATTCCCATAATCATCGGTATAAAAGACTTACCACTTAAGCCTATTTTTCTTAGCAATCGATCCATCATAAAGGCAGCTCTAGACATATAACCACTATCTTCTAAGATAGCTAGAAAGAAGAATAGAATCATAATCTGCGGGACGAACACTAGTATACTTCCCAGACCAGCAATGATCCCACCTACAATTAGAGAATCCAACCATGATGCCGCACCTGCACTTTGAAGCCATGTACTCACGCTATCTGCTAGGGTCACATTAATGAAATGATCGATATAATCGATGGTGAATGTTCCAATGAAACCAAAAGTAATGGTGAATACCAAATACATAATAAGTAAAAATAACGGAATGGCAAAAATCCGATGCGTTAAAATTTTGTCGATTTTATCTGAGACTGTTAGTCCACCAAGGCTTATTTTCTTTTTGACTGACTTACTTATGACTTTGGAAATAAACTGATACCGTTGGTCAGCAACAATGGTCTCCATATCATTATCATATTGCTCTTCTAAAGAAGTTCGTGTTGCACTCATTCTTTCAGTCAGTTCATTACTAGGATTAAGTTTGGCGATAACTGTCTCATCACCTTCGAGTAACTTTACCGCAACCCAACGTGTTGGGTATATCGGTTCAATCTTAGAAGTAATGACCTCTCCTAGCTCTTCCAAGCTGGATTCAATCCGTTCCTCAAAAATTCTAATAGGGTCTGTTTGAACTCCTGTTACTGCACTTTGAGCCACTTGAAGTGATTTTTCAATCAACTCCTTAGTCCCATGTGCTTTATTTGCTGATGTCGGGAGAACGGGAACTCCCAGGTGTTTCTCTAATTGAAGAATGTTAATCTGATCACCCTTGGATTCAAGAGCATCCATCATATTAAGGGCAACAACAACCGGGATCCCTAACTCAATCAATTGTGTTGTTAAATATAGATTACGCTCTATGTTGGTTGCATCGACAATATTAATGACAACATCAGGCTTTTCGTCTAATATATAATTTCTCGCTATGATTTCTTCTAATGAATAGGGTGATAACGAATAAATTCCAGGAAGGTCAATAATCTTTATATCTTCTTTGAATCTCCTTGCTTTACCCTCTTTCTTCTCAACCGTCACGCCTGGCCAGTTACCCACATGCTGTGTACTTCCTGTAACTTCATTGAACATCGTTGTTTTCCCACAGTTGGGGTTTCCTACAAGCGCGAATCTAAAAGACATTTCTCTTACCTCCTGCTCAAAATGTTGATAACCATTCTCATTTGATTGTATTTTTTAAAAGCTACCAACACTGCATAGCTTTAGCTCTCTAGCTTCTGAATAATAATATTGCCTGCTTCTGCTTTCCGAAAGGTAAGCTCATACCCACGAATATTTACCTCAATAGGGTCTCCCAAGGGTGCTACTTTCCGTACGAGCATCTCAGCACCTCGTGTAACTCCCATATCCATTAAGCGTCTCTTCACTGCGCCTTCTCCGCTAATACGAACTATAACTACTTTATCACCCGGTCTGCATTCCTTTAATGTTGCTTCCATTTCCAATCCCCCTTAAGCTACTACATCTGAACTAATAATTGTTGTGCAATCCCCTTGCTAAGTGCTAGTCTCGAATCCTTCACATTCACAATCAGATTTCCACCATGCTCTGAAACAACCGTAACAGAAGCACCCGGAACCATGCCCAATCCTTCTAGAAATTTTTTAGTCGATTCCTTTGCTCTGCAATCATGGATAATCGCCGCTATTCCTGTAGGTAACATCGTTAAAGGCATTTTCCAATCCTCCTCTCTACCATCTATATATCAAATTCCCATACCGGGATTTATAATGACTTAAGTCACCTGTTATTCACCAGTGAGATTGAGAACCACTATCACTGATGTCGCCTTTTAAATGTACTGGTTACTTCTAGAAGGAGATATGACAAAAGTCACACTTCTAAACTACATTATCCAAAAAAAGGAATGCAAAGCCACCTCTCCTTTGGCTTTGCATTCCTTCTATATTTACCCCATTAAAATATGATCTTTACTTATGATCTTTCAAACGGTCTATCGTGTGTTGCAATTGTTGCTCTTCTACCTCTTTTTCTCCATAACGTACATCATTATAGAATGAGGTCATTTCCTGCACAGCAGATATGGCGTGTACCGTGTCCCTTGATTTCCGCCCTTCCAAATGAACGGCAACTTCATTAGGTGTTTGTGAAGTCGAGTATGATAATCCCTGTTGGATCGCCCTTTGGACCATGCGCTTATAATAGTAACGAACTTTTCCATGAATATCTTCTGGAAGGTTATCTCTCTTACGTCTAAATGGACGAGGATGCCGTTTTGTTTCGATCTTCTCAATCTTATCTATATAAGAAGCTGTATCCTTCGATTGGTGGTTACGAGGTACTGACTCTTCGGACGTCAACATGGCTATGAGTCTCCCTAGTTGTCGGCTAATGAAACGCACGAATTGATATAGAAGATACATAACAACCACGGCCAGAATCAATCCGATCACCCAATATATCACTTCCATCCATATGGAGGTACCACTATCCTTAGTAGGCTCTCCATCCATCGGGAATAATTCAGGAGGGGTGATCTCCTGCTGGGGAGTCACCGAATCCGATGGCTGATTTATATGGCCTATCAAAACGTTTAGCCATTTCGCAAACTGAATCCATAACCAATACAATCCCTGACTTAATTGTGTCAATGCTCCAAAGGCTATCATAACGCCCATAACTACAATGCTCCATCTACGATTCACGCTTACAAACCCTTTTAGAGCAACTTGTTGATGGGGAATGTCACTCAACGTTTCCTTCTGAACCTGCGTGGAATTGAGTCGTAACAGCCATGAACATAGTGAAATTAACCCAGCCACATATAATGAACCTGCATCTAACGCTGTCAGAGATAATTTAAAAGAAAAAACAAATAGAATTAATGTACATCCAATACCTACTAATTGATGTTTAAGCGCAATGCTAGATTTCCATACATGTTCGTTAAGTATACTTCCTCTTAATGCTGTTGCCGTCACAACTAACCATGTCATCCATCCACGTATGCCAATATTAAACTGTCCTAACGTTGCAAAGATCAATCCCCCCACTAGCAATATGCAGAGCCAAGTCATCCAGCGACGTTTTCTTCCAACGAGAACAGAGATAACCATTCCACACACGCCACCAATCCACATGATACCAGCAATGTACAGAGATGGTTGTCTTATTAGATAGAGACTTATCAGAAGAATAATGGCATACCAAGCGGCTAATTCAAAAAATAATGCACTCGATAACGTTCTCATTCCGGCTAATCCCTTTTTCACATTCACGAAATTGCCTCCTTGCTGGTTCCCATTCCCTCATTCACAGGAAGAACCATGACACTATTGCCCCGAGAACGAAGTCGCCATATCTGCTCTTCCATTTGTTCTGATACATGACCTGAAATCATTAGATAATCCCATGTCTCTCCGTCAGATCTGATATCTAACTCATCTTTTAGAAACTGGTCAAAGGGTTGCAGGCACTTCATCTCTACTTGAGCCATTGCCTTCAAGATATCATCTAAATGGGCCTTTCCATACCCAGGAGATATACGGATCGCTTGTATGGATTGATTTCCATAGACTGCATTATGTCCAAATCCAACCTTCATTCCCTGTTGAATGAGATAGGAAGCAGCCGTTGCCGCATATGATAAAGCGCGTTCTACTATATCTGGATTACTTACCACATTCCACATCTGTGCATTAACCTGTACATTTACATATATAATGACTTCAGGGTCAGCGGTATAACCTTGTTTATACACTTGTAACTGCCCCACACGCGCACTAGCTTTCCAATGGATACGATTCATGGGGTCATTTCCTGAATACTCCCTTGTACCCAAGATAAGAAATGGATCCTCCACTACCCAACGTGACACTTCTAACTCTCCCTGCCAAGTTCGATAAGATGAGGGCATATTGTCTAGAGATAATAGTGTGGGGTAGACCCATAAANTCAGGGTCAGCGGTATAACCTTGTTTATACACTTGTAACTGCCCCACACGCGCACTAGCTTTCCAATGGATACGATTCATGGGGTCATTTCCTGAATACTCCCTTGTACCCAAGATAAGAAATGGATCCTCCACTACCCAACGTGACACTTCTAACTCTCCCTGCCAAGTTCGATAAGATGAGGGCATATTGTCTAGAGATAATAGTGTGGGGTAGACCCATAAAGATGCATTCACAGGTATTAATTTTGTGTTCGAGAATAATCCGAATAAGTCGCCGCCAGACATGGACAACGTTTCTAATACGTATACGCCTCTATTTTTAGCAATAAATGGATGATGTCTAGTAATTTTATTGTAAGGTTTCATTGTAAACACACTTCTATGATTCTGATAAATACTTCCTTTGCTGATCTGCATGACGTCATCCGAAAGGAACACAAAGGACGCAGGCAACATAGCTTCTAACCGCAACCAGATGATGGGGATTCTTTTCTCATTCAGAATCACTTCAACCATCTCTAGTGAGTCACCCGCATAACAATGATTTTTATTCAAATGACGAGAATAAGATATATTTCTTAATACGGGAACACCGAATACAACACCTTGAACAAGGACGACTATCATGCAAGCGAAACATAACCATACAAAGGTCATAGATCACTTCACACTGCTTTCGAATTGATCTTCACTTGGAACGGGAACATGATTTAGTATTTCCTGCAACAGCAGATCTGCTCTTCCTTCTTGTTGCTGAAGACGATTTCTAAACACTAAACGATGTGACAGTACAAAAGGAGTCATATGTTTGATATCATCTGGCAGAACATAATCTCTACCTTTCACTGCCGCAAAAGCCTGCACTGCACGAAGTAACGCTTGCGTCCCTCTTGGACTTACACCAAGAGACACATCCCCATGATTTCTGGTAGCTTCTGCAATCTCGATAATATACCGTAAGAGATCATCCTGAACCTTTACATTTCTATAGGAAGTCATCGCTTCAACGATTTCTTGCTGTGAAACGACAGGTTGTAGCTTCTGGGATACTTCGTAAGAAGCCGTTCGCTTCAAAATTTCAACTCCTTCGTCCAATGAAGGATATCCTAATTTCATCTTAAGCATGAATCGATCCATTTGCGCTTCTGGAAGAGGGAATGTCCCTTGATTATCTATGGGGTTCTGAGTAGCCAATACTATAAAAGGTTGTCCGAGAATATGAGTTTCTCCATCGACACTAATCTGACGTTCCTCCATACACTCCAACAAACTTGCCTGTGTACGCGGAGTAGCACGGTTAATTTCATCTGCTAGTACCATATTGGCAAATAAAGGCCCGGGCCGGAAGCTGAAATCCCCTTCTTTTTGATTATAGAAATGAATCCCTGTTAGATCTGATGGCAGTAAATCTGGGGTAAATTGAATCCGCTGGAATGAACTTTCCATAGAGGCAGATAATGATTTGGCCAATAACGTTTTTCCCGTTCCAGGTACATCTTCAAGCAGGACATGTCCCGATGCTATAATGGCTGTTAAAAGAAGTTCCACTGCTTCCTCTTTCCCAACAATAACGCGGCTAACATTCACCTTTAATCTATTAGCTATTTCCTGAATTTGTTGCACTTCCATCAAAATCATCTCCTCAGGAAACCGTTTTCAATTCGGTTTCTCATTTGTTCCTACCACGAGCAAGTAACCCTTTTATTATAGCATTCAGTAATCAAGGATTCATCTAGCAATTAGAAAATATGGATAGAGAAAATATCACAAAAAAGGTATCTCTTTAAATTACAAAGAGATACCTTTCAAAGGGTTTGTTCAAATATGTGGGAGCGATATCATAAACTGTGTTCCTTCCCCCATTTCGCTCTCCACGGATATATATCCTCCATGGTTTTTTATAATGCGATAACTCACGGAAAGACCTAGGCCTGTCCCACTTTCTTTCGTCGTAAAAAATGGGTCAAACAAGCGAGATAAGGTGTTATTATCCATACCTTTTCCATTATCAAAAATTCGAATTTGTACATCTTTGTGAACCTGTTCTACATGGATTTGGATCATTCCAGGATGTTCATGACCTAGGTCGTTAATAGCATCCATAGCGTTCTTGATAATATTTAATATGACTTGTTTAATTTGCTTAACATCAACTGATATATATAAAGGGAGTACCCTATCGTGCAAGATGATTTGACAGCCATTCATTAACGCTTCACTTTCGGTGAGAAGAACAACTTCCTTCAATAATGAAGCAACGTTAATAACGGATGTTTGAGGTGCCGATGGTTTAGAAGAATTCAAGAATTCACATATAATATCATTGGCTCGATCTATCTCCATCAAAATGATTCTCGCATATTCATCTTTACCCAAATGAAGTAAGTGTGGTCGCAATAATTGAATAAAACCACGTATTGCTGTTAATGGATTACGAATTTCATGTGCAATGGATGCCGAAATTTTACCTAACATAGCTAGCTTGTCATTCTGATAAGCTGTCTGCTCTATTTGTTTGTAATCCGAAACATCCTTCGCACTAACTAAGAAGTCTCCGTCCATTTGATCACCATAAGTTACGGTAAGAAGCCAATGGCGTCCTCGCTCATCACTAAATTCATGATGCTTTTTACGTTGAAAGATGGTTTCGCGATATATCCGTAGCAATTTCCTCTTGTTTGAGCGACTTAATTGCTGGTGATGTAATATCTCTATTAGTGTGCATCCAATGAGTGAAGAACGGGATATCTCGAGTAGCCTGGCCATTTGCACATTAACAAATGTGAGCATTCCATGACTGTCGAAAAGGATAATTCCACTGTCAAGATGCTCTAGAATATTCTCATATTTATCCTTTACCAGTTGTGTTGACTGAAAAGCCTGAAGTGACTTTAACAATGTTTCCTGGATTTCACTCAACTCGTCTTACCCCCTTTTTCTACCATAACAATGAATAACTAACCGACGACATCTTCAATAAATATTTCCAAATTCTTTCATATATTTATCATAGCTAGAGTGGAGGAGAAACGTCAATCAGAGATACTGTCGAAAAAGATAAGATAAAGGGATACACTCCAAACTAATGCCTTTTACAAAAAATAAAGAGCCTTCGCTATTGCGAAGACTCTGAAACAACATATAATTCTATGGCTGATTTAAGCCTTATTATGAAGGCGAATTCGTCGTTGACTCATAACAGCAAGTCTAGACTTAAGTTCTCTTTCCCACTTTTCATCTTGAAACTGTTTAGCTACTGCAAGTAAATCTAGAGCCATATCAATTTGATTCTGAATGATATTTTTTGGATCTTCGGTTTCGCGGTTAACTACGTTTTCAAAAATAGCCTCTTCATCTTCTGTTACGTAATCTTGGAAATCAACTTCAAACGCTCCATCCCCATGAGCATATTCGGCAAGGATCTCGTACTCATTCTCAACTTTATAATGAACCTCTACTCGCTGACATACCGGACAGATAAGTAGGGGAACATTATGCACTTGGGTGCGGTAATGCTTTAAGGTACCTTTCGTGCCAACCATACTCGCTCCACAGCAAAAACTCATTGTAGTTCACCCTCCTCAAATTTCATCATTCATGCTTTAAGTTATTCGATTCAACGCTCCACAATACCTCTTTTTGTCGGATATTTACTATATATATTCAATCATTTTGTTTATGTTTGAATCATTTTATCCATTAGATAAGAATTAGATAAAAATACCCTTTTAACTGCGAAATCATAGCAGTTAAGAGGGTATTCTTTATGATAAGCATATTAATCATTAGATTAAAAGGACTTATTGCAGATTCTTGTCACCAGGATTTCATTCATTGTACATAGTCGACTGGAGAACATAAATGTTATCATCCAGGGAAATCAAAGTCAAGATTTCAACATGTTATTTCTTCATAGCTGCAACAATTAAATCTCCCATTTGACTCGTTCCAATCGCCTTACTTTTATCTACGGCGATGTCACTAGTACGATGCCCTGCATTCAATACTTCAGCTACAGCAGTTTCAATAGCACTCGCAGCATCTTCATATCCAAACGTTAAGCGGAACATCAATGCAAGTGAGAGGATCGTTGCAATTGGATTAGCCAACTGTTGTCCAGCGATATCTGGTGCTGAACCATGTACCGGCTCGTACAATCCGTAGCTTCCTTCACCCATAGAAGCCGAGGATAACATTCCGATAGATCCTGTCAACATTGCCGCTTCGTCACTCAGAATATCTCCAAACATATTCTCTGTAACAATAACATCGAAGCTAGATGGACGACGTAGAAGTTGCATAGCACAGTTATCAACAAGGACGTGCTCCAATTCTACATCTGGATATTCCGGAGCTAAGCGATTTGCAACTTCACGCCATAGACGAGATGTTTCAAGCACATTCGCTTTATCAACCGAAGCAAGTTTCTTACGTCTCTTCTGAGCAATCTCAAATCCTTGGCGGATAATACGCTCTACCTCTGTTACATTATAGACACATGTATCAACGGCTTCTTCACCTTGTTCCCCTTGGCGTCTGAATTTCTCTCCGAAATAAATACCACCAGTTAGTTCGCGGACAACCATTAAGTCTGTGCCTTCAAGTACTTCCGGTTTCAACGTGGATGCATCTTTCAAACAATCGAACACGACAGCAGGACGTAAGTTTGAGAACAACCCTAATTCTTTCCGAATACCAAGAAGTCCTGTCTCTGGACGAAGTTCTTTAGGATTGTTATCCCATTGAGGCCCACCTACAGCTCCAAGAAGAACAGCATCTGCCTTTTTACATATGTCTAATGTCTCTTGTGGTAGTGGTGTACCTTTCTGGTCAATGGCAATTCCGCCAAATAACGCATGTTCAGTTTCGAAGAAATATCCGAAGAGTTCTTCCGTACGTTTCATTACTTTTTCTGCTTCTGCTACTACTTCTGGTCCAATGCCGTCTCCGGAAATGACGGCAATCTTCTTAACTTCTGACATCTTCATCGCTCCTCTATTTTAAAACTACACTGTTTCATTTCTTCTATATACTGTTGTATCATACTTTTCACTGATCTGACAAAGATATAGAATCTATGAGATTAATAGTTTTTACCTATAAGTGAACATCAAATTTCCATGATTTGTTGTACATACGTTTCTAAGATACAATGTTAAGGAATGGGATGATTGTACTATAAGTGAGGAGATGAACATAATGCAATATACTGCCCTTGGTAAATCAGGTATGCAAGTCAGTCGTTTATGCCTTGGGACCATGAATTTCGGTCCAGCCACCGATGAGAAAGAAGCTTTCCGGATTATGGATGCAGCATTGGATGCTGGAATCAATTTTTTTGATACCGCTAACAACTATGGCTGGGGCGAGAATTCAGGACTTACCGAAGAGATCATTGGACGTTGGTTCAAGCTCGGTGGAGGTCGTCGTGAAAAGGTCGTACTGGCTACCAAAGTTTATAGTTCCATGAGCGATGTTCTTGATGGTCCCAACAATGAGTCTGGATTGTCTGGATATAAAATTCGACGTCATCTAGAAGGTTCATTACGCCGACTTCAAACCGATCATATTGAATTATATCAGATGCACCATGAAGACCAACGTGTAACTTGGGATGAAC
This sequence comes from Paenibacillus sp. Y301, assembly GCF_059445505.1. Lineage (NCBI taxonomy): Bacteria > Bacillati > Bacillota > Bacilli > Caryophanales > Paenibacillaceae > Paenibacillus > Paenibacillus sp. Y301. The sequence continues at coordinate 328,088 of NZ_JCAIUL010000002.1, read as the reverse complement.
TGTGGGGAGCTTTTGAAATTGCAGTCTCACAAGGAAAGATTGGGTATGTAGGTTCCAGTAATTTTGCCGGATGGGAAATTGCTGTAGCTCAAGGCGAAGCCTCTAAACGTCACTTCCTCGGACTTGTTGCCGAACAACATAAATACAGCTTAACTTGTCGTCTACCTGAACTTGAAGTACTTCCTGCAGCGAAAAACCTAGGTCTAGGTGTTATTCCTTGGAGTCCACTCGATGGAGGTCTGTTAGGTCGTAATGCATTGATGAAGATTGAAGGATCCCGTAGTGGCGGCATTGCTGGTCGTATTGACCAACATCGTTCTCAACTCGAAGCCTTCGCCGACCTATGTAATGAACTAGGTGAACCACAAGATAATGTTGCTCTAGCTTGGCTACTCCATAACCCTGCTGTTACAGCTCCAATCACTGGACCTCGTACGCTAGAACAACTTGAAAGTTCATTGTATAGTCTTGAGATTTCCCTTGATGAGTCTATCATGAAACGATTGGATGAAATCTTCCCAGGCCCTGGCGGAGCAGCTCCACAAGCTTACGCATGGTAAGATTTAAGAATTCGTTTTTTTGTAATTAATAAACAAAAAATGCAGATCCTACTCATGATAAACATGGTTGGTCTGCATTTTTTTATGAAGGCTCATATTCCTAGAACCATTCTACAATTTAACATTTTCACGATTGCTGAATGAAATTCTCTTTTCTAACAATCGATTCAATGCATCCACATAAGCACGTGCACTAGCTTCTAGTATATCCGTACTTAGTCCACGACCCTGTGCAGAGACACCATTCTGGTTGAGTATAACATGTACTTCACCAAGTGCATCTTTACCATGAGACACTGATTTAATTGAATAATCTGCAAGTGTCACTTCTTCTAACGTTGCTTTGTCAATCGCATTATATATGGCATCTACTGAACCATTACCTTCTGCTTCTTCGATAACCACCTGATCATCTTTCATAATTCGGACTTTAGCCGTTGGTACCGATTCATTTCCATAAGTTACATAGATCGTTTCGAGCTTAAATACTTCCTCCGTGTCTACAAGTTTCTCTTCAATGAGTGCAAGTAGATCATCATCGGATACTTCTTTCTTCTTATCAGCAAGATCTTTAAATTTAGCGAATGCATCATTCACTTGTTGATCTTCCAACTCATACCCTAAATCAATCAGCTTATCACGGAATGCATGTCGTCCTGAGTGTTTCCCTAGAACGAGCTTACTCTCCTTCAATCCAATCGACTCAGGCGTCATAATTTCATACGTAGTTTTCTCTTTCAACATTCCATCCTGATGGATCCCTGACTCATGTGCAAAGGCATTTGCCCCTACAATTGCCTTGTTTCCAGGAACAACCATTCCCGTTAACTTACTCACTAAGCGGCTAGTACGAGCAATTTCTGATAATTGAAGAGAAGTCGTAGCATTAAAGAATGATTGCCGTGTTGCCAAAGCCATCGCTACTTCCTCGATCGCTGTATTTCCAGCTCGTTCACCAATCCCATTGATCGTGCCTTCGATTTGGTCTGCACCATTCTGAATAGCTGCTAATGTATTGGCGGTAGCCATACCTAAATCGTTATGACAATGTGCACTCAATTGAATTTTCTCGACGTCAGGTACGTTCTCCTTAACGAATTTGAAAATGGCACCATACTCAGCTGGATTCAAATAGCCAACGGTATCTGGAATATTGACAACAGATGCTCCTTCTTTAATAGCCATGCCGACCATTTGAGCTATGAAATCATATTCCGTACGCCCTGCATCTTCCAACGAGAATTCTATTTTTGAGAAATACTTACGAGCATATCGAAGAGCAGATTGTGCTGTCTCCAATACTTGTTCCTTTTCCATCCGAAGTTTATGCTTGCGATGAATAGGTGACGTCGCTAGAAAAATATGAATACATGGATCTTGTGCGCCTTGTAGCGCTTCACGAACAGCATCAATATCTTGCTCACGAGACCGTGATAGTCCAATCACGGTCACATTCTTAACAGCTCTCGCGACAGCATTCACAGCTGCAAGATCTCCTGGAGATGCTGCTGGAAATCCTGCTTCCATACGGTCAATACCCAATTTTTCTAATTGATATGCAATTTCGACCTTCTCACGAGTATTCAAGTTCACACCTGGAGATTGTTCACCATCTCTTAACGTCGTGTCAAACACATAAATTTTTCGCATGACAGACACCTCCTTAACTAGTTGCAATCCTATTAAAATATCCAATGCGGCTCACGCAAGTTGTGCACGGCCGCATTGGAATACATCTTCACTTTACTCCTCCAACGCCTTAAAGCACAGGTATGTAAGAGAATATAAAGCGGATCTTCAGATCATTGCTATGATCTATAATATGATGTTACTTCTTGCTCCAATGCATCATTTCACGTAGTTGTGCACCAACAACTTCAATTGGATGGTTAGCTTCGTTACGACGAGTAGCGTTCATGAAAGCATTGTTAGATTGGTTCTCAAGAATAAAGTCGCGAGCAAATTTACCTTGTTGAATATCTGTCAATACAGCCTTCATAGCTTTCTTCGTTTCGTCAGTGATAACACGTGGACCTGTAACGTAGTCACCATATTCAGCTGTATTCGAGATAGAATCACGCATACTTGCCATTCCACCTTCATAAATCATATCCACGATCAATTTCATTTCGTGTAAACATTCGAAGTAAGCCATTTCAGGAGCATATCCAGCTTCAGTCAGTGTTTCGAATCCTGCTTTAATTAATGCAGTAACTCCACCACATAGAACCGCTTGTTCACCGAATAGATCTGTTTCTGTCTCTTCACGGAAAGAAGTTTCAATAACTCCTGCACGTGTACAACCGATTCCTTTTGCATAAGCTAATCCGATTTCTTTTGCTTTACCTGTAGCATCTTGCTCGATAGCAATCAATCCAGGAACGCCAAATCCTTCTTCATAAGTACGACGAACCATATGACCAGGTGATTTAGGTGCTACTAGAAGTACGTCATTTCCTGCTGGAGCCACAATTTGTCCAAAATGAACGTTAAATCCGTGAGAGAACATCAATGTTGCATCTGATTTAAGATTGGGTGCGATTTCATTGTTGTATACAGAAGCTTGTGTTTCATCAGGCATAAGGATTTGAATAACATCGGCACGACGCGTTGCATCAGCTACGGAAAGAACTTCAAAACCATCATTTTTTGCTTTGTTAAAAGATTTACCTTCACGAAGACCGATAACTACATTCACTCCGCTATCACGCAAGTTTTGTGCTTGTGCATGTCCTTGGCTACCATAACCAATTACCGCTACCGTTTTTCCTTTCAACACGTTCAAATCTGCATCTTTTTCATAATAAGTTGTAACTGCCATTTTATAAGTCCTCCTTTAATTTTAAAAGAACCCTCCATGATCAATTCTGTTTAGAATTTATCTACAATTGAATTCAAGAGCGGGTGTTTCAAAGATCCATTAGGCTATCCTCATGTGAATCTCTCAAACGCCCGCTCTTTATAGTCATGAGAGGGCATTTAATCATTTAATCATTATCTTTACTCTGTTGTATGATTACTTTGTGTCATTTCCACGTGTCATTGCCGTAACCCCGGTCCGAGATAACTCGCGAATACCGTATGGTTTAAGTAACTCAATCATAGCATCAATCTTGGTTGTGTCTCCAACGACTTGAACCATCATGCTATGCGAACCAATATCAACAACGGATGCCCGGAAGGTCTCAACTACACCCATAATTTCTGGACGTTCGTTCGTTTCCGATTTCACCTTAATGAGAGCTAATTCACGAGCTACCATTGGCTTGGATCCCAAATTAACAACCTTGATAACATCAATCAATTTATATAATTGTTTCTCAATCTGCTCTAGTGTCTTATCGTCGCCGTTTGTAACAACAACCATTCGAGATAATCCAACTTCTTCCGATTGTCCTACTGTAATACTCTCAATATTAAATCCACGTCTACCAAAAAGTCCAGAAACTCTTTGAAGGACACCCGGTTGGTCATTAACAAGTATAGAAATCGTATGTTTCATACTCATATTACTCATCCCCCATCAACATTTGATCAATGGTCGAACCCTGAGTAACCATCGGATATACATTTTCATCCTTATTAACAACGAAATCCAAAAGAACTGGACCTGGAGTATCAAGTGCTTCTTGCCAAGCAAGCCGCGCTTCTTCTTTCGTTGTAGCTCGAAGGCCCTTAACGCCATAAGCCTCTGCTAATTTCACAAAATCAGGGCTACCTGCAAGATCAATATGACTATACCGATTATTATAAATAAGCTCTTGCCATTGTCTTACCATCCCAAGGACCTGATTGTTGATTATAACGATCTTAACAGGAATGTTATTAATAGCACAAATGGCTAATTCCTGCGAACACATCTGAATACCTCCATCTCCGTTTATGGAGATAACCAGACGTTCTGGTTGTGCCATCTGGGCACCAATTGCGGACGGTAAACCATATCCCATTGTTCCAAGTCCACCCGAAGTGATCCATGATCTTGGTTGATTAAATTTATAGTATTGTGCTGCCCACATTTGATGTTGCCCTACATCCGTTGTAACAATGGCTTCACCTTTGGTCGTTTCATTCAACATCTCGATAACCCACTGAGGTTTCAATACATCTTCTGAATCTGTATATCTGAATGGATATTCGTGCTTCCATTCCTGAAGTTGAGTTCTCCATGCATCCGCTTTTTTCGTATGACTCACCATAGGATTGAGCATCTCGAGAACCGTTTTTATATCCCCAACAATTGGGATGTCTACCGTCACGTTCTTCCCGATTTCAGCAGGATCAATGTCAATGTGTACAATCTTAGCATGAGGAGCGAAACCATTTAATTTCCCCGTTACCCGATCATCAAAGCGAGCTCCAATATTGATAAGTAGATCACATTGTTGAATCGCATTGTTCGATGTATACGTACCATGCATTCCCGGCATTCCCGTCCATAACTCATGACCACTTGGAAATCCACCAAGACCAAGGAGTGTCGTCGTAATTGGGATTCCAGTCCGAGTAGCAAATTCGAACATTTCATCGTGAGCACCTGAGTAGATAACTCCTCCACCTGCAATTATGAACGGACGTTCAGCTTCGCTAATGGCTTGTGCTAATTTATCTAATTGCAATTTGTTAGGTACAGTACAAGGATTATAACCCCGAATGTTAATCTCACTACTCGGTGTAAACAGTGTCATCGCCGCGGATACATCTTTTGGTATATCAATGAGAACTGGACCTTTACGACCTGTATTGGCTATATGAAAAGCTTCATGAATCACCCTAGGTAAGTCTTCTACATCTCTTACCAAATAGCTGTGTTTCGTGATTGGCATAGTAATACCTGTAATATCCGCTTCTTGAAAAGCATCCGTTCCAATTAAAGTTGTAGCTACATTTCCCGTAATAACAACCATAGGTACCGAGTCCATGTATGCTGTAGCAATTCCTGTGACTAAATTTGTTGCCCCAGGGCCAGATGTTGCAATACAGACACCCACCTTACCACTTGCTCGTGCATATCCATCAGCTGCATGAATGGCTCCTTGTTCATGGCGAGTCAATAAATGCTTGAAGTCGTCAAATCCATACATTGCATCATAGATATACAAAACTGCTCCACCAGGATAACCAAAAACACATTCAACGCCTTCTAGAAGAAGGCTACGTAGCAATACCTCCGAGCCAGTAATGACTTCCGGTTTCATCCATTTTTCTCGTAATTGCTCAGTTGACGTCAGTTCAGGAATTTGCTTAGTCATTAGTCATCCCCCTCTCAAAATTGCACCCATCACTACTTTTTTTGGAACAAAAAAACCCTTCATCCTTCACAACAGACTTATCTCTCTGTGTGAGGGACGAAAGGTTATAACTTCCGTGGTACCACCCAAGTTTGCTTTAAGTTTCACAACAAAAAGCCTTATCAAGTATAATCTCTTATACCTGTGGTCTATAACGTGGACCAATCGATTTTCCCTAATAAACAATAACGTTTTTCAGGAAAACAGCTCCGAGGTGAGCTCGTATAAAAGGGATTTTGGTGGAGGTTGCAGCAATTCCTCTCACTCTCTGAACAATAGAGCCCTTAAAACTTCGTCCTCTTCATTGCCGATTACATATACTCGTTAAAATGTTACATGTATTATATGATTCATCCACCATAATAGTCAATACCCATATTTTTATTGTTATTATTAATTCTTTTTTCAAGTGTCTTTTTCTTTCAGTTTTCTAGCACAAAGTCTCCCCTATAGCACATATGATGAGATAAACTTACTCAGCAATGAGCCCATGTGAGGGGAGGATTACATGAATGATCCGTTATAGAAGACCTAAACAAGATGACTCCATCATTATGAAATTAATTGAAACAGAACTTGTCCCATTATCTAGTATGAATGATAAACAAATTCTTGAAATAAAGAATGAATTACCCAAGCGCTTAACTAATGGAGTCACACTTGTAGCTTCACCTTATTATGAGGCGGATGCTGTAGGCTTTGTTCATTTCATGTTACACGGTCACTTATTATATATTGATATGTTAGCCGTGGCACCCGCTGCACAGCGCAAGCGCTGGGGTAACCTATTAATGGTTCAGGCAGAACGCTTTGCGCAGTCTCGCGGATGCACACGATCCAAAGTTATGGTAGATACCATCAATAAAAATGGGCTATCCTTTTATAAAAAATTAGGCTATATTCCAATACGTTCGCATCCATCTCAAAAAATCTATGAACTGGAAAAACAATTTCATGTATTCTGATTAGAAAAAGTTGTTGTATTGCTGCGGATAACCGCCCTGATATCCGTTGCCATAGTTACCATAACCATTGGGCACGGTATTAGGCGCCTGATATGGCGCTCCGTATGGGTTACCTCCATAACCATATGCCCCAGTAACATACGGAGCTGTGCCAATTGCCAACAAATCAAATAATACGAGTGGAATAATTGCCTTAGTGTGTACCCTTTTGGCTGAGTTTCTTTGTATGATGAGCTTGTTTCCAGATATTTTTAATAGCTTTCCGGTAACAAAAGTTCCATCTTTTTTCGTGGCAACAATACTTTTTCCTATCCACCTACGCACTTGAGCCTTCGTAACCGAATGCTTCATCATTTTCCCCTCCTTATCGTTTCAAATATAGTGTATTCTGGGGACTGACCTAATGCTTGTTCGTTAGCCCTATAAGATGCCTAAATACAAAAAAACCAGACCCTGTTAGGGTCTGGTTTAAGTCTTTTATCCATGTAAGATTTAGCGTTTACCAGGATCATAAGGTTCACCTAAGGCTGAAGGTGCAGAGGATCGTCCAACTGCAGCTACAAGCACGATAACCGTTAATACATAAGGAAGCATGTAAATGAATTCTTGAGGTACGTTTTGTGACCACTCAAACAACTGAACATAACTTCCGAAAGCTTGAGATAGACCAAATAATATCGCTGCTCCAAAAGCCCCAATTGGATTCCATTTTCCAAAAATCATCGCAGCAATGGCGATAAATCCTTGACCAGAAATCGTATTATGAGCGAACATACTAGTAGTCGTCAATGTAATGGTTGCACCACCTAAAGCTGCTAAAGCACCACTCATCATAACTCCTGTATACCGCATCCGTTTAACTTTAACACCTACAGTATCTGCAGCACTAGGATGTTCACCTACTGCACGTAGACGCATACCAAATGGTGTTTTGAACAGAACATAATACGCTACAAAAACTAATATAATTGCTAAATATGTCGTTGGATAATGATGAAACAATACATTTCCGATGAACGGAATGTCAGATAATCCGAAAAAGTTAGTCTTCTGAAATACCTCTTGAAGAAGTGGCGTTTCACCTTGTCCATCAAACAAAAGTCTAACTAAATACAACGTACTTCCTGCAGCTAAAAAGTTAATAACTATACCACTAATCGTTTGATCTGCTTTAAAAGTTATTGATGCTACAGCATGAATCAATGAAGTGATAATACCTAACACAACCGCTGCCAACAAACCAATATACGGTGAAGCAGCACCCATTCCTGCATCTTCAGCATAATACGTTGCTATAGCAGCAGCAAAAGCACCAAAGACCATGAACCCTTCAATACCAATATTTATTACGCCAGATCGTTCCGAGAAGATACCTCCCAAAGAAGCAAAGATAAGCGCTGTAGAAAATACTAGCGTTGTGTTGATGAGTTGGCCTATCGTTGTAATCCAGTCCATTTACAACACCTTCTCTTTCTTACGTTTGAGATATAGAGGCTTAAGCACCCAGCGTACAATTCCTTGTGCAGCAATAAAGAAGATAATTGAACCTATTACAATTCGAATAATTTCTGGAGGAACTCCGGCACCAAAGCTCATACCTGATGATCCGTATGTCAATGTTCCAAACAAAGCAGCTCCTAGAACCGTACCGAATGGATGATTCATTCCAATCAAGGCTACGGCAATTCCGTCAAAACCAACTCCTGGTGATCCCGTAAATATCGCTTGGTAATGAAAGACACCAAGAACCTGGAAAGCACCACCGAGGCCTGCAAAGATACCACTGACAAACATAGCCTTAACGATATTACGGCTTACACTCATCCCTGCATATTCTGCAGCATTTGGATTATGACCTACAGCTCTAAGCTCATAACCTTGTTTGCTCTTCCACATATACACATAAAAGAATACAGCCGCTACAATAGCTATCAAGGTACCCCAGTGCATACGCGCATTACCCATATATTGCGAAAGCGAATCCAGGGAAATAAACGCCGTAGATTGGATGTCCTCTGATTTCTGTTGACCTTTAAGAAGCAAGAAATTTCTCACAATGTAGTTACTGAAATACAAGGCTGTCCAGTTCAACATGATAGATACGATAACTTCATTCACACCACGTTTTGCCTTTAGATAACCAACAATTCCAGCCCATAGACCACCACACAGACCTCCTGCAATAATGGCAAGTGGAGCATGGATAATTGCTGGAAGACCTGTTACTTTAATCCCTACAATCGATGCAGCTGTCATCCCAATAATATACTGACCTTCAGCACCAATATTGAATAGACCCGCACGGAATGCAAAAGCAACAGCAAGACCTGTCATGATCAGGGGCGTTATTTCTCGAATCGCTTCACCAAAACCGTATACATCACCAAACACAGATGAAAATAGTGAGCTATAGGCAAGGATTGGGTCATACCCTCCTGCAAGCATAATCACTGCACCCACGATAAGTCCAAAAACAACAGCGACTACAGGAATAATTAGACTATCAACCGACAATATTTTCATCAATTTATTCATGTTGCTTACCTCCTGAAGTGCTACCAGACATCATTAAACCTAACTCCTGATCATTCGTCTCTTCAGGCAGAACCTCACCAACAATTCGACCTTCATAGATCACGACAATTCTGTCTGCCACATTCATAATTTCATCCAATTCGAAAGAAATAAGCAATACAGCTTTGCCTTGATCTCTTTGAGAGACCAATTGTTCTTGAACAAACTCAATTGCACCTACATCTAACCCACGAGTTGGTTGTGCTGCAATCAGAAGTTCAGGATTCTTATCTATTTCCCGGGCTATAATCGCCTTTTGTTGATTACCACCAGATAGCGATCTAGCTTTAGTATCTATACTAGGCGTTCGTACATCGAATTGCTTAATTAACTTCGTTGCTTGCTTGTCAATTTCCAGTTGATTCAGGAAACCACCTTTATTAAACGGTGCTTTGTAATACGTTTCTAGAATCATATTCTCACTCATCGTGAAATCTAGTACTAAACCATGTTTATGGCGGTCTTCCGGAATATGAGAAACGCCTTGTTCTGTCACATATCGCGGATTACGATTTGTCAGCTGTACATCTTTCATGGTCACTGAGCCACTATCCACTTTACGTAATCCCGTTATAGCTTCAATTAGCTCACTTTGTCCATTTCCATCAACACCAGCTACACCTAGAATTTCACCCGCTTTCACTTCCAAAGACAAGCCATTAAGAACAGGTACACCTTCTTTGTTCTTCAACTTCAAATCACGAACCTGTAGAATTGCCTCTCCTGGAGTAGCAGGTTTTTTATCAATTTTAAAAGAAACATTCCGCCCAACCATTTTTTCTGCGAGCGTATTCGGATCTGTTTCTGATGTCTTCAATGTATCCACAACTTTACCACGACGTATAATCGTTACCGCATCGGAAATATGCATAATTTCTTTAAGCTTATGTGTGATTAGAATAATGGATTTACCCTCTGCTACCAAGCGTCTCATAATAGACATTAGTTCCGTAATTTCCTGTGGAGTTAGAACTGCTGTCGGCTCATCAAATATAAGAATATCTGCACCACGATAAAGTGTTTTCAGAATTTCAACTCTCTGTTGCATCCCTACCGATATGTCAGAAATTTTAGAGTTAGGGTTTACCTTCAGACCATATTGATCAGATAGTTCTTTAATTTTTGCTGTTGCCGTCTTGTAATCAACATGAAATCCTAATTTCTTAGGTTCCATGCCTAGAATAATATTCTCTGTTACAGTAAAGGGTTGTACGAGTTTAAAATGCTGATGTACCATACCAATTCCCAGATCAATTGCCATATTCGGATTATCAATATGGACAGGTTTACCTTTTATTTCAATACTTCCCTCATCCGGTTGGTACAATCCAAATAAGATGTTCATTAATGTGGATTTCCCCGCACCATTCTCACCTAGAAGCGCAAGTATTTCTCCCTTATGCAACTTCAGACTGATCGAATCGTTGGCAACAATGCCGGAAAATCGCTTAGTAATTCCCTTAAGCTCTACGACTGGGTTTGTAGCATCCATGTTATCACCCTTATTCCATATTTAAAACCTTGTCTAAATGAAAGGTTCACACGTAAGAACAAGGCCAGTCATAATAACTAGCCTTGTCATTTGCAATCTTAATTTATCTATTCCTAGCCTCAAGAGAAATAGAGACTATTCTTGTGGAACTTTGATTTCTCCGCTAATAATTTTAGCTTTGTAATCTTCTACTAGAGCTAGAACATCAGCTGGTACATTCTTCTCAGATGTTTTAGCGATACCTACGCCATCATCTTTAAGACCAAGTTCAACTTGTCCACCCTTGAAAGTTCCATCAATAACTTCTTTAGTTACTTTTTGAACAGCAGCATCAACACCCTTAACCATGGATGTTAGAGTAACTTCATCTCCAAATTCCAACGATTGGTCTTTATCAACACCGATTACCCATACCTTCTCACCGTTTTTAACACGTGCAGTTCCTTCGTTAAATACGCCTGTTCCTGTTGCTCCTGAAGCATGGAAAACAATGTCTATTCCGTCGTTATACATTGTTGATGCAATTACTTTACCTTGGTCTGGCTTATCAAATGCACCAGCATAAACATTTTGAACTTTAATATCAGGATTTACAGCAGCTACACCAGCATTAAATCCAGCTTCGAAACGTTTAATAACTGGAATTTCAGCTCCACCTACAAAGCCAATTTTACCCGTTTTTGACATCTTGGCCGCAACAACCCCAACTAAGAACGACCCTTCATGCTCAGAGAATGTAACAGATTGTACATTTGGTGAATCTACAACAGCATCAATAATAGCGAGCTTAGCATCAGGATTCTGATCAGCTACCTTTTTGACATCATCACCAAGATCAAATCCGATTCCCCAAGTAAGAGCGTATCCACCTTTAACATACTTGTTAAGATTTGGTGTATATTCTGTTTTGTCCTTACTCTGTAGGTACGTTACTTCTGCTCCTGTATCTTTCTTAACAGTAGATAGTGCTTCCCAAGCAGATTGGTTAAACGACTTATCATTAACACCACCCACATCGGTTACCATACCAATCTTCATATCTGATTTAGTTCCAGTGGTTGCGCCTTCATTTGCTGCCTTCTCTTCATTCTTGCCACAACCTGCTAATACTACAGATAATGATAATGCCAACACGAGTGATGCGTTAAGTATTTTCTTCATTGTCTACTTTCCCCCTATAAGAATGTATCCTCATATTTGCCGTTCTACACTTAACAAGCCAATGAAAATCTTGCCAAAAATTGAAGAAACAGCGAAAGGACCTTCAATGATCAAATTATACAATCTAACCGTCATAAAATCCAGTAAAATACGCATCCATGTCAACTAAATTAATAAATCTGCAGATGAAAGCGCTTTAACGAATTAACTCAAAAAAGTAATGTTACAGTTATGTAAAGGAATATGACGCATGTTTATCACTTTAATTAATTTCTTCAATTATATGACTTCGCTAGCTCTTGTATCCCAAAAAAAAAACCGCCATATGCTAGCGGTTTTTTTATTAGTACAATACTTTTTTAAGCATTAATTTTTTCTTTTGCAACAGATGCAATAGAATTAAATGCAGTGATATCATGTACAGCCAAATCAGCAAGCATCTTACGGTTAATATCAACGCCAGCTAATTTCAAGCCGTGCATCAATTTGTTGTAAGACAATCCGTTCATACGTGCAGCAGCATTAATACGAACAATCCATAATCTACGGAAGTTACGTTTAGTCTGACGACGGTCACGGTATGCATAAACTAGTGATTTCATCACTTGTTCGTTTGCAGTTTTAAAAATGCGGTGTTTAGATCCAAAATAACCTTTAGCGAGTTTCAATACTTTCTTATGTCTACGACGAACGACAAATCCGCCTTTTACTCTTGCCATATTAGTAAACCTCCCAATAAATGTTGTTAATTACTTCAAGTTAGATAGACCTTGCTTCAAACGCTTAACGTCCCCTGGTGCCATTGTAGGGTTTGTGCCAAGCACACGTTTTTGACGTTTGGATTTATGAGACAAAAGATGGTTTTTGAACGCTTTATAGCGCATTACTTTACCTGTTCCGGTAATTTTAAAGCGGCCTTTAAGACTGCTATGTGTTTTCATTTTAGGCATTATAGTTCCTCCTCGGGATTATTGAGCTTTAGGAGCCAATATCATAATCATACTGCGACCTTCAAGCTTCGGAAAACGCTCAACACTGGAGTGCTCAGCTACTTCTTCTTTCACACGTTCCAGAATCTTCTGTCCAATGCTTGCATGTGCAATTTCACGTCCACGGAAACGCACAGAGCATTTAACTTTGTCGCCTTCTTTTAGGAATTTAACAACATTACGAAGTTTAGTCTGGTAATCATGTTCGTCAATGTTAGCTCTGAACCATACTTCTTTGGTATCCACGATCTTCTGGTTCTTACGAGCTTCTTTGTCTTTCTTCTGCTGTTCATAGCGGAACTTGCCGTAATCCATGATGCGGCACACCGGCGGTTTCGCCTGAGGCGCTACATTTACCAAATCGAGATTAAGATCCGTTGCCATCTGCAGCGCCTCACGAATCGGAGTAATCCCGATTTGCTCTCCTTCTGCACCCACCAACCGGACCTCTTTGGCCCGAATTTCGTCATTGATCATATGTTCCTTACTGATAACCGTCCACCTCCAAATTGATTCATTTCTCAATCTTTCCAACAAATAAAGGGATGCTGGCTCAATCTACCAGCATCCCTATTGATCAATTAATCATGAAGTCTTCATTCACAAATCAATTGGATCAATACCAGCCAATAATCTTGCATTGGTCAGGTGAGAAGCCGGTGCTTCTGCTTAAATCCAAATATTCTTTTAACATACTAGAAGAGTATATCATGTGACTGCTAGCAATGTCAATCAATTTCTTATACTTGTTTGCTCTGTACGACCTCTTCCATTCGAACCACTCGTGTATGTTCTGTATGGCTCCACTGTTTATTGTTCTGTGTAAAGAACGCGTAGAACGTTATTGGGTACCAAGACAATAGATAGATCGGAAACAAAATAATATATTGATATACTTTTTTATAGGTTATCTTCTCTAATACCATAGCTATAATAAAAGTAAGGATATTAGCTGCTACGGCAACAAAACTTAACCAGAATGGTAAATACCCATAAATATTAACAATGTTCGGTCCACCGAAGAAAGCAATATCTACCCACATTGTAGCTGTCATCAGGAACGTAAGGAGTACGATGTATACGTTCGCTCCATACAAAGCTAAGTCAAATTTAACAAGGCTTCTTTCCTTAATACTTTGCCATAGTAGTGGGAAAAAGTATCTACGTGCCACTGTAAAGTGACCTTGCATCCAACGAAGACGCTGTCTTGATGAAGCTTTGAAAGTAAGTGGTTTCTCATCAAAGACTTTGGCATCGTAATTAAATTTAGGATATACGCCGTTTTTGACGCTGCGCATTGTAAACTCAAGATCCTCAACCAAACTTGTAGCTCCCCAACCCATTTCTTTCAACAGCTTTGTTTCAAAACACATTCCTGTGCCACCTAAAAAGTTAGCCATATTCATGTTGTGCCGAGATAACTGCCACAGACGATTAATGTACCAATACGAAATTCCGTATGCCGCAGTAATCCATGAATCTTCTGGATTCTTCGTATCAATATAACCTTGAATAACACGTGCTCCACCAGATAAGTCATCGTTCATTTCACTAAGGAAGTTAGGTGCTGCCAAATTATCCGCATCAAACATAACAACAGCATCATATTGACGAGGCATATTCCAAAGTTCCTTCAACATCCATTCAATAGCGTAGCCTTTGCCCCGAAGATTCGGGTTTGTGCGTACACAAGCATGCATGCCATGCTCACGAACGATATCTGCAGTGCGATCCGTACAGTTATCGCAAATCACAAAGACATCATACAGTTCTTCCGGATAATCAAGTTGTTTCAAATTCTCCATCAGAGCCCCAACGACCTGCTCTTCATTATGTGCTGCAACTAAGACAGCGAATGATTTGGTTGTTGGAAAATGCTCTTTTTTCTTTTTCCTATACAAACCAAATAAAGAGAACACGAATTGGTACACAGCGACCACAGCCAATACGATCTGCATCGCGACGAAAATAACGTCTATCATGTTTCTCTCAAACCCCCTTTTTAACCCTACATTACTTAAAATTTGTTTCGTTCTTTCTTGCTTTGTTTCTCTAATTTTCTCTGTCTCTGTTTTTGACCTTAATGACCCTTTTTAAACAATTCGTTTGTAGTACCTTAACAATAATGTATGTTTTTGAATCCTTTGTCAAAATGACTAAAGAGGTTCCTGATTCAAAAACAAGATAAGAACCGTTATTTAGCGATGCTATGTGGTTTCTATCTCATCCTCTTGAGGGATTAGTTCTTATTTTCATCCATTTGCTAAAAATTTATTTCTCTATCCCCCTTTTTCATAATTTTAGCATTCGTGTGAAACAGTTGTTCCTATATAAACAGACGTAGTAAGTAATGGAAAAGTTGACATACTTTATTGATAATTTATAAACAGTTCGTTTGTATCTGAATCATTGTACGTTGTAAATAGGATCAAGTCAAAAGACTAAGGTCCTATTACAGCTTTCCCTTGAAAATAAAAGAAATTAAAAATATGATAACATGAATATGATAGACACAAAAAAATGATACTAAAAGCTAACAGCGAATACCTTAAGACGTTAAGGTCATAGGAGAGGATTATGATGAAACAACTTATCTCTAAGTTTCAAATATTGGATCATCGGTTATTTCATTGGATCAACGGTCAACTTCATAATCGTTTCTTGAATTTTTGGCTATATTATCTAACATTCCTAGGAGGAGCAACATTCACTATTAGTATCAGCATATTAACTTGGGCATTTGCTTCACTTCCCTGGAGTATCGCTGGTGCACAAGCCGCTATCGCACTCGCGGTTAGTCATATTCCCGTCGCTATCGCGAAGAAACGATATCCGCGAATTAGACCTTATCTTGCTTTTCCAGAGACAAACACATTCCGTAATCCACTTAGTGATCATTCATTTCCATCAGGTCATACAACAGCATCATTCGCTGTAGCGATCCCTTTTATATTTGCAGTTCCAGCTCTATTCACGCTATTTCTCAGCATTAGTCTTATTGTTGGTTTCTCTAGAATATATCTTGGACTTCATTACCCTTCAGATGTATTAGCAGGCGCTGTTATTGGTACATCCGTTGCCTCGGTGACTGTTGCAATATGGGCTTAAAGTAGATATGGTTATTTATATGGAAAACCCTGCAGGAATAGGTGATAGTAAATTGATTAAAAAAAGAGTTTTATTATTGTCAGAAGGCTTTGGTGCAGGGCATACTCAAGCTGCGTATGCACTCTCCAGCAGTTTGCGCAAACTGTCACCAAATATTCAGACGAAAGTTCTCGAACTGGGCAGCTTTTTAAATCCTAGAGTTGCTCCTTTAATTATAACAGCATACAAAAAAACGATTGTTTCACAACCCCGCTTAGTGGGCATGATGTATAGACATCAATATAAAAAGTCACTCAATCGTCTTACGACTTTAGCCCTACACCGTATTTTTTATACACATACGAAAAATGTCGTAAATCAGCTCCGCCCAGACGTTATTGTATGTACACACCCTATTCCAAATGCCGTCATTTCTCGACTTAAGCGACTTGGGGTAGACGTCCCCTTATGTACGGTCATCACAGATTATGATGCTCACGGCACATGGATCAGCTCAGAAGTCGATCGTTTCCTTGTCTCCACACCTGAAGTGAAATACAAGTTAATCGAACGTGGTGTGCCATTGTCTAAAATTCAAGTTACTGGAATCCCTATACACCCTAACTTCTGGGAGCATCCTAGCAAAGCTACTATTAGAGAAAGATTTCATATAAAAGATATGCCTACTGTATTAGTCATGGCGGGAGGATGGGGGATCATAAACGATGAGATCGTAAATGACTATCTTGTGCAGTGGAGCGATCATATTCAAATTATATTTTGTCTAGGTAGCAATGATAAAGTCCGTCTCAAAATGGAGTATAGTTCTAAATATAACCATCCCAACATTCATGTACTTGGCTTTATAAAAGAGATTGATCAACTCATGGAAATATCCGATGTACTGGTTACGAAACCCGGGGGCATGACTTGCTCTGAAGGATTATCTAAGGGTATTCCGATGCTCTTCCATCACCCTTTACCGGGTCAAGAGGAAGAGAATTGCCAATACTTCACTTCACAGGGATTGGGTGAGCCTATTACTTCTACCGTCGTCCTCGAGAAGTGGATGAATAAGTTGATACATAACTACGATGATATCATCCAACAAAGAGAGAAACATCTGATGGACATTGCCCAGTACCACCCGATGCAAAGTGCCCAAAGCATTATAGAGATGTTTGAACTAAATAAGGTGTCCTCCTAGGAGGACACCTTATTTAATATTTGATTAGATACCCTCTACCACGGTGGATGGTTTATTCTCTTGAAGACGGTATTTCTTTAGACGTTCTGCATTATACCGCTGTAATGATTGTTCTCCAACCATGACTTCACAACGATTGATATGCATACCTCGATCTACGAACTTGGATTCATACTCCGTCATAACATTCCATTCCTGAATGCCTTCACGATGGAGATCAAGAGATATATTATTCATCTGCAAGCCATAATCAGCAAAAGAGTTCAGTGAGAACTCAAACAATGTCTGCGAATCTGTCTTAAGATGAATCTCCCCATTAGAATTTAGAAGAGATACATACTTCTCAAGGAACCGTGGATGTGTCAGGCGACGTCTTGCATGTTTCGCTTTTGGCCATGGATCACTGAAATTTAGGTATACACGTTCTAATTCATCTACTTCAAATACTTCATCCGCATATTCCACGTTTGCAAATGCCAATCGTAGATTTGGTGGAAGATCAACTTGCTGTTCAGACCACACATTCAGTGCTTTCTCACTTGCGCGTCGAATTAACTCATCGTACATATCAATCCCAATGAAGTTAATGTCTGGGTTGTTAAAACTCATTTGGCTAATAAATTGTCCTTTGCCCATTCCAAACTCAACATGGATAGGATGATCATTACCAAATAAGGATGACCATTTCCCTTTATAATCCTTAGGATTCAGAATAACTAGCTCCTTCTGCTCCTCTAGACTTTCTCTTATGCCTTTTCTACCACGTAAACGCATGCTAAAACCCTCCGCTTTCATTTCTATATGGACTCATATCAAGAGATCATTCCCGAAAATCATCACTATTGCAATATTGTGCCGAAGTTCTTAACAAATGTAAAGAGCCTTTCGTGTATCTTCTTATGATTATGCAAAGAAAAAAGAATTCTGTTCCCCATATTATAGAGGTATAGCACAGAATTCCTTAACTTATATATTTAGAATTAGAGTCCAACAAATTTACGATTTAGGAGTCTGTCGAATGATCTTTTTGAATGTCGAACCTTTTCTCAAAAGCGTTACGAATTTTTCTTCTAGCTGCTGCCTTTACTTCATGATTGCCGTTAAATTCTACCCCTGTTAATGCAAGCGCTTCATCAGGAGTCAAGTCTACTGCAATCATGTTCTCTTCATTAAGATGAGCCGTTGAATTCATGCAAATCACCTCACGGTATTAGTATGTTCCATGACGCCTTAAAATATGAATTCTAATATGAAATATCCTCTCAAATCGAGTCTGACGCACAAGATAATATTAACATATTATGTAAGATATTTCAATGATATTATTGTCTTATTTCAGCCTGTTTTCAATGCCCTCACATTACTTTTACCCGTCTTTTTGTTATAATAGTTGCTGTATGTCTTATCCAAGGATTATATAAAAGGAGCACTTCATGAATCAATCAAATTTGACTACCCCCATGCTTTGGGGAGATAAAAGATTTCATACATGGAATTACGAAATGCATCATCACTTTAATGATAAAGTATTCAAAGTTATGCTCGATGCTGGGTTCACTTGTCCCAACCGCGATGGTTCGATCGCAAAAGGAGGTTGTACTTTCTGTAGCGCCAGAGGTTCAGGGGATTTTGCAGGAAGTAGACGTCTTGATCTTGTTACACAATTCAATACGATTCGGGATAAGCAACATCTGAAATGGCCTAACGCCAAATATATTGGTTACTTTCAAGCTTATACGAATACGTATGCGCCTGTTGAGGAGTTAAGAGAATACTTTGAAGTTATTTTAGAACAGCCTGGCGTTGTAGGATTATCGATTGCAACTCGGCCAGACTGTCTGCCGGATGACGTCATTGAATATCTAGCTGAATTAAATGAGCGTACTTATCTGTGGGTAGAAATGGGCTTACAGACGATCCATGACTCTACCTCTGAACTCATCAATAGAGCACATGATACAGCATGTTATGAAGAAGCTGTGGCTAAGCTACGAAAACACAATATACGAGTATGTACACACATTATCTACGGCCTCCCACAAGAGACTCACGAAATGATGCTAGAAACGGGTAGGGCCGTTGCGAATATGGATGTCCAAGGTATTAAGATCCACTTATTGCATCTGATGCGTAAGACACCCATGGTGAAACAATACGAGGCAGGTCTACTCCGTTTCTTAGAGAAAGATGAATATGTCAATCTCATCGTTGACACCTTAGAAATGCTACCTCCTGAGATGATCGTTCATCGACTTACAGGGGATGCTCCAAGAGATCTATTAATTGGTCCTACGTGGAGCCTTAAGAAGTGGGAAGTATTGAATGCCTTCGATGCTGAGCTTAAGGCACGCGATACTTGGCAAGGCAAATATTGGAGGGGGAAATAACATGGGTTTTCTCTCGGTTCTCAGCTTTGCTCACAAGTTAGTCTCCGAACGGGTGCAGCTTGGAGATGTTGCCATTGATGCGACAATAGGAACAGGTACAGACACGCTATTCTTAGCCAAGGTAACAGGTCCTAAGGGACATGTATACGGGTTCGACATTCAAGAAGAAGCTATTCATCTTACTCAAACAAGAATAGATCAACATGTGCTGCCAGCTATCTCACCCGTTACGCTCCTGCTTCAGAGTCATGCTTTGATGAAGGATGCTATTTCGTCGAATCATCATGGTAAAGTAGCCGCCATCATGTTCAATCTTGGATACTTACCGTCAAGCGCTTCTAATAAAGAGATTATTACGATGACCGATAGTACTATAGATGCACTTCAGCGTGGCCTTGAACTTCTCCGCCCTGGTGGCATTATAACCATCGTGTTATACCCTGGTCATCCAGGTGGGGATACAGAATCGGTAGCTGTTAAGGAATGGGCTTCACAAATCCCACAATCCTTGGCACAGTCCATTATCTATCAGCAACTACAGCGCTCCGATGCGCCTTTTACTATTGCTTTAGAAAAGAAATAGTACACAAGTATATGATACTAACGAAAGATAACTCCAACTGGTACTTTTTTAATAGAAGTATTAATATGGAAACAAGTTAGTTCAAATCATATAGTTTAACTCGAGAGGATGGCTGATTATGATAAAACCTTATCCATTGCAATTTCAACCTGAATTTAAAGAACGTGTGTGGGGTGGGCGAGCTCTAGAAGAATTCGGATTAGATATTCCCGAAGGGCATATTGGAGAAGGTTGGATGATTGCTGATCATCCGAATGGCACTACCACTGTGATGAACGGTGAACTTGCTGGCCTTGGACTGGATCAAATTCGCGAGCAATTAGGTAAGGATTGGTTTGGAAGTAAGGGATTCTCTGAGGTTAATGGACGTTTCCCACTACTTATTAAACTTCTTGATTGTAATGATGACTTATCTGTACAAGTTCACCCTAAAGATGATTATAACGGGTTACCAGAGGGTGAATTGGGTAAAACTGAAATGTGGTACGTGCTTGATGCTAAACCTGGTTCCAAAATTATATATGGTTTGAATGATGGCGTGACACGTGAAAGTCTACAACAAGCTCTAACTAGCGGAAACATTACAGATTGTTTACGAGAAGTACCTGTTGAAGCAGGAGATACGTTCTATATTCCATCGGGTACAGTTCATGCTTTATGCGCAGGTGTCGTTGTAGCTGAGATCCAACAGAATTCGGACACGACCTACCGTCTGTATGACTATAACCGTCCAGGATTGGATGGCAAACCACGTGATTTACATATTGAAGATTCATTGAATGTTATTGCTTATGAGGGTTCTGGTGCCTCTACCATGAAGACCAATCATGCAACGCCAGGAGAATGGTTGGAACTAGCTAAGTCTCCCTACTTTATCGTTGAGAAAGGTATAGTTTCGGGTAACTGGTCACTAAGCACGACACCTGCAAGCTTTACTATTCTTGTCATTTGCGAAGGCCAAGGGATCCTGAAATGGGACGGCGGAGCGATAGACTATAAAGCGGGACAATGCTTCCTATTACCTGCTAATCTACTTGATTATGAACTTGAAGGAAGTGCTACTGTTTTACGCTCTTATCTTCCATAGTTTTATAGCTTGGGTTACGTTTTGATAGACACTGTAAGGGGTGACGTTTGTTGAAAAAGCGTTCATTTACGTTATTAAACCAGCAAGGGATGTCTCTTTATATATATGAATGGCTTCCCGAGGATTCGATTCCTTTAAGAGGCGTCATTCAGATTGTTCATGGGATGGCTGAAACTGCAGACCGCTATACGCGGGTAGCTTCAGCTTTGTGTGAATCAGGCTATGTCGTGTATGCCCATGACCAACGAGGACATGGAAAGACAGCCAAGAGCATGAAAGACCTCGGAGACCCTGGCGAAGATGCTTTTAACGGAATGGCAAATGACATCTTAGAACTTCACACCTTACTTAAAGAAAAGTATTCTGAATTAAA
The DNA here is from genome assembly GCF_059445505.1 of Paenibacillus sp. Y301. Classification (NCBI taxonomy): domain Bacteria; kingdom Bacillati; phylum Bacillota; class Bacilli; order Caryophanales; family Paenibacillaceae; genus Paenibacillus; species Paenibacillus sp. Y301. The sequence continues at coordinate 306,332 of NZ_JCAIUL010000002.1, read as the reverse complement.
GCATTATCTACTCGGCCATAGTATGGGTTCATTCCTCACTCAGCAAATACTAGAGCAACACGGTGATGAGTATTCAGGTTATATTTTATCTGGCACAAATGGCTTCCGTTCGAACCTTCGAATAGCCAAGACCATAGCTCAAATTCAATTAAGCCTCCAAGGAGCACCTCATCATAGTCTGATGTTGAATGCACTGATATTTGGTAGATATAATCATGGTATATCACCTGTAAATACTCCATTTGACTGGTTATCTAGAGATGAAGATGAAGTGAAGCGATATGTCGAGGACCCGTATTGTGGTGAGATCTGCACAGCTGGATTCTTTCGTGATTTCTTCGCATTGTTACATGACATCCAGAAACCAAGTAATTATCATAAAATTCCGAAGGATAAACCTATCTATTTATTCTCAGGATCTCAGGACCCTGTTGGTTCTTATGGAAAAGGCGTCACGCGTCTATATCAAAAGTACCTCGATTTGGGGATATCCGACGTAGAGTGTCAACTGTATTCTGGTGGAAGACATGAAATGTTGAATGAAATTAACCGTGATGAAGTTACAGCTGATCTGCTGAATTGGTTGGAGCGACACACATAAATGACAACATGCAACAAGGCTACCTAGTCCATCGTGGACTAGGTAGCCTTGTTCGTTATCCATTGTTATTTCAGTTGTGCGTACCTAAACTGATGTTGATGGTTCTAACTTTAACGTATACCAATAAGGACGCTGACTCTCATCTTGTTGATACAGAACAATCAATAGCGTCTGTTGATCGCTTTGATCTGATACCGTACCTTCTTCATTCGAATCCAATAACTGATCCAGATCGAATGGGAGCACATCCATTACAGCATGTTTCTGCAATGCGCGTTCGTCTAACTGAAGTGCTTCAAACTCAGGAGATACAAGCTCTGGGTGCTCTACGAGCGATTTCAAATATATCGACCACTTATCTTTCGTTAATCGTTCATCCCACCAGATGGTGCGTGGTTTATATTTATGATTCAAGAAATAATCAAGTTTCATCAAACCTAATATAACGTCCATCCGTCGTACACCTCGGAACTCAAGGAACTTATGAAGACGTAGGAACAGATCCTCTAGTTGATGACCTATCTTCTGCCAGCCTTGTCCTTCCCAATAATCGCCGAAGTCTTGGAAGAAATCAAATGGAGAGTCAAATTCATTTTTCATAAGATACTTCAAAGTATGATCCATACGATGAGAATTCCAGAACTTCTCAAGTACATCCTCAAGTCGCTTCAAATGAATAATGTCAGCAAATGAGAGTTTATTACTGCTTAATATTTCATAAGGTGCGTATTCCATATACTTATACTCATATTTGTCAGCGTCATTGCGTAGTCCAGTTCCTCGCAACATTTTGAGAAATCCAAGTTGCAGTTCTTCGGGTTCCATCGCGAATACATCATTAAACGTCGTACGGAATGTATCATAATCCTCATCAGGCAATCCAGCAATAAGGTCAAGATGCTGATCAATGTTACCGCTGGCTTTGATTGTATTAACGGTACGAGATAGCTTCGTGAAATTCTGACGACGCTTAACAAGTTCATTCGTAATATCATTCGTAGATTGTACGCCAATCTCGAAACGGAATATACCTGGAGGTGCATTCTCAGCTAAATACATTAATACCTCAGGTCGCATAATATCAGCGGTAATCTCGAATTGAAACACGCAACCACGATGATTCTCAATAATAAATTCAAACATTTCCATTGCATAGTTACGATTAATATTAAATGTTCGATCTAAGAATTTGATAATCTTCGCACCATGCTCGATTAAGTAAAGAATATCTGACTTCACCCGTTCAATATCGAAATAACGTACACCTACTTCAATACTGGATAGACAAAATTGACAGTTAAATGGACAACCTCTACTTGTCTCAAAATATACGATACGTTTGCTCAAATCTGGAATATCCTCGGCAAATCGATACGGTGTTGGTAGCGTATCTAGATCTGTCTTCGGACGTCCGGGATTGATAATAATCTCGTCGCCTTTGCGATAAGTTGCGCCATACACGAAATGGAACTTTCGATCCCCCTCGATGGTTTGCAAGAGGTGATGAAATGTCTCTTCTCCGTCACCCATGACGATATGATCCACATTCTGAATGCGCTCCATCCAATGCTGTACATCATAGGACACTTCAGGTCCGCCCATCACAATCGTTACCTCTGGCATAACTTGTTTAACAATATCGATGACTTTAATCGTCTCTTCAATATTCCAAATGTAACAGGAGAATCCAATGACATCAGGTTTCTTCTGAAATAGATCCGATACGATATTCATCACAGGGTCTTTGATGGTATATTCAGCAAGTTCAATATCGAATTCCTTCTCGCTATATGCCTTTAATAACCGAATCGCAAGCGACGTATGAATATATTTAGCATTTAAGGTAGACAGTACAACTTTCATCATTCACACAACTTTCTTCTATTCATAATCATCTATAATTCCATCTTGAGTCTGGTTCTGAAAGAAATCCAGGAATGGCTTACCATATTTACGGAATTTCACTTCCCCGACACCTTTAATCTTCAGTATTTCTGCTTCTGTTTGTGGGCATACCACGCTCATCTCACGCAATGTTGCATCATTGAAAATAATGTAAGACGGCACACGTTCCTTACCTGCAAGCTCGCGCCGAACAAGCCGCAATTGTTCAAATACCGTCTCGTTAACTGCAGAGGGAGAATGATCCCGATCCCTTGTTCTGCTATAGCCACCTGTGCCTGTCCCGCTAGTTCGAGTTGGACGCGCGACACGTTGCATCACCTGTCGTTGTCCTTTTAGAACATCTGCAGCCAAAGGTTGAAGTTTCAATACGGGATATTGCCCTTCAGAAAGCGCCAAATACCCATCTGAAGCCATCACATTGATCACTTCTGAGATTTCCTTTTCTGTCCGATTCGACATAGCTCCATACGTGGACAGACTTTCAAACCCATACTGTAATACTTTCTTGTTACGAGATCCTTTGAGCACGGACGCCACCATCGACACACCGAACCTCTCACGCATCCGATGAATGCAAGAAAATATTTTTTGGGCATCAATGGTCATATCCACAAGTTCCCTCTCATCCGTACAGGAACTACAAGTACCACATGGATGACCTTCATGAGCCTCCCCAAAATAATCTAACATCGCATTCCGCAAGCAACGATTCGTATAACTGTAATCCAACATCTGTTGTAACTTTCGGTAATCATTATGTTTCCGTTCATCATCTTGCTGGTTCTGCTCAATTAGGAACTTCTGAGTCATGATATCCTGCCCACTAAACAGTAGGATACATTGACTTGGTTCACCATCTCGCCCTGCACGACCGGCTTCCTGTACGTATGCCTCCATATTCTTCGGCATACTGTAGTGGATGACATAACGGACATTCGATTTATCGATTCCCATCCCGAATGCATTGGTCGCTACGATCACGTGGATATCATCATACAGAAACCCTTCTTGGCTTGTTGCTCGTTCTGCATCACTCATCCCTGCGTGATAACGCCCCGCAGCAATACCCGAACTTTGGAGTCTCTCGTATAGTTGATCTACGTCTTTCCTTGTCGCGCAATAGATAATACCTGTCTCATGAGCATGTTCTCTTGTATACGTCATAACGAACTCTCGCTTGTTCTCACCACGTAGCACGGACATAGCTAGATTATCTCGACCTAATCCTGTAACAAACACCTGTGGATCTTCAAGACGTAATAACTTCACAATATCGTCCATCACTTCTGGTGTAGCCGTTGCAGTGAATGCCGCTATAATAGGACGTTCTGAGAGAGTTTTAACGAATGGAGCCACTGAAAGATAACTTGTCCGAAAATCATGCCCCCATTGCGAGACACAGTGCGCTTCATCTACAGCAACACAGGAAATGGGGAGTTGAGCCATTTGTTCACGGAACCAATCCAACTCTAAGCGTTCGGGAGCTACATAGAGTAACTTTAGATCACCCTGTGCAGCAGCTCGTATTCGTTCATTCACTTCTTTTCCACTAAGTGTACTATTAATGAAAGCGGCAGCGATTCCCGCTGTCGTAAGCGCATCTACCTGATCCTTCATTAAAGAGATCAATGGTGAAACAACAAGTGTAAGTCCTGGAAGCATCAACGCCGGTATCTGATAACAGATGGACTTCCCTCCACCTGTCGGCATGATTCCAAGTGTATCTCTACTATTCAGCACACTAGATACAATATTTTTTTGACCTTCCCGGAAATCGGAATAACCATAATATTTCTGCAGATAACTCTGCGCTCGATCCAATGTCATAGGTTCCATTATCATCATTAATAACTCCTTACTAACTACTTCGTCCTTCGAGACTGTTAAATAACAAATCTTCTATTATATAAGTTTACTGGGCTTTGGTTGATTCAGCAACCCAAGTTGAATGCTGGGCTTTCACTTTCATAGCATTGCACCATGACTCATGGTATTATTGGACAGTAAATCACATGAGGATGGAGAATTCATGAAATGAAGAATAAACAACGTTCAGGGCAAGGTAAGCATCAATCTTATAATAAAAACAAAACTAAATCGAACTTAACACATCGTGATAATGCTTCTAATAGTAAACAATATACAGTTAAAGAGAACTCAGAGCTGCTGGTATTTTTATTAAGCACATTAGGCAATGTTGGGCGGAACTCTGTGAAATCCATGCTAGCGCGCGGACAAATATCGGTCAATGGCCAAGCGGTAACTGCATATAATTTTCCACTTCAAGTAGGGAACACGGTAACTGTCTCTAAAGATAAAATCGTAGAAGAAGTTCCCCTTATTGGGCTTCGTATCATGCACGAAGATGACGATATTATTGTGGTATATAAGGAAGCTGGGCTATTATCCGTCGCTGCTGCCCAAGAAGATGAGCTAACCGCTTATCGTCAGTTAACAGCACATGTGAGAGAAAAGAACCCACAAAACCGCATATTTGTCGTGCATCGTCTTGATCGTGATACATCGGGAGTTATGATGTTCGCAAAGAATGAGGAAGTGAAAAAGACACTCCAGAACTCATGGCAGGATATGGTCAAGGAGCGTACCTATATCGCATTGGTTGAAGGGAAAATAAAGAAAACCGAAGGAACAATTAAATCGTGGCTTAAGGAAAGTAGCACATTAAAGATGTATTCCAGTTCCCACGTCAATGACGGTCAACTCGCGATTACACACTATAAAACAGTACAAACTAGTAGCTACTTCTCGCTGCTTGAAGTTAATCTTGAAACCGGACGGAAGAATCAGATTCGGGTTCATATGGAGGATATTGGTCACCCGATCGCGGGTGACAAGAAATATGGAGCGAAAACAAGAAACCTTGGGCGACTTGGTCTTCACGCACAAATTCTAGCTTTTGAACACCCCACTACAGGGGAGATCATGACCTTTAAAACAGACATTCCAAAGACATTCCTTCATCCTTTCAAAGAGGTTCCCACTCAATAAAGGATAGCTAATACATTCAATATCAGTAAACAAGTACCCAATCTATCCTTATCCTGTTGGATAGGGTTAGATTGGGTACTTTAACATTGAATGAATCAAAAAAATGACATGTCACTTGATTTACTGATTAAACCTAGTATAATACTTGGTATAACTTACATAAAGGAGATTAGTAATCATGAAAATAACTCCAAACATACATACTTCGTCGCAGACAGATGATTATCTGGATCTTCTGAATTACGCTAAGCAAATCGGAGATCTATCCTGGCAGGAAGAGATTATCGCAGAACTCACATGTAATAAGAAGGACACTATCCAATCTTTTATTCTACATGACGAAGAAAACGAATTACGAGAAAAATTCAATGCCATCAATGCTGAACTTCTTGAACTGTTCGAAAGAATTGAACTATCTAAGGATAACAAGGAACAATTACGTTTAACCGAGAAAGTATGGGATCTACAACTTCAAAGAGTTAATATTCATCACAAAATCCGTGCATTAGATACTTTAAAATAAATGCTAATTACATTTTATTTGAGAAACGTTATCAATTAGAATAAAAATATGATACAATAATGTTCGAATCCACTTGGACAAAAGGAGTCGAACATATGAACACTGTAACGGCACATCATGCCTCTTTGCAAATTGATGACTATTTGGACCTGTTAAACTTTGCAATCAAAGTAAAAGATCACAAATGGCAAAAAGAAATTATACGTAAACTTGAAAGAATGAACGCATCAACTACATCCTTCACTTTACCTTTATCCATCTAATCATACTAACCACTGTAAGCACCCAACTAAGCTATAGTTATGTGCACCAAAATATAAAGAAGGGGCTACCCAATGAGGGTAGTCCCTTTTGATGTCTCTTCTGGCTTATGAGACACGCTATTTCTTATCATTCATCATCATTACTTACCTTCAGATACTGGACCTTCCCAATCAAGCATACCGCCTGCCATATTTACCACTTCATAACCCAGTCCAGTGAGGAATTGACAAGCTCTAGCACTGCGAGCACCACTCCGGCATACCATAACGGTTACTTGGTTGGGATCAAGTTCTTGATAACGTTCAGATAACGTTCCGAGAGGAATATGTCTTGCTTCTGCGATATGTCCTGACTCCCACTCATCATCTTCACGAACATCAATAATCTCAATTTTTTCACCATTAGCTATCTTCTCTTGAACTTCTTCAACATCCCATTCTTTAACAGTTGTATCCATATATGACACTCCTTATAGTCCAATATTAACACTTCATGGTTTCTCTACTCATCGTAACACAAGTAGTTCACATTATAAAACAAGCAGACCAAGGATGGCCTGCTTGTAATGTACCCTTGAAATAAATTACCCTTCAAGTAATAACTTTTCTGGATCTTCTAGCATTTCTTTTACAGCGACTAAGAAACGAACAGCTTCACTACCATCAACGATACGATGATCATAAGAGAGTGCGATATACATCATCGGACGATTCTCCATTCTCTCCTGATCAATGGCGATTGGACGCAGCTGAATTTTGTGCATACCTAGAATACCTACCTGAGGGGTGTTAAGAATCGGTGTAGACAATAAAGATCCAAATACTCCCCCATTAGTTATGGTAAAAGTACCCCCTTGTAGTTCCGAGATAGTCAATGAATTATTCCGTGCTTTTCCTGCTAAATCACCGATTTGTCTTTCAATCTCTGCAAACCCTAACCGATCAGCATCACGGACAACCGGAACAACCAATCCTTCTTTCGCTGACACGGCTATTCCAATGTCATAGTACTTCTTAACAAGAATATCTTCTCCATCAATCTCAGCATTAAGTAGAGGATATTCCTTCAATGCACCTACAACTGCCTTTGTAAAGAATGACATGAACCCTAGACCCACATCATGTTTCTCTTGAAAAGCTTGCTTACGTCTCTTCCGAATATCAAGAATCGCTGTCATATCTACTTCATTAAATGTTGTTAACATCGCAGCCGTTCTTTGAGCTTCAACTAGACGTTTCGCAATGGTTGCACGACGTCGTGACATTCGTTCGCGTACTGTCGGCTTAGCGGGATTATCAACCACATTCTGTTTGATGGTCGCCGCTGGAGCAGACTGTGCAGGAGCACTTACCTTACTAGCTATATCTTGTCTATCAGAGGAAGACTTCGCTTGTTCTTGGGGTGCATCTGAATGATTACGTACATTTTCTTGATAAATCCGACCCTTCGTGTCTCGATCTTGTACTTGTTCTAGATCAATTCCACGTTCACGAGCTAATTTACGTGCTGAAGGTGAAGCGGCTAGGAAGGATGCACTTTCAGATGCTGAAGGTTGCTCATCTCGTGTAGCCGTTGCCACTGCAGCAGACTTCTGTTGAGCAGCTGGCTGCTTATGATCGTCCACGTTCGCCTCCTTAGCAGGATTACCTCCAACATTCACAGCTTTTCCACCGGATTGAATTACACCGATAACCTCTCCAATCTGAACTGTATCGCCTTCTTGCCTGAGCACTTTATCTAACATCCCGTCCAGTTCGGCACTAATCTCTAGGTTCACTTTATCCGTCTCCAGTTCAAGAAGAACATCCCCGAGGTTAACGGAGTCCCCTTCCTTCACATGCCATTTATAAATCGTTCCTTCGGTAATGGATTCCCCCATTGCGGGTACTGTAATATTATTCAAGTCTCCTACCTCCTCATGGAAATACTAAATTAGTTAACCTATTTATTTGAATCTTCTAAACGAAGTGCCACTGAAATAATCTGTTGTTGTTCAAAAGTATGCACTTTCTGGTAGCCACTAGCCGTACTTGAACGTTCAGGACGACCGTTATACGTTACGGATACGCCAGCCGGTGCAACAGCACGAATATGTGGATCAATATAACGCCATGCTCCCATATTTTTAGGTTCTTCCTGAACCCAGAAGATTTCTTTAAGATTCGTTAGTCGACCTAATATCTCCTTTAATTCGCTCTCAGGGAAAGGATACAGCTGTTCTACACGTGCAATGTGCAACCATTCCGGACGCTTATCTTCTTCATTATCTAACGCTTCTTCTAGTTCAACTGCAATTTTCCCAGTACATAATAATAATCGTTCTACTTTGTCAGGATTCTCTCCTAAACCAACCTGTTCCATGATTCGTCTGAATGATCCTTCACTGAATTCAGTTCTAGAAGAAGCGACTCTTGGATTACGTATTAAACTCTTTGGAGACATGATAACGAGTGGTCTCGCTTCTTCTGTCTCTGTCAGAGCAGCCTGACGACGCAACAAGTGGAAATACTGTGATGCACTAGTTAGATTAGCAACCGTCCAGTTGTCATCTCCAGCCAATTGTAGAAAACGTTCTAATCGAGCACTAGAGTGTTCTGGTCCTTGCCCTTCATAGCCATGGGGAAGCAACATAATTAAGCTTGAATTCTGTGTCCATTTAGAACGCCCAGCCGAGATGAACTGATCCATAATCACTTGTGCACAGTTAGAGAAATCACCATATTGTGCTTCCCAGATCACAAGCGTCTCAGGTGAAAATACGTTATATCCATACTCAAATCCTAATACCGAAGCTTCCGACAAGGGACTATTATGAATAGCAAACGATGCCTTCGCTTGCGGTAATTCATGCAATGGACAATACGTAGCACCTGACTCAGAATCATGCAGAACTAGATTGCGATGCGCAAACGTTGCCCGCTCTACGTCCTGCCCACTAATTCGAATCGGTTTACCATCACTTAATATCGTTGCGAAGGCTAACGTCTCTGCAAGTCCCCAATCGACTTTCTCTCCTGCATTTAAGGCACCTTGCCGGCGTTCAAGGATACGCTGTAATTTGGGATACACGTTGAATCCTTTAGGACGTTTCAGAAGATTCACATTAATCTCTTGCAATTTATCTAATGATACTGACGTGGATACTGGTTGTGCCGCTTCAGGGACCATGACAGCAATACTCTGCTGGGCCGCATTCTGTACATCATTTCGTTTCATTAAATCATAAGCATCCTTCAAGCGGTTCATTACACCTTGCTTGAGTTGTTCAGACTGTTGCTCTGTAATCCAACCTTCTTTGGAGAGCTTGGCAGCGTATATATTACTTACACGTGCATGAGCTCTAACTTTCTGATATATCAACGGTTGAGTGGTGTCTGGATCATCCGTTTCATTGTGACCGTATCTGCGATAGCCTACAAGGTCAATGAGGAAGTCTTTCTTGAAGCGATTACGATATTCACTCGCCATACGTATAGCCGCAATACAAGCTTCAGGATCATCTGCATTCACGTGAACAATAGGAATCTCGTACCCTTTTGCTAAATCACTTGCATAATGGGTAGAGCGTGAGTCTTTGCTCTCTGTTGTGAAACCTAGATTGTTATTCACAATGATATGAATGGTTCCACCATTCTGATAACCTGGCAACTTGGTGAAGTTCAACGTTTCTGCAACAATTCCTTCTCCAGGGAACGCAGCATCCCCATGGATGAGGACCGTTGCAGCTTTATTTACATCCTGTAGTGGATACCCGGGTTGTCCCCGATCTTCCTGAGCCGCACGAGCATATCCTTCTACAACTGGATTTACAAATTCTAAATGGCTCGGATTGTTAGCTAATGTAATTCTAGCTTCGAGTTTATTACCTTCTTTTAATAAACGTTTGGCACCTAAGTGGTATTTAACGTCACCCGTCCAACCATAGTTAATGCCAGTCGAACCTTCAGAAGGAATTAGCTTTTTGTTAGGTGAATGATGAAATTCGGAAAAAATATTCTGATATGGCTTACCTAGCACATGCGCTAAGACATTCAATCTTCCTCGATGCGCCATTCCCATCAATATATGTTCCGCACCACTATCCATCATATAGCTCAGCATTTCATCTAGCATCGGAACAAGAACATCATTCCCCTCAATGGAGAAGCGTTTCTGTCCTACAAATGTACGATGAAGAAACTCTTCGAATTGTTCTACTTGATGTAGTCTTTCTAGCAGTGTTGTACGTTCATCTAAGGTTAATCCACTGGATGGAGATTCCGCTTGGTGATTAAGCCAAATCCGTTCTTCCTCTTCATGGACGTGGCTAAATTCATAAGCTATCGTGCCTGTATATAATTCACGTAGTCGTAAAATAGCGTCCCACCCTGTAGAAACATTCTCAGGAGCGCTGTTCCAAATTAAGGAAGATGGAAACGCTTTTAAATCTTCTTTTGTCAAATTGTACCGCTCCGGTTGAAGCAGTGTTGTATCGGAAGCAGGACGTATGCCAAGTGGATCGATATCCGCCTCTAAATGACCATAAGCACGAATATTCCACACAAGTTTCCCGGCATCTACGCCTTTCTTCAAGAGATTTCTATCCCAAGAAATCCGTTCCGTTGGAGCTTTAGGAGTTGTCTCTTCATCCGCTTCCATAGGTGGTGCTCCCCATAAGCTAAATAAATGTTGGAAAGTCTGATCTACCGATGTAGGATTGCTTAGATACCGTTCATATTGTTCCTGCACATAACCAAGATTGGGACCATAGTAAGTTTGCCACGGATCGCTAGTGTGTTGCTTATTGGTTATCATTGTCGGATATACCTCCGTCTTGATTTATAATAATTGCTCTTAGCCGAAATTGTTAAATATTATCTCTGATCTCCTCTATTATAATCCTTTACATACAATAGCTGAAATAACCATTTCATATAATTATGATCTAATAAACAGATCAATCACAACATTATCCATTCATACCCTAAATAGGGCCACTCGATTCCTATTCGAGTGACCCTAGGAGCGGTAATGAGGATATTTTCTCCGGTGAGAAGATCACATCCATCGCCTATATCCCCCTCATCTATTCAAAATAGTGGTAATATATTAATAAAAGTCTATTCATCTTATTTCCGATTTTCAGGAAGGAGCAATCCATGTTATCTTCTTTTTTCGACTCAAATAGCACAGAATCATTTCATGCCTACTCCATAGCTCATTTCGTACAAATAGGCATCTTATTGGTCTTAGCCCTACTGATGTTCTTGTTTAGATTCTCTATCAGAAGAACCACTTCAGCTAAAAAGGTGATTCGTTACTTACTAATTTCGATCTTGATTGTGTCAGAGCTTACTCTACATATCTGGTATATCTCTCAAGGAAAGTGGAGCATTCGAACCTCATTGCCGTTGGAATTATGTAGTGTTACTTTATTACTAGCAATTGTAATGCTGTTTACCAAAAGCCGTTTATTATATTCAATCGTTTTTTTTGCTGGATTTACAGGAGCCCTTCAAGCTGTACTCACCCCAAGCTTAGACTATACATATCCACATTTTCGCTTTCTACAGTTTTTCATTGCACATATCGCCATTATTCTCTCAGCGTTATATATGACATGGATTGAAAATTATAAACCAACCTGGAAATCAATCGGAGTTGCATTACTTTTCTTAAACGTCCTTGCCATCGTGGTAGGAATCATCAATTATACAATTGGGTCAAATTATATGTTTCTCATGCGTAAACCACTCACCCCATCCATTCTTGATGTATTGGGTCCACATCCCTATTATTTATTATCTGAACAAGGCATTGCTCTACTATTCTTCACTTTGCTACATCTGATATTCTTTGTCATACCTGATAGATGGAAGCGACGTTCACATCAAGAAATCTCGAAGTCCAAATCCTATCTTGAACGGTGATAATTATACGTATATCTAAATCGTTTAAGAATATACTTAAATTATACAAGCGGTCTCAATCCAAATTTTCATGTGTATCGTCCAACTTAAGCACAGGAAAGGATACAGATAAATGATTTATATTAAAAATCTAATGTCTGGAATTAATATTTTTAAAGCGTTAAGTTCAGAAATTCGTATACAAATACTAGAATTGTTAGCTAACAACCCAAGCCTGAACCTTAACGAAATCGCTAGTAAACTCAATCTAAGCAATGGTGCCATCACTATGCATATTAAGAAGCTTGAAGATAGTGGACTTATCGAAATTAATACAGCGGTCGGCAAACATGGACTCCAGAAAATTTGCTATCTGAACAAAGATAAACTGATGGTAGATTTAAAGAGTAAAGAAGTGGCTAATCTATATGAAGTAGAGATCAAGATCGGACACTATAGTAATTATCATGCCGTTCCAACCTGTGGTCTTGCTACAAAAGATAGTATCATTGGAGACTTTGATGAACCTAGATATTTCGCTGATCCCAAGCGTGTCGATTCAGAAATCATATGGTTATCTGAAGGTTTTTTAGAATATCGCATTCCTAACTATCTGAAACCGAATCAATCATTCAGTGAAATTCAGTTCTCCATGGAACTAAGTTCAGAGGCTCCAGGGTATTGCAACAATTATCCTTCTGATATTCACTTTTATGTGAATGATATTGAAATTGGGTATTGGACCAGCCCCGGTGACTTTGGCGATATTCGCGGAACATTTAATCCGGATTGGTGGCCCCCTCACCTCAATCAATATGGTCTGCTTAAATTGATACGGATCAATAATGATGGTAGCTATATTGATGGATGCCGAATCTCCAATATAACGCTCAGAGACATTGGACTAGACTATAAAAGTAATATTCATTTACGTATTTCCGTTACGGACAATCCTTCGAACAAACGAGGACTAACCATCTACGGTAAGTCTTTTGGAAATTATGGTCAAGACCTTCTTTCACGGGTACTTTATACCGTTCATGAGGATGATAACACCATTACGAACTAGTCATTACCGTAATAAATCAAAAATGGTTGAGCAGGATGTACCCTGCTCAACCATTTTGTGTTCAACTATTTTTGATATTTACTATTGACGTTCAATCAAGATAGCTTTACTTTCACCATCCCATTGTACTGTAGATCCTAATGCACTAGCTATGAAACGTAGTGGTACATAATAAGTTCCTTCAATATTCATTACAGGCTCAGCAAGCTTCACCTTTACTCCATCAACTAAAGCCTGATTGGAACCATTCTTTAGTACAATTGTAGAACCTGTTATATCATCAATAACGGTAATTTGTTTCAATACACCGTCCCACTTCAATTGAGCATCAAGCTCTTCAGCAACATAACGAAGGGGTACCATTTTTGTTTTGTTTACATCAATTGGAAGATCATAATCATAGTACCACTCGTATTCTTCATCCATGATCGTGCTCATGTAAATATACTTCTGACTAATTTCCATGTCTTCTTTCATGAAGCGATATACATCGGATTGATGATCAAAATTACGCAATACTGCTCCTGGTGTAACTTCATCTGCATTGATCAAATCGATTAGAAAAGATCCTTTAGAAGTATCCACTTTATTTGCAGTAACTGCCTTGTTAACATTCCATACTTCACTTGTAGAATGTACTTTAACTTGCTTAACCGGAACTTCTAAAGATGCAGGAATCTGAACCGTAAGTTCTATGTTTTGTTTACGGACCTTTAATTGATTGTCTAACAAGAAGTCCATAGCCAACACTGTATCTTTACCCAACAATTCATTCATTTCAGGTGAATCAGTAAACATTGCATCTACGTTCTTATCATAATCTACGAGCAATTTATTCAATTCTTTTTGCAGTTGATTCGTTACGTAAATGACCGTTGCCTCTTTATCCTCAATAATGCTGGATAATGAACCGAAACCGATTGACTCAAATTCATCATATTCATCGCTATACGTATCTATTTCGGATTTGAACATAGGATAGTATACATCATATATTGTACTGATTAATTCTTTGACTCCTTCTTTATCCTTAGAAACACTAGTCAAGAAGGATTTAACAAGCCCTCTCAATTCGTCTCCACGAATCTCTAAATGAAGCTTCTGTAAATTCAACGTTTCACCGTACACCGTGTCTGTCACTGAAGTGACGGATATAGCAGCAGGGTTAGATGCATTTTTAAATAAGAATGTTCCTACATCCTTAACTAATTTAAGAGATTGATCTGTTTGTGATTGTAGATCAGCCATATCTAAACCTGATTCGGAATATAGTGTATCGAGAGATACTGAGATTGGTAGTTTAGCACCTTGTACCCAAAAAATAAGATTGCTCTTATCTATGGATAGATGGAACGGAATGCTTTTACCATCAAATTTTAAAGATCCTTCCATTGAAGCTGTTGACGCATCTTGTACCTTGGCATGGTCAATTGAAAATGAGAATGAGTTAATAAGATCAATCATTTCCTTGTCTTCATCCGTTAGCTGTGCATCAGAAGGAACCAATTCAATAGATAGCGCTTGTTTCGATTCTGAAGATGTAGCCGTTTGATGATCTATTAAAGCCTTACTAATATCCAATCCTCCGACAGATTGGCATCCTGCTAATATCATGAGCATAGATACTAATACAGCTGCCAACAATACTTTCATTCTTTTCATTACATACTCCCCTTTAAAAAATATTGGAACTTATTCCCTAAGTATGCCAGTGAGGCTTACATCTGTAAAGCTAAATATTGTAATTTCTATACCTTTAGACCTACAATAACTAAGTCACGTTCTACACCATCTAATACAGCAACACCTGGTAGGAAGCCCCATTGTTTAAACCCGTATTTAGATAGTAAACTCAGGCTCCCAACATTATGACCGAATACAAATCCTACCAAGCTAGTTACTCCAAGTCGTGGACATTCAGCTACAGCCTTCTCTATGAGGATGCTACCAACTCCAACTCCACGATATTCCTCAGAAACATAAATACTGATCTCTGCGGTTCCGTTGTAAGCTGCTCTTCCATAAAAGGACTGAAAGCTCATCCAAGCTACAACTTCACCTCCAGCTCTCATAACCCATAAAGGGCGTTGTTCGTCATTATGTTCCTGAAACCATGGTATTCGACTCTCTACGCTTATAGGCTCTAAATCTGCTGTAACCTCTCTTCCCGCCACTGTCGAGTTATAGATAGCTACAATCCTCTCTAAATCACTAGCTTGGGCACTTTCAATACAATATTCTTCTAATCTCATTTCTATTCCCCCACCTTGTCATTGTAATTTAAAGTTCAACTTGCTCTTCACTCCAACGCCACAGCCATTCCGCATCCTGAATATGGTTTGCTCGAGGTGAGAGAGTCTGAATTTTTTGACGGTAAAAGTATTCACCGCTCACACTAGAAAGTTCACGCGCAGTAGCCAGATAAATAGCCGATTGTGAACCTTGATCCGGTGACAAAAAGAAGGGTCTCAACAGCGAATACACCCTTTTACCGAATCCCGTCTGACGATCGACCCCTAAGTTCGTTACGACAGCTCCAGGATGTAGACAATTGGATGTCACACGGGTTCCCTTCAACTTAACTGCCAGCTGTTTGGTGAACAGAATATTTGCAAGTTTCGATTGGGCATAACCCTTAGCCACATTATAGTTCTTCTTAAGTGTTGGATCAGCCACATGTATTTTTCCAACCTTATATGCACCGGATGATACAGTCACTATTCTTCCTTGTTCCGCTAGCATAAGTTGATCTAACAAGAGATTCGTAAGTAGAAAATGCCCCAAATGATTAATTCCTAGATGCATTTCAAACCCATGTTGGGTTAATTGACGCTTTAAGGAGACTACTCCTGCATTGTTAACGAGTACATCTAACACCTTGAATCTCGCCTTATATTCATCGGTAAATCGTCGAATACTATTTAGGTCTCCTAAGTCACAGATCATAAGTTCAATCTTGTGTGAACCACTCTCTTTTATCGCTTCTTCAAGAGCAATTTCACCACGTTTCTCACTTCGACAGACCATGATCACATGAGCGCCTCTTCGTGCTAACTCTTTCGTTGTGGCAAGTCCCATTCCTGAATTTGCACCCGTTACCACCACTATTTTTTCAAGCATAATATTCATCTCCTCGAATTATAATTAACATATAAATCCATATGTAGATGGTAAGCCATTTAGCTTCCCTTTCTCATTTGCTAATAGAAGTTTATAATATAGGTTAGTTCAGATCTACACTATAACCATCATTGCAAATTGGAAAGGATTGAACTTGAACATGAATGAAAGAATAAAAAAATTAGACCAATTTATACAACCTATGGGTCTTGATGCCCTTATTATTACAGACCCTAAACACGTATATTATTTGACTGGTTTTGCAAGCAACCCTCACGAACGTTTCTTAGGTTTGGTCCTAATTACAGGTGAGGAACCTCTACTCATTGTACCTGCTCTTGACGCTGAAGCTGCCCATGCAGCATCCTCTGTTCAGAACATCGTAACGCACTCGGATACGGATAACCCATACGTTCTATTAAAAGATCACATCAAGGGAAGCATTGGTGCCCTGGGAGTTGAAAAAGATCAACTTACAGTCTCTCGGTTTGAGTTATTAAAAGAGTCATTACATGCTCAGTCATACCATGATATTGGCCCTGCTCTTCAAAGTTTGAGAGTACAGAAGACTCCCGAAGAGATTGTTCGAATGAAGCATGCTATTACGCTAATTGAAGAAGTACTTAGACAAGGTCTATCCCGAGTTCAAGTAGGTGTTACCGAAATCGAGTTAGTCGCTGAGTTAGAATATCTTATGAAGAAACTTGGTGCAGACGGTCCTTCTTTTGACACCATGGTCCTCTCGGGATCCAACACAGCACTCCCTCATGGTTGTCCAGGACAGCGAAAGATTCAGAATGGTGATTTGCTGATGTTCGATATGGGTGTCTTCGCAAATGGTTATGCTTCTGACATTACACGTACCTTTGCGGTTGGAGAACTCAACAGCGAACTCACTACCATCTACAATACGGTGCTCGAAGCTAATCTACAAGGTATTCAATCCATTCGACCTGGTGTGACGTTGGCATCGGTTGACCAAGCTGCTCGTAACGTTATTGATCTAGCAGGTTATGGTCCATATTTCGTACATCGTCTTGGACACGGGTTGGGCATGGATGTCCATGAATATCCGTCAATCCATGGTAACAACTCGGATCTTGTTCAAGCCGGTATGGTATTTACAGTAGAACCAGGAATCTACGTTCCTGGATTGGGTGGAGTACGTATAGAGGATGATATTGTCGTAACCGAAGATGGGGTTGAAGTGCTAACCACCTTCCCTAAAGAACTAACTTTCTTAGGTTAAAAATACCACTTAGGACGATACTATATCGCTAATTCACACAAGCATAAACGGCTTCGCCGTCCTTTAGCGGCGATGAAACGTTTAGCGTTGAAATATAATCCTATGTATAAGCAGAAATACTTATACATTCTTATATTTTAATAAAAAGGTTATCCTATGCCCAATTATTGGCATTAAGGATAACCTTTTTTTTTCAATGTATATGGTACGTTCACTTACTCGTCATCGGTAAATTTAAAAGTTCGCGCCTTATATAGAAATGGTGTTCCAACAGCTGTTAATACGAACTTAATAATATAAGTAGTTAATAATATCTCCACCCAGACACCCCAACCGTAACTTGGTATCGAAAAGGCTATTAAACAAAAGATTAATGTATCCACGAAAGAACTGATCATCGTACTTCCATTATTACGAATCCAGAAATGCTCGGGCTTCGGATAGAACTTTCGAATCCAGCTGTACAACTTCACATCGAGAAACTGACTTACGAAGTATGCGCTTAGACTACCTACAGCTAGTCTTGGCATAAGTCCAAATACCTTCTTCAACGAATCTTGAGCAAAGTCTCCTTCTGCTGGCGTAAACAAAAGTGCCATCTGCATAATGACTGTTGTCATCAATAAGGTAAAGAACCCGAACCATACCGCTTTGCGAGCTTCTTCCTGCCCATACTTCTCATTTAGCAGATCGCTAGTCATATACAGACTCACGTACATGGTATTTCCTAAAGTCATAACAATACCAAACATATCGATCGTTTTGGTAACCTGAATATTAGCAATGACCGTAGCAACTCCAATCCATGCATAGAGCCCCTTCTTACCGAATAGGCGGTAACACAACAGAAAAAGCGAAAAGTTTACGAGCACATATACAATGCCCCACCCTAAATTAAACATGATTAATCCTCCTAGTTTTGATACGCGGGATGGTTACGAACCGCGGTCTTAAACGTCTACAACGTTCAAAACATGATCTACTTTAACATAAAGGACAGCTACTGACTAGCCTTATTTTAGAATCCTCCTTTTATTTATCCATAAGAGAGAACTCACTATATTTCTTTGGAAAAGTGACCAAAGACCTAGTATAATTAAGTATATGGAAATAATTTCATCACATGTTGTATTTTCTGAAATATTTCAGTTGAGCTATGAAAAAACACTATTCAATTATCTATTATTTTTGTAAAATAGTAACTACGTCATTGAATAGTTTCATTTATATTCTTTATTTGGTTGTTATTTCCGAAAGTTATGGACTAAGGTCCCCCCTTTTATCCTAATAAGCCAGAAACTATCATCCAACAAAAGACCACCTTTCTATACTGTGCTAGAAGCTGAGAATCGCAATATCACGATAGCATCCAGGGAACCGAATCAGAATTGCAGAATCTTAAGCCGAATAAGGAGATGAACCATATGTTTAAAATTAGAGATTCTATTGGACGTAAATTCATGTTTGTTGTTTCTATTGTGTTATTAATCGCTGCTTTACTCTTCAGTATAAGCTTCTATAATGTGTCTATGGGAATAATCAAAGACTATGTATTACCCAAGGTTGACAGCAGCCTTCAAACTAACTCCGATGATATTTACAAAAATCTTAACACATCTCAAATATTGCAGACTCAAAAAGGTAACGAAGGTTCTCAAAGCATGATTTCCTCTTACTTCGATCAAAAAATAAAGAAGTTTGAACTACATAACATCTATCTTGCAGACGTTAAGGATAATAAAGTAACCATTCTCGCTTCCAACACGCATTCACCAATGAAGGCGCAGGAGTCTGTTGAATTCCAAGCTGAAATGAATGCTGCCGTCAAGAATAAAATAGCTGTAAGTGATGTATATACAAATAAATTTGGTACGTTTAAAACAGAATTCATCGCAATCCCAGGAAGTACTATGATTCTTGCCATCAGTGTGGATGCGAGCTTTATTCCTGCAGAAACTCAACTCATCTTATGGATTTGTATAGGAATCACAGTACTTGTTATGGCTGTTGGACTTCTCATTGCGTTCTTTAGTGGCCGGGGTATTATCCGTCCCATTGTTAAACTTGTAGCGCACAGTAATCTTCTCGCACAGGGTGACCTACAACAAGAGATAACGGTCAAGGGACATGATGAAATAGCTCAACTTGCAAGTAGCTTCCATCGAATGACTCATAATTTAAAAGATATGATCGAACACGTGCAACAGACTTCCCTTGAAGTATTGAGTGGATCTGATGATTTGATGAAACGTACTGATTCTATGAAGACTATGGTTGAACAATCCAACTCCGTTCTGAGGGAAATTGACAAAGGCAGTGAAAGTATAGCCTCTACTTCAAGAGAAAATGCCATCGCCATGGATGAAATCACTCAAGGTATCAGCCATATTGCTAATTCTTCAGGTGACGTATCTGAACAGGTATCCGAAGCTTCTAATGAAGCAACTAGTGGTAATCTACTTGCACAGCGTGCTATCGATCAGATGCAACAAGTAGAGCAAATTTCCCTTGATTCATTAGAATCCTTCCGTTTAATGAATGAACGTTCGCAAATCGTAGGAGAAGTGGTGACCTTCATTACTGATATTACGAAGCAAATACAAATGCTCTCACTAAACGCCTCTATTGAAGCAGCTCGTGCAGGTGAGCATGGAAAAGGTTTTGCGGTTGTTGCAGGTGAAGTCCGTAAGCTATCCGATCTATCACGTAATGCGACGCAACAAATTGGAGAACATTTGTTATCGATTCAGAGAGATACCGAAGAATCCGTTACGACGATGAGCCGTG
Source organism: Paenibacillus sp. Y301 (assembly GCF_059445505.1). NCBI lineage: Bacteria > Bacillati > Bacillota > Bacilli > Caryophanales > Paenibacillaceae > Paenibacillus > Paenibacillus sp. Y301. Next base: position 285,917 of record NZ_JCAIUL010000002.1, on the reverse strand, counting down.
TTAATCAAGAAGTTCGCTCAGGTAAAGAGTTAGTACAAGATGCCGGAAAAGCTTTTAACCAACTTAATATGCTCATTCAAAATGTTAATCAGACCATACAAACCGTATCTGCAGCTACACAAGAAGTATCCGCTGGTACGGAAGAGGTAAGTGCCTCAGTCGAAGAGACTGCTCAAATCACCTCGAAATCACGTGACCAGATGCGTGAAATTTCAAATACAAGTGAACAACAGCTCAATGAGATGGAGGCGCATCGTACAACCGTTGCTAGTCTTCACGAATATGCTCTGCAACTGCAAGAATCGATTCAGAAATTCAAGATTTAACATATGTATTAAACTTTAGGGGCTGTCCCAAAAGTCATGAAAATGGCTAGGGGTGCCCCATTGTAATTTTTAGGAGAAAGTTAGGTGTTCCGAGAGAACGCTCCGCGAACGGACCGTTTTCTCCAATCGCTGTGGTCTCCAAATTTCTGGATTGAAACCGCTCAGCGGTTGAAATTCGGAGACCAAGTTTTTTTTGCAACTTTTCAACCGATAACAACACAAAAAAATCGCTATTTTTGGTAAAATGGAAGTACCAGCAACCATTTCAAAAGGAGCGATTTCTTTTCTTTGTACATTCAATATAACTTGAACCAGCTTTTCCTACCAATGGATTTGGAAGAAGACATTCCTCAAAATAACCTCGTTCGTCTCGTCAATGTAGCCGTAAATCGACTGGACGATGCGATCTTAGACGCAGCCTATCCCGGTGGTGGACGTGACAGCTATCATCCTAAAATGCTTACTAAAGTCATCATTTACGCCTACACCCAACGAATCTATTCCTCCCGTCAAATTGCAAAGTCCGTCCGAATTCAAAAATAACAGGACAGGGATAGCTCCCTGTCCTGTATTTCTAGTCTTCTACTTGACTTAAGCTTGTGTTGAATCTAAATCTATATTCTGATCAAGATAAACCTTGGAATCATTTTCTTTTAGAATTTTGCTAGTAATAAGACCTGAAGTCATGGAATCATTTACATTCAGTGCAGTACGTCCCATATCGATCAGAGGTTCCACAGAGATCAGTAAACCTGCTAATGCAACAGGTAAACCCATCGTAGAAAGTACAATAAGTGATGCGAAGGTAGCACCCCCGCCAACACCTGCAACTCCAAAGGAACTAATAACAACTACTAGAATCAATTTCAGAATAAAACCCCAACTTGTTACATCTATTCCCACTGTTGGAGCAATCATTACTGCAAGCATTGCTGGGTAGATTCCAGCACATCCATTCTGACCAATCGTAGCCCCGAAGGTAGCCGATAGGTTCGCGATCCCTGTAGATACTCCTAGTTTTCTTGTCTGAGTCTCTATATTCAGCGGAATGGTAGCTGCGCTTGAGCGTGAAGTAAATGCGAATGTGAGTGTAGGTAGAACTTTTTTCAGATATACTAACGGGTTAAATCCGAATAACGTGATCAATATTAAATGAATAATAAACATAACAATCAAAGCTACATACGAAGCAATTACGAAGTTAATTAACTTTAAAATTTCATCAATCTGGGTCGTAGCAATAGTCTTAGTAATCAATGCCAAGATACCGTACGGAGTCAGTCTTAACACAAGAGTAACCATCCGCATGACAACAGCATATACCGCATCGATCAAATCACGGAAGACTTGTGCCTGTTTCGGTTTCTTACGATCTATTCCAAGAACAGCTATCCCGATAAAAGCCGAGAAAATAACAACAGCAAGTGTAGAAGAACTGCGGGCTCCGGTCATATCTGCAAAAGGATTTTTCGGAATAAATTCAAGAATTTGCTCCGGAATCGACTGATCTTCCACAACGCCAAGTCTCTCTTCTAACTTCACACCTTGTGCCTGTTCTCTGTCGCCACTCGTAATATCAATAGCCTGTAAATCGAAACTTAGCGTAGTGATAATACTAACTGACGCCGCAATAGCCGTTGTAATAAGAAGAACAGCAATAATAGAAAAACTCATCTTCCCAAGGTTCTTAACACCATTCAAATTCATAATGGCAGAAATGATGGATACCATGATTAACGGAATTACGATCATCTGGAGCAAGCCCACGTAACCATAACCTACTAAGTTGAACCATTCTGTGGACTTACCAATAACATCCGAATCCGGTTTGAAGAAGAATTGCAGAACCACTCCAAATACGATTCCCAGCCCTAATCCTGTAAATACACGCTTAGTGAAGGAGATATGTTTCTTTTGCATCCATACTAGTAATCCAATCAGTACCAGCATAACCGCGATATTGATGATAATCCATAAAGTGTCCATTATATATGCCCCCCAAATAATAAAATATAGCAAATAAATATGATTGCATTGTCGACGATTCATATCATAGCATATACCATAGTATTTGGGTAGGATTAATTTGTTATTAAAAACCAGCTCTTTCTAGAGCATATTAGAACTATATGTCTTTCTTAAAGATTTAAACCCTTTTTTCACATGAATATCACGCGAAAGACATCATTATCTCACATATGATGGTACAACAGCACCAACATAAGTAATGCTACGACTTCAAGTAACTCATTAAGAGCACCATACGTATCCCCTGTTAATCCACCTAATGTGGCGTTTAGTCTCCGTGCCAGCCATGTTCCTGCAACCCACGCTGCCAGAGGAATCGTAATGAATCCAAGGAGTGCAGTCGTCCATGTAACACTGTCCATATATATTAGAGGGACTATCGATGCAACAACACCTGACAACACAATCGCCATAAGCAACGCGGCCATAATCTGCCCTTTATTCAACCCATGAAATTTACCAGCCAATCCATCCTTACCACGAGCCATAGGCCATGAAGACATTGCATGAACCATAAACCAACGGCTCCATATCAAAGGTAACAAGAGAAGTCCTGAGTCAACCCCACCATCTAATAGAAGTGAATAGATTAAAGAGAGCTTCAGCATAAGCAGCAACACACATGCCAAAACACCCATAGCTCCAACACGGCTATCCTTCATAATCTCCAACATTTGTTCACGCGGACGATAACTTAAAATACCATCTGCCGTATCCATCCAACCGTCCAAATGAAGCCCCCCAGTGAGCCCAACCCACAAGATGAGTGTCAACACGGCTGCTGGTAGTGGTGGCAATAAGTAACCAAATCCTGCGGCTCCTGCCCATACGACAAGCCCAATGGCAGCACCTACTAGCGGATAGAACTTCACGCTTTGGCGAAACAATGTGGGTGAATAATCAAGATTAGCCTTCACAGGAAAACGTGATAGAAATTGAAAAGCGGCCGCAGCCGCTTGTCCCCATTTGGTCATAATATATACTCCCTACTCTTCAGTTCAATAGGAATACCCGCTGTCACTAAAAAGACTTCAGGACAACATCTAGATATAGCCTGGTTCATAAACCCTGCTAAATCACGATACAATCTACCTAGGGGATACTCTGGCACAATCCCATTCCCAACTTCATTGGTTACCATAATTAAATGTCCTGGGTACTGCTGTACCTGTTCTACTAGATGTAGGATATCGGCTTTCACTTTCTCTTGCATATCCTGTTGTCCTTCATAAGATAGGAGGATATTAGATAGCCATATCGTGAGACAATCCACTAAAACCGTTGGTGCTTCATTGGCTTCACTCAGGTGATTCTCACGCCAATCACTCAGAAGCTTAGCGAGATGGAACGATTCTTCTACATTTCGCCATGGATAGTTAGCTTCCATACGCTGAAGTTTGTGAAGTGCGATCCGCTCTGTCATCTCATCATCAAAAGCTTGTGCTGTAGCAACATATACAGCTCCCTGTGACTTGGACATACATAACCTCTCAGCAAAGTTACTCTTCCCGCTTCGTGCCCCACCTGTAACAAGTGTGATCATTTCTTCTCTTCCTTAGTTTCACCCGATACGCCTGCACTTTCAAAGGTTGCCATTTCGTTTACTATACGGCAAGCCGCATCTACAAGATGTAGACACAATACACCACCTGTACCTTCACCTATGCGTAGGTCCAATTCCAATACGGGTCGAAGACCCAACTCTTGCAACAACATTCGATGTCCCTGTTCATGGGAAGCATGCGATACAATCATATAGTTAGCAGCTTCTGGACAAATCGCCTTGGCAAGCAACGCCGCTGCACTAGAAATGAACCCATCGATAATCACCGGACAACCATGTACAGCTGATCCAAGAATAACACCAACTAAACCACCAATCTCAAGTCCACCAACCTTCGCAAGAACATCTACAGGATCTAGTGGGTTAGGGGCATTCACTTTCAATGCTTGTTCTACAACGCTAATCTTATGTTGTAAACGTGCATCATCAATGCCAGTCCCTCTTCCCACCGCATCACTGACCGAAATATTGGACAGTGCACATATAATTGCTGAACTTGCAGTCGTATTACCAATGCCCATTTCACCCGTTATAAATAGTTGTACCCCACGGTTAACAGCATCTTCAACTATCTTGACGCCCACAAGAATGGACTGTATCGCTTCCTCATATGTCATGGCAGGACCTTGTGCCATATTAGCTGTACCATAGCGGACTTTACGTGAAATGAGTTCAGGGTGGGACAACTCACTATTCACACCGATATCCACGCAGACAACTTCCGCACCTGCTTGTCTAGCAAGTACATTTACCGCTGCACCACCAGCAAGAAAATTATGTATCATTTGAGGTGTCACTTCTTGTGGAAAAGCACTCACACCTTCTTCACATACCCCATGGTCCCCTGCCATAATAATGACTTCTCTACGGTCAAAGGAAGGCTTCACTTCGCCTGTAATCCCAGCAAGTTGGATTGCCATCGCCTCTAATTTACCCAAGCTTCCCGGTGGGACAGTAAGGTTACCTATATGTAATTTTACTGCCTGAATTGCAGTTTGATCAAGACCTTTGATTTCTCCGATTCGTCCCATGATTTCTTGACTCATTATTCATTTCTCCTTTTAGAGGTTTTATAACGTTCTTAATACATTTTAATGACGAGATAAAAGTACTTGTGGAACCCCACTATTGGGATGTTGAACAACAGCTGGCTCAACAGCATAAACTCGTCGGATATTGTCCTCTGTTAAGATCTCTTCGGGTGTCCCTATTCCAATAACTTCTCCCTCTTGTAGTACTAACAGTTTATCACAGAATTGAGCTGCTAAATTCAAATCGTGGAGTACGGCAATAACCGTAATTCCTGTTTCTTTACGCCAGTTAGCAACCAACTCCATGAATTGCAGCTGATAGTAGATATCTAGATACGTCGTGGGCTCATCCAACAATAGAATTCGGGGTTCTTGGGCCATTACTTTACCTAATGCCACACGTTGCCTTTGTCCACCACTAAGTTCATCTAATGGTCGATCACTTAGCTCCTGTAGCTGTAACATATCCATGACGTCATCAATAATAGTCTCAGCACTCTTTCCCCGATCTCGTCCGAGCCAGTCTTGAAATGGGAATCTACCCATTTCAATAATATCTCTAACGGGATAGTTAATGGCAGGAAGGCCATCCTGCTGAAGGACAGCCAACATCTGAGATAACTCTCGCCGACTATACTCCGAGACATGATGGCCTCGAATCATAAGTTCACCCGTGGATATCTTGTCGACTCCAGAGATTAATTGGAGTAGCGTTGATTTACCACTCCCATTAGGACCAATGATTCCCCACCACTCTCCTTCTTGTATGGAGCAGTTCACATCGATGAGTGCCATAAGCTCTCCGTAACATTTAGATACATTCCGCAACTCAATCATACCTTACCACCATTCCCTTGCTTCTTATTACGATATAACAAATATGCAAAGAAAGGTGCCCCAAGAAATGCCGTGACTACGCCTAGTGGAATCTCTGTTGGTGCAAGAATGGAGCGGGCAGCGGTGTCACACCACATGGTAAAGATCGCACCTCCTATTGCTGATAATGGAACGATGAGTCGATAATCAGGACCGGTAATGAGTCTAATCATATGCGGAATCACAAGACCTACAAATCCAATGACACCCGATACAGATACGGCAGCTGCTGTTAATAATGTCGATACAACTAACGTAATTAGCTTAATTCTCTCCACACGAAGACCCATATGTGCCGCCTGACGTTCTCCCAGTGCTAATAAATTTAAGGATCGTGCACTACTCCAAATGATGAGAAGCCCAATCAAAACGTATGGTAATAGCATTAAGGTATATGACCAGCCTCGGAAGCTGAGTCCTCCCATCGTCCAGAACAAGATTTCATTAATCGTCTCCTTCGACATCGCTGTTAGGAAGGATACTATAGCACCTAGAAAGGATTGCATCACTACGCCAGACAAGATCAGACTGTTAGTAGGAATCTTCCCCCCGTCTCGTGCCAGTGATAACACGCCCCATAGCGTCAATAAGCCCGTAACAAAAGCAACCAATGGCAGTGTCCAAGCACCTACAAGTGAATACTGTATGCCAAAGAATATGAGAACTGCAGCACCGACAGATGCACCTGAAGATACGCCAAGGGTGTAAGGATCAGCTAGTGGATTACGAAGTACACCCTGAAATCCAGAACCAGCAATAGCAAGAGCCGCTCCGACCAACATACCAAGGACAATTCGTGGTAACCGGACTTTGATCAATATTTGTTCAAAGGCAGGGCTCCAATTCGGAGTAATCGCATCACCAATCCATGGTGCCCTGTGCAATAGAATGGTTATAATATCTTTTACTGGGATCTCCACTGCCCCTATGCCAAGACAGAGTAGAAAACTCACGATAAGCAAGACTACCCCGAGTCCGCCATACCAAGCTAACTTTGTTCTCATGGCTTCATAAGTTCAGGATAAATAGCATTGGCAATGATCTTAAGTCCTTGTGTCACACGTGGACCCGTACGACTAATTAGACCATCATCTAATGCATATATATCATCATTCTTAATAGCCGTAATTTGATCCCATCCACTACGAGCTTTAATGACCTGGTCTAAGGTTTCTTTTGTATTCTCATCAATGACATTCTTCGAATATAGAATCACATCAGGATTATCATTAATAATTTTCTCTTCGCTAATTGCATTCCATCCCACTGTATCTGCAGCGACGTTAACACCCCCAGCTAGGGTGATTAACTCATCCAAAAATTCGCCATTTCCTACCGTCCAACCAAGCGAAAACTCCAAATATACTGTCTTTTTCTGTTCAGGTGTAAGTGATTTAACTACTTCCGTCACTTCATCGCGCTCTTGTTTCATTGTATCTACAACACGCTTTGCCTCTGCTTGACGATCGGTAATCTTACCCAATAATTCAATATTGGCAATGACCTCATCCACGGACTTCGCATCTGTCTTAAATGCTGGAATTCCTAAATCACGAAATTTCTCGTTAGCTTCAACATTCAAAGAAGTACCTGTAAGAACAAGATCAGGTTGTACCGCAATAATCGCTTCCTCATTCAGATTATATAAATCACCCATCTTAGGTTTGGATTTCGCAGCTTCTGGATAATCGTCATAATCAGAAACACCGACAATCTGTTCATCTAATCCTAGAGCAAATAATATTTCTGTCTCTGCTGTAGATATCGATATTAATTGATCCGGAGCCTCACTAAATGTAAAACTTTCGCCTGTCACATCTTTTACGGTAAGTGGATAGACCGTTCTCAACTCACTTGCCTGTTCTACAGGTGGAGTACCCTGTTCATTGACTATTGGTGCTGATTCCGTTACTTGCTTCGCTTCATTATTATTTCCACAAGCTGCGAGTGATAACGCTAGAATAATCGCTAGGGCACCCGAACTCCAATTCTTCCAATTCTTCCAATTCTTCCAATTCTTCCAATTCTTCCAATTCTTCCAATTCTGTTTCATTGTAATCTTTCTCCCCTATCTTCGTATTCCATAATTTACGAGACGCTCTCCATGTGATCTCAATGAATTGTCTTTACGAAGTCTTTGCATTCGCAACAAAAAAAACCTGATTTTCTTGTGTTAAGAAAGCATCAGGGGTTACGTTTATACGGGGTGTATGGTAACAGTCACCATGAGTTCCGCGGGCTATGTACCGAAATGAATCGGTGTACTTCCATAAGCCAAACGTAATCCCTTCCTCGAAGGACCGTCGTAATATACTCATAAGGCAGGTCTCCTGGCTCACAGGTTCGCTAATGTCCTCACCTTCCCATCCTGCTTGTCGCAGAACAGTGGTACATTAAGAACATCCCTGTTTCACAGTGGCGGGACCGCGTCGGAATTTCACCGACTTCCCTTTTAACTAGACGTTGAAGCACGCACGTATGGTGCACTTCTACCCTAGACCTCACAAGTTTATTATATTCATTTAAGGACAAGTCTTGCCTCTCTACTCAAAATTATAGGTTAAATAGAGTCACCTTACAATCTAATGTTAACAATACGCTATGGGATTCATCATAAGTGCCCTACCCATTGCCCCTCATGCAAGATCAATTTTAATGATAATAAGCTTCCCGGGTCAGCAGAGAAATCCCAGAACGTTGAACCTGGAATGGTCATACTTGCGAGTTGTCTGATAACCCCTCCATGCGTAACGATTAATATAGAAGACATACCCTTATCATCATTTTCTTCCTTTATGACACATGCCAGATTGTCCATAAAATCCACAAGGCGCTTCTGAAAGTGCCCCCATGATTCTCCTCCTGGAGGAGTTACGAGTTGTGGATTGTCTAACCATCCTCGATAATTATTCATATCTTTTAACTGATCGTAGGTATGCCCTTCCCACTCCCCAAAATCCATTTCTCGTAACCTTTCATCAAATGCTACGCTATCTATGGAAGTAGGATAGATCCATTGTAACGTTTCCCTACATCGCTTTAGATCACTACAGAATACCCTTTGAAACTTTCTTCCTTTAAGGGCTTCTTTCACTGGCAAAAGCTCTATTAATGACTCTTGGAGAATACCTATATCGGTATGCCCCAAATATCGTCTATCCTGATTCCATTGCGTTCTGCCATGACGGATACATATTAGTTCTAACTCCATAGCGTTCCACCTACACCCCATATCGTAAGTGTGCACAGCATGAGGAATAGTAATGAAGCGAGTATCATTAACCGTACGGTTGACTGAATATCCTCCTTAGCCATTGGACGAGAATACTCACCCATGTATGCACGAAAAGATAATACTCCATGGTACACGTTCTCACCTCCGAGCCGGATTCCTAAAGCTCCAGCTACAGCTGACTCCGGAAACCCACTGTTGGGACTGGGATGGAGCCGGGCATCATGTTTGATGGTACGATAAGATTTTTTGTAATCTAGAGACATCATCCAACTACTAACGACCAATAATACAGCTGTTATTCGAGCTGGGATAAAGTTCGCAATATCATCCAATCGTGCCGAAGCCCAACCTAGGTTGATATATTTCTCATTCTTATATCCAACCATGGAGTCCAAGGTATTGACCGCACGATAAGCCATGGCAAGTGGTGCTCCACCTATCAGGGCATAGAACAACGGTGACACAATAGCATCTACGATATTCTCTGCTACGGTCTCAACCGTTCCACGAACAATCTCAGGCTCTTCTAAATGTGCCGTATCTCTTCCAACAATCATTCCTAATGCTTGTCTTGCGGCAGGTCGATCACCTCGACTAAGATGACCATACACCTCCATACCCGCAGCTTTAAGTCCTTTCGTAGCTATGGTTGTAGCAATCAATATAACTTCTACTCCTGCTGACAACCAAGGATGAATCATATAGAGTCCTCTTAACAATGCCCACGTTATCACAAGAGAACCTCCGACGATAATAACTGGGAGTAGAATTCCTGCCATTTTCAATTGGACCGGTTGAGAGACTTTGCTGCGAATCTTCTTCTCTACACGTTTAATACAATTACCCATACCTATTACAGGGTGCGGTAACCAACGAGGATCTCCGATGACAAGATCTAGGAGGTATGCGCACCATAAAATACCTATTGCCCATGCCATCATGACGGTTTCACTCCTGCAGCCAAAAGGCTCTCTGTTACTGTTCCATAAACCACTCGTCCAATGGCAGCTCCTAGATCCGTTGCTGTTCCGCAGTAACGATGTTCAATCGGATAGGAAGTAGATTGACTTACTCCTAGTACAATAGCATCTGTCGTCGTGCCCGTAGCGATCAACCCATTCTCCGCATCACATATTCCCATATCCGCTAGAGCAGCCGTCTTCGCTTCTACCGCTGTAATGATAGCATTCACCATCGCCGCTTGAGTCAATCTTGCATCTATCATCAGCATGATATTAATCGTTCCAGGTTGATAGATTGGGAACGTAGTTCGTTCAGATCCCGCACGAGCGCCATTGGATATTCCCGCTGTTGTACAGCAGAATAGGGATGCGTCCTTCCCGCTCTCTTCCAGAACTGCTGCATGTCCCAAGCGGACAGCTGTCAATAACCCCGCCGTCGATTCTTGAGTATAATCCCACTCTTCGAACAAGCTTGCCACATCTTTTTCTGGATCATGACATTCATATTGCCAATCCACATAAATATTAGCTACGCGATCAATCTTTCTCATCCCTCCCCCATGTATAGCACTGCTAAGACTATCCATAGGGACAGGGGATTGAAGTAGTAAATGGCGTTCTTGTCGAGTAAGCGTTAGCCCGGGCCACACCATAGATTTATACAGGTTACTATCACCATTCAAAAAAGGTGTTGTCATCATTGATCTCCTATTCTTATACTAAGCTTTCTATCACACTCTGGATCTTTGTAAGAAATAACTGATTTGCATCTGCGCCTTTGACGGCGATTCGAATATGTCCTTCTTCAAGTCCAGGGTACATCGCACAACTTCGAATCAGAATCCCTCGAAGTCCAAGTTCTCGTTGCATATCTAACGCTCTCCATGGATTGGGCAGTCTGACGAGTAAGAAATTCGCTTCCCCTGGGCTGACCTCACATCCTAGCTTTGTAAGGCCTTGGACGAGTACTGCTCTCTCATGAGATATCAGTTCCAACGTATCACGCTCGAAACCTTCACCACTTTGAAGCGCTGCCTCACCTGCCAACAATGCTAGTCCATTCACACTCCACGTCACTTGCTTACCGCTCATCAATCTAATGACATCTGGGTGCGCCAAGGTATACCCTAATCTTAGACCGGGAATGGCATAGAACTTCGTCATAGATCGCACCAACAGGGTATGGGGATAGATCTCAAGCTCGGATAACAAGGAACACTGTTGCTGTACTGGGATGAAGTCAATAAAAGCTTCATCAATAACCAGATATGTATGACATTGTTCAGCCAACTCAGCTAATACATGTAGCTCTTCAAGTGTATACTGTACACCATTCGGGTTATTAGGCTGTCCAATAAATAGTAGATCTACCTGCTGTAGTAATTCTCCTATTGCCTCAACACTTGCTTTCCAATCCTTATCTTGTTCACCCTGTATCGATGTTACTTCTATATTGAATTGCTCGGATAGTTGCCGATATTCAGAGAAACAAGGTTCAATGATCCCTACCTTCTGAGGATGCAGCCCAAGAAGAATAAGAGACATACACTCTGCGGCACCATTACCTACACAAATGCAGTTCTCGTTCACTTTCAATTTTCGTCCAAGAAGTTGCTTAAATTGCCGATGACCTGGGTCTGGATAACGAATGATAGCTGATAGCGCCATCTCTAATTGTTGCAACACGTGTTGAGGTGGACCCAATGGATTAATATTGGCACTGAAATCGAGGAATGCACTCTCTTCTAATCCATAGGCATCCGCAGCACTTTCCAAATCTCCTCCATGTCCGTAACACTCTAACATTCATAATTACCCCTCTGCCTTAAATTTCTCCATAACAGTTCCATTATCGCGTGGGTTCTTCCGATGCGTCAATTCAAAAGTCTTTTTTTGTTTCTAACACCAATTTAGTTTACAATTACGTTTAGATATATGTAACCCTATGAACTATAGTAACGGAGGAATAACCTATGCTATTCATTGATAACCAAGGAATTCACGATCCTGCTATTAACCTCGCGATAGAAGAGTACGCTTTGAAGCACCTTCCTATGGAAGAAAGCTACTTGCTTTTCTATATTAATCAACCCTCGATCATCATTGGTAAGCATCAGAATACCATTGAAGAGATTAATCAAGAATACTGCAAAGAAAACAATGTACAAATCGTACGTCGCTTGTCTGGCGGTGGTGCTGTTTATCATGATCTTGGCAACCTTAATTTCAGCTTTATTACTAAGGACGATGGCCAATCGTTCCACAACTTCTTGAAATTCACTCAACCCGTTATAGATGCTCTACAAAAAATGGGCGTTAATGCTGAACTCAGTGGACGTAATGATCTACAAGTTGGAGAAAAGAAGATTTCTGGTAACGCGCAATTCTCCACTCGTGGTCGGATGTTCAGCCATGGTACATTGATGTTCAACTTGAACTTAGATAATGTCCAAGCTTCTCTTAACGTCAATCCAGAGAAATTCAAATCAAAGAGTACCAAATCTGTACGTAGTCGTGTGGCTAATATAAGTGATCTTATGGAAGACACCATGACCATTGAAGAATTCCGCGCTGAGCTACTCCGTTCAATATTCGGAATGGACGAGCAAGATGTTCCACAGTACCACTTACAGGAATCAGACTGGGAGAAGATTAACCAGATCTCCAAGGAACATTATCAAAATTGGGAATGGAACTATGGGATTTCCCCTGAATCGAATGTTAAACATTCGAAGAAGTTCCCTGTTGGTATTATTGATCTTCGAATGAACATTAACGAAGGCCGAATCCACGACATCAAAATCTACGGTGATTTCTTCGGTGTAGGCGATGTGGCTGATATTGAAAATGCTTTACGTGGCAAACGTTATGAGGATGCCGAGGTTCGTGAAGCCTTATCCAACCTGGATATGAAGCATTACTTCGGTAACCTTGAGTTGGATGAGTTTGTTGGTCTTGTATTTCTAGAAGAATAGGTTATAACAAAAGGGCGCTCCCGACACCATCACGGTTTGGAAGCGCCCTTTCGTTATGCAAATTAATAATTATCGCAACTTCTATTTGAATTTTATTCACAAGGAACTATGCGCTAGGGTATCAATCTCCTGATGACCGCTGTCTGTTGCCAGTGACTGTGCCGAAGCGACGGCTTCCTGTAACTTTTGCGTTAGTTTATTGAAATCCATAGCACTCACACCTTTCTACATCATTTATCTATAAGTACTTCGATTACCCTGCCGTTGTTTTACGTCGTTGTGAACCCCCATTTTGCCGTTTAGGACCCGCATTATAACTTCCGGATTCAGCCAGTTGACGATACAGATTCTTTTCCTTTTCGCTCGTATGCTCGGGAATAACAATCTCGATACCAAACAAGATATCTCCGCTCGTACCATTCTCACGCTTGAGTCCTTTCCCAGGAATTCGCAATGTCTTACCCCTCTGAATACCCGCAGGAATCTTTAATTTCACAGTGTTACCGTCTGGTAATGGTACCCGTGCATCTCCACCTAGTACTGCCTGCCATGGAGCAATTTCTACAATCCCATGTAGATCACCATCTCGCAGTTCATAGATATCATGAGGGAGAATATGCAATACGATTACTATATCACCAGTCTGTGCTGTCCCATTTTGAGCGTTTCCTGGGATTTGAATCATTGTGCCTTCATGCGACCGTGCCGGAATACTCACATCTAGATTTCTACCATCCATCTGTACTTTTAGGCTTCCACCTTTATATGCCTGTTCCAAAGTAATATCCATCTGTGCTTGCACCGTGTTATGAACGTCTCCCCATGGGCTACCTCCTCGACCAGAAGATCCTCTATTTCCGAAAAACATTCCGAACAAATCATCTTCTGGTATACCCGCACGCTGCGAAGAATAACTCCCACTCCATTCCGCTCCAAAGGGAGATCCCCCTGATGAAGATGAGGCTCCTCTAGTTTGAGTAGATCTGCCACCTCCCGAGCCGTAAAGCTGCTCTTCATCGTATATCTTCCGCTTTTCCTCATTACCTAATACTTCATATGCTTCAGCCGCTTGCTTGAATTTTGTCTCCGCTTCAGGCGCTTTGTTAACGTCAGGATGCCACTTCTTGGCCAGTTTCTGATAAGCCTTCTTGATCTCCTGCTTCGATGCCCTTTTGGTTACACCCAAAGCTTCGTAATAATTTTTTGATGCCATGTCAGTTCCCTCCTTTCTACGATATGATCTCACTTACTCTATAAATTGATTCTGAGAAACGAAGTAATAACTTTTAGCGATAATTAAATAGGTATTTTTTTGACCTTGACTATATTTGACCTTTATATAGATGAATTCATAATCACAACAATTTTAGCCCTGATCCTACTAGTGTTCATGAGTAAGAATCAACAAAAAAAGCTATGATGGTTTCTACAAAAGGTAGCACCAACATAACCTTATTATTCATCCTGTTACTTATATGCTTGAGGAATTTCCAGCTCATTTTCATTGAGTATTCGAACAAAATCTAATTGGATACCACCACTGTTGAAAGAGCTCCCGTTTACGGTGTTATTAAGAAAAACCTTTCCTTGATCTCCATAAGGAATCCAGCCAATGTACATAGATGATGATGGACTATTCATATGAAAAATAGAGTCAACCTGATTAGTGTTATTCATTCTTAGATTTCCATTCATAAGCTCTACCCAATCTGTAGGTAAAGATTGCACTCCATAATTCTTCTGTAATGCTATCGTCAACTCCATTTGAACTCTTGGTCTATATGACTTTAGACCAACACTTTCAATTGCAGCTCTCTCCCCGATAAGGTAATACTTGATCTTACTTAATTTATCTTTGGGGTCTATATTCCATACAATAAAATGCGTAGAAGCGTCCTTATCATTTATTTTCCATACATAAGGCTCGCCCCTTGTATCTATTCTTCTAAGTCTCCATTGAAATCGGTCCCATTCCCAGAAACTCATTCCATAATGGTCATCCCCCGAGATGTAAGGAACAAATAAATGTTTACTATCTAGTTCAATAACATCTGAGATCTCACTAATATTCACCTCAGCATACAGTTCAGTCATAACCTTAATCGTCTGTGTATTATCCAGAAACGGCTTTGGCTTCCCATCATAAAATAGAAACATACCGAGAGCAATCGTTACGATTAGTAAAGGAACTATCACCCTCTTTTTATTCATCGTTACATCCTCCCCAATCTATAAGAGGTTCCTTGGAGAGATAGTAATAGCTTCGATTGGATGTTGTAATTAATATTCCTCTACCGTCTTCCTTGAGATAAATCATGGGTTCCAGACCACTTCCCCATCTTGGGATCGTCCCTAATAGCCCATAAGGAAAGTATTCCTTATGGTAGTGCGACCCTGATTCCAAAACAGAATTCTTATACCACTCCATACCCAACACATCAGCAAATTGAAGATCACTTAACTGGCTCTGAAACCGATCCTTATTAAAACAAGCTGGTTGAGCAGTAGGGTGAATGGCTATAATAATGGCATGCTCAATATCAGAGATATATGTGGATGGATCTTCCTTGGGGTAGACCCAATTATCGATGAATCCAGACATCAACGCTGTTCCTATAAATATATAGTTGGCCCAAAACCCAATCCAAGCAAAAGAGCGATACTTCTGCCATGACTCCTTTGATAATAATCCATACACTATCCACACTCCTAGAGGTAGAATGGATAACTTCATCGGAGTATGAAATATATCCAGATTTATAGATAAGGAGAAAAGCCCGACCCATACTACGATTATAAATCGCCAATATGCAGGTTTCTCTTTCTGCTTCAAGTACTGTCGTGATGCAAGCATAAGAACAATTAGCCAGCCAAATATCCCACATAAAATGAAGATGACATTATTAGGCATCTCTAGGTGAAATGACATGATCCTCCTCCATCCAAAGTAATCTATGGATCACACCCTACTTAATCACACCCGGAATAAGTGGTTTAACCGTTACATCTTGAAGTCCCACTTTCTCTAGCACTTCAGGAGTTACGTATAATCGGAATTGAAACACACGACTGTTATTGCGGTCTAGCGTCATACTCTGACCTGTAGGGCCTGTTAATTTATATTGATAGTCATACATATCCCCTTCGCGCTGGCCGACACTTAAATTAAAGCTGGATAAAATAAATCGAAGCGGTATAAACGTCGTTCCCTCTTTTACAAAAGCGTATGGCACCAGCTCCGAGCCTTGTGAGGTGATCACTTCATGTTCATATAAATGGTGGATGGGCAGATCTATGATAGGCAACGCGACAACATCTAAATTGTCCGGTGCTTTTGTTGTCGGGCGAGTATCCCGCCATGTGTATAACTTCTCTCGTTCGTCCTCTGTAAGTAATCTAGATTTCCCTGTCTTCAAATCGAAGATCCATGAAAGTCGCTTGGGTTCATTTTTGGCAAAAACAAATGTCTGATCTTTCTCCGAATAACTATCTATCCTACCTAGTACAAGTTCTTTCTTCTTACCCGTAGCCGGATCATAGGTTGAAATAAGCTTTTGTTTAGCTACTGGACTATATTCATTTACAAGTAGTGTACTATCAGCAAGCCAATTCAGACCCACATACTGCGAACTAGAAATCCATTCTTTTAGCTCACCTGTAGTGATATTTTTGAGAAAATAGCTGTGTAATTGCATGTATTGAGCCGTTTTTCCATCCGATGACTTCTCTGCACCGAAATCAGGTGTCTCGTATAATCCCCATTTACCATCTGGTGAAATATCATAGAGATTACCTTTCACCGCTACCTTTTGTGTTGTATCCAAATATAGAGGTGTATAGTAGAATAAATCCCCCGCAGAAATACTTGAAAAGTGCTTACTGAGTCTTGGATGTATAGTCTCTTTCGAATACGAACTAATATTTGTGAATTTATCGTCCAACTGTGCCCATTTCCCATCCTTCGTTGAAACGATGACCTTGTTCAAATACTGATCATTCTGCATAGAACTCCAGTTATAATATGTACTACCGGTGGTTGGGTCTTCCCATTCAGCTTGAATCGTTGTTGTGTTCTCTTCGGCTTGGGCTACAGGTGCAACATATGCTCCCCAAGCTGAAGCTAGAAGTAACGTTGCTAGACACGCATGAATCCTCGTATTTCTAAATAACTGCATTGTTATATTCCTCCTCATCATTCTCTTCACTTTAAATAAGACGAAATAATATAAATAAAGTTACACGCCAATCCATATAAGCAAGCCAAAAAACCACCAGATCTGACTAGCCATGTGGCCTAATCCCGGTGGTTTCGCATGTTTCACAGTGAGGTCCGCACCTCATGTATGATCTCATTCCTATTTATATTTACGCCAATCCAGGCTACTGTTCTCAAGCAAGTGTTCGAAATTGTTATCCAATTTCTTTTGTTCCTGCTTACGAGCTTCTGCCTGCTTCAACTCTTGTTCTTCTTTTTTCTTCTTTTCTTCCGCCTTCATCTCATCTGCCTGGGACTTCAATTGTTCTAGAATGTCACCACTTAGTAAGTCCTTTAGCGTTGCTGGCTTGTAGTCGGAATCAGGCTTTGGTGAAGGGGTCGGTCTTTTTTTCTTAGCCATACAATCATCTCCGTTTCAGAACCATATTATATCAGTTTTGGCTTTGGGATTCTAATATAAATTCCTCGTTAGCTATACTGTTAATCGTTCAATTAATCTAACCAGGATCTCTTCGTGAGAATGCGTTGAACCGTCCATGGCTTGAAGAAATAGTTTTCTTCCAACGTCAACTAAAGGGATCTCAAGCGTAGTGATGTTCATAATTTTTGCTATGGGTTGATTATCAAATCCCATGATAGCAAGCTTATTTGGTATCGAAATATTCTCTTTTTTACAGCAAGTTAGAATTCCTGCAGCTACTTGGTCATTAGATACTAATAACGCGGAAGGTGGATTACTTAATTTTTGTATACGTTGAATAATCTGTTCTCCGTCTTCAAAATTTAAACACTCATAAAATATAACGTTTGAATCAAAAGGTTGATTGTATTTCGCTAGAAAATCTCTATAAGCAGCCTCTCTATGTTCGCTATTGCTTCCTGTTCTTCTTCCTATGCTATAACCAATGTTATGATGGCCTTTATGATATAAATACTCTAAAGCTTTGAAGAAACTTTTATAGTGATCGACAAACGTTGAAGACACGTTGCTACCCCTTGCATCCTCACATAACACAATGGGACCATACGACACATATTCATTAATTATATTCCATCCACAAGTTCTGGAACATATGATTAAGGCATCGATTTGTTTATTTTTCAACATGGTCAAAGCATCAATCTCTCTACTTTCTTCATAATTCGTTTGGAACAGAACTAACTTATAGTTGTTTTGTAATGCTTCATTAGCTATACCTTCCATTAACAACCCGAAATAGGGACTATTCGAGAACGGAACAACAACACCTATCAGAAACGTTTTACCTTTACTTAAATGAACCGCATTGATATTCCTCTGATAATTACTTTCCTCCATGGCTCGTATAACAGCATCCCTTTTGTCTGCACTTACATAAGGATGATTGTTTATTACACGTGAAACGGTGGTTACCGATACTCCTGCCATCTTTGCTATATCTTTGATGTTTGCCATATGAACGCTCACCTTCTCAACAAAACTTTTTCTTGCTCTGAAACGCATTTCATAATTTATGTTTAGCGTGTAGACAAAAAGGGAGGAATCGACGATGGTAATACTTTTAGGAATCTTGTGCCTTATTGTTATGTGTAGTTCTATTATCATTTTGGCATCAATACCTATTTCACTGCATCAACCAAAGAAATCTTCAATAGGAACAAAGGACCCTTACAACTTTTTATTCGAAGTATACGATGAACATTATGTCCCCATTGTAATTAAGTAAGAGCTAAATTGTCCACATTCGCCACTTAGAGTTCAATTATTATCATATACATTAGATTTTGAATTAAAAAAGTTAATGACAACAAGCTACCCCTTACTCAATTGAATGAGATCATGGGTAGCTTGTTTCCTCATGAATTGGTTAAGATCCTTCTTCCTTTGGTATAGGTGCACGTCATTATGGTAATACCGTAAATAGCAGCTATAGAGAGGGACAAAACAACTATGGATTTTTTAAGCAGAATGATTACAAAAACATTTAGTGACCCTTCACTCGGGCAATCTGACTCAAGTAAAGAATCACAGGATACGCAAGAACCATTAAAGTGCAATCTTCATGATAATATTCAACATATAAAAGATATGCTTGGTAACAGTAGTGACATTGTCTTCAGAGAAATTCAGATTGGCTCCGACCGACAGATCAAAGCAGCTATCATCTATACCGACGGATTGGCAGATGCCAAATCCATTCAGAACTTCATTATGGAATCGCTGATGTTAGACGTTACTAATAACGAACTAAATAAATTGATAACATCTCAAGAGGACACCTTTCAGGTATTGAAAGATCATTTCCTTACCGCTGGAGATATCAAGGATGTTATAACATTAGGCCCTTTGTTAACCTCACTGTTGTCAGGAGATGCAGTTCTTTTATTAGATGGGTACGAACAAGGCTTCAGTATCGGTATGCGTGGATGGAAAGACCGTGCTGTGACGGAATCGACAACAGAAACTGTCATTCGGGGACCCAAGGAAGGTTTCACGGAGAACTTACGTACAAATACGGCTTTAATCCGTCGCAAAATTAAGGACCCTAACCTTTGGCTAGAAACAAAAGAAATTGGAAGGGTGACCAAAACGGATGTCGCAATCATGTATATCAAAGGAATTGTGAGCGACGACATTTTGAAAGAAGTCCATACGCGCTTGGACCGGATCGACATCGATGGCATTCTAGAAAGTGGCTATATTGAGGAATTAATCGAAGATGAAACATACACACCATTTCCGACAATCTATCATTCGGAACGTCCTGATGTCATTGCCGCCGATCTATTAGAAGGAAAAGTTGCCATATTAGTGGATGGAACCCCGATAGTTCTAGTCGTTCCTACCATGTTCGTCTCTTTCATGCAGGCTGCTGAGGATTATTATCAAAGGGCGGATATTAGTTCCCTCATTCGTATTCTACGGTACGTCTGTATTTTCATCTCTCTACTAGGTCCATCTCTATACATCGCCATCACCACGTTTCATCAAGAGATGTTACCAACCCAACTTCTAATCAGTCTTGCTTCTCAACGAGAAGGCGTTCCCTTTCCTGCTTTTATTGAAGCACTCATGATGGAAGTATCGTTCGAAATTTTGAGAGAAGCCAGTCTAAGGTTACCCAAGGCTATCGCTCAGTCGATATCCATTGTAGGAACATTAGTCATTGGATCTGCCGCAGTTGAGGCAGGAATCATATCTGCAGCCATGGTCATTGTTGTTGCCATTACGGCCATTTCTAGCTTCGTCCTCCCTGCCTACGATATGGCTATGACCATCCGAATGTTACGTTTTCTCATGATGGGACTTGCAGCTTCCTTTGGTCTATTTGGAATTATCATCGGAGTCATCGCGCTCATTCTTCACTTATGTAGCTTACGTTCCTTCGGGATTCCATATATGAGTCCGTTCGCTCCGTATATCCGTGCCGATATGAAAGATACGATATTCCGAGTACCCCATTGGGCCATGTTCAGCCGTCCTCGTCTACTCAACCAGAAGAATGTCATCCGGGAACAAAGTACACCTCCGGAAAAGCCGCAAGACCAAACAGGAGGTTGACCTATGAAACGGGCAGGACTCTTACTGTGTATTTGTATCATCATGACTGTATCTATCACCGGTTGTTGGAGTCGCCGGGAATTAAATGACCTTGCTATTGCCGTAGGGTTGGGGATCGATAAATCCGGAGATAAGTATCATGTATCCGTTCAAGTTGTAGAGCCAGGGGAAGTAGCAGGAAAAAGTAGCGGTGTAGTACCAGTCACTATGTATCAAGCAACTGGAAATACCCTTTTAGAAGCACTCCGTAAAATGACAACGATTAGTCCACGTAAAATTTATATAGCTCATCTTCGAGTTGTGGTCATTGGCGAGTCATTCGCCAGAGAAGGAATCGCGGACGCTCTAGATTTCTTGACGCGAGAACCTGAAGCACGAAATGACTTTTTCATTGTCGTCGCGAAAGAAGTAAAGGCTATAGATACGTTAAAAATATTAACCAACTTGGAAAAGGTACCCTCTGTTCGATTATTTTCATCTTTGGAAGTATCAGAGAAACAGTGGGCACCTACTATCGCTGTTAAAGTGGATAAACTCATATCTGATCTTGTGAGCCAAGGAAAACATCCGGTATTAACAGGACTAAAATTAATAGGAGATCCCCAGGTAGGGGAAACAAAAAAAAATGTAGAGAGCATCCTCTCTCCTGCAGATTTACAGTACTCGGAATTAGCTATATTTAGAAAAGATAAGCTGATTGGTTGGTTGAGTTCCGAATCCGAAGAAAGTAAAGCGTACAACTATATTACCAACAATGTTAATAGTACGGCTGGGTCTGTACCTTGTCCTGATGGAGGGAGAATCGCATTAAAAATCCTTCGATCACATTCGAAGATTAAAGGAAGCATACGGGATGAACGTCCAATGATCGATATCGAAGTGGTCACCGAAGCGAATGTAGCCGAGGTTCAATGCCATCTTGATCTAAGAAGTGAGAAGACCATCATGGAGGTAGAGAAATGGGCAGAACGAAAAATGGAAGAATTGATTGATAAGACCATAACTAGAGTGCAACAAGAATACAAAGTCGATATTTTTGGGTTTGGTGAAGCCATTCGCCGCTCAAATCCAAAGGAATGGAAAAAATTAAAGGATAACTGGGATCAGACCTTTGTGAATATTCCGGTACACGTAAAAGTTACTTATGAGATTAAACATTTGGGGAAAGTGTCCAATTCGTTTCTGGAAGAAATGAAGAAATAATAAATGGGGTGAAATGAACCTATGCCTGAGAAGGGTAAAATAAGTATTCGTCAACTCACCATCCTAGTCATGTTCATTACCATTGGAGATTCGATTCTAGTATTACCTTCGGTCTCTGTTTCATTTGCGAAACAAGACACATGGATATCTGGCCTCATTGGACTAGCGGTAGGATTACTCGCCGTTCATATGTTCAGCGTAGTTGGAAACCTTCATCCCCAATTGACCTTAGTTCAATCTAGTCAGAAAATTCTGGGGACATGGATAGGGTCATTCGTGGCGGTTATATTCCTTTTCTACCCTTTCATTACTGATGTAGCATTTTTAAGGGAAATTGGTGATTTTATAACCACCGAAATGATGCCTGAAACCCCTTCACAAGCAATTCATATCTTATTTGCGTGTATCGTTGTCTTTGGTGTGCGTTTAGGTCTTGAAGTTATTGCACGGACAGGGGAAATACTCCTCCCCTTCTTTATCCTCCTATTTCTCCTTTTGCTCATTTTTCTATGTCCCCAAGCTGAATTCGAGAAACTTCAACCCATTTTAGAAAATGGAATAAAGCCCGTATTGCATGGCTCTCTCTCCTTTATAGCTTTCCCCTTTATGGAGCTAGTTGTCTTCTTAATGATTATTCCTTATATAAGTCAACCACAACATATAAAAAAGGGCTTTTTACAAGGTGCTCTGTTAGGTGGAATAGTTATACTCATTCTTATTGTGATCTCTATTCTTGTTCTTGGTCCCGATCAGACCTCGAGAAGCATTTATCCTAGTTATTCCTTAGTTAGAAGGGTAACCATCGGTCAATTTTTTGAGAGAGTTGAAGCCATGTTAGCCTTGATGTGGTTTTTAACCATTTTTATGAAAAGTGCTTTCTATTTTTATGTATTCAATTTAGGGTTAGCTCAATTATTAAAATTAAAAGGGTATCGAATGTTAACTTTACCTACAGCTCTTCTCTTGATTGTGCTCGCGCCGATTATTGCCCCTGACATCACTTATTACAATAACGTACTTGGCGAATACTGGCCATATTTTGATATGAGCTATGGCATACTCTTACCTTTGTTATTGTTGGTGGTGTATTTTATTCGAAAAGTGTTCACGAGGTCGACTAAAAATTGAAGAAGAAGGAGCAACCAGCATGTTGTCTATAGCGGTAATTCTTGTCATTGTTGCTATCATCATCGTTATTGATGTCCCCCCTCTGTGGAGAAACAAATCAATAAAGGAGCTATGGGTATTTTCCTTCATTCTATTATTCACAACAGTATTAGGTATAGCTCAAGCGTTACATTTCAAGACTCCCAATCCTTTGGATTGGATGACAGCTGTCTATAAACCGCTTGCTGATGTAGTTGATGTATGGTTGAAGTGAACCCTCGGTTTCTAAATATATTGCAAACTATAATGTTGGAGTTGTTACTATGTTAGAAAAGGGAAAAATCAGCTCACGTCAGTTCTCAGTATTAATCACTTTGTATATCATTGGCAGTTCTATTCTGACTATTCCAGCAATGTTAGCAGGCGTAGCCAAACAAGATGCTTGGATATCAGCACTCTTGGCACTGGCAGTCGGGTTGTTGCTAATACCTATGTACATTCATCTTGGCGACCGCTTCTCCCATTCAACGTTTACATTATATACCGAAAAAGTTCTGGGCAAATGGTTGGGAAAAGGAGTTTCCCTTCTGTTTTTTGTCATATACCCATTTCTCATTGCTGCACTTTCACTGCATAATATCGGAGATTTCATGGCGACGGAAGTTATGCCTACTACTCCAATTCAAGCAATCAATATTCTCTTTATATTAATAGTCATCATGGGAGTTAGACTCGGGATTGAACCTTTGGCTCGCGCAACAGAGATTTTTTTTCCTATTGTTATCCTTTTATTAATCATTTTTGTGATATTGATTTCTCCACAAATCAATATTGAGAACATTCAACCTGTGATGGAGGAGGGCTTTAAGCCCATACTAAAGGCATCTCTCTATTTTATTGCTTACCCTTTTCTCGAACCCATTATATTAATCACCCTGTTTCCATACGTTAACCATCCCGGAAAGAACGGAAAGGCATTATTTTCGAGCTTCCTATTAGGGGGAGGCATTATGGTCGTCTTGATTACGCTCACAATTCTAGTATTAGGAGAAAATACGGCAAATATCGCTTACCCAAGTTACGCTTTAGCCAAAAAAATCAGCATTGGAAATTTCATAGAACGAATGGAAGTCATCATTGCGGTGATTTGGTTTATCACAACATTTGTAAGAATTTCCCTATTGTTTTATGTTTCCATAGTAGGAATAGCCCAGGTATTAAGCTTAAAAGAATACCGGTTCTTAACTCTTCCATTAAGCATCATACTAGTCATCCTGTCTTTTATTGTATTCCCGAATACTTCCTACTATATGGAGTTCACACCCATCTGGACAATTCATTCTTTTATATTGGGGCTTGTATTTCCAATAATGTTATTAATCATCGGTTCTTTGAGAAAAAAGTAGAGAGACCATCGTTACAACAGGAACACGAGCCCGTCCCCAATTCTATTCTGAGCCTCTATCCCTGCAAGGATGGCAGCTCTTTTTTTATCTATATTTCCTTGTTCAACCCCTATTTTTGCGATACAATTTGGTCACTTACTTCTATGAAAGGATATCACGTATGAACCGTTCTCATCTTGCTAACCTCAGCCTACTTCTTGTTGCTATGATGTGGGGCTCTACTTTCCTCATCGTTCAACATGCAGTTAGGGTACTTCCACCTCTCGCCTTTAACGGATTACGATTTCTTGGAGCCACCCTACTATTAGCTCTTATCATTAGTATTTTTTATCGTCATGAGTGGAAGCAACTTTCGTGGAATCGGATGTATTTGTATTCTCACAGGTATGATTATTGCTGAATTGAAGTCGGCACCGAACACATCCATATCGAAATAGATTACAATAGAGTAAGACAGCACTATAAATAGATGTTTTAAGGAGAGAAATTCATGTATAAACTGATCGCAATTGATATCGACGACACATTGATTAATGACGACAAGGAAGTATTGCCATCCACACAACAAGCACTCGAACAAGCTGTAGCTAAAGATGTAGTTGTCACTCTTGCTACGGGGCGTGCTTATGCATCTGCGAAACATCTTGCACGTCAGACAGGTCTAAACGTCCCTATTATTACGTACCAAGGTGCCTTGATTAAGAATCTATTGGATGAAAAGGTCCTCTATGAACGTTTCGTACCGAAGGATGCTGCGCATAAACTATTTGATTACTGTATTGAACACGACCTACATGTACAGGTCTATATTGACGATAAACTATATGCAAGAGAAGAAAACCAAAAACTGATCGATTATTGTACACTGAATGGAACGCCTTACTTCATTGAACCTGATTTCATCAAAATGGTGGACCAACCTACACCTAAAATGCTAATCATTGATGATCCAGCTTATTTGGATGAGATATCCCCAGTTCTTCGTGAATTGTTGGGAGATCAAGTTCATATCACCAAATCAAAACCACATTTCTTAGAAATCATGCATCATGAAGGTACGAAAGGTCATGCCCTTACCTTCCTAGCTAATCATTTCAACGTTGAACTCTCGGATACAATCGCTATTGGCGACTCTTGGAATGATCATGAAATGTTAGAAGTCGCAGGTCTTGGTGTTGCTATGGGGAACGCCATTGATGCCCTCAAGGATATCGCGAATTATGTGACATTAAGCAACAATGAAGATGGCATCAAGCATGTCATTGATAAGTTCGTATTGAATGCAGAGTAAGTGAAATAGTAATAAAGTAGTTATATGAAAAAGGGGATGTCCAACAGTCATTAAATGACTATGGACACCCCCTTTATTTGTATTACACGTTAATATTACCTACGATATGTACGGAATACATCAGACCAATTAACACACATGCTAGTACCGCATAACTTATTCCAAATTTCCAACGAGACGATAACGGTACATCATAATACTTATCATTCTCATAACGGATATACTCTACTTCGCAGTTAATCTTAATACGATAATCCTCAGGTGTTCGTTGAAGTTCTAGACCATTCACAAGAACACTAACAAGAACCCTCTTAATGATCCCCTGCTGTGGCATAGAAATGGTACCTTGGAAATCCATACTAGCCCACTCTGTTTTAACATATTGCCGTTGTTCATCCAAATTACTATAAGTACTGAAGGGTAACTCTCTTTTATGCTCAGGTCCAGGGATTATAGCTCCTTGAGCATATACATGTTCTACGGGCACAAAGAAAATAGCATTTGCAGACTCAACTACACTTCTATTCCGATCTTTGACATACTTCTTATACAAATCGTATGCAAATAAAGCCCATATAACAAAAAATATAATCGAACGCAAATAAATAATGACGCCTAGTCCCCCAATCAATCCTACAAGCCACAACCATCTTGAAACTGCCGTAGCAATTCTACCCCCATCTAGCGGATGGATAGGCAATAGATTGATCAAGTTAAGGAAGAAACCAATATAGGCTAGTGAATACAATAAGGGACTGTCCATAAGATAAGCAGCCAGGAATACGCCAGCTGCACCTAATGATCCTAGCAATGGACCCCCGAATGCGATGTACGCCTCCGTCTTAGCATCTAACGGATTCTTTTTCATCGTAATCATCGCACCAAGAAAGGGAATAAACAACGGTGCAGATACCGGTAGACCATGTCGTTTCGCTGCCAATACATGACCCATCTCATGAATGAATAACAACCCGACAATCCCCAACGCGAATCCCCATGGATAGATCAATGCATACGCACCTATTGAAATGGCCATAGATACTATGGCACCACCAAGCTTACCGAACTTCAGAAGTGCTAATAGCGACTTACCCTTTACAAGCAGAAGTGCTACCGTACTTCCTATGTACATGAACCGAGAATCCTTTTTCTTCTCTTTATTCTGCAACTGTATTCTCCCTCACAATCTCTCGGATTACATTTTCTAGTAATATTTAGATAATATCATATGGATTAAGATGAGTAAAACAAGCCAATATCACGAGGTTTCCCCTCTTTTTGCAAACTACAAATATACAATCTCTAGTAAATCATGGTAGTCTTATGTTATTATAATAGATTACAGTCAACGACAAAAATGATACATATACATAGACAACTTTAGATGACATGTAATCCTACGTGAAACCATTATACGAATGAGGAGTTTTGTAAACCATGAGAATTAACAAAAAAAGAAGTATGGTCATTCTAGCTTCAGCTCTAGTTCTATCAGGCACAGTGATGGCCAACAGTACTTATGCCCAACAAGCTACGAAAACACTGAAAGCCATCTATAACAATATCAAAATAGTGTATAACGGCAAAACAATTACTTCCGCTACCAATGCAGAAGCCTTTACGATCGACGGAACTACCTATGTACCCCTACGTATGGCTGGTGAAGCTCTAGGCAAGAACGTCCAATGGGATGCAGCAAATAAACAGGTCAAGTTCACAGATCAAGAAGTTGTACCTGAGAACTCGGCTGTAGCTACAGTAAATGGTGTCGTGATTACAAAGGAAAAACTATATAACGAGTTGATTTCACTTGGCGGTGCACAAACTTTAGATAACCTTATTACAGAAGAACTTGTTGAGCAAGCAGCTACTAAGGCAAATATCACGGTTTCGAATGAGGAAATCACTGCTGAAGTCAATAAAGTTAAAAAGGACTTCTCAACTGAGGATGAATTTAATGAAGCACTAATCCAATCAGATATGACATTAAATGATCTAAAAGACGAAATGAACATGCAGGTAAAAATGAGTAAATTAGTAGGACCAAACGTAAAGGTAACCACCGCCGATATCAAGCAATACTTCTTAGACTATCCAGGTGAGTTTGACACAGAAGAGGAAATTCGTGCTTCGCATATTCTAGTAGACTCTAAAGAAGAAGCGACCAGTATTCTGAAAGAACTCCAAGGTGGAGCAGATTTCTCTAAGCTTGCTAAAGCGAAGTCCTTAGACACGGGTACTAACTCCGACGGTGGAGATTTGGGCTTCTTCGCTCGCGGTACCATGGTAGATTCCTTCGAAACAGCGGCATTCGCTCTTAAAAAGGGTCAAATTAGTGCTGTTGTTGAATCAGACTATGGATTCCACATCATTAAAGTTACCGATCGCACAGATGGGCATACAGCAACGTTAGAAGAAGTATCTGCAGAAATCAAAGAAATCCTAATCGATGAACAGATGTCAACCTTAAGTTCAACTTTGTTGGATGAACTTAAGGCTAAAGCTAACATCACTAATATATTGAATAAATAACATACGAATTATAGCAACAGAGATTACGACGATTAAATAGGTATCTTGTACACCTTATGGGTGTATCAGATACCTATTTTTAAACTTCACTACTGAATTACTTTAGCTCTATCTTTACCTTTATCTGCTTCGCCTGCGTTCTTGTTCGCAGCCTCACGATCCAGTTGCATTTCTTCTACTGTTTTCACTTTTAGTCGAGCTGCTCCTTGATACCCTTCTTTGGTTGGGATAAGTGCACCTGAAGCCAATCGTTCTTTCGATGCTGTGATTGCCTTACTATATTGCGGAAGCCATGCTTCTTGAGCAACAAGCATCTCATCAACCATCTGCCATATTTCCTTCGGATTACATACGGCACCCACAAGAGGATCCATCATGAACGCCTGTCGAAGTAACTGGTCATCCCCGTGCACAGCTGCTTCTACCGCTAAACGTTGTACCGAAATACTCACATTACACACAGCTGCTGGGCCTAATGGGATCTCTCCTACCAATGGCATTGCGATACCGTTACGATCTACATAACCTGGTGCTTCAATAATGGCATCACTCGGTAGATTAGAAATAATACCCTGATTGATCATATTAAAGTGACCACGATATACTCTACCCGTCTCAAGTCCTTCAATAATATACGAACCATGCTCTTCACTACGCTCTTCCTGCTTATATGCATAGGGATCTTCCTTCATCCAATTTGGAAAGTCCGTCTCGAACCAAGTGCGACCTTCCGTACAGACACGAAGATAACCACCTGTCTCTCCATTAATCCAATTGCCGAGATCAATCCACTCTTCAATTTCATTCGAGCGTTTTCTATACCAAGGGACATATTCACTCAAATGTCCATTCGATTCCGTACTGTAGTATCCGAAGCGCCGTAACATATCAATTCTAACCTTTTCTGTTCTACTGAAATCTTCATGCTTCTCAAAGGCTTCTAATAACTGCCCCGTCAGATCTTCGCCTTTATGACCAATCTGAACATACCATGTCTGATGATTAATCCCCGCGCAGATAATGTCTACCTCTTTCTTATCTAGACCAAATACTTCTGCAATTTGTGAATGTCCACCTTGCACGCCATGACAGAGACCCACCGTTTGAACCCCACCATACTTGTTACACGCCCACGTTAGCATGGCCATTGGATTAGCATAATTTAATAGAAGTACATCTTTCGCCGCCACCTCACGGATATCCTTACAAATGTTCAACATTTCTGCAATACCCCGTTGACCATACATGATTCCGCCTGCGCATAATGTATCCCCTACACACTGATCAACCCCATATTTCAAAGGAATATCTACATCCGTTGCGAAGGCTTCAAGCCCACCTACACGAATGGTACAAATCACATATTTAGCATCTTTCAACGCCACTCTGCGATCTGTAGAAGATTGAATCTTTATGTCTAGACCGTTCTCATGTATATCTCTCTGACATAGCTCAGTTACCATACTTAAGTTATGTGAATTAATATCCGTAAAAGCAACCTCGATGTGTTCAAATTCAGGTACTGATAGAAGATCTCGAAGTAACCCACGCGTAAATCCAATACTACCTGCACCAACAAATGCAATTTTAAATGACATGAAAACTACTCCCTCCAAGCTGAAATATCAGGTTAATCTGATAACTTGATTGTATCAGCTCACTTTAGGAAAGCGTTATCAAATTCATTACTTCTTTATTAGATTTGTGTCAACAATCCTCACCTTTTCAGGATCGAATGTGATCATCAGAATGCGACGATTTACGATATTCTACGGGTGTCATCCCTGTATGCTTCTTAAACATCATGTGTAGATACTGGCGACTTCCAATGCCAACGTAGTCAGCAATATCAGCAATTGGAATTTCTGTCTGTCGTAATAACATCTGCGTTTTTTCCATTCGAAAAGAATTCAAGTACACCATAATGGATATTCCCATCTTCATCTTGAATACTCTCTGCAAATAACCTGGATGCAAATTGATAGCCTCGGCAACATCCTTAATCTGAACGTTGCGATCATAGTTCTGATGAAGATATTCTATGCATTGTTGAACATACTTTCCTTGTATCCCTAAGGATCCCATGGCCATATTCTCTTGATGTAATCTCGCAATCCGTATCAGAAGTTGAGCCAATAGAATCTGAGCCATAGGTTCAAATCCCGATGAACTTGCATCAAGCTCAACGACTAGACTTCTAAGAACATGGTGAATATCTTGATACTCACGGAGTACGAGGAAGGAAACGGGATCATGAAATAATGCAGCAAGTGCTTCCTCCCGTTCCGCCAGTTGTTTCATCGATGGAAACAACTGGCCATTAGATAACGTGAATCGAAATTCTATATTCAGCATTCGGCAAGTATCCGCTACCAACAACCGGTGAGGAACATCACCATTCAGAATGATGAATTCCCCTTTCTTCAGCGTCACTTTGGAGCTATTCACACCTTCAAATAACACCTCTACAGAACAGACACCATCGATGACATACATAATCTCCGAAGCCTCGTGAGTATGGAATGACATATCGAAGGATTTCCATTCTTTATAATAATAAGCAATCACCTCTGGATGGTAATCATCAACCATCAGTAGCTCAGAAAATAAGCCACATCCATTCATTCTTCATGTTCATCCTTCCAAGTTAGATCAACTTCCAGACCCGTGAGCGCTAATGTCACTTCAGGCGGAAGTGGATACGATTGATTTAGATCAACATCATGAGACATATGTGTATAGATCACTTTTCGAGAATGAATTTCTTGCAACAATACTCCCGCTTCTGTCATATCGTATACCGAACGTGTTGAGAATTCAGCCGTTTCATGATAGAAGCTAGTCCCAAGCACTAGCAAATCTAAGCCGAATAAAGGTTCTTTCTCCCGATCATTCAGGTTAATAGAATCTGAGCAATATCCCCACACATACCCATCCTTTTCAAGCCGATAAGCGTAAGAAAATCCATTCTTTCCGTGGCAGACCTTCCATCCCTGGATATCCCACCCGCCTAATTGTATCCCTTGATCTATAGCTATTAATTCAATATGATTCTTTAACCAAGGAAATTGGGCTACAATGTCTGCTATTACTTCGCTCGGTGCGTACAGTTGACCCTTTCTTCCTGTCCAGCGACAAGCATCTGCCCATTCAGGTAATCCTGCGATATGATCGAAATGTGCATGTGTGATCAGTACCTGTTCTGTTATTCGTTCACCCAGAGTCTCCATTTGTCTACGCCAATCCGGTCCACAGTCAATGAGAAAAGAACCCCATTCTCCCTCAACCCTAACGGATGATCTCAGTCTATGATTCAATCCATTCTTCCTTGCCTCCGTACATACACTACATTCACAATAAACGCGTGGAACCCCCATAGCGTCGCCTGTTCCTAGAAATACTAACCTATCCATGCTGTATCTTCTCCTTATGCTTCTAACACATCTTCTGTTTAATTCTATTATAATTCATAACCTTCCTTTAGCAAAAAAAGAGAAGGGGCACCCCGTTTGTTTTTTGTAGGAGAAAGTTAGATGTTCTGGAAGGACGCTCCGCGAACGGACCGTTTCTCCAATCGCTGTGGTCTCCAAAT
Source organism: Paenibacillus sp. Y301 (assembly GCF_059445505.1). NCBI lineage: Bacteria > Bacillati > Bacillota > Bacilli > Caryophanales > Paenibacillaceae > Paenibacillus > Paenibacillus sp. Y301. The sequence continues at coordinate 254,032 of NZ_JCAIUL010000002.1, read as the reverse complement.
TTCTGGATTGAAACCGCTCAGCGGTTAAAATTCGGAGACCAAGGCGACCGCTATCGCTTTTACGAAATCGTTCCGTCCTCTGCGCTACCTTAAGCATATTTTTGCAACTTTTCAACCGAAAACAACAAAAAAAGAAATCCCCCTTTGGTAAAATGGAAGTACCAACTACCATTTAAAAGGGGTGATTTCCTTGTAACATTTCATATACCGTGCCAACCTTCACGTTAATGTTAGATTCCTGCTAACACTTGATACCATACACCCCGTTTAGAATATATTGTATCCCTGACTTGGGCCCATCCACCAAGGTACTCAATATCAAATAATCCCGCGGGTTGCGGATAACTTCTCTCATTCTCAGCATACACCACGTCATTCACCGAACGAAATCCATGCTTCGAGAATATTCTTTGTGCGTCTTCACTCCACAGGTAGGTTACAAAAGCTTCCGCTAGCTCCCGTATATCATGTTTATCGGCGTATTTATGAACCACAGCCGCTGGGTTCTCGATAAGTATCGTGTTGCGTGGCACATTGATATCATATTTTTTCCCCTTTTGTATCCGTGCAAGAAGTTCGTTCTCATAGGTCACAATGACATCACCGACACCATATTCAAATGCTGCCATGGACGACCTACCGCTCTTATCCAGTGACTCTACATTCTCATGGACTTGTTCAAGAAATTGTTTAGCAACCCCGGGATTCTTCTTCCCATGTTCCTCAGACATTTTCAATCCCGCACCATATATCGCATTAATGTCCCACTGTGCTCCACCCGAAGTTTTGGGATTGGGATACAATACCTTCACACCTGGTTTCGTTAAATCACTGAAGTCTTGTATTCCAAGAGGGTTCCCTTCGCGCGTCCCTAATACAACAATAGACCGAGTGACCATTCCCTTCTCAGGTTTGCTCTTCCAATCCGTATCCACTAGTTCAGCCTGAATCAATTTGTCTATATCGCCTTCCATAGCAAGGAGGGTTACATCTGCTTCGAACCCTCCTACAATGGAGCGTGCCTGAGTACCTGAAGCTTCATAAGATTCTTGAAATTTGACACTTTGCCCAGTCTTTTCTTTCCATTCCTGTTGAAACAACGGTAGAATCTCGGTTAAAGCATCCTTTGCCACACTATATGCTCCAATGACAAGAGTCTTCTCTCCATCTCTTACAGGTTCTGTGGTAGAAGAGGGTAGTTCATTACGGCTACAACCTATAACCAGACAACTCATAACCATTAACATCATAGTGAAGTATGCGTAACGACTAGATATCTTCTTCATCATTTCGTTCTCCCTCTCCCCTTCCCACACACAATACCTCTTAGATCATGATGGAAATAGGAATATCCTTCAACCTATTCTCCATAATCCAGCTCCGTTCATCATTGAACAAGTAAGCACGGTGAACCAGTACTCGAACTTCCTGACCTATACTTAATGTTTCTTTCTCAAGTGAACGATAAGTGATCAGCTTATGACCTGCTACTTCTACTTCTACAAGCCATTCACTACCACGAAAATGTAAATGTCGGATCATCCCCTCTTCCGTTGCGGAAGCAAGAATGAATTCATGTTCATGGCCTACTTCAATATATTCGGGTCTAATTAAAGCACGTGTTCCCAAGTATTGATTCGCTTGTTCAAACCCCTTTAATTCCGATATATGATCAATCACTGTAGATTCACCAATAAAAGTCGCTACAAATGGTGTCTTCGGTTCTTTATATATGTCCCAAGGTGTGCCCTTCTGTTCAACACGCCCTTGATTAATAATCATAATTTCATCGGCTACTTCAATAGCTTCATCTTGGTCATGCGTCACAAAAATAGAGGTAATCCCTACACGTTCAATTAAGTCTCTAAGCCATGTACGAAGCTCCTGTCGGATCTTAGCATCAATAGCAGCGAAAGGTTCATCTAACAACAATAATTGGGGTTCAGGAGCTAACGCACGTGCAAAAGCAACACGCTGGCGTTGCCCACCGGACAATTGATGAGGATAACGTTTCTCAAATCCGCTGAGTCCAGTTAACTCAACCAGTTCCATAACTCTACTCTTCACTTTGGTATGAGGTAACTTCTTCACTTTCAATCCAAATGCGATATTATCGTATACTGTCATATGCTTAAACAATGCATAATTCTGAAATACGAACCCGATCCCTCGTTCTTGAGGCGGGAGTGCATTCACCAATTTCCCATGAAAGCGAATTTCACCAGAATCTAGACTTTCTAACCCTGCTAACATTCGTAATATCGATGTTTTACCACCACCGCTTGGTCCCAACAATCCAATCAGATGACCTTTAGCGATATCGAAACTTACATCATTTACAGCATGGAAATCGCCAAAATGTTTGTTTAGATTGCGGACTTCTATATGCATATTAGGACACACCCTTTCTTTTCTTCGTCCATTCCATCATAAGCAACAGTCCAATAGAAGTAGCTGCAAGTACAAGAGCCACACTATTAGCAGCCATCACATTGAAATTCTCTACATCCTGGTACACAAGCGTAGTTGCAGTCTGAGTCTTATACTATTTAAAAAGCCCTTGATCTTGCGACTAATCCAATGGCTTCTAACCAAGTAGATCGCCATCATTACCCCAAAGAGCGTGTCCTGTTGCCCCCATCGTATAAGCAGCTTCTTCTTCCGATGGATCAATTTCTTCTAATAATGGCTGTACGGCTCGAATCACAAAAGGAAATGTAACAAATACCATCGCGATCACAATAGCGGGTTGATGAAATACAATTTCAAACCCTAACGATTCTGCTATGGAACCAACCATGCTTCCAGGACCTAATAATAATAGGATCATTAGACCTCCAACAGCAGTGGGTAGTGCGAATGGTAAATCCACTAAGCTATTCAAGAATGACCTACCGAAGAAAGTATACCTAATTAATACCCATGCAATCATTGTCCCTATAACCACATTGATTAAGGTAGAAATAATGGCCAATTTCACAGTTAGGAGAACAGATTTCCCTGCAATGGGATCACTTACACTCTCTACGAACATCGACCATCCAAGGGAAAATGAATTATAATAAACCCCTAATAAAGGCAACACAATAAGTAACATAAAATATAAAAGAACCGTACTTCGAAATCCCCATATCCATCCCTTGTGCTGTAAAATCGTGTTCATAATTCATTCCCCCTGCCTCCAAATTTGTTTTTGGTCGGCTAATCGAGTCAACGTTAATACCCATTAAACCACTGGGTTTTATAATTATAAGTACTTTACCAAATATTTACTCTAATCGTCAACAGTTTTATTATCTCATTAGTTATTACTCCCCAAGATTTGAAGATCGATTATATTAACCATACCAAACAGGCGATGAACGAGCATTCACTAGCTTGCTCGTTCATCGCCTTTGTATTTACATCGCTATCTTTAGTGCAGTACCGCAATAATGTTATACCGCGACATCAATTAAACGCCTAAAAGTGTATGGACGTCATTAGATCACCTTAAATTGCGACATATCATTCGAACATGAGAAAAGGCTAATGGCTTAATGTCTTCATAGGTGACACGATTCTGAATATAATAGGATATGAATCCATGTAGTGATAAGAATAATGTCCGTGGTAATGACTCTGGTTCCTCTCCAACATGTCCACCATCTTGTAAATAGCTGAGAACAATGGATGTGAATAATTCAAAGCAACGATCTTGTTCCGTACGACAGTATGAAAGCAATTCCTCATCGCGAATCATAAACATAATCTCATATTGATGAGGGCTGTTCATACCAAATGATACAAATTCCATCATGAAGTATTCCAGCTTTGACAGTTCTTCTGTTTCTTGTACTCTCGATGCTTGAATCAAACGATGAGCGAGATGTGCGAAGTCCTCTACCACTATAGCGTAAAATAACTCTGCTTTCTCTTTAAAATGATAATATAAAGAGCCATGGCTATAACCAAGGTGCTGACCTATACTACGCATTGAAATGGCGCGATATCCCTTTGTAATAAATAGATTTCTAGCGGCTTCCAAAATCCGTTCCCTCGATAATTCCTGTTCCACTGCTCTTCTGGCCATAGACGTTATTCCCCTTCAATATAATAAAGCTGTTCTCCCTCCGAGATTAGGGATTGACCCTGAGTTAAGTCAATCATCCATGACTTAAACGTCTCCGCTTCACTATTCTTTGGAAGACATGTTAGCATGACCTTATCTGTAAAGAAGGTTTCTCCCATTCTAACCTCTTTATTCCGCAGTTCATTCTCCACCTTACCTAGCCAAGTATAATCTACTTCTACGAAAATTTGCCGATGTAGAACACGAGTAATGACTTCCCCTGCTTCAATTGCAACGACAGCACCATCCGTATACGCCCGAATTAATCCCCCAGCACCTAGCATTATCCCACCAAAATAACGAGTTACTACAATCGCAACATTACTTAACCCTTGATTGCGGATAACTTCAAGAATAGGTTTCCCTGCTGTTCCACTAGGCTCACCATCATCAGATTGCTTCTGAATCTCATTTCTCTCGCCAATCATATAAGCTGAACAGTTATGCGTTGCATTCCAGTTTTGCTTCTTGATATCTTCAATAAATGTATTAGCTTCCGATTCAGTCTGCACAGGCATAATATGGCCGATGAATCTTGACTTCTTAATGACTATTTCTTTAGATCCTGATCCTCGTACCGTCTTATAACTTTCAATCATACCGTAACCCTTCCCTAAAATACTAAGAAAATCAGGACATCCTACTCAAAGATAGGACGATCCTGCTTTAATAAAGAACATATGAACATCCTATATTCTTATATTTCAAGAAAGCAGTTCCCCGAATATGGTGCAACCGGTGAACTGCTTCTTAATCTTTGTAAGTATTCTATTTCATTTATTTAGAACAAGCCTATTCTGTAAGTCTAGCTTCAAGTTCTGCCTTTTCTTTCTCATACCCTGGTTTACCAAGTAATGCGAACATATTCTTCTTATATGCTTCAACACCTGGTTGGTCAAATGGATTAACGCCTTGTAGATATCCACTAATTCCGACTGCCTTTTCAAAGAAATATACGAGATATCCGAAAGAATAAGGTGTCATATTCGGAACCGTTACAATCAGGTTAGGAACTTGTCCATCTGTATGAGCAAGCATCGTACCTTGGAATGCCTTTTTGTTCACGAAATCCATTGTTTTACCTGCCAAGAAGTTCAATCCATCCAAATCGTCAGGATCGCTCTCAATCGTAATATGTTCTGCTACTTCTTCTACCTGAATAATGGTCTCAAAGATATTACGGCTACCTTCTTGGATAAATTGTCCCATCGAATGTAGATCCGTTGAGAAATCAACAGATGCAGGGAAGATTCCTTTATAATCCTTACCTTCACTTTCTCCGAACAATTGCTTCCACCATTCAGATACATAGTGTAGAGATGGCTCGTAGTTTACAAGGATTTCAATGGCTTTACCTTTACGATATAAAGCGTTACGAACTGCTGCATATTGGTAACTCATGTTCTCAGCTACGTTAGGGTTACTGAATTCCTTGGATGCGTCAGCAGCACCTTGCATCATTTCTTCAATGTTAATGCCAGCTGTAGCAATCGGTAATAGACCCACTGGTGTTAGAACAGAGAATCGTCCACCCACATCATCTGGAATAATGAAGGATTCATATCCTTCTTCATTCGCAAGTTTCTTCAGGGCACCTTTTTCTTTATCTGTTGTAGCATAAATCCGTTTGCGAGCTTCCTCTTTACCATATTTCTTCTCTAGATCAGCACGGAATACGCGGAATGCCACTGCAGGTTCTGTAGTTGTACCCGATTTGGAGATAACATTGACGGAATAATCTTTACCCTCAACAAGATCCAATAGATGCGTAATGTACGTTGAACTAATATTATTACCCGCGAAATAAATTTCAGGAGTTTTGCGTTTATCTTTAGGAAGCATGTTGTAGAACGAATGGGAGAGTGCTTCAATAGCAGCTCTAGCACCTAAGTATGAACCGCCAATCCCAATGACGATAAGTACTTCAGAGTCGCTTTGAATCTTCTTAGCGGCTTTCTGAATGCGAGCAAATTCTTCTTTATCATATTGTGTGGGTAGGTCAATCCAACCAAGTGCGTCTGATCCAACCCCTGTCCCATTGTGCAATTGCTCATGAGCAAGTTTGATCGGTTCAGCTAAATAGTCAATTTCATGTTGATTAATGAATGATAAAGCCTTGGTGTAGTCAAAATTAATTTTGTTAGACATAAGTAATGGTAACCTCCTGAATTTTATATATAATCCGTAAACCTTCTTTAAACTAGAATACTTCAAAATCATGGCACTGACAAGGTTCCATAGGATCATTTGGACTTATTCGAGCTACCCATGGATTGTACCAGAAGCTCGTGTTAAAATAAATGAAGTTTGTAACTTAAATAGAGAAGGTGATTCTTGTGAAAAAGATCGGGTTTATAGGACTGGGAACGATGGGATTACCCATGGCATCTAATCTAATTAACAAAGGATTCGAAGTTACGGTCTACAATCGTACCGTTTCCAAATGCCACCCCCTGTTAGATCGGGGAGCTACTCTAGCGTCAACTCCACGAGAAGCTACTGCAGGTAAAGACGTTGTGATCACCATGGTAAGTAATGATGATTCGATTCGCAGCATTTATTACGGTGAAGATGGTATTCTACAATCGGTGTCTAGTGGGTCAACCGTTATTGATTGCAGTACCATTTCTCCAGATCTCGTTAAGCAATTGGCTACTGAGGTTAATGAACGAGATGCAAAATTCCTAGATGCTCCTGTTACAGGTAGCAAACCAGCTGCCATCAACGGAACACTTGTCTTTATGGTCGGAGGTAATGCTGAAGTCATTGCTAAAGAAGCCGACATCTTCGATGCATTAGGTAAAAAGATTCTCCACATGGGACCCAATGGTAGCGGTGCCGTTGCCAAGTTAGCGCATAACACTGTAGTAGGTATTAACAATCTAGCTTTAATTGAGGGTTTATCCATCGCTTCAAAATCAGGTATTCCTGCAGGCACGTTCCTAGAACTTGTTCAATTAGGATCTGCCGGTAGTAAAGCCGCCGATCTCAAAGGACGTAAAATTATCGATCATGATTTCAGCAATCAATTCTCATTACAACTCATGCTGAAAGATCTAAAGCTTGCCTCTTCGCTCACAGACTCTATTGGTGTTCCTACACCCATGCTGAACCTAGCCAAAAGCTTGTTCCAAACAGGACAAAGCGAAGGCTTCGGCGAAGAAGATCTCTCTGCCGTCGTGAAATGTTACGAAGCATGGCTCGGTCATACCATTGCTGGTAAACCACTTCAGTAATTACTAGTTAGTCTTTAGTCATCTTTGAATCTTTATTCGTGGTAATAAAAAGGGTATGCCCGGAGTATTCTCCAGGCTTACCCTTTTTACTTTTATTTAAGTGTTGAATAAAGTCGAATACCCCTTATTTTATTCAACGTCCGTGTAATTGAAGTCCAGTCTAATTCACTGGACTTCAATTACACGTAAGAGCAGCAATAGTCCGTTACACTGTGGATTTCAAGTTTGAACTTCGATTGTCCAGGCACATGAAACGTGCCTGTTCCTTGAATCTTCTGCCACTCACTTGACCCTGGCAACATCACGTCCAGATCACCTGAAAGGATCTCCATGATCTCTGGTGCATCAGTACCGAACTCATAAGTACCTGGCATCATAATACCTAGTGTTACTTTCGCACCACCATCTAATATAACAGTACGGCTTGTGACTTTACCGTCATAATATACATTGGCAGCCTTAACAATTGTGGCATTGCTGAACTGTGACATGAAGACATCACTACTCCCTTATTCAATTAAAATATACGGTTGCGATTATAGAAGCGCTTTGACACGGCTAACAACATTCTCAACTGTAAATCCGTATTCCTTCATTACACGGTCTCCAGGTGCAGATGCTCCGAATGTAGAGATAGCTAGAATATCACCTTGATCTCCAACATATTTCTCCCATCCAAGTGGGTAAGCCATTTCAACCGCAAGGCGAGCTTTCACTTCTGGCAAGATGACAGAATCCTTATAAGCTTTATCTTGTTTCTCGAATAGATCCCAGCTTGGCATACTGATAACACGTACTTCAATGCCTTCTTTAGCCAATTCTTCTTGAGCTTTAACTGCAAGTTGAACTTCAGAACCCGTAGCAATAATCTGTGCAACTGGTTTGCCATTCTTCGCATCAGCTACAACATAAGCACCACGTTTAATTCCTTCACGTGCGCCTTCTACAGATGCAGCAAGGATTGGAAGATTCTGACGAGTCAATACAAGAGCTACCGGATTAGAAGTATTCTCAACTGTATAAGCCCATGCAGCAGAAGTCTCATTAGCATCAGCAGGACGGATAACCGTTAGACCTGGGATAATACGTAGAGATGCTAATTGCTCGATAGGTTCATGTGTAGGACCATCTTCACCTACAGCGATACTATCATGTGTAAGTACATACGTTACTGGAAGACTCATGATGGATGCAAGACGGACAGCTGGACGTAAATAATCGGTAAACACGAAGAATGTTCCTCCGAAAATCTTAAGCCCTTTGTGTAGCGCAATACCATTCATTGCAGCAGCCATACCAAACTCACGTACACCATAATACACGTTGCGGCCATCATAACTTTCAGCTGTGAATGATTCTAGACCATTCAAGTGAGTCATTGTTGAACTTTCCAAGTCAGCAGATCCACCTAGAAGCTGTGGTACATTACCAACTAGACCATTCAAAGCATTACCTGAAGCAACACGTGTGGAGACTGCTTTGTCTTCAGTAGTATATTTAGGAAGGTCTTTATCCCAACCTTCAGGAAGTTTCTCTGCAACAGCATTCTCAAATTGTGCTGCAAGCTCAGGATAAGCTTTTTTGTAGTTAGCAAATTCCTTTTCCCATGCTTGGTAAGTAGCAATACCATGTTCTTTTACTTTATCGAAGTGTTCGCGAACTTCTTGTGGCACATAGAAATCTTCTTCATATACCCATTTGTAAGCTTCTTTAGTTAACTTCACTTCTTCAGCGCCTAGTGGAGATCCGTGAGTACCACCATGTCCACCTTTACCTTGTTTGTTCGGGCTACCATAACCAATGACCGTTTTCACTTCGATCAACGTTGGGCGGTTCGTATCAGCTTGTGCTTCTTGAATTGCTTTCTCAATAGCAGGAAGATCATTACCGTCTTCTACGCGCAATACTTGCCAACCGTAAGCTTCAAAGCGTTTTTGAACATTTTCAGAGAATGACAAGTTTAACTTACCATCCAAAGAAATATCATTGGAATCATAAAGAGTGATCAATTTACCTAGTTTAAGATGCGCAGCAAGTGAAGCAGCTTCACTAGAGATCCCTTCCATCAAATCGCCGTCACCACAAATAGCATAGGTGAAATGGTCAACAACTTTGTAGTTTTCTTTGTTATAAGTTGCACCAAGTTGTGCTTCAGCCATAGCCATACCAACAGCCATACCAATACCTTGACCTAGAGGACCTGTTGTAGCGTCTACACCAGCTGTGTGACCATACTCAGGATGTCCTGGAGTCAAGCTTCCCCATTGGCGGAAATTCTTCAATTCTTCCATTGGAAGATCATAACCACTTAGGTGTAATAAGCTATACAATAACATCGAACCATGTCCAGCAGACAATACGAAACGGTCACGGTTAATCCATGTTGGTTGATCAGGGTTGTGGTTCATTGTTTTCGCGAATAGTTGATACCCCATTGGAGCAGAACCCATTGGCATACCTGGGTGTCCAGAATTCGCTTTCTCAATAGCATCAATAGCCAAAGTACGAATCGTTGTAATGGATAAATTATCGATTGTGTTGTTCGCTTCTTTGTTAATTACTTCATTGTTATTCATGTTTATCCTCCTCTTACATCTGTTAATTCGGAAATGACGGAGCTTCCATAATGTGTTTCCCGTGCTATATTATGAAATAAATCCGCTTGAATGTTTCAATATGACTTATTGTAACACTTGACTCACTTCATTTCCATATCCTTGTTCAGTTTTCACCTTCTCAACATGACTTATCCCATACAGCATATAAGAAAATTAATTCTGTACATGTCAAAATGAACTATTCATTTCAACTCTATCTGTTACAAAATCTGCTTTGGATTTTAATATTTGGATTATTAAGGGTACTATGTGTTAGGAAGACTTATAAAATGTAGCCAGCCTCAGAATCGAACTACTTGCTTATTACCCTCCTTAAGACTAGCATTACCCCGCCTTAGATCTAGGTACAAAAACCGCCTTTGGTCTGTTTTTAATCTTCCCAGATTAACCTAGAATAAGTTCATCAGGTTGAACCCTTAAATTTTTTTATAAAATCAGGGTAATTTTCAAAACAAGCGACCATAAAATAAAAGGAGTCTTTCACAAGATCCATGCCTATTTACATAGAAGTATTTCCTTATTAACCATGATGAGTGACCTGAACATAACGACTTACTAAAAATGTTACGATATCGTATAGGAAATATCAGTTAAAATATACTCGAATTATGGTAAACTACTATTATCATCTAAGAAGGACATAACGAGCTTTTGGTACGTTCAACTTACTATGGTTATAAGATTTGAGTAGAGGATGATGAGAATGTCAGAGGACCACGAAATTTATGTCCTGCTAACGGATACAGGAACTGTTCTTAACAGAACCATTAAGTGGTTTACGAAAGATCCTCTAAATCATGCATCTATCGCTTTTGACAGAGAATTAAAAGAGGTCTATAGCTTTGGTCGTAAAACTCAAAACAATCCATTCTTCGCAGGTTTTGTTAAGGAAGACATGAGCTGGGAATTATTCAGACACGCCACATGTGAGGTCTACTGTTGCAAGGTAAACACTGAGGTTTATAATCATATCCGCAATCAAATTCTTCATATGGTACGTAACCACGACCAATATAAATATAACCTTATTGGTATGGTGGCACTCCTTCTAAATGTTGAAATTAAAAGAGAACATGCTTTTTTCTGTTCTCAATTTGTTGCTTCTGTATTCGAGAACAGTGGTTTTCACTTAATCAATAAATCCTCATTACTTGCGACACCCGGTGACTTGGTTAATGCCCCGGATCTACAATTAATCTACAAAGGCAAACTCCTACCTTACATCCAACCTAATCGTGTGGCCTTCAAACGGATCAGAACTGCATAATGGTTCAAAGACAAGGAATAATTGTGTATTTCAGTCACGTATTCCATACTATAATCAATGCCATGATTGTCATACAAAGGGGAATTTATGAAGAAGAGAATCCAAGTCATTAGCACATATGCGTTACTCATTCTTGCAGTTTTCACGGTATTATTTGTTGTTCTAGATAAACAGACCTCAACATCAGACGAAAATTTGGAGATCGCTTTAACAAATACAGATCCTACATCTGTAAACCAAGAAAGTATTGTCTTAAGAAATTTCATTGATTCTAAGGAGACTTCAATTCACTTTTCAGACAAGCCAACCGTCTTAGCCTTCTTTACGACATGGTGCCCCTATTGTAATGATAATGCACCAAAAATCGTCGAACTACATCATAAATACAAAGATACCATGAATGTCGTTGGGATCAATCTAAGCTATCGCGATGATATGGAAGAATTGAAGCACTATGTAGACAGACATCATATTACATACCCCGTCCTACTTGATGAATCAGGAACTACATTCAGCCGATATGACGGAGATAGTTTTCCAGCTGTATACTTTATCGATTCAAAAGGTGATGTAATCGATGAGATCATCGGCTCCACTGACATCGCATCTATCGAAAGATCATTTATTTCTCTGCAAGAAAACTTTAATGAATAGAATCAACCATTATAAAAAAAAGCATCCCCTAGAATATTTCATTGGTTAACCTCGTGGTTATGGCCAATATAGATTCTAGGGGATGTTTTATATTACGGTAAGGAATTTCACTAGCATTAGATTGTTCTATTTCTATTCTTGTGGTCGCCCGCCTGGCTCCAACCCAGATTCGGAAGCTGTCATCAAAGACTTCACAGATAGATCTGCGTGTACTCGAACCTGACAAGAAAGACGGATATTGGGATCTGTGATTTCTTTTTTCGCAAGAAGTTCAGCTTCTACCTGCTCTATCGGTCCTGCATCTCCTTCAAGAATCTCAACACGACACGTTGTACATCTAGCGTTTCCGCCACACCGGTGTAATATATCTACCCCATTATCTTCAAGAGCAAGTACTAGCTTTCTTCCCTCTTCGACTTGAAATGTGCCTTTTCCTTCTACTTGAATCGTTGGCATGCTAATCACTCCATTCATTTAATGCTACTATACTAGTCTACCTCATCTTGGCATTAAGAGCTGAGAATACCCCTCACCACTAAAATAAGGAATGTAACTGAGACCTTAGCGAGAATTGCGTTTCTTCGCGGCTAGCAAGCGGTCCATCGATGAGGACCGATCATCAGGCGACACATCAGCGGGAAATCCAGCTGATGGTGTGCTCGTTGCATCAGCTCGCACCGCTGCTGATGGTGGCGCGCTCGGCGGCTTCGCCCGCTGCCGAGCTTGTTGTGCCGGCGGCTTCGCGCGCGGCGGCGAGGCGGTGCCGCCGCCGTTGCCGTAAAAGGCTGCGGCGCGTTCTTTGCGCGCCGCAAGCCTGTCTACGCCGGCGGATGGCGCAGCCTCGCCGGCAGGAGTGGGCCGCCGCCGCGGGATGGCGGCCAGCCGTGCCGCGATTGCTGCCCATGGCAGCGACAAGCGGCGCACGGCAATGTCTACGACCCATAGCAATAGCGCTGCTATGAGTAGCGCATAGCTTAAGTCATGCAGCATCCGGCTAGGTCTAGCCTCGGGTGCGAATAATTCCTCTGGCTTATCCCATGATAACATTCGCCCACCTGTAAGATCCGCAAGACGACTAAGCTCCTGTCTAGAATCTCCATTGGTAATTCGATATTCTGGGGAATAGGGTACAATTAGACCTGTCCCAGGGGCAAGAATCTGATCAGTCTCCCCTGTACTATCTACTAAAGACAACATGAATGCACCAGGTTGTTCCACCAACATCTCACCAGTATATTGACCAGGTGATTCCTGATACAGCTTAATTTCCTGTTCTTTTAAATCTTCACCTGTCACCACAGCAGTCATTTGATCAGGAGCCGTTTCACCCTCATTAACTGCTACTTGTAACTGAACCTCATTTCCCGTAACCTCTGTCTTTATTTCATAAGGAGAAGCCGTGAATTGTGGGAAAGTCCACTTTACCATCTGCGTTAATACATCAGAGAATGCTGACCAAGATACCCACTCCTTCGACCATTTCCCTGTTAGATCACTGGTCCATGCCACGCTACGCCCTGATCCATATTGCCATCTTGATAGCAAGGGGTCTGGTTCCGGACTGACTAAGGCCGTCTGTGCTGTCGACTTCGATGTAGTCGCTAAATAACCATTGATCATCGGTACACCTGCTTCAAAAAGTGCTCCCCAATCCCCGGGATCCTGCACTGCAGGAACAAATGGCTTATCTACAATATAGGATTGAGCCATCATGACCGCTTCACGACTGAATATAGCTGGAATGGTTGATGGATCCTGCACGAAGTAATATCTTCCTTTAGCTGCATCGGCTAACGTCTGTAATAATACGGTATCTGCATCCTGTCCCACAGCGACGGATGATAGTGTCATATTATCGCCTTTCATCTGTTGGATCAGTCCATCATACGCACCGTTACCAGCAGATTGTCCATCAGTCATAAGGATAATATGTTTTCTTTGGGCTTCAACATGTAGTAACTCTTGTACAGCCGAACTTAATGCCGGATATATATCCGTCCCACCCTGAGACTGAATCGACTGTATCTGACTGAGGACTTCCTCTTTATTGGTCATCTTTTGCGGTGTAACGACCCACCACGGTTGACCATCAAATGCCACAACACCAACCGTATCCTTCGGACGAAGTAATTCCACCGTCCGCATGGCTGCTTCTTTAGCCAGCTCTATTTTATCTCCGCTCATACTCCCCGAGCGATCTATGACTAGAATAAGTCCTAATGACGGTATTTCTCGTTTCCCTTCAAGATCCATCGACACAGGTAAGAGCTTCTCAATAGGTGTCTTGAAATAGCCACCCATTCCAAAACTATCTTCGCCCCCAGCCATCATAAATCCAATTCCGTAACTTCTAACCGCTTGTTCAATTAGATCCATCTGACGTCCGCCAACACGATTTGCTGATACGTTATTAAATACAATACTATCGTAAGCTCCATATTTCGCTAACTCAGAAGGTAACAATTCAGGTGTAATCACATCAAATTGGATCAGTCCAGAGGACAAAGCAGCTGTTATATTACCGGATGTCTCGGGTTCTCCCTCCACAATCAGTACTTTTGGGGGACCTTCCACACGAGTATAAGCATACCCGGAGTTATTGGCTGATTGCTTGTCTCCATTCATGAAAATCTCGGCTCGATAACGGTGAAGTCCCGTGGTTGTTGCCAATCCCTTCATACCGTAACGATTCTCTCCTGATGTTACCTCAACCTTCTGCCTTCCGATTTCACGATTATCTTCATATAGACGTAGTTCACCTGTCGCTTCATACGTACTTCGAAGCAACACTTCGAAATAAAAGGACTCTGCTTGGTACAACTTATCAGGTACGATCAATTCTTCAACAGCGACGTCCTGAATGTCAGCCTGGGGGGACTCTAATATATCTACTGCGATCCCCCGGTCTTTGAGTAACCTTCCAGCTGAAAGCATACTGCCTACATTCTCTTCCCCATCCGTAATCATCACGATCCGAGCATCACCTTGGTTACTGAGAAGACTGCTTCCTAATTGTATACCCGTTTCTAAATTGCTGAATTCCCGCTTCAATGACGCATTCATCTGCACGTTATCCATCCTTGCAGATGACAGTTTTTGCTCAACAGCAGCACTCAACCCCGTTGATACAATCGAGGCCTGATCTTCTTTCTCTTTATGTTCTGCCGATTGCTGAATCCAATCTTTTAATTGCGCTCCATCAGCCATACTAAAGGAACGGTCAACGAGATATACCATTTCTTTTTGATAAAGAACGGTGTACGACTGTAGTCCTGATAACATTAGAACAAGTAACAGTAAAATCGTTGAACGAATACCAATGGCCCATTTCTTTCGTGTACCTGATAACCTGAAGTCAGATCTATAGGCATACACCATGAGCCCTACAAGCGGAATAAGTAGTAATAACAACCACGGATGACTAAATTGAACGCCCACGTTGGTACACCCCCCATTCCAACAACATAATCACGAGCGTAGCTGCAGCGGCAATCCACATTAGAGACATAGGAAACTTTCCATTGTTAGTCTGTTGATTCTCTTCGTTGTCTTGTGTTCCAGCGGTGCTTTCCGTTCCTTGCATGGCCTCTTGAGTAAATGATAATACGATCTTGTCTTCAATTTCCCCCTCAAAAGGATCCACCGCTACATCCACCCAATAACTTGATAATTTCCCCTCTGCATTCTGCTGTTCAAATGCATATAGTCCAGGAATAGAAGGCGTCCGCTGTAGCGTTGTGAACCCTTTAACTCCCTGATCTGCATCTATTGGATCGATACCCGTTGATACAGCTAATCCCCCTTTTGCTACCCACCGCGCCTTCGTAGCTTCAGCAGAGATAGGAATATCTAAGCTATTTCCTGCAATAACTCTTCCTAGCCCGTATCCATCTCCACTAGTCAACCATGAGACCGCATTATTCACCATGATTGGAAATTCAGAAGACAATGGAAGATCCGTATCTTCTAATTTAAAAAGATAGGCTAATCTTGAATGCCCACCCTCCTTACCTACATAAACCGCGGGTTTATTCCCAATCTCAACAATCGGGTCCCCCCATTCTGGAGAGTCTATTTCAACAACTGTACCAAAATATAATCCAGATAGAGAGAGATACTTGTTAATGGCGTGACTTTCTAACTTCACTTTCTCGCCACCCACCTTGATATCTTTACCTGTTCCACCGATTGTCCATAACGGTGTCTTCGTTAGTAGTTGTTCCCATTCACCCTTTACCGCGAAATCCGGCATATCTCCATCTACAATAATTAGATCGGGTACATCCTGTGGAACAGGAGGAGATGATAGGTCTGACTCACCCTCTCCCTCTACCGAATTCTCAGCTTCTGTCCCCTGAATATTCATCTTAGTAACCTCTGCTCCAGTTAACTGAAGGGCCTTTTCCAAGAACAAATTTCCTGATGACAGAAACAGTACTCGTGGTGTTGAACTCTTTTTTCCAAATGCAAAAGACACATTATCAGCTTCATAAGCATCAGCCCCCTGTAACTCCAGGCGATAGACTTCTGCATCCTGTAAATCATCTAGTCTAAGCGTCGCGATTCCTTCTTCATTCCATTCAACAGCCTGTGTTGCCAGTAACTGATCGTCCCCGTACAAATTGTATTCCATGGGACTAGTCTTACCTGCGGTACGTTCCAAGACAGCAACTGCTATACTGCCTGTGGCCTGATGTTGTACACCGAACTGTTTGACGGCAACATTGCTTGAAGGCGATGCTCCTATATCTATCACTCGACTAGGTACTTGAAAAGAAATCCCTTCTCCATCACCCTTCCACTGGCCATCTGTAAATACAACCACTTCAGCATCCTGTTCATCCCGAGTTAATGCGGAGGCTAGCGATATCGTTTCTTGGTAGGCTGCTTTGCCGTAGTAAGGTTGAATCGCATCAAGTGCTTCTTCCACACGAGAAAGATTCCCCTCACGAGATACGATAATCTGAGGTTCAGCTGCCATACTCAATAGAGTGATCTCGCTCCCCTTGGCATGGTCCTTCACATAATCATCAATCTTCTTCTTCAAAAGATCCATCCTTGTAATCTCTGAATTAGGATCTCCTTCCTTAACGATTACGTCCGTAGTCCTTGCACTCATGCTGCCTGAGGTATCCGCGACAATGACCACATGACCCTTAGCATCATCGGACACCCACCAGTACGGCTGCATCAATGCAAACACGAGTAAAGCAGCTGCCGCCAACTGTAACCAGAGCAATAACCTGTTCTGCAGTCTCTGCCATGGACGGTTAGCCTCTATATTCCGAAGGACCCTCTCCCATAGAAGATGACTCGGCACCAACGTATCTACAAATTTTCTCTTCAACAAATACATCAGTAGTATAGCCGGAATACTTAAGCCAAAGATCATCCCTAGCCATGATCCGATCCCCATATTGAGCTCCTCCTCAAAAGCTATGCTACGCAAAGTTATCTTCGTAAGCATACTCTTAGCTTTGCGTAGCATAGCTAGCATAGCTAGCTTCGTAAGCGCACACTTAGTTTTGCTTCTTTTATGTCATCACTAATCCCGACTCCGCTAGTACTTCAAACACAGCTTGTTGCAAGGGCATATCATTGGGAATAAGAACATATGAAATCCCTCGTTCTGCTGCGTAACTCGATAGGTTGTTCCGATATTTATCCCATTCTGAACGATATGCCTGTAATATCTTTCCTGTCAAAGCGACATCTTTACCCGTCCCAATCTCACTATCAACAAGCCTTAAATCTCCACTATACGATGGATCCATCTCCTCTTGTGACAAGACGTGCACCAGCACCACCTCTTGACCCGCACCCGCAAGACGGGACAAAGCATTTCCGATTTCCTCTTCTCCATCACGTAGCCAGAAATCCGAAAAAATCCAAGTCATTCCTGGTAATCGAGGAATTGCCCCTGGCTCCCCAAGACATGCAGCTAGACTCCCTTCTCCACCCACTGGTGTCTCCTCTAAGAATTGAAACAATCGATGGATAGCACCACGTCCTCTTAATACGGGTAGACGGGAGTCTACCGAACGACTATAGCAAGTTGCCTGTACACGCTCATAAGAGCAAAGAGCGATATAACCAATACTTGCTGCTAACTGCTTAGCATACTGTAGTTTACTTGGGATCTCGCCGTTTCCTTCTGAGTTCCCCTTCATTTTACGGGCACCAAAATCCATCGAAGCTGAACAGTCAATATACACGCTTACCATCAGTTCCTGCTCATCCATAAACTGTCTTATAAATGGCTTACCTGTACGAGAATATACCCCCCAGTCGAATCGACGGATATCATCTCCAGCCGTATATGGACGATAATCGGCAAATTCAAGGGATGAACCTAACCGACGTGAACGTCGTTTACCTTGAAGTGTACCTGCTACTCTCCTACCCGCACCTAGACTTAATCTCTCTAGACGAGGAAGGAGAGCGGATGGGAGTAAATATTGCCCATTCATGCCGTACCTCCTAGAGTATCTATGATTACCTGAATAAGTTGATCCGTCGTAATACCTCTGGCTTGTCCTTCGAAATTCATAAAAATACGATGTCGTAACGCAGGGATAGCTACCGCATGAATATCACCTGTAGAGAGATGCATTCTGCCTTGGCATACCGCACGTACCTTCCCTGTTGAGATGATTGATTGTATTCCCCGCGGCCCCGATCCAAACCTTACATACTTCCGAACACTCTCTGGTGCAGAGGCTTCTTCAGGATGAGTCATCATCATTAATCGAACTGCATAATCCAGCACTTCTTCTGCGACTAATACTTCACGTGACCCCCGTTGAATCTCCATAAGTTCTGACGCCGTTGCTTGTTTACTTACGACCGTTTGGTGCGATGAAGTCGTTCTGCGAACAATTTCTTTTAATTCTTCTGCATTAGGATATGGGACCAGAATCTTAAGTTGAAAGCGATCTAGCTGTGCTTCTGGCAATGGATACGTTCCCTCATTCTCCAAAGGATTCTGTGTTGCCAATACGAAAAAAGGCTGGGGCAATTGATGCGTATCATTCCCAATGGTCACGGTATGTTCTTGCATTGCTTCTAATAGAGCACTTTGAGTCTTAGGTGTAGCACGATTGATCTCATCAGCAAGCACGATACTACTGAAGATCGGCCCACTCTGAAAAGTCATCCCCGTCACCCCTTGATTTCCAAAGGAAAGAACTTGAGTACCCGTAATATCACTTGGCATTAAATCTGGCGTAAATTGAATCCGTGAAAAAGATAAATCCAAACTATCCGCAATCGTACGAACTAACATCGTTTTACCAAGTCCAGGTATCCCTTCCAACAAAGCATGCCCACCTGCAAAAATGCACCACAGCATCTGCTCAACGACCTCTTGCTGACCCACAATAACCTCGCCAATCTGCTCCCTTACACGAGATATCGTTTCTTTCCAAGCTTCTGGCTGTATCTTTATTTCAGGCATATTTTTTCTGTCCTCCTAAAAGTTTTTTTATATGTGCTACTTTCATATCTATCATCAAAAAAACTTGCATCGGAAGCATAATCTAAAAGTTTTCTAGCGTTACTTCTTGCACTAAGGATTAGGATTAATCGATATGAAATATTCTTCTACCAACCCTTGCATTTGCTGAGGTAACTCATTTCTATCGATTGATTTCTTCGCTTCATCTGCATACTCTTCATATACTTCTTCATACGGGCGACTAGCACCATCTATGGTAGGGGAAGTTCCACCCTTCTGAACGGTTCCACCTCCACCTTGAATAGGACCACCGTCACTTTGCAATCCGCCTTTGCCTTCCAGTGAACGTGGTGTGGTTACGAGCTCACGACTTCCTGTTCCTAGACCCGCGCCACTTCCGGTACCACCAGATCCATTACCACCTGAACCTGCTCCCCCACCTTGACCTGAGCCACTTCCTTGACCGGATCCAGATCCGCTACCTTGACCTCCCCCTGAACCAGGAGTGCTACCTTCTCCTGTAGAACCCACCGGTCCATCACTTGGCTCACCTGCATTCGGATCACCTGTTGCACCCGCCTGAGCAAGCGCTTCTGCACTTCCCCCACTACTCCAAGTATCGGAATAGGCCAAGCCAGCGGCCGCCATTTGATCGGCCAGTCCGAGACCTTGTTGGGCTAATGTAGCACTAAGAGCTGAAGCAGCATCCGACTGTTCCGTGGAGGCTGATTTCGCTTCAATGGCTTTAGCTAATTCTTCTGCCAGCTGTTGTAATGCTTGTTCTTGCTCAGCTGCGTCGCCCTTCTCTAACGCTTGCTCCAATTTCTTCAATGCATCTTTCATCTTCTTATTATTAGAGTTCGTAGGCGTGTCTTCATCTAATTTCTTAAGAGACTCTCGTAACTTTTCTTTCTGCTCGGGAGATAATTTCTGCATCTCCTTCTTCAGATCACTCATTGCTTTCTTAAGCTCATCTTGATTATTATTCTGTAAGCTTTTAGCAAGAGAAGATAACTGTGACACTTGTTTCATTTTCTCAGCCATCTCAGATAACGATTTCTTTTTCAATTCCTGTTGCTTCGCTAATTTCTCCATAGACTTCATGCCTTTTTCTAACTGATCCAACGCCTTCTTAGGATCCTTCACATCATTTAATTCCTTTTGAAGCTTATCTATCTGCTCTTGAAGAGGTTGTTTAGTAATAGAGGTAAGTTTGGCAGTCTTAAGCTTCTGAGAGAGTTCAGAAACCTGGTCTTCCTGACTCTTAACCCAATCCTGCTGTTGCTTGGCTTCAGCCAATACCTTATCTTGCGGATTCGGAAATACGGCAAGGATCAGAACGATAATACACATCGAAGCGCAAGTCATCCATAACTTCCTTCTTTTTGGACGTGGAAGTCGTTGCTTCATATTTGTAGCAAATCGTTGTCCGTATTGTGCTGCCTGTTCTCTTTGCCAAGAAACGGTAACATTATCTAGGTTCTCAAATGCTAATGCCGTTACCATCATATCGCTTCGCTCAGTTCCTTCTATGGAACCATCCATGATGATCGCAGATTCCTTTAGGGTTACACGATGGAGCCAGCCCCAGATGAATCCAACCAACACACTGTATCCGAACACACTCATTGCCCAATATCGCACGCCCTCGATGGGCCACAGTCTAGCTGCGATGAATAGGATAATCCCCACAGCTAAACCACATGCACAACCATAACCTCCATAGGACATCATGCGAAATAACTGGAGTCGCCTGCGAGTCATGATGACAGAACGTTGAACCCTATCCATACTTAAGTTCATCTCTTTATTCTGATCCACTCATCATCGCCCTCCTTTTTTGAACCATGATGTTGCTCTTCTGTTAATCGTCATTGAGTTTGACCATTTCACCTTCAGGTTGTACCAGCTCGTCGTCCGTATGCTTCTTGCGTCTTCGAACAGGTCGAATAGAACGGATACTAATCCATAGAGAGCCAATGATAACAACCGTATATACAAGAACAAACTCTACCCACAGTTGTATAGGAGCTTCGGTGTTCATAGCCGCTCCGTTCATAAAGAATGCCGACTTTGATATCTCAGGCTGGAATATACTTAACATGGCTCCCGCGGGGTTTAAGCCTAATATGAACCCAACCCATGAATAAGCTGGTGGTGTTACTGATCCCCTATATGCTTGTTGCCACATACTTAAGAGGAATAAGTAGAGAAGGCCTGTTATCAGGAAAATAAAAATGCCTACACCATACGTAACGATGATAGATATCATGGTTCTTTTAAACAGCGTTGAGAACATAATGCCAAGCGAACCCAGTAACAACATCATGAATAAATAGAACAAGAATAAGGATATTAATTGACTTGGTGAAATTCCACCATATAAGAATACGATGCTATATACAGGTAAGGTTGCAATGACGATCAAAGCCATAAAACTTAATGAGGATAATAACTTACTTAGAATAATCGTCGTTGAACTTTGCTGAGTTGTAAGGAGCATACTCAACGTTTGTTTCTCGCGTTCACTACTGATTACTCCTGCTGTGAGTGCAGGTGCCATGAAAGCAATCATTAACAATTGGGAGAAACTCAGAACATAAAACATCATCTGACTCATACCTGAGTTAAATTGTTGCGTGCCACCGTTATTGTTATTTAAGTACATTGTCACATAGATGAAGCCCATCGCTATGAATCCCAAAGCTAGCACATATAGCATGACAGATACCATCGAACGCGGCGTCCGCATCCGAAGTCTAAATTCTTTATCAAGTACGGGATTTATCCATTTCCTACTCCAGTTCATTGTCCCATTCCCCCTTTTGTAATCTCTAGGAATACATCTTCTAAGTTGGTTTGAGCTTCATGGAACGAAAGGACTGGAAATTCTAAAGAAATGATCTGCTGAAGTAAGCGAGATTGTTCTTCTTCCCCTCCACTGAAATGAACGTGAACACCGGTATTATCACTAAGTACTCCACTTACATAGGCTTCATCACGAAGAAATACAGCTAACTCTTCTTGTCTTTCTAGGGTACGGATATGCAATATTTTCTTTACACGCATACGATTCTGAATATCTGATACTTTTCCTTGAGCCACCATCATACCATGCTCAATGACACCAATTTCATCTACCATTTCTGCAAGTTCCGGCAAGATATGTGAGGAGATAATAATCGTTTTGCCCATTAACTTCAATTCTTTCAATATCTCTCTCATCTCAATTCGCGCGCGTGGATCTAGACCTGATGCGGGTTCATCCAGTATCAACACTTCAGGATCATGTACTAGACATCTAGCCAGACAAAGACGTTGCTTCATCCCTCTTGAGAGGCTATCTACGTAGCTATCACTCTTATCACTCAAATTTACCAAATCAAGTAATTGTGGAATAAGTTTCTCGCGTTCTTGGCGTGGAATATTATAACTAGCTCCATAGAAATGTAGATATTCCGTCGTCTTTAATTGATCATATACTCCAAAAAAGTCTGGCATATACCCTATTCTTTTTCGGACTTCCTTAGGGTGTTCTGTGACTTCATACCCATCCACCTTGGCAGTTCCTGAACTTGGTAACATCAACGTTGCTAGAATTGACATGGTAGTGGATTTCCCAGCACCATTTGGACCTACAAAACCAAATACCGTTCCTTTGGAAATGGTGAGATTAATATCTTTTAATGCATCGAAATTACCGTAACGTTTACTAAGATTTGTGATTTCAATCATGGTTTCACCTTGCCTTTCAGTCTTAATTCCGGCAGAGTAAATGACGTCTGATCTTTGGCTGATACAGTCAATCGCAACATCTTACCATTCATTAAATAATGTTCAACATCTGTATTAATGGTATAACCCCCACTTTTCCACACGACAACTTCCCAATCCAATTTTTTCTCATTCCATATTTTGAATTCTGTATTCTGATTAACGTTCGTTCCTTTTAAAGTGAGTTCTTCATACACTGCATCGCTATCAAAATGAGGTAATTCGTATTCAAATGAAGCTACCCCCTGAGACATGTTGATCATCCCATTAGGATCTTGGTTCCACGAACCCGCATTCACTTGTGTCATGTTCGGACTAATATAACCAAACGGAATGTTGACCGTACCACTATGAATCAGATCAATCGTCACAGGCTGTGTCCATAAGTTCAATTGATTGCTGGAAATGGTTATCCCATCATGCGTGTATGTTAAAATAGGATCCTTGCTCCAAGCAATAATGTACGAACCTTGCGCATACCAAGAGGTATACGGTACATAATTCGATAACAACTCTCGTTCACGATTAAAATTATCGCCGTTGTTGTTCGAATACGGAAATAGAAGAGTTCCGAGTCCCCCTCCCATTAAATTAAGATTCTTTCCGTTCGTTGATTTAAGAATGTTACTCTTCTCGTTCTTACTTAAATCTCCAAGTTCATATACTTTCGCTCCCACCACCAATACCACTTTCGTCAGATCACTCGTTGTTTCGTTAATGACCTCTCCTTCGACGGTACCTTGGTCATTTAGTGATAAAGAAACCTTTACTTGCCCGACCTGGCGATTGTCACTTTGCTCTGCCCACATTTTGGCAAGAGACCACTGTGGCATATTTAAAAGATCTACCTTTGTTTTTTCATTACTCACTTCTATAAAGCTATTATTCGCAGAGCTAGTCCCCAACCCGCTATCTCGTTGCAATCTGATGTGCGTATTTTTGGGAAACTCAAGTGTATAATCCCCACTACTTGGGGTGAAAAATGCCGTTGCACTTGTCGTTGTGGAACTACCTTTTCCATTTAATTCAAGAATGTTCAACGTATGAGCCAGCTCTTTCGTCTTATCTGCGGACCCTACGGTGTAGACTGTTCCACTCGCTATGATTGCTATTAGTGGAATGATCCACCAAGCCCATTCTCGCTTATCTACTTTTCGCAGTATCCAATACAATATGGGCGCGACAATTACAACATAGATCAATAACATCCATACTAATCCACTAAAACCAGGCATTTTGAGAGAAGGAAAATAATTAAGAATATATCCAAGATTATTTAATTGGTTCTCTGGTGACATGCCATACTGGTTGTTTAGTGGAAGATCACTTTTCAGAAGATTAGCCCATACTTTAGGATGTCCATTCCAAGATGCAATGGGTGTCATCGCTAGGTCATAAGCTGCATATAGGACGTCACCTTGCTCGATCTGACGAGATACGAACAAAGGCTTATCGTCAGCACGATATAAGACTTGACTCTCCTCTAATGGTATTGCATTTGATAATGTGAGATTTCCCTCTAAGTTAAGTGGTTTACCCCCAAGTGCAACGATTTCTGGAAGTGAAGATACGGAAAAGGTACCCTCATATTGAACAGGTACTATATCTGCAAATGCAGCCGCTGTCTTAGGATATCCAGCCCCACCGGCAAGAACCATTGTGCCTCCAGACTTTACCCAACCCGATATTCCACTAATCTGTGACTTACTAAGCGTATCCGATGAGAAGCGATTAATGACTAGTATATCCAACCCATCCAGTAACATCGGATCCTCTGAAATTTCAGACGCCTTCATCGGAACGATATTGAGATCATACCCATCACTACGGAGCACATTCATGAAATTCATAGTATCTGGATCGTCAGACAATACACCTATGATGGTACCACTCGCAGGATTACCCACTATATAGGAATTGTCTGATGCAAAAGGTATGATTTTCCCATCCTCGACAGAATCTTTATAGAACCTAATCTGATTATTATCCTTGGTATACATCATTCCTGGAATGCCCATAACCACTTCTTTAGGTGTGTCTTTAGGTAGTTCTACATGCTGTACGTAAGATGCAGCACTCATGTAATTATCACTGTTCTGAAGAACAATATCTCCAGAAATGTCAGTATCACTTGTTAACGTGATCTTAAGTGGATTCCACTTGCTTGCCTTCATTTTCCCATTGTAACCAATCTCCGTTTTTAAAGTGATGGACGGCCCATCCGCATACACATCATTTGGAACAACAATCCATGCCTGCAGGAGCAACGACAACCCTAATAAGGGCAGAATCAACATTTTTATGTACCTATTATTTACAGACAAAATCTACATTCCCCTCTCTTAACAATATATCTCTACTTATTGACGTGATGAGAGATCAAATAGTTTACACTTTTCCAAAAATGAATTTCACCAAACAATCATAAACGGCTCGCCGTCCTTTAGCGGTGAAGAAACGTTTAGCGGTGAAATACATAAATATGGTATATGTGTATGGTAACACAAAAAATCCCGCACCAATGGGTCGGGATCTCAGTTAACAAGGTTTCTTATTAATTAATTAAATACAACGGTTTTATTCTCATGGACCAAAATCCGATCTTCTATATGCCATTTCACAGCTCTCGCTAGAACTACACGCTCTATGGTTCGACCAATTCTTTTCAATTCTCTAACATCATCCCGATGACTAACACGCTGTACATCCTGCTCGATGATTGGACCTCCATCAAGTTCTTCTGTCACATAATGCGCAGTAGCTCCGATGATTTTGACACCACGTTGGTAGGCTTGAGAATAGGGTTTACCTCCTACAAAAGCAGGAAGGAACGAGTGGTGAATATTAATAATACGATTACGATAGTGTTGAATAAAGGTAGGTGAGATAATCTGCATGTAGCGAGCAAGAATGATCACATCTATATCATCCCCAATCACTTCTAGTTGACGTAACTCCGCTTCCTTCTTCGTATCTGCGGTAACGGGAATCAGATGATAGGTAATTCCGAAAGATTCAACGTATTCTTTCATATCTGGATGATTACTAATGACCATCGCAATTTCCCCATCTAGATCTCCGGCTTGCCATTGCCATAGAAGTTCAACTAAGCAATGATCCTCTTTAGATACAAAGATCGCGATCTTCTTCTTCCGATTCACATTATGAATTTGCCAATCCATCTCGAACTTTGAGGCAACCTCTTGGAATTGCTCTTCCAATTCTGGTAACCTCTGTTCCAGATCAGCCAAGTCGAATTCAATTCGCATGAAGAACATCCCACCCGAAGGATCCATCGTGTACTGATCCGATTGAACAATATTCGCTCCATGTTGATGCAAGAAATGAGAGACGGCAGCTACAATTCCTGGTCCATCAGGACATGAAATAAGCATTCTAGCACGTTGTTTATGTGGATTCTCTGACAAAGCAGCGCTTTTTGTGTGTACTTCCATGTGAATGACTAACCTCTTTTCCCCTTCAATTTCACATCTGTTATATCTGTAGACTAGCTCAGAATATCCTTACCTGCTAAGCATGCGATGATCCGCTGATTAATTGCTTCTTCAGTTAGATCAGGAAACAGATCTGCTTGAAGAACCATGTCATATAAACGTTCTAACGGTTCACGTGGATCCGCCTTTTTGGCCTTCGCATCTGTCTTCAACAAGTTCCAAATATCTAATACAAATTCACGAGGATTCAGATCTTGTGCTGCGAAGAACGCATGAAGTTTCTCTACTTGACTTAAAAATTCAATTCCAAAACGTTCAGTCACATTCCCACGTAACATAGCGATTTCAATTTCATACATTGGCCGTTGTTTCTTCACATCTTTACCAATCCAAGGTGTCTCCAGAATAAAAGGTAACCCTTGTAACCGTTCATGATGTACTATGCGGTTAATCGTATCAAAGCCAATAAACCCGCTACCCACAGGCGTATGGCGATCCTTGCCTGCCCCGCGTGGATTCTTACTATCATTTAAATGGATGACACCCAATCGGGATATCCCAATGATTCTGTCAAATTCATCAAGTACACCGTCTAAATCACCGACAATATCGTATCCTGCATCATGAATATGACAGGTATCCATACATATCGTTAAACGTTCATTATATTTTACTTTATCAATAATTCGAGCTAACTCCTCGAAGCTGCGTCCAATTTCCGTCCCTTTACCAGCCATGGTCTCCAAAGCAATATGAACATCTGTCTCATTCGTGCCTTCTAACACATCGTTTAACCCATCTGCAATACGTTGGATCCCGTAATCGGCATCCATATCTGTATATGCTCCCGGATGTAATACAATATTCTTCACACCAATTGCGTGAGTACGACGAATTTCTTCCTGTAGGAAGTTAATTGCCAGCTCATACGTATTGGCCTTGTACGATCCTAAATTAACAATGTAAGGTGCATGAACAACAATCTCTTCGACACTGTTCTTCTGCATAAGCTCCTTACCTTCTTCAAGAAACATAGAATCGATCGGTTTACGGCGTGTATTTTGTGGTGCACCCGTATATACCATAAACGAACTAGCTCCATAGGTATTTGCTTCTTTAGCTGCACTCAATAGACCCTTGTCCGAAAAAGATACATGGGAACCAATTTTCAACATGCTGAATCCCCCTTTATCACGAATAACCTTTATATTAACTTGAATATCGAAAAAAATCTAGAAATGGGTTATAATCATAAAAACGTAAACTTCTTATATTTTTCAAACTAATGATTAAAATAGTGATTAATTTCATTGAGGTGATCATATATGTACACCACACTTGTGGTCAGTTTGTTATTAACCAGTACACCTAACAGGTGGTTTATGAACTCCATTGCCTTCTGGACAGTCGTAATGTTGGGAGCCATGTGTATCGGTGGATTCTTCATGTTGCGTAAGTTTCTGAAGGTACTTCCCAAAGCAGATGGAAAGTCCAAATTGGATTGGCAGAATTATTGGGTGGAGCAAAGCCGTCCGATGTGGAACGACGAATCCAAGGCTTTTCTAGACATGTTAGTTAGTCCCGTACCCACGGCATTTCGAGATATAGCCAAACATTCCATCGCAGCTGAGATTGGTAAGATAGCTATTGAGAGTGACGCTACCGAGGTTACGCAAGATCATTGCATTCAAGGATACATAGTTGCAACACCTAAGCGAGACAATAAATTTCTCATGAAATTTTTAACGAAGAATCAGATTGATTACAAGAAGTATGAGCATCTCCTGAACAGATAATCATGATATCAACAAGTCACTTCGCCAATAAGACCACACAATTGAAATGATTCATTTCTGATTCATTTCAATTGTGTGGTCTTTGTGTATAAAAGATACATTAAACCAAAGGAGTTCATGTTCATGAAGATTGCTATTTGTGGAGGAACCGGCTTTATTGGACAATCATTAATTAAGCATTGGATAACACAAGGACATCATATCATCATCATTACTCGACAGGTCCCCTCTCATACTACAGTGACAAACAAACAACTAGAATACATCACTTGGAATCAAATAAACCAAGACCCCGAGATACTTGAGAACTTAGATGCACTGATTAACTTGGCAGGAGCATCTCTGAGTCAGAAGTGGACGAATCCAGCCAAACAGCGCATTATTGAATCTCGACTAACCACGGTCTCGGCAGTCAATAAATTAATCTCCCGTTTAAACACTAAACCGGCTGTCGTCATTCAGGCATCAGCCGTTGCAATCTACGGTACTTCACTAGAAGAAACATTTGAAGAGACTTCACCAACACATGTTATGGACTTTCCCTCAGGGGTTGTACAACAATGGGAAGAGACCGCAGATCTTATTGTTGGAGTACGGCTAGTCAAGTTACGGATTAGTGTTGTTCTTGGAAACGATGGTGGCGCCTACCCAATGATGCGGCTTCCCTTCAAACTCGGCGTAGGTGGGAGAATTGGTAGTGGCCAGCAATGGATGTCTTGGATTCACATCTTGGATATGGTGAGGCTAATTGAATTCTGCATCCTCAACCCTAATATCGAAGGAGCTGTTAATGCATCTGCACCAGATCCTGTCACGAACGACCAATTCGGTAGAGCCGTTGCTGCTATACACCATCGCCACTATTGGTTCCCCATTCCTAGCTTTCTCTTAAAGGGAATCGTGGGTGAGTTATCACTTATTCTGTTAGAAGGGCAACGTGTCATCCCAAGTAAAGCACTTCAGCACGGATTTGTATTCAGATATCCTGAAATCCAGGGAGCTATTCAGGATCTCAAATGATACGTATACTCACCCTTAATGATTGTAAATATATCCCCATCACGAAGAGGATACTCTTTGTATGCAATCATAGGCTCCTTATTCAATAAGGTACCATTCTTAGATCCCAAATCTTTAAGAACATACCCTTCATTCCCCTTCGAGATCTCCACATGGGCTCTGGATGTTCCTGATGTAACCTCTACAAACTGGGCAACATCAGCAGCCCTTCCAATAATGAAATGAGGAAGATTTAATACAATGGGTGTGGGCAATACTTCACCATAGGATGACTCTTCACGGAGTAACCCACTCTGTCCTATTTCTCTTCGTTCTAGATAGGGATATGATGATTGAGATGGACTCTTTCTATCCGCAGAAGAATGATGATCTGGTTTCAGTAGGACTGTAGCATTGGCCCTAGGAGAAGACAACATTTCCGTTCTTTGTCCTAGCTGGGCATAGTAGTCACCCCTATCATCTTCATTATTTTCAGTTGCAGCAGCGGTCATGGTCGAACTTGAAATCAGTTCCCCACTTAATCCCGATATAAATCTCGAACTCGAGACCGTGCCCGTGCCCGTGCCCGTGCCCGCTTGATTGTGTTCTGATGTTGGGTGATCTGGGAACTCCCATTTAGTACGTGAAGGCTCTGGTTCTCGATCCTTTCCTTCCCCTCCGAAGAATCCCGTTAATCGTTCTACTTGAAATGAAGAACCCACCTTACGAGCTGGACGATAATCTTCCAGTTCTTCAGAATATGGATCAAACAAGGGAACCGACTCGGATAAGATCTGCTCTCTCCTCCCAAGAATCCGGAGTTTACCCTTCCAACCCAACCATGCAATAGCTCCCAAGAGAGCGGTGATAAGAATGCAAACAACTAGCATGCCTGTCCCTTGATGAGTCATATAGAGAAACCGCCATATAATAGCACATGTTACCAAACACCCAAGTGCTATATAGGTAGTCATTGAGGAAGTTTCATGTTCTTCCTGTTCTTGATCGATATCATCCGATCCTCCATTCTTCATATGATCATTATTTCTCCAAGATTGCTCTATATCTATTGGAGATATTACTGGGGGCATTGCAGGAACCTTTCGAACGAGTTCTTGTTCTCCTCTTGATACGAATGGCGCACGGTGAACCATATCCTTCGGAGCAGCAGATGCCCTTCGTTTGTGATCATGATCTGGCGCATGCGAGGATCCTTGAAGGATGATATTAGACTGATGGCTTGGTGCACTAGAAGGATGGAATTCAGACAGATCGTTATTTATGAGTGTAGACTGATATGAAGCATGCTGCCCTACCTCTGAGATTAAGTTTAAGAGCAGACCTTTTAATCCAGTCCATGTAAATTCTTCAACTACACTCACATAATGAAGCAATGATTGAATACCATTACCTTGCAATTCAGATACAGATGCCATAAGTCTTGTTATTAACTGCTGTAGAGAAGCGTGAGTAGCCTCTGCATTCTTCACAGATGGAATGGGTATATAAGTCAGATATACTGCCCCCATATGGAAGGGCCCCTCGATAAATATATAATCTTCTTGAAGTATGTATTGCTCTGGATCTAACATATATAATTTACTATCTTCTAAAGTACTTACAATTTGCAATAATAGGCCGTAGTACTCATTCAACGTTAATTTATCGCTTTTAAGTAAATGGGTAAGCATTTTTTTATTGGTAATTTCATATTGGAGACTTACTTTGAAATTTACTTCCTTCATATGAAGAGGCAACAGATGTGGCACTTTGGCTGCAGAGATCATATTGGTCTGAACTCTACTTAATTCAGATGAAGGAATGCCCTCCGGACTGCTCAGAACCATATAATTGCCACCGTTTTGAATGAAATCACGACTTAACCCAAACAACATACTCACCTCATTCTATTAGGGTAATGTATTTAGATAGACTTAATTACAGTCTATATAGAAAAGCACATAGGATACCAGGAACAACTGCCAGCATAAATGGAAACCGAATCTGCTCCTTGTTCATCTTACTCAACAGGGCAGTATCCTTAAGAATAAATAAGCCTACAATGACATGGAATACCTTTCGGAGACGTACAAGTGTCTCTCTACGCCATAAGAGTATGGCAATTCCAATGAGCCCTGCAAATATTATTGAATACAATAAGGTCTGAATCGTGAACAATGTTCCTGTCCAAGCACCAATGCCGCCGAATAGTTTCACATCACCCGCTCCAACAGCTCCTAACCAATACATCACTAACAGGATGCCAAATCCGACTCCCAGTCCTTTCCCAGTGAACATTAACCCACTCCAACCAGCATCGATGAAGTGGAATAGTATGCCGCACAACATGGCTGGAATGGTCAACACGTTTGGAATTTTCATTGATTTAATATCTGTAATGAAAGCAGTAGCCACGAGTAATCCACATCCTGCAAAAGCAATCTCCATTCCTCTTCTTCCTCCTGTCCTTATGATGAATTATCTCAGATCAACGACGGTAAACATGACTTCAACTCGTTGTCCATCCTCTGTCGTTATAATAAATGGCCATGTACCCGGTGTTGTATTCGTACCGACGAACCATTCCCATTCAATATAACCATCTCCATCCGCCTGACTCCATCCCAGATACTTTGCTGTACTCTGACCAGTTTTATAAAATACAGATAATTGTGCCGTAGCATGAGGAGCTACCTTCACCTTTACCCTGGCTTTCTTCCCGACAATGGCCGGATCAGGCTTCTCTAGGACTTCAATAGATGTTGAAGTATCATCTCCATCTGTACCATCTTTTACGGATTCAGATGTATCTCCAATCCACAGACGTTCTTGCGCTTTCGCTTGTATTACGATTTTTTTATTGATGAATGGGACTTTCATGGGCAGTTCATAACTAACCTCAATGCCGAAATATGGATTGCTTCTAGTCTTCATATCAGGAAGATAAATATTAGACACATGAATACGATCAACGCTTAAGAATTCACTCTGTATGAAGGGCTTAAGCAAAGGTCTAACCACAGGATCAAGCACGGCTTCGGATGCAGCATTCTTTATTTTCTGTAATGGCTCATCTCCCATTGCTACAGCATCCATCATCCATTGATTGAATGGAGCTGGAAGTGAACTACTATACTGGGATGCCCAATCCGTCACAGACAATTTAGGTATGACCCAATTCCCCGTTAACTTAGAGTCTTGGCTCTCCTCTGACGAAGGATTTCCTTGCTCCACTACTAAGGAAATGGGATACATATAAGATGAGACCATCTTGACCGCATCGGATACGGTACTTTGAAGGGCCGTTGAGATCAATGTCATCTGAATCATATAAATGAGGAAAATAACGAAAAAGATAAAGAAGGGAAACACTAACGCAGCTTCAAGAACCATGCTTCCTTGTTCTTTGTTCCTTCTCCTAATAGGAAAAATCCGCTTTTTTGATAGCATAATAACGGCTTCCTTCCACTTTATCTTCACTCGAACCGAACATCTTTAAGATTCCTGGAAGGAACCATACCTGCATTCCAATCCGAACCTCTCCTGAGGAGTATGTCGCCCTCTCTGCGGGATTAATTCCCGTATTGAAGCGAATAAGTGAGAGCATGCGTGACATTTTATTCTCATTATTACTATGAATAAATAGAAATACCCTCAGATAATCGCGGTAAGTCATCTGCACCTTTAAGTATGCTGACAACTCTACGGATCCTTTCACACACAATTGAATCATGTCCGCTATTGCCAACTCAATTCCGTAGAGCAAGGAAGCAGCTAGAATTAACAAGGGATTTCCCAATTTGCTACTCTTCACTAACCCCTCCATCGTGCGTATCGCCAGTCTCGTACCAAATATTTCTGCATATGCGGCTGATACGTTACCAACCGGATTATGAAATCCATACAGAATGTACTCCAACTCTTGATTATGAACACTAAGCTGTTCTACTACATCATCCCCTACTGAACTATCAGGTTGACTGACTATGCTTCCTAATTGAGAAATATCAAAGTGTTGAAAATAGAGTGCCGCATATTCATTCTGGTAGAATTCATCTTGTAATCCAGACATCATCCCACCCATTGAACCAAACAACCCATCCATGTTATCCATAGCTGATGCACCAGCATCATAAGGATCATTATCCAATGGAGCTCCCTTATAAGAATCGCCGGCCGTTTGTCTATTGAAGGATATACTTTCATCGTAATATTGTTGCAACGTACGATATTCCTCCATATGGCCTTTGGCCTTGTCTTCTAATTCATTTATTTTATTTAGTACATTAGCAGCGTCCTTTAACTTCGCTTTCGATTTCTTCTCCGTCGCCTTACGCTCCTGATCCGAAGAGCGGTTCTCCTCCAATTCCCTCTTTTCTTCATCAAGGATGTTCCCTGAACCTGAAATAGAATATTTCCGTAAGTAGGTATCTGCTTGTTCACGTGTCTGAATAGCGATAGACTTCATCTGGCTGCTTGAAGTTCCTCCCATCACCGAAGTAAAGGATGTGATTTGCTTATCCAAAGATCCATATTGGTTTGTCTGAATCTCGATTTCATTCTTTAAATCTTGTAGAAATACTTCCGGTAGTAGTAATTTCTCAGTCTGTCCTCTAATCTGTTTAATAGTTTCTGAATCCTCATTACTTAATTCCTTTGCACTTCCTGGAGTCTTCTCACGAGATACTTGATCGTACCCTTCGTTCTGAGCACGATTCTCTGACTCTCTAATGACTTGTTTCATTTGTTCATTCATCTGATAAGCTTCTTCCCACGACTCTAGTGCTTGGGGCAACAGGATTTGATGATCTACACGCGAAGAATTCTGAATTCTAGAAACATTAGTTATTACACCAGAAGATCCCTGACGATATTCATGAATCATTGCTGCGTATGAGTCAATTAAATCGTCATTGTCGTCGTTATCATCATTGTCATCATTGTCATCATTGTCATCATCATTTTCTTCGTTATCGTCGTTTACACTTTTACCTGAATTGCTATTACTTTGTCTTTCCGCAATTAATCGTTCTAGCTCATCCACCTTATTAACATAATCATCATACTGAGCTGCTATATCCTCTCCAGAATGGACACCACCACCCAATGATTGATTAGAAATGTATGTAGAAGACTGACTCATAATTAGACTAGATAGCTGTTCTGTACTCTTTACCGCCTTTTTTTGCTTTACGATCATCTCATCTAAGGCATCTTCCCTTTTGTCATATAACTTCTGAAGTTTTTTCAACACATCCACAGTGTTAGATGCTTCTTTCATCGATTGAGACAATGGTTTAAACTTGTTTACTATTTCTAACGTGAAATCAATGGGAGCCTTGTATTTCATTTCTTCACCAATCTGGTGATTAAATATGTCATATTCCCCAAGCATCCGCTCCATATGTAAAGAGGACGTATCTAATTCTAGTGGAAGTATTGAAAAGGCATCTCCCCGATCACCATGATCCATACTGCCATTCAGAACCCCCGACATAATCTGATCTCCGTCACTCTCTCCATAAGCAAATAAACCGTATTCTTGCTGTAATTCTGGTTCATAGGCAGACATCACAGAGCGAACTGCGGACCGAACTAGACGCTCACTCTGAACCTTCATTGCAGCAATTCTCGCATAATCAATGAATAAAGCGACAAAAGTAAATACAATAGCTAAGATCAGTATGAGAAAAATAGACACCGAGCCCCTCTGATCCGTATGCCACTTACCGAACATATTGAATTCCCCCCTTTCCCTATCTAATTTAACTTGTGATACTGGCATATCGATTAGCGTTAACTCTGAAACCCTAATCCTCTACTTCTTCTTTGATCCGTACTTATTCAATACTTCAGCAGCATCGTCCTTATTTGTAGCAATTCCGCCTGATCCTTTGAATTTAGCAGCATAATATCGCATGAAATCAACCGTTCGTATAAATTCAACAGGTTCAACAATGACCGATTGTGCGTTTGCCTCTAACTTAGATCCCCCAGAGAGTATCTGCGTTATGGAAGGTAAATGAATCAATTGTTCTAATTCAGTACTCACTTTACGTTGCAATAATGTGTTCTGATACGTGACCTCACCCTGCATATTCCCTGTTACTAGCTTACTTATTTTCGATAATTTAATAGCTGGAAGTGCTCCAGAACTATCACTTCCAGGTAAAGAAATGGATTGCTTGTTCTTAGCACCTGCCCAGCCAAACATAGCATTCAGCATCTGATCATCGGTAAGTCGCCAATACAACGAATCATACTGCCCTTGTTGAAAGCCTCCATTAGACGCTTCTTTATGACTGTTATCCCAGTTATAAGCGGATCTCTCAGTTGCAGCTGATGCCACTTGTTGTAATATTGATTGTTGATAGATATACATACAGAAGAACATGAGAATAATCGTCACCATCAGCACAATAGGCATAACGAGGGAAGCCTCAAGCGTGAAGCTCCCCTCGTTACCTTTAAGTTTAATTCGCATCAATAAAGTCTTCGCTTTTCGTACCTACTTTGTTTAATAAATTTGAGACAATGCTTTTAAGTTGATTCTTAAAGATCACAGCTATCACAATAATTGCAGCGATAATCAGAATCATTTCAAGCATCCCAAGCCCTTCTTCCTCCTGCCAAAATCCCTTTACTTTTCCCCATACCATCGTTACCATGTCATCACTCCTCCTACATATTCATCATCATCATTGCGGGCGCACCGACCAGAACAACAACTACCATAAAAATAACGACCATCGGAAATACCAGCTTGGAAGATGCTTGCTCACCACGAGTACGAGTAATCATTTTGCGACTTTCCCATAACGTTCGCGATAGATCACGCAAGGACAATACAAAATCATTGCCTCCACGCCTGAAATTCAGGAGAACCGTCGTTGTAAAGATCGATACTTCTTGTAATGCACAACGCTTACTGAAACTCTCAAATGCCTGCTGAAATGAGTAGCCGCTATCCCAATCCCCAATCATACGATTCAATTCTCTATACAGGGGATGATCCTGTTCCTCTTTCTTTCGTCCAACACAATGAATGATCGCCTTTTGTACCGTCTCCCCAGCACCTACTAGTAGAACTATTTTATTTAGTAGCTCAGGAAGTTCCATCAGTATTTCTTGATCACGAGCTTGAACCTTTTTATGAAGGTCTCTCACAAGTACTACCGGCAAAACTACTGCTAAAGCACCACCTAATAATAATCCTGTCTTTTCACCCATTCCTATCGAAAGCACACATCCCAAACATAGAAGTAGCCAGCTGTAACACATCATTTCTCCTAAATAGAGGAGTGTCATCTCGCCACTGTATCTCATGCCGTGAATTTTCTGAATGGAACGTTGTACTTTATAGAAGAAGAATGGAAATCTTGTGGTTATCTTTGACTTATCCAGAATAATTAACATCGGGGGTACCATTTTGTTAAACCGTATACCTTCCATAGGTAACTTGCTAAGTTTCCGGTACTTCTCATCTTTATGCCAGTTCAGCACCACCCAACCTCCTACTAGCAGAACCAGCATCACGATGCACAGGATAATCATAGCCATCACCCTCCTACAATTTGATATTCATGATCTTGCTAATCCAGATCGCACATGCCCCTAATACTGCCAGTGAGAACGTTGAGATGATCACTCCAATACCGCTATACATCGGTGTCATATAATCGGGTGACGATAGATTCATGAATAATATCATGAGGACCGGCGCTGCAAGAATAGCCTTGGATTCGAATTTTTTCTGCGCAATCATAACCGTAATCTCCTGCTGAATATCTAATTTCTCACCAATAATAGTAGATGTTCGGCGCACCACCTCTACTAAATCTCCACCCGTTCTCTTACAAGTCGTGAATACATCAGCGAAATTCGTGATATCTTCCATAACCGCTCGTCTGCTAAAGTCTTGTAATGCTTCTTCAATAGGCTCACCGTATTCTAAACGCGCACAAATGATATTCAACTCGGTAATTAGATCGTTCTCGGCTTCCGGATCCAGCATTCGTAAATCCTGAACAGCTTCTCTAAATCCATTCTCTACAGATCGTCCTGCTGACAATGAAGATGATAGCGAGAAAAGAGCTTGTTTAAAGTGCAGATTCATGGCAGAACGACGGCGGTTCAACATATGTTGTCTCCAGAACCCAGGAACAAACCAAGCAGTACAGGATATAAGAAGAGACACCATCCATTGGTGATAAAATAAATATCCTACCCCATAAAAAAGAAATCCACCGACAGCAATACTGGTTACTCGTTCAAGGGTACTGAGATCATAGACGGTGTAGTCAGGCAGAACATGTCGTATCCGATCTGTCTGATTCGTTCCTTCACCTGCTTCTGCTCCCCTTTTCTGATTGTTTCTCACTCTCTTTACCTTAGACATTACCGTCACTCAAGCTTCACCTCCTCACCCTCAATCACTAGAACATCTTCAAGGCCCGCCATCCTCAGCTTCTCCACATGTTCCATGGCATGACCGCAGGACTCCAATTGTCCAACGATTCGCCCATCTTCCTCTCCTCTCTCCCGGAATTGAAAGAGTGGACTCACTTGTACTTCTCCGTTCTCCATGCCCAGCACCTCACTAATTTCCGTAACTCGTCTTGAGCGATCACGTAACCTAGATAAATGAACTAGAATATTGATAGCGGAGCTGATTTGTTGGCGAACAACGAGAATAGGAAGATTAGCACCACTAAGTACCATCGTTTCAAGGCGACTGATCATATCCTTCGTACTGTTAGCATGACCAGTAGAGAGGCTGCCATCATGCCCGGTGTTCATCGCTTGTAGCATGTCTAAAGCCTCACTACCGCGAACTTCTCCGACTACAATCCGATTCGGCCGCATCCGTAAAGATGACCGAATGAGATCACGAATCGTAACTTCTCCCCTTCCCTCCGTATTGGCATTTCTCGTCTCCAACGAGACTAGATTCGGAACGGTTACAATCTGTAGCTCAGCCGAATCTTCTATCGTAATCACGCGCTCGTCTACAGGTATGAACTGTGATAGCGCATTAAGAAAAGTTGTCTTCCCCGATCCTGTTCCACCACTGATAAAAATATTATATTTGCCTATCACTAACTTCTGGAGAAACATAGCCGTCTCTTCACTCAATGCGCCACGTCTTACTAAATCATTCATCGTCATGGGAGACTCCGGAAATTTCCGGATCGTCATTGTCGGTCCCTTCAGAGCGATAGGGGGAAGGACAATATTGACACGCGAGCCATCCTTCAATCTCGCGTCAACAATAGGAGATGACTCATTAACTACACGATTCACTCCCGCTACGATGGTCTGAATAATATCTTCTAAGCGATTCTGCGATTCAAATTGTTGAGTGAGACGTTTCACCTCACCTTCTTGCTCAATAAATATATCTTGATGGCTATTGATCATAATTTCCGTTATCGATGGATTATCTACTAAGGGCTGCAAGACATCCAATCCGCGAAAAGAGTCATAAATACGGCGGATGAGTGTACGTTTCTCAAGTGCTGTTAAATCCTCCAACTCCCCTCGATCCAATACGGTCCTCTCGATAACCTTCATTAATTCAGCATCATCTACCGCCGATGTCACATCTAGGCCCGATCGAACACTATTTCGAATAACTTTGAACAGGTCCTCATCCACGTAATTGTCCCCCGACACCATCAGGTAAGAGATCTCCCAATAAATCTTTGCATAGATTCAGAATATCTCTTTGAAAAATGGGTGAGCTCAATAGAATATCTTCATGGCTTACCTGTTTCCATGAAGGAATATAGGGGAGTACACCGTCAATATTCTGTATATGGACTGGTAGTTTATTCGCAAGACTTCCAACATAACGATTCAAGATAAATCTGCTCTTTAACAACATATCACTGAATATACTGGGGTTACTTTTCTCCATAAAAGAAAGCCATTGTTCGGTCTTGTACATACTGATTACATCATCAAGAAGTAGCCATACTAGACTCCCACAAGTCTCCATAACTGCTTCACAACGTTCTCCTGCACCCGTATCTGTATCCGCAATAATGACATCATATTGACCGCCATCTGCAATACATTTCATCAGTTGACAAGTATCATGCTTAGTCATCTGAATCCATTCCTTAAGATTATTCAGTGGTGCAAACATATCCGCTTTAATGCCTTCATGAGAAACTGCATAAGTTGAAATAGAAATAGATGAGTAATCTTTCAATTCTTGTGCAGCCTTCAACTCGTATAATAAACGTGAAAGGTCAGGCCCACTTTCTCTACTTCGCATCTGCCTAGGAAACACAGCACTGCTATTCATCGTCTCCAAATTAAGATAGAACACAGACAGCCCACAAGCACCTAATTGCTTGGCCATATTTAATGCGGTTGTTGTCTTTCCACTTCCCCCTACAGCAGATAACAAGCCAATCATAGCCGTCTCACCTGAGGTTATCGTGGCTGATCGCCCCATTGGACTTACTGATAAATCTAGAATAGCTTGGAGCAATTGAGGAAGTGGTTGATATTTCACAAGAACAGGACCTTGTAGTGAACTCTGTCCCACTTCGTCTAAGACGATCCAAGTTAGGGACTGATCACCTTGGTTCAACCAAGGCTTAAGAAATATAGCTTCTGCTACTACAACATCCGGTCTCTCATTTCCGTTCATGTACTGCAGAAATTTATCCGCTTCAGTAAAAGCAACAACTCTGATCTTCTCACCGAACTCACTACTGTGGACGTAGCAGAGTAATGGCTCAATATATTCGTTCTCCTGAACAGCCAGCACTACCAGCACTACTCTAGCAGGAATCATAAGTCTCCTCCTTTAACAATGAAACACCAAAAAGCACCGTTCAACAGCCGCAATTACGCGGTTGTTAAACGGTGCTTCCGTTTATGATCCATTAATTTACTGATAGAATATCACAGTTTATTCCAGCCAGCAAGTATGAAATTAACATACAGAACATTCATAAGTAATTTCTATTTATGATTATCATTTCTAATTCACACATTATAAAGGTAACATATCTCTTGCAATGGCTTTTGGTTTACATTCCTTACATACACCTACTACAGTTCCCTCTTCACTTGCATAGAAAATTAACTTATCCATTTTCTTGCAATATGTACACTTTTGCATCTTCTGATTTTGTTTCTTTTTCTTCACCTGCGCGAATTCAATGACATGACCGTTGACCGTTGTCTTCGGAGTTCTTAGCATTTTAAATAATAAGATTAATATAACGACAACAACGACCCCTATAATAACTAACCAAATATTATTCACGAAGTTGAATCTCCTCCATTTAGTCTAAGAATCTTTCCCTGTCCTTTGGCGACGGTATCATACATTGATCGGATTTCCCGAACCAGCGATAGCGATGTTTAGCTATAAATTGGTATACAGGATCTCTCATAAATCTGGGCACAATAATAAAACTATATATAAGCGACCATGGAAATTTTAAGTGTCTGGCAATACGTAAGACCGCCGTAGATTTCGTAAAATACATATCGTTTTCAACCAAGACGATCGTATTCATAGAATCTGTAGGTAGACCACCCTTTCCCAACACTTTCTTCCCCATCTCTGACTGTAAAGAAGCAAAAAAGAACCTTTTTGCAAGATCGCGTTGAATAATAAACTTCGTAGCCCCTTGACACATCAGACAAACACCATCAATAAGTACAAGGGGAGAAGGACTACCTGTTGGAGTGATTTTCGCAATTGGTTTCCCATTGTGTTCTTCCATTCCTAACTCCTCCTACTATTATTTATTTATGACACACAATCATCATAACATGACATACGGAAAGTTTGAAAATTCATAAAGAAAAAAGCGAAGGATAAGTTCCCACGCTTTTCTCAATTCTACATCTACTTAGCAATAGCTTTCTCAAGCCATTGATGTTCATCGACCTGCTCCTGTATTGCACCTTTAAAGTTCTCCATACATTTGCAAATGAAATCTTTGCGACATATAGGACAAGGTGTTTTGAGCAATCTGCTGATGGTGGTCATTTTCCATTCAGGATAACGGTTATAAAACGTGCGGCACTCTGTTCCGTCTGCCAAATAGATGATGAATTCATACAATCCATCTTTCTCATTATTGCTGGCTTCTTCCACGTTCGAAATTATCGGTCTGTAAGACATCAGTATCACCCATTATATTAAATTTGTTAATCCAAAGATGGCTTATCCAACAAGTACTTAGACATTTTAATGAATTTTCAACTTGATGTCAATTTTATTATACCACTACTCCGGCTAAAAGGAGAAATAGTAACCTTATTTCATAAAATTAAACAAGACAAGCAGCACTAAGTTTCCCTAGACAAACAAAATTGCAGGAGTACAATAAGTATTATATAAGGCAACTTTATTATGACAAAATTTACAGGATGTGATTCATATGAAGGGTTCAGATCGTACATTTACTACAGATGACGGTTCGAGAGTTAACAGAAGAACCTCTTTATCAGAAGTAAACCATTCCATGAAGGTGCCCATGACCGGATCATGGATTAAGAAATTTATGGCTTTTGCTGGGCCTGGCTATTTAGTGGCAGTAGGATATATGGATCCAGGGAATTGGGCAACAGATATTGCAGGAGGTTCTCAATTCGGTTATACGCTCTTATCCGTTATCTTGGTATCTAACTTAATGGCTGTTCTACTCCAATCTCTCTCAAGTAAGCTTGGTATTGTCACGGGACATGACTTAGCCCAAGCATGTCGCAATAATTATAGTCGTCCTGTCAGTATTGGTCTGTGGTTTCTGTGCGAGCTAGCTATTGCAGCATGTGATTTAGCAGAAGTTATTGGTTCAGCTATCGCGCTTAATTTACTGTTCGGAATACCTATTATGTATGGGGTTCTTATAACGGCAGTGGATGTACTACTTGTATTACTCCTTCAAAAGAAAGGATTTCGAGCTCTAGAGATATTAGTAGTTGTATTGATTGTTACTATTGGTGGCTGTTTTGCCATCGATCTGTGGCTCTCCCATCCCAATGTAGGAAGTGTATTTAAAGGATTTATACCGGATCCTGACATTATTCAGAATCCTCAAAAGCTATATATTGCGATTGCTATCCTTGGCGCAACTGTGATGCCGCATAATTTATATTTGCATTCTTCCATTGTACAGACTCGTCAATATGAGAATACGCTAAAAGGGAAACGAGAAGCGATTCATTTTGCAACTTGGGATTCTACGATTGCTTTAACATTAGCTTTATTTATTAATTCAGCCATATTAATCGTTGCTGCAGCTACATTTCATAAAGCAGGAATGACTGAAGTCGCTCAGATCAGCGATGCATATCATCTCTTAACACCTCTTGTAGGGACAACGCTAGCTAGTATTCTATTCGGAGTCGCACTTTTGGCTTCCGGACAGAACTCTACACTTACAGGAACACTTGCTGGACAGATTGTGATGGAAGGATTCCTTAATATCCGCCTTCCTCAATGGTTGCGACGGTTAATTACTCGATTGATAGCTATCATTCCAGCTGTCATCGTAACAGCCGTTGCTGGCGAACAAGGTATTGAAAAACTACTGATTCTTAGCCAGGTCATTTTATCACTACAACTTCCCTTTGCAATTGTTCCGCTAGTTAAGTTCACCAGTGATAAGAAAATCATGGGGGTCTTTGTCAATCCACTATGGGTGCAGATATTAGCTTGGTCTGTGACTGTCATTATTATAGCTTTAAATATATATTTGATATTCCGCACCTTTACTGGATGAGATCCATAATAATCACTACACCTGATAAACTCGAAGTCATTTCAAGACCCAGAAAAGAAATACCAAAAAGGCAGCTCAAGGATAAATCACCTTGAGCTGCCTTTTTCCTGCACGTATAAGACTTAATTAATGCGGTCGAGAGGACTCGAACCTCCACGGGGTTGCCCCCACTACCCCCTCAAGGTAGCGTGTCTGCCATTCCACCACGACCGCGTAAAAATAAAGAGGAATTTCCCTTAGCAACACAATATATTTTACATGGCAGCCTATGAAAAGTAAAGAAAAAAGACCTATCCATACCGCACTTCACTTATGTAATACAACATAACATATTGATGATAGTATTTACATTTTTTTCATTATTTAAATTGACAACAATGTGACTATTCAGTATGATTAGTTCAATAAATTCAATATAACTCTAACACAAGTACAGATACGTCAATTTATATAACATATAACAATTCAAACAATTCCCATAATAGCGAAATATATTACATGGAGGTGTCATGACATGGACAAAGGCAGAAAGTTACTTGATTACGTACAAATGTTAGATTCCTCCTTGTACGTAGGTGGATTCAGGCATTCATCTGGGTTCGAAGCTGAAATATCAAAGGGTAACATTCATAACCGCGATGAACTCGATTTATTCTTAAGATGCCAACTTGAGAATGTGTTACTTCACACAGAGATTAGGGCGCTCAAAGAGGTATATCACGCTACTGAGAGTAACGACCTAGAACGAATTGCAATAATTGATAAATCCGTTCACGATCGCAATCATAATCCGATCGATAAACATACGGCTCAGAAGAACGGAAAACGCCTTTTAAAATTAGCTCGGGCTCTTTATCCATGGATGGACTTCGATGAACTGGAAGAAACGCTACAGAAACACGAGGCTGTAGGTTGCTTAATTACGGTACACGCTTGGATTAACCAAAAACTAGGCACAGACTGTGATCAAGCGATACAAGGATACATATTCTCAGCAGTATCCTCTTGTATCCATAGCGCTTCGGTCGTTATGAACATTTCCAGTGAAGATGAGAAACGATGGATCCAAACCTCTCTTGATCTCTTAGCACCAGAGTGGCATTCCGTTACAATGCACTCTAAGGATGTTCATGAATTTTCCTCTACTGCCTAAATCACCATAACAATCATGACAACAATAGAAACGGGTACCCTCCATAAATATGGAAGGTACCCGTTTCTAATGAGCACAAGCTTTTTTATTCGGAAAGTTGATTTCTTCTGTAATCTGTAAATTCAATACATTCCTTAATAAACCCCAATTCCTGTTCACTTAATTTAGAAGAATTACGTTGTATTTGCCGTATTACTTCTGTTGAATATTGTTCTTGCTCTTCTTTCAAGAGTTCGCCCTGCGATTCTCTGCCCACAATGAGCCAATCCAGACTAGTATTGAAATAGGCACCAATCTCAACCAGCTTATTTGTACTCGGTGTAGACTTTCCTCTTTTCCAATCACCGAAATTCCCTGTAC
The DNA here is from genome assembly GCF_059445505.1 of Paenibacillus sp. Y301. Lineage (NCBI taxonomy): Bacteria > Bacillati > Bacillota > Bacilli > Caryophanales > Paenibacillaceae > Paenibacillus > Paenibacillus sp. Y301. The sequence continues at coordinate 209,393 of NZ_JCAIUL010000002.1, read as the reverse complement.
TAATTCCTAACTCTTCGCAAAATAACTTTTTAGTCATTCCTTTGCTCTTAATTAAAATTTCAATTCGCTGGTAAATTGTCTGCATCTTATGACCGCCTTCCAATGTTGTCGAGAAAAGTGACGCATGTAAGTATTATATATTGAATAATTACGTAAAAAAGTATATACTATCCAGTATGTCTCCATTGAATTATATCACAGAATTTCCATCTATTTGTTCATAATCTACTCATGTTGCAGGGAGAGACCACTCATGTCAAATTTCACCGCTACACTACATCACGAAGTCCTTCATTCATTACAACAAAGTATTGTAGTCCTAAATCGTGAAGGTCGTGTTATTGCTGTAAATCCAGCCTGGGAAGCATTATCTATGTATCATAACTATCCTTCAACATTCCAATGGCTAGGTGTTAATTTTTTTCATATTAGCGAAATCCGTGGTGATGAACTAGAATTACACACATTATTAACATCATCATTCCACTGTATTATTCAAGGACATCTTCAATCCTTCACTCACGACTTTAGTATAAAAATAAACCAAAAGTTAGAGTGGCTTATGATAGAAATCTCTCCACTTTTAGCGTATGGCACTAACTCCGTTAAGGGAGCAAACATATTGATTACGAATATCACTAAAAGGAAACAATTAGAGCACGATTTACAAGAAGCTATTTCGCAGGTCAGAACAATACGAGGCCTCATTCCCATATGCGCTGTCTGCAAACGTATTAAAGATGATAATCTCCTGTGGAATGCCATTGAACATTTTTTGGAGAAACATACACATGCTGAATTCACCCATGATATTTGTCCTGATTGTATACGTACGCTATATCCTAAATACTCCTCTGCACTGGATAACCCATCCGAAGTATAATTTTCAAGCTGCCTTAGTATAGGTCTCAACGTACCTTTAATCTTATTGTCGTTGACAACCATTATTGTTGTACTTATAATTGTTACAACAACTAACTCTAAGGGAGTGTTTAAGCTGTCTAGATTTCCTTCCCCTGAACAGTCCATCGGTTTCAGATATGCCCATATTTTTCGCAAGTTAAGCACCTTATTCTCGATTCAACTCAAACCCTATGACATCACCCCTGAACAATGGTCCGTTCTCTATCAGGTATACCTTGAGGAAGGGATTAATCAGAAGAAGATTGCACGACGAACAGAGAAGGATCAACCCACCGTTACACGAATCCTAGACGTTCTGGATAAGAAACAACTCATTACAAGAAGCACAGACTCTACAGATCGCAGAGCATTTTTGATCCACCCAACGGAATCTGCAAAAAAACTCATCCTAGCTACGATTCCAATCGAAGTAGAATTGAATGACAATATAATATCTGGCGTCACGGATGAACAACTACAGTTATTACAACAGATCATGCAACAAATCCAACATAATATCGAACAAATTCATCAAGATTAGAGGTTATTGTTAGAATGACAACCATCAAAGAAAAGCTGTGGACCAGAGAGTTCATCATGCTGACCCTATGTAACTTATTATTATTTTTAAATTTACAAATGATTCTCTCGCCACTACCCGCTTATGTTAAGGATCATTTCCATGCAAACGACCTTACGGTTAGTCTTTTCACAACTATATTTGCATTATCAGCCATCGCTTCACGTCTATTCTCTGCCAAAGCATTAGAGAAAGGCAAAAGAAACGCGATTCTGTTCACTGGACTTATCCTGATCACACTCGCTACATTCGGTTATCTATGGAGCGGAACGTTAGCGTTATTACTACTTATGCGTGTTCTATTTGGAATTGGTTTCGGGATGGGAAGTACAACGTTGCCTACGATGGCTTCCGGTGTAATTCCTATAAGACGATTAGGAGAAGGTCTAGGTTATTTCGGGTTATCCACAAGTATCGCCTTATCGCTAGGACCGGTTATTGGGAGTACCCTATTGAATCAGAGCGGCTTTCCTACATTAGTATATGCAACATTGGCAACAAGCTTATTGATTCTTCCAATTATCTATCCATTAAGTAAAAAGGTAAAATCTCCGACTGCAGCACCTAAAGATCTCGCAGCCACATCTCAAAAACAAGGTTTCAACAAGAGTCTGATCATCCCAAGTTTACTTAACATGCTCATGTCCATTACATATGGCGGTTTATTAAGTTTCTTAATCTTATTTGGAAAAGAAGTTCATCTTGCGAATGCATCGTTATTCTTCTTGTTTAATGTCATTTCCGTGGTCATTGTCCGTCCGATATCTGGCAAACTTTATGATAGTAAAGGGCATATTGTGTTGATTATTCCGGCAGCACTATTCCTAATCACGGGACTCCTCTTACTTTCATACTCAACATCTACTGCTTCCCTTGCAGTTGCTGCGTTATGTTATGGTGTAGGATTCGGTACAGCACAACCTACCCTTCAATCTTGGATGGTACAATCCGTATCACCACATCAGCAAGGAATGGCGAATAGTATGTATTTCAACTCACTTGATCTGGGCGTGGCCATCGGTGCTCTGCTCTTAGGGCAAATCGCTTCCCATTCAAGTTATGCGGTAATGTATCGCTCCTCAGCTATATTCCTAGTATTGTTCATAGCGATCTACGCGATTTATATGATTAAGCGCACGAAGAATAACACTAGTAAGGAACAAGCGGTTGGAAACTAAATTTCTTATATTTTAATAAAAGCCATCAAAATCGTTTATGAATGGTTTCGATGGTTTTTTTTCATACACTGATAAGATGATCATTATTCAGCATACAAAAAGAAACCTTACAAAAGTAAGGTTTCTTCAAAAACTATAATGCGGGCGAGAGGATTTGAACCTCCACGGGGTTACCCCCACTACCCCCTCAAGGTAGCGTGTCTGCCGTTCCACCACGTCCGCAAACATAAAAGTGAGCCATGAAGGATTCGAACCTTCGACACCCTGATTAAAAGTCAGGTGCTCTACCAACTGAGCTAATGGCTCTCGGTGACTGTACAATGGTACGCCATAAGTGAGGTAAAATTAAAATGGTGACCCGTAGGGGAATCGAACCCCTGTTACCTCCGTGAAAGGGAGGTGTCTTAACCGCTTGACCAACGGGCCAGAAAGCATCACTTCTTGTGACGACAGGATTTATTATAACAAATAACAAACGGCATGACAAGCACTTTTTTTGAAACAAAAAAAGGAACCTCATCGGCCCCTCCATTTATCAAAATAAATGATAGCTATTGTTAATCATATGGCGGAGAGAGTGGGATTCGAACCCACGCACCGCTTACGCAGTCTAACCCCTTAGCAGAGGGTCCCCTTATAGCCACTTGGGTATCTCTCCAAAAAAATAATGGCTCCCCGAACAGGACTCGAACCTGTGACAACTCGATTAACAGTCGAGTGCTCTACCAACTGAGCTATCAGGGAACAGTAATTACAATTACTTTCATTAATATATCATCCCTGGATATTAGAGTCAAGATGAACTAATCGTAATTTCCCACTGCATTTCCCACATCGGTAACGGTTAGGATCAACCTTGCGTTTACGAAGATACTCCATGCCACATTGACTGCAAGTCAGCTTATATTTGTATGCCTGGGGTTTTCTCGCCTTGGCTCCTGGTAGGGTCTGACAGAATCTACTCCCACCTACTCGCTTCAACAATTGCTTGAACTCAGCATCACGGTGTCGGTACCCTCTGCCTCTCAGATGAAGATGATAATGGCATAATTCATGTTTAATGATTTTCTCCACTTCTTCGTTACCAAAGTTATCGAGTTGATGAGGATTAATCTCTATGTTATGTCCTTTTAGGAAATATCGCCCACCTGTAGAAGATAATCGACCATTAAACATAGCTTGATGTTGAAATGGCACCCCGAAACTTCGAATTGAAATATCCTCTACCCATGCCTGCAATTCCTCATTACTCATGTTTTCTTTCATTGAACGTATTCGTTTCCTTTCTATGTATCTTTTAATTCAATCTATCTACTTGAATTTTAACTTCACCTTAGGCTACACTGTCAAGTATACCGATAGAAAGAATTAATATAGCAGCAGCAACACTTAACTAAACCATGTTATAAAGGGGGATTCCTACAAGCTATGCCACAAATGAGATACGTTATTTTACAGAAACAGCAGGAACTTCAGTTCGTCGAGATGCCTGCAGACTATGCTTATCAGTTAAGTGCCCTTAACTTGCGACTCAACAAAGAGATCGACAAACTGACAGCACTAGATGTTCCAACATTACCCTTAGCCATTGCTGAATGTGATGGTCTAGATCTTTTGCAAGAACAACATAAAATACACGGCGGGTTAGATTATATCAATGAATTAGAGCAATCTTTTGCGTCTATTGATGAGACAAGCTACCCTATTATATCGCTACTCACAGAGATTCGTGCACTACAAGCTCAACTCGAACAGTGGTACGAAGAGGAATTGCAATAGATTATATGTAAACCTGCACATGACGGGCTTCTCTTCCATATGTTAAGAATACAGATGGAATTGCAAGAGGAGGAGATACCCTTGCCGCAGTGGCTAAGCAACCAATTAATGCGTGCTTTCAGTAAAGGTGACCGCCGTCAGATTAAACTGCTTAATGAATGTTGGTTTTTCTATCGCAATACTCCGGATAATAACAGTAGTCGATCTTCATAAATAACATCATCCTTATCAGTTTGTATACAAAAGCTTCGCCTCCCTTCGTAATAAGGGGGCGAAGCTTTTGTATATTATTGATGGATGAATCAGGTTATTAGTTCTGATCTTTCCGAGGGTTTCTCATGGTAAGTCCCACACGACCCTTTTTCTCATCTATATTTAGAACCCATACCGTCACATTATCTCCGACAGAGACAATATCCATTGGATGCTTCACATAACCGTTGCTTAACTGTGAGATGTGTACTAGGCCATCATTCTTAATTCCGATATCCACGAAGGCACCGAAGTCAATGACATTACGAACCGTACCTTGCATTTCCATACCCGGCGTTAAATCTTCCATCTTCAATACATCTGTACGGAAGATCGGAAGTGGAAGCTCTTCACGTGGATCGCGTCCTGGACGTTGTAAGCTTTCCATAATATCACGTAACGTAGGTACACCAACATCCAACTTGGTAGCTAAGTTCTCAACATCTTGTTGTTCTAAGATCTGGCTAAGTTCTTGGCTTCCCAATTTCTCAAGCTCCAGATTTAATTCACTGAAGATACGACCTACAACGGTATAAGATTCGGGATGGATAGGAGTACTATCTAACAAATCCTTACCTTCTGAAATTCTCATAAATCCAATACATTGCTCGTACGTTTTCGCTCCTAAACGTGGAACTTTTTGCAATTGTTTACGGGAAAGAAACTTTCCGTTCTCCTCCCGATACTTCACAATATTCTTGGCTATTGTCGCGTTCACACCTGCTACATATGACAATAACGATGGCGAAGCCGTATTTACATCTACGCCAACATGGTTAACTGCTGATTCAACAACTGCCTTAAGGCTCTCTTCCAAATGTTTCGGGCTAACATCATGTTGATACTGACCGACACCAATGGCTTTGGGTTCGATCTTAACCAACTCTGCTAATGGATCTTGAATACGGCGAGCAATGGATACAGCACTACGCTCAGCTACATCTAGATCAGGGAACTCCTCTGCAGCTAACTTAGAAGCAGAATACACACTTGCTCCAGCTTCATTAACAATAAGATAGGCTAGTTCTTTATCATGTAGATCACTAATAACTTCAGCGACAAATTGTTCTGTCTCTCTAGAAGCCGTACCGTTCCCAATAACGATCAACTGAATCTGATATTTAGTAATCAATTCTTGGAATTTCTCCGTTGCTTCCTTCGTTTTGTGATGTGGAGCAGTCGGATAGGTAACCGCCACTTCAAGAAGTTTACCTGTATCATCTACTACTGCTAGCTTACACCCTGTACGGAAGGCAGGATCCACACCTAATACGCAACGTCCCTTCACAGGCGCCTGCAAGAGCAAACTACGCAAGTTGCCAGAGAAGATAGAGATCGCTTGATTCTCACCTTTCTCCGTCAATTCTGCACGAATCTCCCGCTCAATAGAGGATGCAATAAGACGCTTGTATGCATCTTCAATAACAGATTCAAGCACTTTTTTCACGATAGATTCATGCTTAATCACCTTTGTACCCATAAAAGTATGAATGGATTCAATCGGTACTTCGAGTCCTACCTTCAGGATATTCTCTCGTTCTCCACGATTAATCGCTAGAATACGGTGAGGAGGCATCTTCTTAGCCAATTCTTTGTAACTATAGTAGTTCTCGTATACGGATTCTTGTTCAGTATCTTTCGCTTCCGACACTAACATGCCATGATCCATCGTATATCGACGTACCCATGCACGTACCACGGCTTCATCTGCGATATTCTCAGCAAGGATGTCCATGGCTCCTTGAATCGCATCCTCAGGTGTATCAACACCTTTCTCAGCATCCACATAGGTTGCTGCCTCTGCAGTTAAATCCCCCTGCTTGGGCTGATCCCATATCCAGTTCGCCAAAGGCTCCAAACCTTTTTCCTTTGCCATACTCGCACGGGTTTTGCGCTTTTGGCGATATGGACGATACAAATCTTCCACTTCTTGTAGTTTGACCGCTTGTACAATCGATGCTTTTAATTCAACAGTAAGTTTACCTTGTTCATTTATAATTCGGATGACTTCTCGTTTACGCTCTTCCAAGTTCCGCAAGTAGCCAACTCGTTCTTCAATATCTCTTAGTTGATTCTCATCCAACTCTCCTGTCATCTCTTTACGATAACGAGCGATAAATGGAATGGTATTCCCCTCATCTAGCAATCCAACCGTTGTACGAACTTGCTTCAAGGAGATATTTAATTCTTTAGCGGTTTGTTTAACAATGCGTTCTTGTTCTTCCGCTTTCATCTCAACTTCATTTATCTCTACAACTGCTTCATTCTCTAACAATGGTATCCCTCTTTCCAAATACGGTATGTATCATATTATCACAAACTTTCAGTCATTTTTCCAGCGGAGGGTATAATCAACGAAAATAATCCCCGTTATATAACCGAGAAAACGGTCAAAGTATAATCAGAAAAAAAAGGTATTCTCCATGGTTTAGAGTCTGACTAGCTAATGTTAGCCCATCTGATGCTCTCTTCCAAAGGAGATACCTTTTCTTTATTTAGAAATATTTCTTAGGTTACGCGTCTTCAACATTATTGAAACAATCTTCACACTCTCTTGAATCTAAAGAACTCGCTGTGGTAATCTCCTGGCTGCATGCCAACCGAAATACCTGCATACATCATAGCATCGCCACTAAAAATCTGAGATTCACCCATTAGACGATAATCTGCATTAGGATCTAATCCCTTTAATTTCAAGCGATTCAGCGGAGCATTCGATTCGGATAAGACGCGGAAGTAGAATACAGCTACTTCGTTTCCATCTGGCGATACAAACATCCAAGCCGTCTCATTTCCCTCGAAAGGACTGAGCAAGCGGTAGAAGTGTCCGAACTGTACCAAGCTACGAATCTCTTTATACAGGGAGATCTGTTGCTTCACTGTCTCTTTCTCTTCATCACTAAATTTCGTTAAATCTAGTTCATATCCGAAGTTCCCTGACATCGCAACAAGTCCACGCATCTCTAGCGGTGTTGTACGCCCTACCTGATGATTAGGAACATCAGAGATATGCGAACCCATCGAACTAATCGGATACACAAGGCTTGTGCCATATTGAATCCTCAGACGTGATACGGCATCCGTATTATCGCTTGTCCATGTTTGCGGCATATAATACAGCATACCCGGATCGAATCGACCGCCACCTCCTGAACAACTCTCAAACAAGATTTCAGGGAAGGTTGATGTAATACGCTCCATCACATCATATAACCCCAACATATAACGGTGTGCGGTCTCCTGCTGTCTCTCAGGAGGTAACAAAGCAGAACCAATCTCCGTCATGTTACGATTCATATCCCATTTCACGTAAGTAATCGGGGCACTTTTCAGAATATCACTGAGCATCCGTACAATCTCATCTTGTACATCTCGGCGCGAGAAGTCGAGTATGAGTTGTTGTCTTCCTTCTGTACGACGACGATCAGGTACATGCAGACACCAATCCGGATGTTTACGATACAGATCACTGTCCGGCGACACCATCTCAGGTTCGAACCATAGCCCGAAGCGCATCCCTTGATCCGTTACTCTACTTACTAAGTCTTCAAGTCCATTAGGAAGCTTATTCTTATCTACAATCCAGTCGCCTAACGACGAATTATCGCTATCACGGTGGCCGAACCAACCATCGTCAAGAACGAATAGTTCGATACCAAGTTCTTGGCCTGCTTTTGCAATATCCTCTATCTTGTCTGCATTAAATTGGAAATAGGTAGCTTCCCAGTTATTTACGAGTACAGGTCGTTCCGCATCACGATATTTGCCACGTGCCAACCTCTCACGATACAACGTATGATACTTATGCGACATTCCTCCAAGGCCATCAGCTGAATACACCATAACGACTTCAGGCGTCTGAAAGGATTGTCCCGATTCTAGTGTCCAGTTAAATTCAAAAGGATTAATTCCTATAGAAAGACGCGTTGTTCTGAACTGATCCACTTCAGCCTGTGCAATAAAGCTCCCACTGTACACTAAGCTGAACCCAAATACTTCACCATGATCTTCATCGCTTCCTGGAGATAATAATGCTGCGAATGGATTCTGTTGATGACTACTAGAACCACGACGACTCTCTACGCTCTGCATCCCATAAGTTAATGGGCGACGTACAATATCCCGCTCTCTAGTCCAAGCTCCAGATAACTGTAGCCATTCGTAATCTGCGTGAGGGAAGTCTACACTGGCGCTAAGCACTCGTAGCAATTGTACAGATTCTTTACCCTCGTTGATGATAACCATAGAGCGAGTAATGACATCATATTGTTCAAATGCCGTATACTGCAATTCAATACGTAGGCCTGATACCTTATCTTCTAGCTCAACCACTAAGGTCTCTGCTTCGTGTTCTCCTTCAACATATGTTGCGGGTAGTCCTTCTAAACGAGGTTTTCCACGTTCCACACGGTGGGTGCAATATGTAAATTCAGTAATCATTGATCCATTGCTAAGACGACATTGTAATAACGGGTGGCGGAAATCGCTCGTACCGTATACAGGTAGTTCTTGCGGGAGTGTATCAAAAGAGATCGTACGATCCTCAGCCACTGGATTCGGGCTGAACGAAGCACGTTCTGTTCTTACGAGTAACCAACTTAGGTCTCCTGCACGTAGTTTCTTACCATAATAAAGGTGCGCTAAATATCCTGAAGGTAATACTTGAAACACATAACTAGCACTGGCTGTTTGCAAATGAAATAATTGCTTATCTTGATCAATATAGATGCTCATTTGTGTCCTCCCCTTAAGCTGATAAATGTATCATATCTTCAAATGGTTATGCTTACAATCATACTTTAATATAGCCTGAAGGCAATATGGGAATATGGAGATATGACCTAACGACAATATAGCAATACGGAAGTAAATCTTGAAAAAAAGACGCACCGTAGGTGCGCCTTGTAGTCCCTATATCATTCGTAGTCATCTTTAAAAATCGATTAAACTTAAAGAGATGAGCAGAGCTTCATCTACTTTCTTCATGGTTTCCTCGTCAAGATGAGTGATCTTATCTGTTAGTCTTTGTTTGTCAATCGTCCGTACTTGTTCCAGCAAAATAACAGAATCCCTGTCAAATCCATGGGAGATTGCATCAATCTCCACATGGGTAGGAAGTTTCGCCTTTTGGATCTGCGCGGTAATCGCCGCTACAATGACCGTAGGGCTGAAACGGTTACCGATGTCATTCTGGATGATCAAAACCGGCCTCACCCCTCCCTGTTCAGAGCCAACCACAGGTGAAAGGTCCGCGAAAAATACATCACCGCGTTTAACAATCAATGTTTACACCCCGCTTACTGAGCGGCCTAGAGTGCTGTCTGCATCTTCCTCTGCGTGGAAAGCCTCAGACGCCATAGTCAAATTAATCTTTGCCATTTCCATGTAACCACGTTGCATAGACTCACGGATATATCTCTTCTTCCGTTCTGTCAAATACAGTTTCATGGCTTGCCTAATGAGTTCACTACGATTGGAATTCTCCAGCGCAACGATCCCATCCACTTCCTGCAAAAGATGATCTGGTAAACTGATCATAATTCTCTTCGTGTTCTGCAAATTAGCCACCTTCTCTTCCACCCCCACAACACCTTATCACCTGAGCACCAGTATAGCTTTTTTTAAGGAATTTTATACAAATGAATATATATGCCGATCGTATATCATGTATGCTACATTCCATTATAAACTACAATCAGCATTTTAGTAAGACAATCACTAGGCTTAATTTAATTTAGATCCTGTCCCTTTTCCATTGTTACCATAAAAAAACATCTGATATCAGATCTCCTACCGTAATAAGGGGTTGACGATATGTTGAAGGACTCCATCTAACATATAGTAGCGTGGAACTCTTGAGGATAAAATACAGATCAGTTCGTAATGGATGGTACCTAGCTTGGATGCCAACTCATCTGTGCTGATACATTCACCAGATTGTTGGCCGATGAGTACAACCTCTTCACCCACTTGGATTTCTTGTGCTTCCTTACCCAACGATTGTAGTGACACCATACACTGGTCCATACAGATTGTTCCGATGACAGGAATCCGGCGTCCGCGGATCAGCACTTCTGCTTTACCACTTAGCATACGGGAATATCCATCAGCATAACCGATTGGAAGTGTTGCAATCATTTCATTATCTTCCGTCACATATCTGCTTCCGTAGCTAACTCCCCACTGAGGAGGGAGCGTCTTAACAAAGACTATTTTCGTCTTCAGCGTCATGATCGGGTTCAGTACAATCTTCTGACAATTCACTTCATCTGTCGGATAGAGCCCATATAGGCTAATGCCTATACGCACCATATTATGAGAAATAAGTGGCATATCAATAGCAGTCGCACTGTTTCCCGTATGTATAATAGGGATATTACAGCCCCTCTCCTCTAGTGCATCAGCAACAGATCGAAACCGTCGGTATTGTTCCAGTGTATAGCTTTTATCTTCTTCATCTGCCTTGGCGTAATGAGTGAACATTCCCTCAACTTGAATTCCTTGAATGGAACAAGCTTTCTCTATAAAAGAAAGTGCCTCTTCCCCAGGTAATAGTCCAAGTCGTCCCATTCCACTGTCGATCTTGATGTGTACTTTTAAAGGTTTAACAACACTTTGCACAGGCAATTGGATAATAGCCTCAAGTACTTCCTGAGAAAAAAGTGTTATCGTAATGTCATTTTCCCATGCGATCTGAATTGCTTCAGGTGGAGTATAGCCCAGAATTAAAATGGGGAGTTCTATTCCTGCCTGACGAAGTTCTAACGCTTCATCTAAGAAAGCAACACTAAGATAATCAGCACCCATTCTCTCCATTTCTTGAGCTACTCTCACCGCGCCATGTCCATAAGCATTGGCCTTTACGCAAGCTAATATCATCATTTCTTGTGGTAGTGCTGAGCGGAAGGCTTGATAATTCGAACGCAAATGGTTCAAATTAATTTCCGCGATTGTAGGTCGATAGTTTACTTGCAATTCCAGTCACCTTCTCTGAAGTTTGAGCAATCATCATTGATGTTTGTATTTACCTAATGGTAATGTTCTGGAAGGCGTCTGTCAATTGTTCGCAAGCCATCTTTTACTAGTCATTATTCCCCATAACCACAGCAGACTAGCATAAACGATCTCGTCGTCCTTTTAATGACGAAGAAACGTCTAGCGTTGAAACATAAGCCTATTTATAAGTAGAAATACTTATAAATTCTTATATTTTAAAGAAAAGACGGAATTCGTTATCGTAGAGGGAGAGTTCCCCATCAATAACGGATTCCGTCTACAATTATTATTTACCCGTTTGTTCAGCTAAAGACGCTGCAATATTCATCATTTCGCTATTTGGCAGATTAGCACTCGTAATTCGGAACTCAATTCCATTATCCATCCATTTCAATGTCCGCTGTTCATCCCCTGTTAGTAACCCTACAGTAAACCCTAGATCTATCACTTCTCCTGGAGCAAGCGAGACTGCTCGATCTAAGGGGCGGGCTTCCATAATCGTATATTGATACGTACCGTCATATCGTAATACGACCGCGTGATCTTTGCTATTAGCTATATTATTCGAATAATTTAGAGAAACGCCCTCTGGACTATACCCCGGCTCAATGACACCGAAGCTACCTAACTCCTTCTCAACAATGACAGGCTCAACCTGCGATTCACCGGATAGATCTGTCACAATCGCATTCCCAAATTCATCTACTTCAGCTAATGTACCTACAGAAGGTTGATCCATTGCTGTCATGTTACGCTGCATATCGAATGAATCTTTTTCGAATTTAGTATTGAATGCAAACTCATTAAATTTCACTTCCACAACGACATTCGCTTCGGAATCGGACACTTGTACCTGTTTCGGTGCATAACTATCTTTATTCAGCCAAATCTTTTGTCGTACAAGAGATTGACTGTGATAATTGGCTACTACATCAAACACATAACTATCTTTGTCATCTACGAATTGACGAGTGTTATCCGTAAGGATGCCGCGGACCAGGGTCTGATACAAATACACCTGCCCTTGATTCTCTGGCCAATCACTTTGGAATCTAAAGCTCTTATTGAGGCTTGGCGTAAGAACGAACACGCCATCATCATTACGTAGAACGATTTGAGTGATATCCTTCTGAGCATTCTTCAAGCTAATACGATAGTACGAAGGATTCTGATACCATACCTCTACATCATACTCCTGAGGCTTCTCACCTGTGTACAATGTCATAACACCTTTTCCTTGATAAGAACCGTCCTTACTTTGCAACTTGTCGATTACGTTGTTCAAGTCTTTGACTACGGAAGTGGCATCCTTCTTTCCACCACAACCAGCCAACACGACTGTCACACATAATACCATAGCGAGCACCCATACATACCGGCGCATGACATCATCCCCTTTTTCCACATGTATTGAATTGATTAGTACATGTCTATGAGGGACTTGGTCACAATATGCAGACTAGCATGACAAGCTTGAGATTAGATCTAAGACGTTGCAGATATGACAGCTGTTGGAGTCTTGTTACATGCGGGTGTAGGCTACCTCCGTGAGCTTGGAAGCACGACTATACGATCTATTTGTTGCTAAATACTCTAGAAGTTACGTGGCTCTCTCTGATCGCAAACAAACAAGCCGTTCCGAGGATGATAAGTAGTGTCAATAACGGTCTGAAAGCTGCCGTTAATCGATTATACGTCTTCACTCGGATACTGCACTGTCATTTCATCACAAAAAAGAAGCTCATCCCTGAGCTTCCTGATTACCGCTTTGATGGTGAGAATGACCAGCTAATTCTTCACCATTTCAACGATCAGATGACCGTTATAATTCTCTAGATGTTTTATTGTGAATCCCGTTTCCAATTGATAACGCTCTCAATAACTTTATCTAAAATCAGGCGGAATACGTCTTGCCACACCCGTTAAGATGGCTGCTTCAATAATGGCTTTACGTACGGCTGGAACAACTTGCTCGTTGAAGATGCTCGGGATAATATATTGTTCGTTTAATTCGTTTTCTGTTACAACAGAGGCGATGGCACGAGCAGCCGCTAATTTCATGGGTTCATTGATTCTTTTGGCTCGGCAATCAAGTGCGCCTCGGAATAATCCTGGAAATACAAGTACATTATTGATTTGATTCGGATAGTCGCTTCGCCCAGTTGCAAAGACCGTTACATGCTTAAGGGCTTCATCCGGATTTATCTCAGGCTCTGGGTTAGCTAATGCGAATACAATGGATCGCTCATTCATATTCTGAACGTCTTCTCCATTTAACACACCGCCACGTGACACGCCGATAAAGACATCTGCTCCGCGGATAACATCTTTTAATGAACCAGATTCACTCTCCACTTGTGGCTGATCTGCTAACCACTGCCACATGGGATGATCGTACTTCTCGCCATGGACGATAGCGCCTTCCTTATCCACTGGCACAAGCCGTGTAACACCTGCATCTAATAGCATTTTACATATGGATACACCCGCAGCTCCGATCCCGTTAACGACGATGCGAACCTGGTTAACCCGTTTATTAACGATCTTCAGCGCATTTAACAATCCAGCGATTACAACCACGGCAGTTCCATGTTGATCGTCGTGGAAGATTGGAATACCCAATTCCTCGGTTAGTCTTTGCTCAATTTCAAAACAACGAGGTGAGCTGATATCTTCAAGGTTAATACCGCCAAATATCGGACTAACCGCTTTGATAGTTCGAATAATTTCTTCGGTATCGCTCGTATCCAGACATAGAGGAAATGCATCTACACCCGCTAGCTGTTTGAACAACATGGCCTTCCCTTCCATGACAGGTGCTGCTGCATAAGGACCAATATCGCCAAGCCCTAATACAGCTGTTCCATCCGTAATCACAGCCACCGTATTCCGTTTAATCGTTAACGAATAAGCTTTTTTCGGATCTTCATGAATAGCTTTACATACTTTGGCTACGCCAGGTGTGTAAACTTGCGATAAATCCTCGCGATTCTTAATCGGGAGCGTCGGTTGGATGACGATTTTGCCGCCAAGGTGAACTAGAAAAGTACGATCAGATACGTTAATTAACTTAATACCACTTAGCTTTTTTAAAGACTCGACGATGATGGCTTCACTATGATCCCCTGCGTCTACTGTTATGTCTCGTATGGATGATCCTTTACCTGAACTTATGACGTCAATTGACGTGATATCACCGCCTGCCTTACTCACAACTGCGGCAACATCCCCGAAGCTAACTTGGTCATGATCCAATTCTAACCTAACGATAATACTCGTCTGTGCCATTGGTTAAATCTCCTCTCCCATATCAGTAGTGTAATCATTTTCCAAATAACGTTGTACACACAATATACAATATTTAAAATAGTTGAACAATCCTATTACTAAATTCAATGAGAGAGTCATAAAAAAAGCACCCTCCGAATTTCATCAGACAAACCAGAAGTTTATCCAATGACTATTCTATGGGTGCGTTTCTACTAATTATTCATATATTGTAAGTATTACATATCTGTTCGCGTTCCATTTATCAATGATACTCCCGCCACTTACCAACGCTGTCGCTTTGGCTGAAGTGGGGGTTTCTGATGTATCATCCAACTTAATTCAGGATGCTTAACACCAGTGGAGTTGACACGTTGATGGTCTGGTTACCATCCAACCCCTCTATCCCATTCGCTCCTATGGCGGATACGTTTGGGAATACTTTTCGCATAATATTGGCTGCGCCGTTTACATCGGCATGTACTAAGCCCTTACAATTCTTATACAGACCGCGATACATCCGTTTGCCTGAGAAGGTCCATGTCCCCTTTTCGCCATAACTCGGCAATGGGTCTAGATCTTGGAAGCTAGCTTTCGAGGTATACGCCTCTTCGGTCAGGATAACGAGGACGCCAGCGTGTCCAGAACTTCCTGTTGCAACGGCTGAAGAGGCTCATTCTTCCCAAAAGCGGTAACGATCTGTCGGATGTAAAAATTGGTCGTGTTATACAGATTCTTGGCATCCTGACATGCTTGATCGAGGTACGCAAACAAGTGATGACCTGGTTTAATCCACACTTGATGGGTTCTGTACATTGACTTTGAATCTGACAAAGATTCACCCCTTTACAGTCGCGTAATGCGAATGTATGTTCTACCTTTATTGTACCTCTTAAGATATAAGAAGGGAAGAACATCTTGTGGAATTATTCAGGAGGTCGCCGATTCACCTCACTACTTATAGAAGTGGGAGTCCTCTCGGAGAAAAATGATAGATTCCCTATTCAGACTTTGCAATCCCGTAGCTAATCCTGATAGAAAGAACACTAAGTAAGACACGAGCATCAATATACCCATGATCATGATAAAGCGTAATTTATTCTTCTTTATCTCATTCCAAGCTAAAAACATCTCTTCACATCCTAATTATTGTGTCTTGAAATCATTGAGTACTTTCTGAATATCTTTCTCCAAAGATTCTGTACTATCGGTTGGAGCGTATCTTCCCACAACATTTCCTTCTCCATCAACCAGGAACTTCGTGAAGTTCCATTTAATACTTTTCATTAGAAATCCTTTACTGTTACTAGTCAAATAATCAAATATGGGATGCGCATCTTTGCCATTCACCTTCACCATGTCATGCATAGGGAAAGTAACACCATAGCTCATTCGGCAAGATTGTTCAGCTTCTTCCCCATTACTAAGTTCTTGACGGAATTGATTCGAAGGAAATCCAAGTACAACTAATCCTTCTTCTTTATATTTATCATATAGCTTTTCTAATCCATCAAATTGGTTGCTCAACCCACATTTAGTCGCTGTATTAACAATCAACATCGGTTTCCCTTGATATTCTTTCAACTGATATTCTGACCCATTGGATCTCGTTACGATAATATCGTATATACCCATTTCCAATCACTCCTTCAATGATCAATTTAGACAATCACACTAATTTTCCCAAAAAAGCATTCAAACTTTTTAGATTTTCCATAACCAATTCAGCATTTAGATCCATAAAATTACAGCTGGTAATTTTCTCAATAATGGCTTCTTCAATCGGTTTCCCATTGACCTTTGCCTTCTCTGTCAACGAAATAATCGTTGCTCTTTTGTCAGTCTCTGACGGTTGTTTAATGATCCAACCTCGATCCTCCATTCGAGTAATAAGGGGATTTAACGTCCCTATTCCAAGTTCCAACCGAATACCAATATCCTTTATAAGCAGACGATCTTCTTCCCAAAGAGCTAGCAATACGAGGTACTGCGTAAATGTTAAATCAAATGGTTCTAACGTACGTGCATATAATTTCGAGAAATTACCAGCTGCTTTGTATACCTCAAAGCATATTTGTTGATCGAGTTTTGACGGTTTGTCCACAAAATCACACCTAAATCTAAATTTGAATTACACTACAAATCGCATTACATCGTGTACGATATATATATTATTAATTACATCGCGTACGATGTAAAGTGTGTATTATTATTCCTCCCTTAAATTTCAATAATTAACAACCCAGCTTGGTCATGCGCATGGTACAATGATAGGGTTAAATTACTTTATTCTACTTGAATTTTATAGGGAGACCCCATGGAACTCGAAACTACGATATATACACCATTGAAACCTTCATTTCGCTCACGCATGAAGCTAAGAATCAAGTCACCCACCGCTTTGGACACACCCTTTTGGAGGATCGCACAAAGTGGTGTTTGGACATCATCTTGTTTTATGTTCGCTATTACATCGCTTAGCATACCTACTGGATTAAGCACTACACTTAATATGTTGATATGTATCACTATAGGCACATTAGGATTCGTATGCTCAGCGATCTTACTTGCCATGCTACTCTCGCTTCTACGCATTCCTATTCCACGTCTATACGCAGGTGGGGTTTTATTTAATTTAATCGCTTTTTATTTCATGTTCTGGATTCCGGGGTCTGGCATAGTTCCATCGATAATCATGTCCATAACCCTCACTTTCCTAGGTGTAGTTCTAGGATATTGGATAGCACTTGTTACTAGCTGTCATATAAAGAAAGTCACCAAATGGGTATTCACAATGACACTTTGCATCTTGTCAGGTATCGCTATCGGTATCTTCTCTCACGGAAAATCAGATATCACCCTAGTGCAACCTATATCGGACGACAAGGTTTCTACCATTTCCCTATCGAGTCCAGCTGATCCAGGAGTATACGCTACTAAATATTTCACGTACGGGAGCGGTAGTGATCTACACAGACATGAGTATAATTCTAATGTTGCACTCCAATCGTTATCCGTAGATGCCTCTTCTTATATTGATAAATGGCCGCGGCTACGCACTCTCTTCTGGGGATTTAACCAAAAGTCACTTCCTGTAAACGGGAGAGTCTGGATGCCTACAGGTGAAGGACCATTTCCACTCGTGCTCATGGTTCATGGAAATCACTTAATGGAAGATTACTCCGATGCAGGATATGGTTATATTGGGGAATTGCTAGCTAGTAGAGGATTCATTGCTATTTCGGTAGATGAGAACTTTCTAAACTATTCCGTATGGTCGAATATACCTAATAATGATATAAAAATCCGTGCTTGGCTGCTTCTCAAGCATCTACAACAGATTGAGTCGTTCTCTGAACAATCTGATTCTCCCTTCTACAACAATGTCAATCTAGATCAAATTGCTCTGATTGGGCATTCTCGAGGAGGACAAGCCGCTGCGATGGCTGCAGATGCGAACAAATGGTTTCTATCCGATTCGGATCTTAAGATAGATCTTAAGAATAAGACCTTTTCAATCAAGGCTGTAGTCGCTCTCGCACCCACAGATTCCAAAGTTGATGGGATGCAAGCGAAACTTCGCAATGTTAGCTATATGGTTCTTCAAGGAGCACGAGATGGGGATCTGAATGAATATTTCGGAGAACGTCAGTATGCTCGAACTAGCTTCTCATCCCATGACGAAGGATTTAAAACTTATCTTCACATCCCTAATGCAAACCATTCCCAGTTCAATACGTCATGGGGTGGATTGGACACAAGCTTGCCGAAAGGGTTATTCCTTAACCGAAATCAAATGATGCGCGGGTCAGATCAAAGGGAAATTGCTAAGGTGTATATTTCCTCTTTTCTCGAAACTGTCCTACATGGTTCAGATGACTACGAACCGTTGTTTCGTGATTATCGTACAGGACTGGATTGGCTACCTAACTCTATCTATTACAACCGATTCGAGGATGCTACATTCACGGCCCTAGCTCAATTTGATGAAGATGATGATCGAACCACTGTGTTACAGGATGGGACAGCTAACGCAAGTGATGGGTTACGATGGAAGGAAGAATCTAGTGTTCCACAGAATAAAAGAGTTCTCTTGGAGAATACCGATCAGAAAGATCAAGAATTATCCTACTCACTAACGTGGGACGATGAGGATATCAAAGATGAATTTGCTGAAGCTGACGGGTTAGCCTTATCGATTGCAGACCAAGGAACAATTGCGGATCTAGAGGAGATTAGAGAAGACAATTTAGAGGATGTGCTAGAACAGCGTGATATTCCTCTAGACTTGGACATCGAGGTAGAGACAAGTGATGGTGAATCAGTAACCCTCCCCCTATCTCAATTCATGGACTTGCAACCGATGGTTGTCCCTCAATTCACTAGAAGTGAATGGCTTGAGAAGTATTTTGATAATGGGAAATATGATCTTCCAGAGAAAGCTATACTACAGACGGTTGAATTACCTTTCGAAGAGATTCAAGAGATCAATACGAACTTCAACCCAGCTCTAATCAATAGAATCACACTGAATTTCAATCATGGGCCTAGTAAAATCACTTTAGATGATGTGGGGCTATACCGTTATTAACATAAAAGTGTACAATAGTTGAGGAGGTGAACTACATGGACAACGAAATACTACGTTATACTTTTGCATATAAAGTCATATCTACAGGGAATGAAGAACAAATTAGCGTATTTGCCGATAGCAAAGAAAAGGCTTCTGAGCTTGCTTTGGAAACGGCATATGATTATGAGTTTACTTCCATGGAAGATATTGAAATGGGACAACTCCTTAGCATATCTAAAGCCGTTGGTGATAATTACGTAGAATGCGCAGGCTGCGCATCATAAACAGTAAAAGAGGCTGTCCCTTAAGTCATAAATGACTGGGACGCCTCTTTTTTATTAGAACGATGGGGGTGAATACTCCATCCATTCGCATATTATTCTAATCTCCCCATTCTCACATTCAGCTCTAATGGACCCTCTCATTTTCTCCATCAAACTCTTTGTGATCGAGAGTCCAAGCCCCTTCCCCCGACCTGCCCGAATCTGATCTGCCGTGTAGAACCGATCGAAGATCATGCTCGTGTCGATTGGCATATCTACTTCGTTAGAAATAACGAGTCTAACATGTTGTTCGCGTCGTTCAAGAAAGATAGACACGTTACCTTCACTATGTGATATAGCATTATTTATTAAATTCTCTATCACTCGCTTAATAGCAGATTCATCTGCGATAACATAGAGAGCATCCTCTGGCAAGCTGACGAATGGCACCCTGTTCTGTTCAGTAAAAGAATCATAAAATCCTAGTAAAGTCTCTATGACTAGATCATTCATACTCACTTGTTCGAGTGATAGTGATAGTTCATAATCAACAGACTCTATCACAGACAACTCAAAGAAATCGTTTAGAAGAGTCCTCAACCTGTTCCCACGTCGGATGGCAACACCTTGATAGTCCATTCTTTCTTCCATCGTTAAATCCTGCCCATTCAATAACTGTAAATATCCAAGAATGGATGTGAGCGGGGTTCGTAGATCATGCGAAATGTTGGCAATCGCCTGTTTCAATTCTTGTTCAGTACGTCTCTGATCCGCCTTCACTTGACTGATTGTATCCATCAGCAGATTGACTTCCACAATGAGCTGTTCCATATCTGGATCTATAAGAGATACATCAACTTTTTTTAAAGAGTCAGAACCTCGATAATGTGTAAGCTGAGCAGTCACATTTCTAATATCCTTTTTCAAAAAAAGCCAGCGAGTGAACATCCACCCAAGTACGAGTAAAGTTACCACGTTAAAGACTAGCATGAATGCCCACCCCCTATTTAACTATTTCACTTCTTTGCGACCAAATGCCCCTATTCCTCCAAAAATAAACACAATCATCGTAACGAATCCTACACATAAACAGCGGACAATCTCTGATGTTGTGAGCGTAGGGTCAAACACAACACCGAACATCTGATATAGTATCGTATATTCATAAATGCTACGAATTACGTTAAAGGAATTCCCTAATATGACGAAAAGTAAAGTTACCCCTGTAATGATTCCAATAGATAAAATGATCGCCTTACCACTCTCTTCCACCATAACACCTATAAACACGAGAAGGGCAGAGAATGCTGCAAGTTGTACTAAGGCTAAGCCAAGGAATCTAACGATAAGCATCCACGTTATGCCATCACTTGCTTGGTTGAACCCATTAGCTACCATCGCTCCCCCACCCGATATCAAGGGGAATATCAGCCACATCACAATGACACCGAAGAAAAACACGACACATTTTGAAATAAATATATCTACACGCCGTCTACCACAACTCATCACATTCTTAATAACACCTGTCTTATATTCATTCGATATAAAGAACCCTGCAAATATGCCAAGTAATAGGGAGAGAAATATAGGATTGCTTGCTGATCGTATGGTAATCAAAAAAGTTGCCATACCTGTCTCAATATATTTCGGTCCCTCGTCAGGCCCCGCAACCATTAATCCCCCGGTAATATCAAGAGCAATCAACCCCTTTGAAGATAAGGCAATTAATGTAGCATACAGAATCCCCCATAATGCCATAAGCAGAAAAAGGACCCAAAATGTCCTGTTATGCTTCAACTTATAAAACTCTGCTCTCATCAAATTACGCAACAGGTTCACCCCCGATCAATCTCGTGAAATAACTCTCCAAGTTATCGCTTATCGGTGTAAGTTGCTCAACGAGAATGCCATTGTCTATAAGTAACTTAGAAATATTTCCACCCTCATGAAGATAGTCATACAACTGAATCATGCCATCTTGCATAACCTCAAAGTTCGTGGTCCCAAGATCCCTCTCCATCACGGCAACTGCTCTTTCAACGTCATTTACCTTGATAAGCAAAAATTTACGCAAATGATTATTTAGTTCTGTCGCAGTTATTTGCTCTAGTAGTTGCCCATTGTGAATGATGCCATAGGTGGTAGCCAATTGATGAAGCTCTTCTAGAATATGACTTGAGATAAATACAGTCATTTCCCGTTCTCGATTAAGCTTTTTTAATAGGTCTCGTAATTCAACAATCCCCATTGGATCAAGTCCGTTCGTGGGTTCATCAAGAATAAGAAACTCAGGATCACCCAGAAGAGCAATTGCTAACCCCAATCTTTGTTTCATCCCTAACGAGAAGTTCTTTACTTTCTTACGACCGGTCTTATCAAGTCCCACTAGAGATAGTGTCCGTTGGATACATTCTTTACCTGGAATTCCTTTCTGGAGACGACAGACTTCTAGATTCTGTTCAGCCGTCATGTGTAAGAACAATGCTGGCGTCTCGACAATAGCTCCAATACGTTTCCTTGCTTCAACCAATCCCTGATCATCACTGGTTCCGAACAATTCTAATTCTCCGTCACTCGGCTTTGCAAGCCCAGTCACGATCCGAAGTAACGTGGACTTTCCTGCCCCGTTTTGTCCGATGAATCCATAAATATCGCCTTTTTTTATCGTCAAATCAACTTGGGTAAGCGCATAATCTGACTTATATCTTTTGCTGATTTGTTTGGTTCTCAATACATATTCACTCATGGCTACAGCACCCTTCTCATGTGATAACCTTATTCTATTAACTAAAGCATAAGAAACGTTTAAGAAAACTATTAAGAAAACCTTAAGTTTAATTCCTAATATAACCGATAACCCATGCCCCAGATCGTCTCAATATAGTCACGTTCCGAATCTAACTTGGCAAGCTTGCTACGTAAATGACTTACATGTACATTAACTGTGTTCATATCCTCATTCATATATTCTTCACCCCAGACACTTTCGAACAAATTTACCTTTGAGAACACTTTACGGGGATTCATCATTAGAAGCTCTAGAATGGCAAATTCTCTAGCCGTCAGAATCAACTCACAGTCCTTAAAGAACACCCGCTTCGATTCCCTGTCCAATGATATAGAGTGGTATGTAAGCTGTTGGTTCTCCGAAGGTTCTGCTAATCGTTGATATCTTCTTAAAAGAGAGTCCACTCTTGCCGATACTTCCTCAACATCGAATGGCTTCGTAATATAATCATCCGCACCTGCCCGAAGAGTGGCTACTTTGGTTGATTGTTCGCCCTTCGCTGAGATTACGATAATAGGCACAGACACTTTCAATTCACTGATTTGTTCTATGACCTGTTCCCCATTCAATCCAGGAAGCATCAGATCAAGTAAAATTAATTGCCACTCTTGAGAATTAAGGTATAACAGTGCCTCTGTCCCAGAGTAAACAGGCTGTACCTGATACCCGCTATTCCTCATCATCCTACATAATAATAGATTTATATCATTATCATCTTCTGCTACAAGAATATGTATAAGTGGTTTCTGCACACGTTTCAATCTCCTTAAATAGATCTACTATAGTTACACCGTTAGAATATAATATGTCGATAATAATTAAGATGATTTCATTAGCAAGGACCGAACTTTAATTCTAAAGTTCGGTCCTTTTGATTCCTACTTATACAATATCCACTCTATCAATATTTCTGAAAGTGAAGTAGGCGACGCACACACCTATCACAGCTAGCGTAAGGGGAATCGCGATAATAGAACTAAGTGAGAAATCATTATTATTAGAGTTAACCAATGAAACAATGATAAGGGATGACACTATCGTTGTTGGAACTGATTTCTTCCTCATTCCAAAATATAAGCAGATCAAACTCATTCCTGTTGCTGCTAACGACTGAACCACATTATTGATTAAGGCTGTAGTTAGCCAATCATTTGATAGATCATTTGGAACTAAGTTAGCGTAGTTATTAACCACAATGAAAATCCCCGATACAATTACATTTGAAACGATGATCACGACGAATGTTATCCCCGTAATGAGTAGGATCTTAGCAAGAATGATTTTTTTGCGTGGGATCGGGTAAGTGAATAGTACTGAAATGGTATTCTTCTTATATTCATCAATGATTAATTTAGAAAAGAGTACAGCAGCAAAAATAACAAACGTCACTCTTACGAAAGTTCCAATGATTGAGAGTGCTTCAGTTACACCTGTAAAGGCGGGGTCTACCTCTGTCCCATCCATATAAGGTAGTAAGCACAACAATATAATGATACTTAGGTTCGCAATCACTACCCCTCTAAAATACCATCCCATTTTATTCTTCTTCAACTCAAGCTTCATCAAGTTAAGCATACTTCTCAACCTCCTCTATTTGTGTTAAAAAGTATTCCTCTAGCGACGCCGTTTTTTTGTTAATCGATTCGATGGCAACATCATTAAGGATCAATGTTTTGGAAATATCTGATTGCGCGATACCCGTCTCGTAAATACGAATAACTGAATTATCCATCACCTTAAACTTTGTGATATGAAGCTTATTCTCCAGAACGAAAGTAGCCTTCTTATAATCAGGCGTCTTGAGTTCTACATAGTCCGTATTCTGACCTCTTATGGTGTCCATCGGAATCTCTTGAATCAGCCTTCCGTTCTTAATAATGCCTACCGTATCCGCTACCAGTTCAATCTCTCCCAATAGATGACTTGAGATTAACAATGTCATGCCATATTCTTTACTCAACATACTGAATACATTTCTCATGTCTTTCATACCCACAGGATCCAGCCCATTAATGGGTTCATCTAGAATTAATAGCTCCGGCTTCGTGATAATGGATCTAGCAATACCCAACCGTTGCTTCATACCTAGAGAGAAATCTCGAACAGATTTGTGATCGACATTCGTTAAATGTACTAATTCTAACGCTTCTTTAATCGCCTTTTTATTATAAAATCCCATATAAGCACAGTGTAATTCAAGATTCTCGAGTGCTGTCAATTTGTCATAAAACACTGGGTACTCAATGATGCTACCGATCCGCTTCAAGTAGTCTATAGACGATGGGGTTAAAGGCTCTCCGAACATTTCAATATCCCCACTGGTTGGTTTGACCAGGTTCAGTAACATCTTCATCACGGTCGTTTTACCCGCTCCATTGGGACCTAGAAATCCGTAAATCTGTCCTTGATTGACTCTCATACTCACATCCGTTACAACATCTTTCCCTTGAAATGATTTGGTTAAGTGACTCGTACTTAGGATAACACTCATTTTTTTTGGCTCCTTCAAATGTTCTTATCTAAAGAATAGAGCATAACCTTTTCTTTTTTATTTCATAAATCTTAAGAAATCCTTACGAATGAACAGCATACTAATATGTAGCTCGTCGAAGTTGCACGGTAAATGTTGTTTTCTTAAAAGGACTACTATGAAGGTGTATTTGCCCGCCCAACTGCTCAACCAATCTTTTCGTTATGGTTAGACCTAGTCCGCTACCCTGAAATGATTTATTCCTAGAGTCTTCGAGCGTGTACATTCTTTCAAAAACAAGATCATGGTGTTGCTCGTGAATCCCCTTCCCTTGATCCCACACATCGATATATACGTATGCTTCATCACTTCTTAAATTAATACCTATCACTTTCCCATCGGATCCATATCGAATGGCATTCTCCATTAAATTATTCAATATTCGTTCCAAAGCCTCTTCATTCGCGTAGGCATATATCGGTGCTTCTGGTATTTCAATAACAGGTTGAAGATGATTGGATTGAATCACGTCATAGAATGACAGAATACTATTCTTGCACACCCCATTCATGTTCACACGCGTGACTACCCAATCTTGGTCGTCTGACTCTAGTTTAGCCAAGTCAAAAAAATCATGAACCAATTTAACGATTTCTTGCGCCTTTTGATGAAGCATTTTTAATAGGCGTTCTTGCTCTTCCTTATCTAAGTTAGGGTCATGTAGAATCACTTCGATCGTCCCGAGAACGACGGTTAATGGGGTCTTAAGATCGTGGGAGACATTAGCAAGCATTCGTCTCATTACCAGTTCTGTTCGCTTATAATTTGCCGTTAACTCTTGGTTAGCATCCAGCAACAAGTTCATCGCCGTTAATAGCGATTGGATAGTTACATCGTCCGTCACTCGCATGAGCTTCTCTGATGAGGCATTCTCCACTATAGACGTTAGTTTACTGTAACAGTATTTCAAGTCATCTGTTCTTCTCTTCGCAGTTATATATTGAAATGTAATGATTATCACTAATATAAAAATAATACTAACAAGTAGAATTATCATACTAGAAATCTCCTAATCTATAGCCAATTCCCCACAATGTCTTAATATATTTTGGCTCTGAAGGGAGGTCTTCAATCTTCTCTCGTAATCTTCTCATATGTACGTTAATGATATTCTCATCCCCATAATAGGGCTCATCCCACACCGATTGATAAATGTGTTCTTTGGTAAATACCTTTTTGGGATTCGCCATAAGAAGCTTGAGTATGTGTAACTCCTTAGAAGTTAACTTTATTTCTTGTCCATTCTTGCTAAGCGTTAGATTATCCATATCCATGGTCAACTCATGAATCTCAACAATATTTACTCTTTGATCAACAGGAGTATTCTTATGATAACTCGCCCTTCTAAGCGCAGCCTTGACTCTAGCAGAAAGTTCTATCATCGAAAAAGGTTTAGCAATATAGTCATCCGCTCCAAAACCAAGTCCTAATGCTTTGTCTACTTCACCATCTTTAGCAGATACAATCAGAATCGGAATTAGACTCTTATCTCTAATGATTCTTAAGAAGTCCATCCCACTTAATTTCGGAATCATCAGATCAAGAAGAATCAAATCGAAAGGTTGTTGGGCAAAAATCTGTACTGCCTCTTCCCCATCCTGTGCATGAACAACGGAGAACCCTTCCTTCTCCAAGTAACTCACTACCATTTCAGCTATTGAAGGCTCATCTTCTACAAGTAATATTGATTCAGTCACTTCATCCCCACCTCTCTATGACTTGTTATATTCAAGATTGTATCTCACTTCTAACACATTAGCACCCCATGATATGGAATGTTGTGTGATGATCGTATCAATACCCTAACTTGTGAAAATCAAACAAAAGCCTTCCTAATCGAAGGCTTTTAGACAATCACGGAAGCTATATATTTTTCCGACGAAATTTCTTTATTAATACATCAGCAAGTAATGCACACAACGAAGTAACAAATAAGTAAATCCCTATCATACTTATTCCAAGACCTTCATATTGTCCTACTAATATACCTATCGGGACTAAGAATATGGATACAATCAAAATTACTACGAAGATGTACTTACTTGGATTCTTTTTAACTATTCCCTTCACTTCTAGGTACTCAAACATAAAGACAATTAAGATTGCGACTACAACTGTCACTGTATATATGAACCCAAATTCCAACCCATCACACTCCTCACTTTGAATTATTAACATTATATTGTATTTTATGGTAATTAGATAATTTAAAGTTCATTACCCAAGTATTATGCCATCTAAAGAATAATCCCTCCATATACTGGTTAGGTTCGTAAGGATACGATTAAACCATTGCATATTTATTATGGAGGTCAATTTATGAAGAAGTGGACCATCATTACAGCGACAACTCTTGTCGTTATCGCCTTAGCAATCACGAGTTATTTATTAAGTAACCGAGAAGCGCCTATTTTTAAGTTTGAAGCAGAAGATGGCATTCTCAATGGGGTAGAGAAAAGTCAACAAACAGCTAACTTCTCTGGTCACGGGTATGTGACTAGCTTCGATCAACCTGAAGATGCTCTATCCATGAAGTAATTGCCCCTAAGGAGGGAATGTATCAGTTGAGGATTGGTTATAACGGCCCTAATGAAGATAAACAAAGTACGATATCTTAACGATCATCCTTTTGGTGATATTAGATTGCCCCCTACGATGGGATTCACAGGAATGAAATATGGAAGAGTTAAATTAAAAGAAGGAGATAATGTATTCACATTAACGACTGGATGGGGTTGGTACGATATTGATTACGTCAAAATTCAAAAGACATCTTCCAAACCAGAGCATCAAGCCATCGATACGCTTGTTAACCCCGATGCTTCATTGGAAGCATTAACATTACATCAATTTTTAATAGATAACTATGGTAAGCGTATATTATCGGGACAGCAGAACCTTATAGATGCTCTAGAACTCAAAGCTGAATATGGTAAGCTTCCAGCTATGGTTGGATTCGATCTTATCGAATACTCCCCTACTAGAGTAGCTAATGGATCTAAATCTTGAGAAGTGGAGAATATCATACAATGGGATGAACTTGGCGGAATATCGACGCTTGCATGGCAATGGAATGCACCTACAGACTTGATCAATTCGAAAGAACAACCTTGGTATAAGGGTTTCTATACGGAAGGGACAACATTTAACATTGAACAAGCTTTAGCTAACCCAGAGTCAGAAGAATATAAGCTTATTCTGAGTGATATTGATGCTATTGCTATACAGTTAAAACGTCTTCGAGATGCTAATATTCCTATCCTCTGGAGACCCTTACATGAAGCCGAAGGAGGATGGTTCTGGTGGGGTGCCCAAGGTCCAGAGCCTGCCAAAAAGTTATATAGACTTCTATATGATAGATTAACAAATGTTCATCACATCAATAACCTCATCTGGATATGAAATTCTGAATCACCAGAATGGTATCCTGGTGACGATGTTGTCGATATTATCAGTGTTGATTCGTACCCTTCCGCTTCAGAAAGTATATGATCACCCCTATGTCATTACACTTGACAAGCTACGCGACGTATACACGTATAGGTAGACTTAAACATACCTATGATCAATTATAAGAGGTTGACCCGTATCCTAATAAAACTTATAATTCATATATATACTAAAATATGGTTTATTACTAGAAGGTCTTACCATGGGAGTGTTAAGTTGATGGAACATACCACTACGATCCGATCAAGAATAGAAGAATATATAAGACAATCAGGAATTGACCTACACATGTTCTCCGAAGCCTCCAACATGGACCCGAGAATATTAAGTGCTTTATTGACTGATAACTCTCCAATATCTATATCCGTTGGACAACTAGATCTCATTACTTCTGGTATGGGACTCACTGAAGGTGACTTATACGACTTATATGTTGAGTCTTTTGTAACTACTCCTCCGCACTATGATAATCTAAGTGTGTTTATGCTACGTTGTGCGGAGCTAAAGAATCATAGTTGTATCACTAAAGTTATAGGTTATCTAGTAGATATAAATTTGAAGTCATCTATATTTGATATAGCCGAATTCTTGTTTGAGCACGGTCAGCACGATGCTGCTGCTCTCATGTACGAAAACGTTATTGAACATGAAGAATTGAGTCATTCGGAACGCTTAGCAATTAGTTATTATAGACTCTTTCAGATTTATAGAAAAGATGGACATAAGAGCTTCATGATTGCAATGCAGTTCATTCCGTATCGTCATCGATTGCCCGATGACTATGCTCTAGACGGACTATTATTGCTCACTCAACTGTTTGCAGTTAAAGAAAAATGGGATGATGTCGAGAATTATTCTGATGAACTGAGTCAATTGGCTGATACGGTATACCAAAAGCAGCTGCAGTGGAAAGATCCTGAATTCAAACCTGCTCGTCCTCTAATATATTACTATGGACAGGCTCATTTGTTTAAGGCGGGTTCTTATGAGCATCGTGGAATGTTCGAAGAATCAAAGAATTGGATTCCGAAGTATGGAAATATCCAATGGTCTCAAGGATTAGATGAAAAGGATGCCCTGGAAATAGAACAATTTAGTATGTTTGCTAAAGCTAACTTATTATCCATTGAAATTAAAGAAGGAAATCTAACAAGAATTGTAGAATACTTAAATTTCCTCCAACAACAACCTAATGAAATTGTATATGGTTTGACCACTTTACTTGAATCCGCTAATCGAGTTAATCTTTCAGTTGACGAATATCTCGATATATTTACAGATCAAATTGCACAATATCGAATTGATCATAAAAAGGGTATGTGCCATGAATCCACTTCATATTTCTATATGGAGCCTTTTTACACTTATCGTTATCATGTATTTTTCCAAACATATGCTTTATACTGTTTTAAAAAAGGGCTTCCTAGAGAAGGTCTAGAAAATATCCTGCAGAGTTTTAGACTTTCATTCACTATAAATAACAAAGATGGTATGGTGAACAGCATGTCGTTATTCGAAATGAATCGTCAACATGCAACCGAAGAACAAAAATTAATCTATAGTGGAATATGTAAGGAGGTGTGGGAACATGAAGAAAATTTACGTCCGTATGGCGACGCAAGTAATGATGTTTAGCTTTCTAGGAGCTGGTCTAATAACATTATTCTCTCACGGAATGGGAGTTTAAACAAACTAAAAGCTGTCCACGAAGTCTTTAAAGACTTCGTGGACAGCTTCTTTTATATATACTATTCTTTTCTACTTATTCATTTAACTCCGCTTTTTTGGACGCCTTTGATTCTACCGAAGTAGTAACGGTTATAGGCGACCATTCTGCAATAACGGTCTGTCCATGGACAGATACACTTCCCTCAGGCGATAAATCCTTCTCTGTCATTATCCCAAGCGCAATCGTGAACTGATTTAACTTGATTGGAATGTTCTTTTCGCGTCTGATCTCTACGCCATTTAGATAGAATACCGCTTCATCCTTAGCACGATTGTAAGTGATTTTATAGGTATTAAATTCTCTTGGTTTAAAGTTAGTATCTTCTTTAAAAATGCAGAAGTATCGTGTCTTGTCAGACGGAGGCACTTCAACACCTGGAAAAGGAAGAATACCAAACACACTAGCATACTTATCATTTCCAGCAAAGAAGTCAAGCGCTGCACCGGTTGTGAAGTCCAACAAATTCAGAGAGACATACCCATCGTATAGGTCATTCGGAGCTGTATCCTGTGTACGAGCACGGATATCCAGTTCGAAGCTCACTTCACCCGTCTCAGGTACTTCTACTGGATCCACGGAGTAATACATATGTTTGGCGTTATCCAGAATCTGAATGTGATCGTTTTGTCGACTTAATGTAGCTCTTGCATACAGAATCCCATTACGTACAATTACGACAGCATCTGGCTCACGATACTCCCAGAATGTTCCGTCTGGAAGTGGGAATCCACCCATTTTCCATACTTGGCCTTCATCCAGAATCGTATGAAAGTCACCAATGACACGTTGTTGTTCCATCTTAAGTCCCTCATCTCATATGATTTGATATTTCTAATATTGAACAATAATCCCTTGAATAATCATGACCACAATAAGGATGAAACCGAATCGAGTAGTTGCTTGTACGGAGCCCCCCATTAATGGCAGATAAGCTCTTGATGGATTGTGATCCTTCAACTTACCATAAACACCGTATATCGGTATCAGAGCCAACCAAGCGATTAACGCATAATAGGGTAATGCTCCCACTAGAATAGCTAATATTAGAGAAACAGCAGCGATGAGTAGGAGTATCTTGGAGAATCGAAGCGCTTTGGCTTCCCCCCATACAACGATTAATGTCTTTTTACCGGCTTGGAGATCTAGCTTCCAATGTAAGAAATGATGATTAAATAATACTAACGTGGTAAGGAGTCCTATCGGCAATGATAGAACAAAGGCACGGACATCCATATGTGACGTCTGTACATAGTAAGCTCCCATCACGGGTAAGACACCAAAGGAAATCAAAATGGCAATTTCACTATAACCCTTTCCTCTATATCCTAATCGAAGTGGCGGTGCAACATAGAAATAAGCGATCAACCCGCCGAGAAGACCGAGAACTAATGCCCACCAACCACTAAAGAGGCTTAGAATAACGCCAGATAATATCGCTAGCCCGAATAACGCCCAAGTTACGATCGTATAGACACGAACACTCCACATGCCATTTGTCAGGTAGCCAGAGTGACTAGTTATCGCATCTACCTCTTCCTTCGCAACGGTATCTGCACCATTCTTATAATCCCACAAATCATTAATCATATTGGAAAATAGGTGTGCAAGACCTGATCCTAAGAGTGTTAAGAGGAACAACCAACCATTAAACATGCCATCCCATACCCAGCCTCCAATCGCCCCTAATGCAACTGGAACCAGCATAACCATAACAATCGAAGCACGTGATGCTTTCAAGAACTGTCTGAACTTGTTCAAACCATAGCCTCCTTCTGTTTAAGATACTGTCCAAACTAGGTCAGCTTGTCCATTTATCTTCTTTACAATCAACTTGAAAATACCGCCTACACAACATATCGTAGACGGATCTTTGAATTATTATCTTCAATTAAAGAATATCATATATTGTTGAATTTTGTCTTGTTGCGATATTTTTCCACATCAACATGATGGTTATTATTATGACTACAGAAGTCTCTCATATTTACTAAATCCGTTGACTTCACCCTTATATTCGTACCCACATTGGCTATAAAAGGAATTTAGAATTGCATTATCACTCACACAGTCGAGTCTAATTCGATCCTTACCAGCAAATTGGACTCCACTTTCAATCCAACGCATAATATCTGCGCCAAGGCCTTTTCCAGCGTAACCACGATGAATAGCCAGTCTATGTACAAACACAGCAGTGTTCGAATGTGCTTCGTTCTTTCCCCACAAACCCCGATCCCATTCGCTTACTCCCTGCTTAAGAATGACAGTAGCGACGCAATTCCCATTCTCTTTAAAAGCATACACCTCACCACGCGAAATCGACCCCACCATGTCATGACTATCTTCTCCCTGCAATAGACCACTCCATTGCGTGGAACCTTTACTTTGCAACCATTTAGCGGTCCCAATGAGGATATCCATGATATCTTGTGTATCCTTTAATTCTGCTTGAGAGGCTAATACCCTCTCATTTACTGATTCATTCATTATCATTGCATTCATGTCCTCCATCGAAAGTTAGTGAAAATAGAGCTAGGCAAAAAACTTCGGTCGATATCCATATCGACTTCCGTTTTTCGCCTGTTTATCTAATGGTTTTATTATAAGATAAATGCTTTTGAGATAATAACTAATAATATAAAGAGGACTAAAATCGCACCTGTAGATCCGCCTAAACCTAATCCTCCGAACCCTCCAACTCCACTCATGATTCATTCCTCCTCTGAATTAGAATACATCATAGCATATTCAGAATGTTCATGATGGAGAGGGCTAATCGGCAATGAATTGTTGCAAATGTCCCGTAATTAGGGCTTATGTTTGTCCAGTTCTAATTCATTTACGATAGCCGAAACTAATGGTTCTAATGGATTAAGAATCGTTCGTGAAGTCATATGTTTCATTTGTTCAGCGGCTTCCACCATGGACAATTGAGCAACGGAGATGACCCTCTCCTCATTCTTAATTACCTCATGTAAGTACTCCGTTATTTTAAGATTATACTCTTCATTCTTACCTTGCATGATGTAGTCAAAAGCATCTTGAATGACGATCACTTCCACATCCAGCGTTATCCCTACACGGTTAGCGTAGTCATGAAGGCGTCTCATAGTTCCCTCTACTGTTGCTGGATTCGTAAAAAGAATCATTTGAGATTGCTCGATGTCGCAAATTTGATGAAAGAAGGGTTCATCAATTTTAATAATAGGTAATGATATCGACGATGTGTCTTCTGGCAACATGGCAATATAATTTGTACAAGTCATAAGAATAGCGTCCACTTTGCTACGTGCAATCCATTCTAGTTGCTCTTTCACCTTATCCTCGGCATCTGCACGTTGGAAACTCTCATCAACTGTAACACGATACATTAACGCAGGATCTACAAAATGAACTAATTCAACGTCATACTCCGAAAGTGCTTGTTCTACATATTCAATATTGGAATAATGCGCATGTAAGCAGCCGATTTTCTTCCTCAATTATATCACCCACCTTTTGTTAATCTAGATTAGATCATTATATCATCATACAACCTCGTATCACCTTTTTATAGCAACAAAAAAAACAGCGACACCTAAGTGCCGCCAATCATCAAAACTATATCTTAACCTTTAATATTACTTTTCTAACTAGGACTTTCTCCTGAATAGCAATCCCAGTCATGTGTCCATCTTGGGGGTAACATACCAATACATCTCCTGCATATACAGCTACAGCAGAGTTGACTTCTCCCGTGAAGAATACAGCATCTTTATCTTCATTGTAGGCTTCTTTTACCGTAAGACGATCAATCTGCTCATAGCCGATCTGCTCGCTACCCTCAATTATATAATGAAAGTCCAGATATTTCTGATGGGCTTCCCAGAAGCACTCTTCTTCATTCTTCGTCTCATATTCAGCAACAACATAGAAGATATCATCATTAACTTGATGAACACCAACGGACTGTTCCGAGAAATCCGTTTTTTTAAGGAATTGCACTCCTTGATGAATCTTTGAATCCAATGGATTCTGTTCCAGAAGATAACTTAAGCGATCAACAATCATCTTATATCCCCCTTAGCGTACCAGCCATCCGCCATCCACAGCTAGAATATGTCCATTCATGTAATCGGATGCTTTACTCGACAAGAAGACAACAACGCCCATAAGGTCAGATGGATCTGCCCAACGGCCCGCAGGAATGCGAGATAGAATTTCCTGATTACGAACCTCATCACTACGAATAGGTGCTGTATTATCTGTCTTGATGTACCCTGGTGCAATCGCATTGATCTGAACGTTATGAATCGCTAGTTCATTAGCGAAGGCTTTGGTAATCCCTGCAACAGCATGTTTGCTTGCTGTATAAGATGGAACGAATTTGCCACCTTGGAAAGATAACATAGAAGCGATGTTGATAATTTTACCGCTCTTTTGCTCCACCATGATTTTAGCTACTTGTTGACTCAAGAAATACACGGAGTCTAGGTTAATTGCCATCACAGCATCCCAATCTTCTTCTTTGTACTCCAGTAGAGGTGCTCTACGAATCGTTCCTGCATTGTTTACTAGGATATCAATCGTGCCGAAGGCCTTTACACATTCACTAACAACAGAAGTAATGGCTTCTTTCTGCGTAAGGTCTGCTTGGTGAAAAACAACTTTACGACCTTCCTTCTCGATCATTTCTCTCGTCTCATCCCAGTTCGTATCATAAGTAACTACGAATAGATCTGCCCCCGCTTTCGCTAATGCCACTGCATAACCTTGACCTAGACCTGTATTTCCTCCTGTAACAATCGCTATCTTACCTTTTAAATTGAAAAAATCCAGTGAAAATTCATTTAAATTCATACTATGTTCCTCCTAATGGCTAATGGTGATATTTCATTTATTTGAAGTTGTGATCTCTTGAAATTTGGCTACATACTGTGCAGCTAGTTCAGTTATAAGGTCATAACGATCATCTTTGGCAGGTGCTGTTAAGTTCCCACCAATACCCACTGCGATACAACCATTACGAATCCACTGTTCCATGTTGTTCAGATCTACGCCCCCTGTTGGCATGATCTGGACATGAGGCATAGGTCCTTTAATAGCTTTGATATAATCAGGTCCGAAGGCGCTACCTGGGAATAATTTAAGAACATCAACTCCCAGCTTCAACGCTTCTTTCATTTCATTTAGAGTCAAGCAACCTGGCATATAAGGAATACCATACAGATTACACATCATAGCTGTCTCTTCTTCAAAAGAGGGACTCACCACAAATTCAGCACCAGCCAATATAGCAATTCTAGCTGTTAATGGATCAAGTACCGTACCCGCTCCAATTACCGCCTTATCTCCATATTTTTTAGCAAGAATCTTGATAGCCTGATCTGCATCAGGTGTTGTGAAGGTTACCTCGATGTTATTAAGGCCTCCCGCAATACAAGCCTCAGACATTTGCACCGCTGCTTCGGCCGTATCTGCTCGAATAACAGCAACAACTCCAACCGATGAAATATTTTGTAAAACTCTGATTTTCTTCATTTCGTGTACGTCCCTCCCCTATTCAAAAAGATTAGCGAATCTCGTCCATCGCTACGGCATCCATATCTTTGTACGTGTAGTTCTCTCCTGCCATTGCCCAAATAAATGTATAATTGTTCGTCGCTGTTCCACAATGAATAGACCATGGAGGAGAAATAACAGCTTCCTCATTCTTCATAACGATATGTCTTGTCTGCGTCGGCTCGCCCATCATATGGAACATTCTCGCTTGTTCGTCCAATTCGAAGTAGAAATATATTTCACTACGGCGATCATGAACATGTGTCGGCATGGAGTTCCATACACTACCTGTTTGAAGTGCTGTCATACCCATACACAATTGACAACTCTGAATACCGTCTTCATGGATATATCTGCGAAGAACACGACTATTTGCGGTCTCTGGTGTACCTAAGGTTTCTGCTGGTACATCCTTGAACGATTGTTTTTGAGTTGGATATGTCTTATGTGCTGTAGCGGAAACCACATAAAACTTAGCTGGGTTTTCACTTGAATCGCTTTCAAACATAACCTCTTTATTCCCTAATCCGATGTATAAACAGTCTTTCAGTTCTAATGAATACGACTCGCCATCCACCGTCACCTTACCACTGCCGCCAACATTAAAAACACCCAATTCACGGCGTTGTAAGAAATAGTCAGCTTTAATCTCATCATATCCTTCTAAACGGACAGGTCCATTTACGGGTAGAATCCCCCCAGTAATCATTCGATCTTCAAGCGTATAACACAATTTCACTTCATCTGGAACGAATAAATCCTGAACCAGATAATGACTGCGTAATTCTTCCGTAGTAAAAGACTTCGCTTGTTCAGGATGAGTAGCATATCGTTTTTCCATAGCAACAAATTCCTCCTGTTTAATTAAAAGTTTAGTAAACTTTATAAATATGTTTTGTGATTACACTTGAAATACTAATTATAAGAGTCATATTAGTCAATATCATTTTTCACTATATTATTTTTATTTATTTATGCATATATGATAAACCCCTTATATATCAAGGATATTTTCATGAAATAAGAATTGATTTATTTATTTAAAGTCGTCAACAGCAGGAAATGTAATTGTTAAAAACCGATTTATGTGATAATTTCTAAATGAGCATTTTTGAATGCGATTTCATAAATCGAATTACTAAATTTTTTTTGCGATGGATAAACAGGAAGTACTTTGTTGATCTAATACGATAAGGAGGCATTTATAATGAATACTCATTTGGATGTAGTTACTTTTGGAGAACCTATGGCGATGTTTTATGCCAATGAACCCGGACCACTGCATGAGAGCAACTCTTTTTCCAAAGCACTTGCAGGTGCAGAAACGAACGTAGCGACAGGATTGTCCCGTTTAGGATTGCATGTGGGTCTAGTAACCAAACTAGGTGAAGATAACTTCGGTAGATTCATCATAGACGCTCTAAACAAAGAGAAGATTGATACCCAAAGTGTAGCATTTACAGAAGACTATCCGACGGGGATGTTAGTGAAATCTAAAGTTCTTACAGGCGATCCTGTTGTAGAATATTTCCGTAAGAATTCGGCTGCATCTAAATTAGATGTTTCTGATTTCAATGAGAATTATTTCTCTTCAGCCAGACATATGCATATGACGAGCATACCCGCAGCCTTATCTCCAGAATGTCGCGAATTCTCTATCCATGCTATGAAGTTCATGAAGAAGTCAGGAAAGACGATCTCCTTCGATCCTAATCTTCGTCCTAAATTATGGGCTGATACGGAAACGATGGTGAGTACCATTAACGAGCTAGCTACCCAATGCGATTGGTTCCTTCCAGGAATTAGTGAGGGTAGAACATTAACTGGATTGGAGAAACCAGAAGATATTGCTTCCTATTATCTAGACCGTGGCGTTTCGCTCGTCATCGTTAAATTAGGTGCTGAAGGAGCTTACTATAAAACAGCCGATCAAGAAGGATATGTACAAGGATTCCCTGTTGCAGAAGTCGTTGATACCGTTGGTGCTGGTGATGGATTTGCTGTAGGTGTTGTCAGTGCGATGCTTGATGGACTTTCGTTTGAGGAAGCAACACAACGTGGAAATGCAATCGGTGCACTTGCGGTCATGTCACCTGGAGATAGCGATGGATTGCCTACTCGTGAGGGTTTAGAGACATTTATGAAGAAGTAACTAACTAATTAAGACTAGTAAATAATAGGTAGGGATGCTAAATCAAGATTCTGGCGCTGTGGGAGTCACGTTAGCTGGAATTTCTCCTGCTAAATCGAATGGTATCCGCTATAGCGACTCGTATACGCCACTATGCAGGGAAACCTCCAGTAACTTATTACTTGTATCACACTTGGTGCAATTTAAGTCACATTAGCTGGAGGTTATCCTGCTAATTCGGATGGTATCCACCACAGCGACTCGTATTCTACTATAACGGGGAAACCTCCAGTAACTTATCCCCTAGTACCGTGCGAACTCTTGTTGGTTCGATGCTCGATGCTCGATGTTGGATGTTGGATGTTGGATCATTAGTAGGATCAAGGTCATAAAATTAAAGAGTGTTTGAGCAGAAACAACCTTCCGCCTAAACACTCTTTTATCATTTAAAATATATTCAGATATGTCCTAGTACATACTCGCCTAGTTCATATCTGCTTCTATGGTCTTAACAGACTTTCCTCTGTGTAATTGTGGGACGAAGCGATAGATGATCGGCACTGCTGTGCCCGTCTCTTCGATGCATTGAAGTAATATTTTGGCGGCTTGCTTGCCCATATCGTAAGTTGGTTGGCCGATGGTTGTAATGTTCGGGTTATAAATATGAGCAAAGTCAGCATCATCTATACCCATAACCGATATGTCCTCAGGAATCTGTATATTATGTGAACTGGAGTATTTCAACATCTCAGCGAGCACGATATCATTACCTGCAAGGATCGCCGTAGGTGGTTCCTGCATTCGAAGCAATTGCTCCATCGTCTTCTGGATATCTTCCTTCGGGACACTTCGGATATATTCTTCTCTGACCGTAAGGCCACATTCATCCATCGCTCTCTTGTATCCGCCCAATCTTTCCACCCTTGGAGTGATACGATGTGTCTCATGTGGCAAGGTAATTAGCGCAATTCGGTCATGGTGATGGTGTACCAACTCTTGAATGCCGATTTTGACAGCCATTTCATTATCTAGAAGTAAGCTATGTGTCGTGACCTGCTCAACAAGTCGATCCAGAAAGACCATTGGGAAGTTCTCAGCGATAAGTCGACTATAGGCTGCAGCATTATTCCCCGTTGGGAAAATAATCAATCCATCTACCTGGCGAGCTACCAACATCTCAATATATTTACTTTCTTTCTCCGGGTTCTCATCTGCATTGCAAATAATGACCTGTACGCCATGAGTTTGAAGCTCGCTCTCAATAGCTCTAATACACTGGATTGATAGGGTATAGTCGATATTCGCCACAATAACACCGATCATATGCGTCCGATTATTCTTTAGACTTCTGGCAAGCCCATTAGGCTTGTAATTTAGTTCATCCACAACTTCTTCAATTCTCTTTTTCGTGGAGTCACTCATATATTTGTATCGTTTATTTAGAAATTGTGACACAGTGCTCTTAGATACTCCTGCTTTCTGTGCTACATCATCAATCGTTAACTTCTTCATATCTTAAGCTCCTTCTTATCCTAAAAGGAAAACCATAAACAACTTTATAAAAGTATATCTTTTTTTTAGTAAATTTACCATAACAACTAGGACACACCATCCCCTATAGCCTCACTCGACGTATTTAACATCTTTTTTACAATTGTATGAGCTAACGTTAATCATCAACCGATAAAATACATTTATGATCCATCCACATCCCCGATGAACGTTAAATGAAGGAGACGACATTATGAAGATAGACTTTCATTTTCATCTAGAACAAGGAACTTATTCCCTAGAATGGCTTAAACGTACAGGATTAGCACTAGAACAAACTTCAAGAAATCATGCCCATCCGACAGAGCCCGAGTCACGTGCCTGGATTGAACATATCAGTAGAAGTTTAGCCCGCAGAATGAAAGAAGGATGTTATTCAGAGGATTGGATTACTAGATACTTAGAACAAGGACGCAAGAAAGGAATTACACAATTTGGGGTCGTTGATCATTTGTATCGTTTCCAAGAGTTCAAGGGTTATTACGAAGAATTCATGTTGGTTGATGATAGTCCACTAGGCAGAATGCAGCGAAAATGGTTGGACCTCGTATGTACTTACTCTATAGAAGATTATTTAACGGGAATGCGGAATGCAGCAAGATTCTATGAAGAATTATCTATTGGGGTTGAAGCTGATTATTTCCCTAGCAGTCAGGAGAAATTGAAGGCTCTTCTTGAACCGTACTCGTTAGATTATGTCATCGGTTCAGTTCATTTTCACGAAGGATTGAAGTTGGATCAACCCGAAGTACAGAATAAGTTGGCGAGTTACGACCCATCTTTGCTGTATATACAATATTATCACACTATCATTGAAGCGATACACAGTGGTATTTTTCAATTCATGTCTCAATTGGATCATATCACAATGTTCAGTCATACACCTCCAGAAGAGGAACTAGCCGTTCATTATAACGATGTAGCTGCTGCCCTCTGTATTGCCGATGTCGCTACAGAGATAAATACAGGGTTAGCCTATCGCCATCCAGCCATGGAAATAGGTCCAAGTGCTTCATTTTTAACTATTCTAAAAGATTATGACGTACCGATTACACTCGCTTCCAATGCTCATTATCCGGATGAATTAGGAACGATGCTCGATGATGCCATCCAACTTCTTCAACAAATCGGATATGAGGAAATCGTCTATTATAAAAATAAACAGCGACTCACGGTCCCCTTATCTTCACCTTCAACGCTTCCGCTTGTTACCCTATCTTAATAGCAGGATTCCTATGAAGACGATAAATACATGTGTGAATAAACTGTACGTTAAATATAGCAAAACAGGATACTCTTCCTTCAAAAGATCGAGGAAGAATATCCTGAAATGGAGGGACTACTTATTTATTCTCACTTCGGAATTTTAACCAGTACGTTATATACGACATCTTGTTGCAGGTCCTTGATGATGCCATCTTCTATATATTTGCCATTCACATATACTTCGGTTGTTGTAACCTCGGCATCTCGCTTCATATCGATATGCAGTTCTGCTCCTCTAAACAACCGCTTAACAGTAACCTCTTGCCACTCAGAAGGTAGTTGTGGCTTAATATGAATTCCTTCTGGACTGCCCTGTAATCCAAAAAGACCATCAATTAAACAGCGATACACCCAAGGAACCGTCCCTGTATTAAATAAATGACTGGATCGCCCAGCGGTATCCGGAAATTGTCTATAAGCACCACGATAATAATTGGGTATAAATACAGGCAATTGACCTCGTCTAATGATATCTTCTGAGTCTGGCCCTGGAATCATTTTTCGAAGTAGACGATACGCATTATCCTTCCCTCCTACAGCGTAGAGCCCATAAATATAAAATGCCGCAGCATGATTATATACCGCTCCATTCTCTGCCGTTCCCGGGTGTTTCTGCGTTACTCTCCCAACATCCTCTCGCATCACTGTGTAGGATGGCGCTAGCTTCTCCACACCATACGGAGTCTCCAACTGTTCCTCAACAGCCTGAATCAGCTTCTGTTGCTTCAATTCATCCGCAGCACCGCTGAGTAATGCCCATCCTTGAGGATTAATGAATATTCTACCTTCCTTATCTTCACTAATCCCAAATACAACATTGTCATCCGTTATGCCGCGTGCATACCATTCTCCATCCCACAAATACTGATTCACTACAGCATTCGTCTCTTCCGCAGCCACTAAGAATTGCTCGCTAATATTGGATCGGCCACTTCTACTAGCGATATCAGCCCATATCATAAAGGCATATGATGTAGCAATCGTTAGCCACCCGGAAACCCCTTTTCCTTTGTAGCCAACCATATTCATGGGGTCACACCAATCGCCTTGATTAATAAAGTTCAACCCTCGCTCATCCCGATCGTTCATAAGCCAGTGCATCGCACGGTTGATATGTTCGAAGACAGATTCGGTTTCCACACTATCCGCAAAAGGAAGCATTTCATCCAATACCGTATAATCATTTGTTTCATCTAAGTAGGTACTCAAACAGATCGGTAACCACACGCAATGATCCGTATGTGGGACTTGGTTAATATATTTCAGCTCCGCACCTTCGTACAGAATGATGCCGTCCGGCATGGATCCGTTTGCTTTTTGTTGGCTTAATGCTGTTAGAAAAGCATTTCTTGCTATCTGGGGTTTAATATAACTCATTCCCATATTGTCTTGAAGGTAGTTCCGAGTCTGAGGATCCGTTGAGAGACGGTTGGTCTGACCATGATAATACATTTGGCGCGGTAGCCAGTGGTTCACGAATTGATCGAGATCCGCATCTGGCGTTGTAATCTCAATACATCCTCTGCCTTCCTGTATGTATTCAGCATATTCCCGTTCAGCCAAAACAAAACCATCCTCACCCCTAGCATTCTTATCTAAGAAATAGCTTTGGCGGATTTGAGCAATCTCTTCCTCTGTTCTAGCTGGACCAAATATAAACCGATAGGCTTGTTCCTCACCCGGATCCAGATCGATTCTGTATTGCAAGGCAGCAACGGGCAATTCATAGCGGGATTCCCCTTTGGACAATGCTTCATTTTGGATCGCTGATGGGTTATGAATACCCCCTTCTCCTTCGAATGCCTCTTGGTTCACTTCCCATGCGAAAGGCTCTTGCTCTGCTAACAAAAATGTTTTATCTTTCAGGTTTTTGATCTTATCGTAATCTTGATATTTCTGATATGGCGTAATCGCAGAGCACACGATCCCTTGCAGATCTTCCTTGTACTCGCCTGATTGATTCATCCATGACATATAGCCTACGGTAAAATAAGGATAGATACTTAACTTCCTTTTCGTCTGCGAAAGGTTCGTCACTTTCACACGCCACAGTTCCATTGGATCCTCTTTAGGTAAACTCAGACTCATTTCGATCAGGATATCATTACTTTCAATTTTCCAGACAATGTTATGTTCCCCTACAGAAAATGTATAGTTATCAGGGAGTACGCGAACAGGCTCATACGGTGCAGAGAAAATTTCACCACTCACTTCATCCTTCACGTACACGAAACGGCCAGGATGATGCGCATAATAAGGTTGCTCAGGTTGCATGAACGTCTTGGCTTCCAAATTGGGTGCATAGGAGTACTTTCCAGGTTCCGGCTGCATAAATTGTGCCACAGCATACCCACGACAATTCATATGTATCATCATATTTTCATTCCACAAAAAACCTGAAGCCTTTGGAAGAACTGTAGGACTCGTCAATTCAACATATTCATTATTTTCAGTTGCTCTTATCATCAACGTACACCTCTTTATTTAGTATTTTAGAGAAAATTATTATTAAGTCCATTTAACTCAACGAATGATCAATGATTACCCTTTCATTTCATGGATGTAAATCCCCTAAATTATACTTGTCTTCAAACAATATTGCACCCTTCGCATCAGGACTTATTCGTAATCATGCAACAAATAAAACCACGAACCCCAACGATGAGTTGAGTATTCATGGCTTTTTCATGATCTTCGTTAGACTTTCTTTATAAATATTTCACTTAAGTCTACCGGTTCGTTTTCAAGAATGTTAATCCTTCTTCATAATTCTCCCAGTGTGTTTCAGTAGTATGTAATGATTCTCTTGTTGTTCGTTTAAGCTGCATTTTGGCTATAGTACCTGCAACAATAACGGCAGCCCGTCTCATTCCAAAGTTCTTTAAAGCCTTTTGATGCTCGACAAGTTTGGCTTGGGATTCTGGCATGAATAGTTTTACACTTCTCACGTCCACAATAACATCAAAACTACCCCCAAGTTCTTGTGCGAGGGCCTGAACCTCACTGGTCACTCTATCGAAATCTTCCGAATTGGCTTTAGCATCCCATACAATCTCAATGATTCCAATAGTACGATCTAATATATTCGTAGATGACGTACATATCCCCCTATAGTTGCTTATTCTGTATACGATTTAATTGCAGATATATCCATTGAGTATAACAGTATGGGTTGTCGAAGGATAGATTATATTCCCGAAAATAATAACACTCACGGTTAGACCGAGACATGGGTCTCAAGGCTATCAAAAAAGAGAAAACCAAAAAAAGCAAAGCCTCTGGGCTTCGCTTCTCTTGTCTTCTCTTGCCTTGTCTTGCTTTAACCAACCTGTTAATTTCTGTTAATTGCTGTTATTCAGCTTTCACAAGAATCTTCACTTGATTTTTTTCTTTCAAGAGTGCTTCAAATCCCTCTTCAACAACTTCATCAAGTGTAATTCGTTTCGTTACAAGCTTCTCAGCAGAGAAGTAGCCTTGAGTCATCAAGCTAATAACGGCAGGGAACACGTTGCGATAACCGATAATCCCTTTCATGGTACGTTCCATCATCACAATATCATTAGGTTTAATAGACGCTTCTTTCTCGAAAATGCTGACGATCATTAATTCGCCGCCAACTTTTGTCGAATTAAGAGCCTGTGTAAGAACAGGAGGCACACCCGTAACTTCATAAGCAACATCTACCCCACCGTTGGTACGATTGTGAATTTCTGCAACGACATCATATTCTTTAGGGTCAATGACGATTGCGCCAAGTTCAGTCGCTTTTTGCTTCCGTTCAGGTGACAACTCAACAGCGTAGATTTCTGCTGCGCCTGAAGCTTTCAACGCTTCAATAACGAGCAAGCCGATTGGACCTGCGCCGAATACGACAGCTTTATCACCAACTTTGAATTTGCTTTGACGAACAGCATGAAGCGCAACTGCGGAAGGTTCTACAAGTGCACCTTGTTCATAGGATACACTATCTGGAATTTGGTGAACCATATATTCTTCAGCGTTCACGTATTCGGAGAAACCACCGCCGCCGCCTGCAAGTCCAAGGAAGCCCATGGTAGAGCAAAGGTTATAGTAGCCTTCTTTACAAGCATCACATTTACCACATGCATAGATTGGTTCTACAACGACACGATCACCCACATTGACTTTGGTTACACCTTCGCCAATCTCTACTACTTTCCCGGAAAATTCGTGTCCCATAACGATAGGTGCTTT
Source organism: Paenibacillus sp. Y301 (assembly GCF_059445505.1). Classification (NCBI taxonomy): domain Bacteria; kingdom Bacillati; phylum Bacillota; class Bacilli; order Caryophanales; family Paenibacillaceae; genus Paenibacillus; species Paenibacillus sp. Y301. The sequence goes on along the minus strand of NZ_JCAIUL010000002.1, from coordinate 164,401 downwards.
TTCTCCAGTGATTGGATGTGGTGTGCCCTCTGGAATAAAGATTGGACCTGCTGTATATTCGTGCAAGTCGCTGCCGCAAATACCGCACCATTCGACTTTAATTTTCACTTTACCTGGTTGAGCTGTTGGTTCTTCAATGTTCTCTAGACGTAAATCTTTCTGACCATGCCATCTTAATGCTTTCATTTGTGTCATCTCCCTAGATAAGTATAACCACGAATAATACGCTATAATTATGGAAATATAATAACTAATTCGGAAACGTTTCCATAAATAATTATGTCACTATATCAACATATTGTCAACCGAAATGGTGCAGTAAACATGATAGTATTCATATAATTCCCAAGTATGTTATACTTTAATTCATATTTTATGTATACTATTGTGGAAACAATTTCATACAGTTAAAGGAAGTGCTGGGATTGGCAAATAATAAAGTTACGATAGAGGATGTAGCTGCTCGAGCAGGTGTTGGAATCGCAACCGTGTCTAGAGCTATTAATAATACAGAGGGTATAAGTCCGAAGACAAAAGAAAAGGTGCTGACAGCTGTCGAAGAGCTTGGATTCGTTCCTAATTCCTTTGCACAAAACTTAAAGTTTCGTCAAACCAAACACATCGCCTTGGCTGTACCTGATATTCGCAACGCTTTTGTTCCGGAAATTGCTTATTCCGTTGAACAAGCGGCGAAGCATTATGGCTATCGTGTTGTTCAGATTAATACATTAGGGAATATAAGATCAGAGTTAGAGCTACTACGTGATATGAAGAAACTTCATGTGGATGGCCTTATTATTTTACCGCTTGCTTATCCCAAAACCATGAAAGATCTCATTAATAAAGCTAATCTTCCAATCTCCATCATCAATTATGGCAAGACATTAGAATCTGATGTTAAGGCCGATATTGTAAGTCTCTCCACACCCGAGGGCAGACTAGTCATGGAACATTTGCTAAGTATAGGGAGAACGAGAATTGGGTATGCTGGTGCTCCAAAAGAAATCATTGAGGAAAGATTCTTTGCCTATGAGGATGCACTAGATCAGATCGATCGATCATTAATCTATTTTGGGGATGACTTTTCTCTGCAGACCGGAGCTAAAGCAGCTGATTATTTTGTTAACCTGACGCACATTCCAGATGCGATCTACGCCGGAAATGATATGGTCGCGATTGGGCTATTGAATCGCTTCAAAGAACTAGGTATTCGCGTGCCAGAGGATATTGCTATCGTTGGCGTTGATAACAATTTATTGTGTACGATTACGACTCCAAAGATCAGCTCCGTCTCCATCATGGGTGCGGAGGTTGCAAAGGTGGCAACAGAACTGCTGTTACAACGTATAGAAGAACAGAAAAGGGGCCTTTATGAGAGGATACAATTCGAGCCAAGACTCATCGTTAGAGAGTCTAGTTTAAGCCGAACGCGTACTACGCAGTATATTGAATAGAGTGGAATGAACCTACATTCAAATATGTAGAGCGCCATAAATGTGTATTGCTAACTACACTCATTTACGACGCTCCCATATTGGAAATTATTGACTAAGTATAGGATGAGTCCTAGGAATAAATATCCATGTCAACGAGTTTACCTGCTACATATGTGTAGTCAACCTTTGAAAGCCCAAATCCTTGCATTGTTTCACTTACTTGAAGAACTTCCAATGCGGGTACAGTCCATTCTTTTTTAGTCATATTGTTCACCTCCTTTCAAGTGGTCTATTTCTTATTTCAACCTTTGGAGAAAGCGATGTGCGATTAAGCTTCGCATGAGGTATTGTACATGTGGATCCTCCGCTTGCTCTGGCTTAATTGTTGATCCTACCCGATCAAGTGAACTCTTTACTTGATCCATATTCAGATAGGAAGAAGTCAATTCATCACTGTATGACAATCGAATCTCTTCTTGGACAGCGTTCCAATTCGGAGCAATGCGATGTACCCAATCCATCCCTTGAGCACCACGAGTTCTCTGATTCAATCGAACTTTATCCGGAAGAACGTTTTCTGTTGATCTACGAATAAGAGAACGACCGAACCCATTATGGACGTATTGACTGAACGGAACTCCCAAACAAAATTTCACAACTCTCGAATCGCTAGTAGGATCTCGTTCCCATATCCCATAACGATAGGATAATTGGGCTGATATGGTACTCTGCATATTGAGAATAGACAGATTACCGAAGAAACTTTGTCTCTCATTCATAATTTGAACCGGAGATTCTCGCAGACCGACATCGTAATGCTCTAACTTCTCGTATATACCTGATTGAGCTGCGAATTCTGGATGAATAAGAGAAGGAACAATAGGTTGGAACTGAGAGGTTACCTTTTCTGGGAAAGCTTGCTGGCGCACCGCATGGATAATACGCTTCCTACCTATCCTAAGCTGTTTCCCATAATCCGATATTCCTTGGTACAATCGAATCCAACTAAGTCTTTTTAATAGCAAAGCATAGTAACCGACTGCCGAGCCCCAAGATACAGAAAAATTCCCCCTGACTCCTGTCAGTAACACACCTACTCCTTGCTGTGCCGCTTGCTGCTGAATACTTTTAATCCAGAATGAATTTTCTAAATTTTTGTAAGGTGCGTGAAGTATATCTAGCCAGTCATCAATCTCTGACAATGGACTCATTCCAGGAAAATCAAGATAATTCGCTTTTATATTCCCTACATAATCCACAACAGATTGTATATAGGGAGTTTCATCAGCAAATATGTTGCGAGATGTCCAATCAACGAAATCACGCGAGGGAATTGAACTATAAGCCTGTAAACATTTCCCTTCCTGCTGCAGCATCCCCGCTGCAAATCCTGCAACAGATCCAGAATCAAGTCCGCCACTTAAAGTAACGCCAACTTGCTTATAGGTCCGTAATCTTGACCGTATCGCTTCCTGATATATTTCCTGAAATGCCTCAACATACTCTCCATCCGTTCGATATGATATATCCTTCGTATCTGTAACTAGTGATCCATATTGCGTGAAAGAGAGTTTACCCTCATATAAGGTAAATGAATGTGCAGGTGGTATTTGCTTAATATCCTGATAAAATGTTGTATGTACATTAACTGCATCCAGTAACGTGGGAATCGCCAGAAATTCTGCGAATCTTTCTTCACACAGTCGCTTAGGTAAGTTACTTAAAGAAAACATGGGTTGTATGACACTACAGAATGCAAAGCGCTCTATATTGTGGGTATAATAAAGTGTGCGACTACCCACTAAATCCCGAGCACCAAAGAGGGTGTGGCTACGCCGATCCCATATAACAAAAGCAAAGTCTCCTATTAAATACTTTGGTGTTTCTTGGCCCCACTTGACATAAGCAAGAACAATTAATTCGCTATCTGTCATACTTAATCGTATGTCCCGCTTCACATTCAATCTCTCAAAAAGTTCATAACGATTATCGATAATGGCATCGGCTATTATGGCTACCCCATACTCTTCATCCCAGTAAGGAAGTTGTTCATGAACTGATTCTGGCGTAATCCATTGTGAGCGGCATCCGAGAATAGTTGAACCTTGAACCCACGTATCGAAGTCATCTCCTGGGAGATCTCGAATCGCATCCATAAAAGGGGCGACTTCATTGGGAGAAATAAAAGGCTTGTCGAATTCTATAACTCCTGCTATAACGCTGATGTCAACCGCCTCCTATCTATATTGATACAATTTGTATCATAAACGAAAACCTATTATTTTACAATTGTTTTTTTCAGAAAATTTTTAAATATAGTATTCATAGTATCTAATGACAAAAAGCTACCCATTAACCCCTATCTGATAATCCAGCAACTGCCTGAATGTCCCTTTCACTTCCTGCGATAGCTGGTGATATCCACCTTGTTGAATAACCTCACCTTGCTCCATAACAATCACCTGATCTGCATTGCGAATTGTAGATAGGCGGTGAGCGATAACTATAATAGTCATACTTCCTTTGAGCAGCTCCAGTGCTTCTTGAATCAGTCGTTCATTCTCACTGTCAAGCGCGCTAGTCGCTTCATCAAGCACAAGAATGGTAGGACGTTTCAATATGGCTCTTGCCAATACAATTCGTTGCCTTTCTCCTCCCGACAATCGGACGCCTCGATCACCAATGATCGTATCAAGCCCTTGTGGAAGTTTCCGTACAAATTCATCAGAGGCAGAAAATTCCAAAGCTTTCCATAACTCAGAATCATCAACATAAGGTGCCACTAGTTTCAGGTTATCACGAATCGTCTCATTGAATAGAAAGGGATCTTGTGCAACATATCCAATGGAGCTACGGAGAGACAACAATTGCTGATCATCTCGTAGCGTAATACCGTCTATTGTCACTTGTCCACTCTCAGGATGAATGAGACCCATAAGCATATCAATCAAGGTACTTTTACCAGCACCAGATTTACCAACAATGGCTGTCATCCGATTGACAGGGATATGGACATTAATGTCACGAAGAGCATATTCAGACTCACTAGGATCATAACGGTAATCCACTTGATTGCACGTTATTCCTTCTTTCATAAGAATAGGTTGGATTCCTTCAGTGGTATTGATTCCTTCAGTCAACTCTCTATCGGAGTCATACTCTCGCTGCAAATTTCTTAATGCCTTAAAAGCAGGAATATTCGATACAAGCTGTTCCATACTATTCTGTAGAAGAATAAACCTTGGCCATAATCTAGAGAAGATGAGTACAACAAGAATTAATTGTTCAGCAGGTGTATGAATAACCTCTAGAGCTAAATAGACCAACCCTACAATAAAAAGAATAGAAGATATCTTGTAGAAGAACTGCGAAAGTGAGTTAAGCTTAGCAAATTGAATGACATTACTCTCTAATCTCTGGCTAAGATGTTTGAACCAATTGATGTGTGAATATTCTAGCTTGTTACTCTTAATATCCTTGATCGCATTAAAATGATCACTAATGCCAGCAAAATAATGCTGAGATAACACTGAAGTCTCATCACCGATATGTTCAGCTTTCTTAATAAACCTACGTGAGAACAAAGCGAGGAAGATACCACTACCAAGTACTACAAGAGTTAAAACTGGCGATAATAAGAAGGCCAATCCCAACTGAATGATCGTGAATATCGTCGCAGTAATCATCTGAAGAAAGAGCGAGGTACCGAAGCTAACCCTTCCAAGCTCATTGGTCATAATATGATTAAAGTCTGACTTACGTTTTCTCAAGAAAAATTCCCACTTCGCCTGCATCAGTCCCTCATAAGTATTCATTCGAAGTGAACGGACGAATTCTTGGAGGATCTTTGTATTCATCACTAATTGGCTTCTCTGTAGTAATGCCTGCCCCCCCAAGATCATCACATAGATGGCTAGAACGATGGGTAGATTAAGATTGATAGACCATGAATCAACAAATCGAAATAGCGTTGACACAAGGGGTACCCCATCCAAATCCATTTGAATTACACCAATTATACTTAGAAGAGGGACGATCAAATAGATCCCTATGCCATCTAATAAGCTAATCACAAGTGTCATAAACATGTTGAGGTACAGTTTTATTCCTGCGACACGATGCATTTTACGAATATAATAGAATAGATCCTTCATTATACTAACCCCTTATGCGGATCACCGCTTCATAGTCGCTAGAGTTTCAGACTGCTTACTATTTCCGAACATCCCTACGACAGCATACCTTTCGTGTCCTTCACTTCCGGTTACAATATAAGATCCACTACGTAGCCAAGCATGCGCTACCATGTTCCCCGTGTCATCTCGCCCACTTCCCAAATACAAAGTACTTGGAATCCCTCTTCGCTTAAGCATCTTTAGTGCGGCAATACCCTTAACCAGGCATTGGCTCTCCCACCATGTTACGCGACTCATCGCATGAATGGCTATCGATATCTTACGCAATAGTATGAGCTCCTGCTCCGTACATCTAACATATTCCGTTTCCTTCATTCTCTCTCCTAAGGAAGGTGCTACTCTAGAGAAAGGAAGAAGCTTTAAGACTCTTCCCCATGCCAAATAGAAATAAGCTTCTATGAACATCCACTTAACATCCATCGGATAAGAAATGAATTTATGAGCTTTCTTATACAAGCTCATTATTGCTTCCTCACCTGTACGAGTCCATCAGTGGCAAGTTGCTGTATAAATGTGCATACTTGCTGTCTACACACATCTGGTTCAATTTCATACTCTGCCACTAATTGTTCGACCACTCCATTTATGGTGACAGGAGAAGCGATAAGTTCCCATATTTGGCCCCCAATCTGACCAAGGTTGTAATACTTACCGTTTTCGATGCTCAACATCACTTTCTCGCCATCCATATCACTTACCAGGTTACCTTCAGACTGAACGATAAGGTCATTAGCTGTGATTAGTTCAACGCTCATGATTAAAAGCCTCCTCTATTAGAATACTGTACAAAATCATGTATGATACAGATTGTATTATTAATTGTAAATTAGGGGAAGTCGCTCCGCAAAATTTATACAGACAGTCGTTTCAATCGACGCAATAAGCTTAGAAAAGGCCGAAGTGGGAAATATAGAAAATAAAGTGATTTAGGCAATGGTAACATTAAAGCATCGAGTGTGCTAGGAAGAAGTTTGTTTAACATGTATGCTATTATCTGTTTTGCCGACATTAACATAAAGAGGTAGCGATTATAATGCCAAGCGATACTTTTCTCCGGTACGGGATTTAATTTAACGATTCTTTTGACATAATATAGGGCCATTTCTGCTAGTCGTTGAGATTTTGAGTTGATCGTTAATAATTCTAAATCTTGAGAAATCTTCGTTAAAAGTAGGTTCGACAATAGGATGAATGCTTGTCCAACGTATTGCTGCCCACCATATTGATCGAAATGAATTTTCATATTTCCACTGCTTATTGTAGGTAGTAACCTTTCAATATCCATTAACCAGCGTAATCGGAACCAGCCATGTCTAGCACCATGATCCGTAAGATAGCAGAGTAGATCTTCATTTCCCAAACAGTAAAACGTTTGATTAGATATTGTCACATCATTTCTACGTTCCCATAGTTTATCGAATGAGTATGACTTACTGAAATGAGGGTTTAGTCTCCAATGAATTTCAATTTGTGCCGAATGTTCCCTATTCTCGAAGGATAAGTGGTGTGTTTTCTTCTTCCAGTTGTTTAAGATATATGGATCCTTCATCTCGTAACCAAGCTGAACTAATATTTCCTCGGCCTTCTCCACATCATCTGCATGAACTAGAATATCTATATCTTTGGATGTCCGATGAGTCAGATTACCGTAGAGTTGTATAGCTAGAACAGGACCCTTCAATAAAAGAGTACGTATGCCACTATTGGTTAACGCTTTGCATATATGATTCATTTCTCTGCTAAGGTGTAACATCTTCAGGGTATTGGTTTGATATTGATGATGAAGTGTTTCCATAACATTAGCTGGAATTAGTAGTGAGGTGCTAATTCTTTTCAACTTTAAATAAACAAGAGGATACACACGATGATGCATAACAAGCTTCATAAACAATGTCCAATCCAGATCGGATGTATATGGCTCAAGAATACTCTCATCTAGCATATCCTCATGTAAAATCAATAGTAAAAAGGATAACTCTTTGGATACATCACTCAGGTCCAACTCAATTGCATCTAACTTCAAAGTAACTACCCCACTATCTTTCGATATCAGTGATTGCTCGTAAGCTACGCTTCGCTTCAGGAAATATGACGATTACGTCTCCCATTCTGCTCTTACGTACATATCCATCTAATACCATTTTACCTTGTCCTGATATAACCGTCCATACCTCTCGCCGTAAAATATCAAAAGGGATAAGAACTGAACCTATGCACTTTCTTATAAAAGCTCATTATTGCTTACACATATCTGGTTCAATCTCATACTCTACCACTGATTATTCGACCACTTCATTTATGGTTACAGGAGAAGCGATAAGTTCCCATATCTGTCCCCGATCTGACCAAGAATGTAATATTTCCCGTTCTCGATGCCAACATCACTTTCTCGCCATCCATATCGCTTACCGGGTTACCTTCAGACTGTACGATAAGCTCATTAGCTGTGATTAGTTCAGTGGTAATGAAATAATTTTCTCCTTGGTTATATTTAAATTTATGAAAATTATAGTTCTAGTAGGCGAAAAAATCATGTTAACTTTCACAGTATGTATATCATGAAGATTGAAACTTTTTAAAATAACGCCATACTAAGAAAACAGGCCGTAATGGAAAATATAAAAAGTGCATTGTTTTAGGAAGTGGAAATTCAATGACATCCCAAGAATTAGGATAAAACCTAGTCAGTATATATATTACTTTTTGTTTGTTTGTTTTTAAGTTAAATAAATAACGTTGATAATACTTTTTTATATTTGGCTCAGGTTTTGGAGCTAACTGGTACTTATTCTCGATGAAAACAATAGTTTTATTAGCGAGATTATAAGCGTGTGGTGAATTTCTATAGGGGTTGAATTCATTTGGAATATTAGAATTTAACAATTGTTCTGTAAGCAGCAATGTTTGTCCTGTGACAAGTTGTAGACCTAGTTTATTTAATGTGCTAATCAAATGTTCGCTACTAAATGAATGTTTCTTTAACAATCTATCAATATCCACTAACCACCTAAGTCTAAACCAACCGTGACGCGCGCCATGAGAAATTAAATAAGCGAACATATCTGTATCCCCAAGTTGAAATGTAGGTGTTGTAGTTAGATTACTTAAATTTTTTCTATTCCATAATTCACCAAATCCAGATTCTGAACCAGCGTCAGGATGTAAACGCCAATGAAGCTCAACCATAACTTGATTTTGAGGATTAATATATCCAACATGATGGGCTTTACGTTTCCAATCATTAAGAACTCGAGGAACGTCAGAAGTTATTACATAACCTAAATTGATTAACACCTCTTCTGCTTTATTAATAGCTTCTATGGGTATTAACATATCTAAATCTTTTGATGTTCTAAGAGATAAACTACCATATAGTTTTTCAGAAAGTAATGGTCCTTTTAACATCAATACTGGTATTTCACTATTCGTAAAAGCTTTCGTTATTTTATCCATTTCATATGTTAAACCAAGCATTTTATATGTATTATTACTGTAATTTGAATATAGTGAACTAAGTACATAGTCTGGGATTGATATTTTTATATTTGTTAATTTAGTATAAATTAGAGAATATACTCGGTGATGATACACTAGTCTAAGAAATTCACTCCAATCGATATTATCCGTAATTAATGCAGCTATTGTTTCTTCCTCAGAGTAGTTACCAATTAAAAGTATTATTAATTTCAGTTCTTGAGAAAAAGAGCTCTTATCGATTATATAGCCTTGTTTCAAATACATTCACTCCTAGTTTACTGAATTAATAAGCACTCATTAATTACGCTTTTGATACATATTGTATCGTAAAAATAATATATTCACAAGTTACATTTGTACAATAACAGCCATTTCCTGTAAAACAATTTTACTATTATGGTCATCTGCCGACACGACCAATACCCTCTAAAGATAAGATATTAAGAATCGAAAGATCTAAATATCTAATATCTTATCAAAATCTTCTTAACTATTTTAAAGATAAATAATCTCATTAACTTGGACTGGAGGCTAAATCATGGCTAGAGTCATAAGAGGCTATAGAGGTTTAAAAGCAGCAAAGAGTTCAATTGAAAATATAGAGATTGAAAACCAGGTTAAGATAGATCACATAACGAAGAAGTGGGGATTGAAAAAAAACATCTTGGATTTCGGTATTGAGAACAATGGCTCCCAACCATCTCAATTTATTATTCAACAAGCTGAAGATGAAGCTAATCTATTAGCAACAACATTAGGCATTAGAGTAGCTTTGGAATTCCCTACTGGTGTTTATATGACTGAGAAAACAATAAATAAAAAATCTAATGTAGATTGGATTGGGCAAGGTATGATCATACGCGACCCCAATAATATCACCTCTCACTATGCCTTGTTATTAGCAGATGGAGCATCTGATTTTATTATTAGTGGAATAAAATTTTCTAATTTGCCTCATCATATAGCCCACACAATACCATCAAGCTACAGTAAAAGTATTAGAAACTGTTGTATTCATTTATATGAATCAGTGAATGCAGTTATTGATAAATGTTCCTTTGAAAACTACTCTGAAGGGGTTGTTAGAACTGCAAGTAAAGGCTATAAAATTACTGATAACTATTTCAACTCCAAAGTAGAGGGGAAATCTATAGATCAATTCTTAGATGATTCCTACACAGATATTGCAGGGGCACAGACTGGTGATATAACTGGCTGGGTATTGGCACTAGATGCACATAAATGTGATGAAGACTTTACTATATCAGGAAACCACTGTTTGAGTGTTGGATTACGAATAGGGATTGAAGTTATGACTCAAGCCGCTACTCATTCAAGAGGAATAATTACCGGCAACATAATAAAGGGACTTCACCAAGGAATTAAATTATACAAAGGGACATATGGAACATTATCTAATGCAGTTACAAATGTTCGCCAAACCATAATTTCAAATAATCAAATTAGTTACTGCAGGGAAATCGGAATATATATTCGTGCAAATCTTGGCACTTTATGTACTAATAATTTTGTATCCTATTGTGGTTTGTTTAATACGGGTGCTGGTTCTGCTTATGGGGGTATCGTATCTCGAATATCAGCAGAAGTTACCGATACGACATCTACTCTTGATGCAGGTAACTTTATTACCGGTAACTATGTTTATAATTGTGGAAAGTCTAATGGTATGCCAGTACCTCCACGAAGTATTCATGTAAGAAATGCTAATATTTCTGTGACTAACAATTATATTGTTCAAGATTCCAGACATACAACAAAAGTTGGATTTGGGATTCAGGGGGGTTCTGGTGATGATGCTCAAAATTTTAATATCTCGAACAATAGAATTTTCAATTTTGATGTGGCTATAGACATAGCAAATAATGTTACATTAGATCCCATGAATGTTTGTACAATTAATAATAACAATATTAGTAATGCTAATAAAGGAATATCCATTTATAAAGCAAATAGTATTCATATTCTATCTAATTTAATTAGTAGAACTACAGAAGGAATCTATATTAGGAGTTCTCTCTATTCTATTGTAAAAGACAACAGAATAATGAATGGGAATTTTGGGATAACTATCGCAGACGGAACATTTGCTAACAATATCAAGAGAACAAGTGCAACTATGGTTATTATCGGAAATATATTAGTGAGCATGACAGAACCCTTACGTGTAGTTAACACAGCTGTTGGAGATATTACCTTCTCTGGACGATGTAAGTATTTTGCAAATAATTTAGTGGATTGGATGGAAACGCCAATTTAATTGTTACAACTATAATAATCAAGTGTATTTATTTATCCTGTTAAATAAATACACTTGTATTAAATTTGAAATATTGATGTAAATAATCTATTTTTCAAATTTAAGTATTATAGAATTCGGACTAGAATTGTGTTTAATTCTTTGATTTGTAATATTAATTATATTTTCTTTTTTGTACGTGGCTATCATTATCCCACAAAAAACAAAAAATAATTTATGCATCCAAAATGTGAAGCTAAATTGCATTTCAATAAAGTTCATTAGTACCATACTTGCAATAAGTAATCTAATATCACTGTATTTAAACATTGTTCGCAACAATACAACTAATATTATTAAACTCATGATTGTAAAAATTATTCCACCTATTAAACCATTTTCACTTAATATTTCAAGAAATATATTGTGTGGGTATTCAAGGGAACCATAATATTGAAACCCCCCAGTACCAACTCCTACAATGTAATTATCTCGAAAAATTTGAATTGCTTCGGCATGAGCAACATTACGTTCATTGATTGATGATCCCTGGTCGTCACTTGTAATAAGTTCAATATTATTAATTACTTTAGTATAGGTTTCGGGTAGGATTTTAGACACTAAAAGTACGCAACCAACTATAACTATTGAACCTAGTAAAATGTATTTTAGTTTCACCTTTTTTTGAACTATAAACGCAAACATTATGAATATAAGTGATACAAATAAAGATAAAATCGTTCCTCTTGTATTTGTTGATATAAAAACAACAAATAGAACGAATAGCGGGAGCACAAGAATAAGTTTTTGTTTTTTTGTTTTTTCATTACCAAATAGCCAATAAATATTAACTAAAACACCTGATGCAATGAGCAAACTAAATGGAATAGGGTGTGCATTACCAATCGTAAGTCTAAAATAATCCATTCCAAATGATTGAATATAAGCGTAAGAACCTAATACAATCGACAACACCCAAGTAGTTACAAAGAAGTTATTCACGGCTTGAACATGGTTTTTATGCTTTGAAAAGTACAGCCTTGCAACATAATAATAACTAATACCAATAAAGAATAATCTTCCTGCCCTTCCAATTCCATCGCTTACTACAGGCGAATACGATACTCCGTATAATATAACAATTGCCAATAACATTAATAGCGTATCTAAATAACTAATGTTATATTTGTCTCCTTTCTTAATACTTTTTAATATAATAATAACAAAAACTACCAATGGTACTATGATGCTTATAATTTGATTATTATCTACAGATGCGCTCGAATTATTTATTAAATACGCAGGTGGATTAGGTGCAGATCGTATTAAATAAGATTGTAGAGCTATCGCAAGACCAACTTCTGGTCTCCAAATTGAAGTTGAAATAACTAACACTACTATCGCTATAGTAAACATCACAGTCCGTAAACTCCTTTTCTCAAATTAATTTGTAGAGGATTTGTAATTTATACTAGTACTTTTATAAACCTAACTATTTTTTTTACATTCATTTCATTTCCATTATCTGCTACACGATGTAATCTTTGTTCTGAAACCATACCTTTTAATGTTCTTTCTATATCTAATTCTATTAGCTCATTCCACGAAACTAGTTGGTATGATTGCCTACTACTTAGTTCCACAATCGTATTTTGGTCTTCATTCATTAAACCTCTATTAAGCAAAATTAGAGGCTTATTACATATAATCGCTTCCCCTACTGTTCCCCAGCCAGGCTTTGAAATGATGACGTCTGCTGCCGCAACATAATTTTGTGACTCCGTATAGTGATGTGGAATATGGTGGACATTTTTCCCACTAATATTCATATTGCTGGAAACGACAAATAAGCATGAATCATCATGCCACATCTTTAATGAATCTAGATTACCAACTTGAATACTTATACCAAGAGCGAAATAAACAATACATTTATTTTGTTCTGGATTTAATTGATGAGATATACGATTGATCTCTTCCGTATTAGGAGTTCTGCAATAAAAACTTGACTTGAGGACATTCCCACTACCCCAACGAGGTTCTATTGACCCCGATAAGTGAATAAAGGCATCCATATGGGAGTAAGCATCATATAATGGTTTGAGGAACTCCTGATCAATTAATTGTTGATAGGCTGTATACCACGTAAAGTTAGAGATTCCCATCGATTTAACATTTGCTAGTTTCGCAGAGCAAATTGGAACTGGCGATATGTCGGAAATGACCAGATCAACCTCCTCCTGGAGAATGAACTCTGCTTCCCTCTGAATTTCTATTGGCATTGTCTTCATATAATCTAAGTACATAGATTTAAATAACATCAGATCCGGCTCAATAGAATCCTTCTTTAGTATGTATCCTAAATCGGAAGCACATTCACGGAAATCTAAATTTAACATATCTAAATCTCGTAAAGAATCCCGTATAAAACCAAGTCCTTTACCGGAACAGATAATAATATGATAACGCTTAGGAGTATATAACATCAATGCTCTGATAATTGCAATACTACGAGTTGCATGCCCGTATCCATAGTCTGAAATATAGTAACAAATAGTCTTCAAAATGTAGCCCTATACCTTAATACAGTGTTGTTCTATCTCATTCCAAGTCTTATATAGCTCAATCATTTGATTGCATTCATGTGTGAATCCACTCTGAACCACAATAATTTCGAGTTCAGAAAAGGCTCTTATGCTGTGTAATGACTTCATAGGAATATGAAGAACATTTCCAGCATTCACATTCACAAAGTTACCATTCTGAATAAATTCGCCTTTGCCTTTAACAATTGTCCAGACCTCTTCACGACTTGCATGCATTCGATAGCTCAAACTTTTATCTTTTTGAATACTCACCCGTTTTGTGGTTACACAACGACCATCTTCGTAATTCTGATCATCTAATATTCTAATCCAGCCCCATTGTCTTTCTTCGTACATTGGACCCTGTTCAAAATTAATGAAATCCTTTATACGCGGGCTTGAACTTTTATCAGTCACTAAAATACCATCAGGACTTACAGCTACAACTATATTGGATAACCCGAGTATTGAAACTGGAATGTCAATTTCATTAATAAGATGTGTATTAACGCAGTCATCACTAATAATACCTTTACCAATTTGTCGATTCGGCATTTCTTCTGTTAACGTATTCCAAGTACCGAGATCCTTCCAATAACCTTCATAAGGAAGTACTACTATTTGAGATGCTTTTTCCAATACTTCATAATCAAAACTAATTTTAGGTATTTTATGATATTGCTTTGTTAACTCTTCGAATTGAATAGGTAGTCCTTTGCGTTCAAGCAGTTCAATAACATAACCAAGCTTGAATGCAAATACACCACAATTCCAAAGTGCATTTTGATCTATTAGCATTTCTGCAATTTCTTCTGTTGGCTTTTCCTGAAAATGGCTAACAGACATATATTCATTATCTTTCTCAATATTGTTCTCGGGATTTGTAGGAATGATATATCCATACTTTGTAGAAGGGTAAGTTGGTTGTACACCAATAAGTGCAATTTCAGCATCTGAGGAATTTAATATGGATTCTAATTTTTTTACAGAATCAAAGAAATGATTCTCCACGTAAGGATCTACAGGTAACACGACAACGACTTCATCCAATCCCACTCCGGCATAGGAATATAAATAGGTAGCTACCAACATGATAGCCGCATATGTATCTCGCCGATCAGGTTCTATGATTAAAGGAACATATTCTCCGATTTGACTTTGCATAATCTCAATTTGAGACTTACTCGTTGCGATATAACTTGAATCTTCTAATCCATTTGCAGTTATTTGCTCCCATACACGCTGTACCATGGAAACCATTTCATCACTATCATTCTCAAGCAACTTAAGAAACTGTTTCGATCTTGCATCATTGGATAAGGGCCATAATCTTTTGCCTGATCCTCCTGACAGCAGTACCAATTTCATATCTACACCTCCATTTATATTGTTGTTTTATATTGATATTAAAAGGCTCCGATACTTATCCAACGATTGTTCTTTTCTTAAATACTGTTCTAAGTATTCCCTTCCTTGTATTCCTTTGTATGCTAACAAATGTCGATCAAGTTTATACAAGGATTTCAACTCCTCTATCACCTCTGAGTAATTCTGTGGCTCGACAACGATTCCACATCCACTATTTTCGATTAATAGACAAGCCTCGCTACCTTTCTCGAGAACGCCTAATATAGGTTTACCAGCAGCCATTACACCATATATCTTGCTTGGAACAGAAACACCCTTAATCCCTTTCTGATTCACAACTAAATGAACGTCTGCTGCATTTAATGTATATTTAATCTCTGCCTTCGGTTGAAATGGTAGAAAGAAAACGTTGTTTAGTTGATTACGCTCCGCATATGTTTCCATTGTATTTTTCACTGCCCCATCCCCAATAAATGCAAATACAATATCATCATAATTGGAGAAGTCCTTCGTTATCTTAATCAAATTCTCTAAGTCATAGTAGAGTCCCATATTGCCAGAATACATAACTATAAATTTATTCTCCCAGCCATTCCCTTTAATAAATTCCTGTACTTTAAAATGGTCTTTCGCAAGAGGGACAACTTCCTTCTCGTCGGTCCAATTATTAATAACCGTACAATCTGTAATTGCCTGGTTAGCAAATCTCTTATACAGTGTTTCTTGCATATCGTGGCCAACCGTAATAATATGATCTGCGTACTTACAGTTCATTGTGTCAATCCACCGTGCTACACGGTAAACCGACTTATTCTTCATATAACTTACTGCTTCCGCCTGTTCTGGATTGAAATCTTGAATATTGTATATGTGCTTTGTACGTTTAAAGAACTTTCCAATCGTACCTATTAGTCCACCTAGAATAGGAGGTGTTGAGATGGTATAGAGAATCTGAACATCCTTTTGTTTCAGAACCAGTAAAATCGCATAAAAAAAATAAGTTGCAATATATCGCAACCTACTCCATTTATTTCGTTTATCCTGTTGGGGAAGCCTGATTCTTATGATATCGATATTCTCCATTCGATCTTTGGAAAACCTTTCACTTTTATTATTCCTCTCTATTTCTTCTTGTGTTTGGGCTGCTATGACCGTTATTCGAAAGTCATTTTGTATATGAAGGCATAGTTCTGTCAAAAGTTGTCCTGTTGATGCATAGTCAGGATAAAAGTAATTAATTATAAATACAATCTTTGGCTTCATATGGGCACAACCTCTTTCAATTGTTCTATCTCTTCTTTATCTTCAAATCTATACTTCATAAACCTTGCAGGTGTTCCGGCATGGATTTCATTTGATGATACATCCCTTGTAACTGTACTTCTTGCGGCTACTATCGACATCACACCTATTGTAATACCAGGATTCACAAAGACATCACTTGCGATCCAAGCGCCATCGCTGATTTTTATAGGCTTTGTAGTTAATCCGAATTTTGGATCATGAATATTATGCGTTCCAGTGCAAAGATAGCAATGTTGAGACACTACACAATGTTCACCGACTTCTATGTGATCTAGACTATAGAACTCTGCGTGATCTCCAATCCATGAATAGTCACCTATTGTTACTTTCCATGGGTATGTAAATGTAGCCGTAGATCTTATCTGAACTCCCTTACCTACATGTGCACCGAATATACGTAAAAGAAAATTACGCCATCTATACATAGGATGCAGAGAGAATCGAAACAGGCTTCCTTGAACAAGCCACCACAGTAATACGAACCATCCACTTCTTCCTCTTGAGTAACCGTCTTGATGGTAAAGGTCTAATCTTATCCTGTTACTTTTCATGAACGATCTTACTCCTATTATTAATTGGTTTACTGCTTAACAGTGTATTGTACACTGATAGGGTTGAATTCAAATAATGTTCACGTGTAAATCTATCAAGAACTTGTGTTTTACTATTAAGGCCAAATTGAGCCCTATCTTCATTATTAATCATTCGAATAATTGCGTTGGCAAGAGCATCGGCATTCATTGGGGGTACTAAATATCCTATATCTGGAGTAACCATTTCTGGAACTCCTCCGACATCAGTCGCTACGATTGGTAGTGATGCAGCCATGGCTTCAAGAATAACCGTTGGAAAGATATCATATACGGATGGTAGCACGAATACATCTGCTTGCAATAATAAGTCAGATACATCCCTTCGCAATCCTAGAAAGTAAACATTATTCAGATCTAATTCGGTTGCTAAGGTTTTTAATTGTTCTTTATAACTCATTTCCGATTCAAACGCCACATCACCAATAACCAAATACTTTAAATCTGGGTTTGATTGCTTAGTAATATACGCGGCCTGAAGTAAGTATTCAATCCCTTTCATAGGAGAGAGACGTGCGACGGTTATAAGAATCTTATCATTAGTAGCAATGCCTAACTCTTCCTTCAAGCTGTTTTCATATTTTTTATGAACTACTGATTGATTTATTTCAATTCCGTTATAAATTTTGATGAGCTTATGTGAGTAGCCCTTTCCCCACTTAAACATCACCTTACTCCGTTCACATAACACGATTACTTTGTCGTTGAATAAATGATTTAAGTACCCAATAAATTTATAAGCAACTAAGGGTTTTCTAGGAAGTTCATGAACAGTTTGAATGGTTGGAATACTAAGCAACTTCCCAACTATATTACCTCCCATTAATTCCATCTTGTGAGAATGAATAAGGTCAATTTTGTATTCTTTCACAATTTTTTTAATCGACTTAATGGATAGAAATAAATTTTTCAGATTTCGAAAATAATATGCAAGATCGGTCGGTTTGCCAAATACAGCAAGTGTTGTAAAAATCACCTTAGCTCCTGCTGCTTCATACTTTTCAACATAGGGACTAGGTGCGGGTAATACGACATATGGTCTATATTCTGTTTTATCCAACCCTTGAACGAGTTGAAGTAGCACGGTATCCACACCACCTACATGACTGGCATAGGGTTGAATATAAAGTATGTTAATCACTTTCTAAACACCTCCCGAAACTGCCTGTTTAATTGCTGTTGTAACAGCATTAGCATAAGAATTAGGATGAAGCTTCCTCCATAAGCCTAAGCTCATTCTCCAATTGGAGCGTACATACTCTTGATTATCCATTAACCAACGAAAAGCTCTAAGCAAATCTTCTTCATCCAATGGATCTATAATTAAACCATTTTGCTGATCTACGATAATATCCTTTGTTGCCCCAGCGTACTTCGAGGCGAGAACAAATGTATTTGTAGCTAAAGCTTCGTTTACAACCAATCCCCATACTTCAATTAACGAAGGAAATAGTAAGCAATCACTTTGAATTAAATAGTCAGTTAATGCTTCCTTTTGTTTATATCCTTCAAAATATATTTGCTTTTCTAAACCAAACTCTTTAACTCTTTCTTTCAATTTCTGCTCATCTGGGCCAGATCCAACAATTTTTAATTCCCAAGACGGATTATCAAGTATTCTAAGAGCTTCGATAATCTGCACTAACCCTTTACGTTCGATCAGTTGACCAATGAATAATAACTTCACCTTATCGTTCTTGGTCAGTTCCGGTTCTACATGAATAGAATTCTCATTATACTTGTTGCGAAAATACCGTATATCGACGGTATTGTAGCCTACAATAATTTTACTATCCTGTACACCATAGTGTCTTAGACATTTTGCCGATTCGGTACCGTAAGTTACAAACGAATCGGCGGACTTAAAAAATACCTTGCGTGTTCGATTAACTATGGTATTCTGAACTCTGCTACTCTCAAGGGTACTTCCCCACCATACAAGAAGTTTTTTTCTGAAAATTCTACAATAGAAGAGTGCCGACCAATATCCGAGTGAATCATATCCAGTAGTAATAATCACATCAGGATTTTCTCGTATGAGCTTATAAAAAATACCTAGGTTAACATGCACACCCATATCCAATCTTTGAATATAAGTATGAACCCCAGGCAAGCATTCATAATCGTATTTAATTTCGTGATGATTTATATTCCAATGCCTATTCTTTTCTCGTTCTTCTAAATACCAAACCTTTAGCTTAATATCACTATTCTCAACTAATTTATTGAGCACTGGTATTCTATAAGGAGCAATAGTGTTCGTAAGGAGAAGGGTTTTTATCATACACTCACCTCGAGCATTCTATATTTAACGTACGATGACTTATCTCTAATTAAATGATCAATATAATTTATTGTTGAGTGTACCCATCAGTCTGTCCCCATATTTCTCCCAAGTATATTCTTGGGCTTTGTTGGTCGCGTTCTGCTCCATACGTGTAATTTCTTCAGGATTCTCTACAAAGTATAGTA
Source organism: Paenibacillus sp. Y301 (assembly GCF_059445505.1). Taxonomy (NCBI): domain Bacteria; kingdom Bacillati; phylum Bacillota; class Bacilli; order Caryophanales; family Paenibacillaceae; genus Paenibacillus; species Paenibacillus sp. Y301. The sequence continues at coordinate 144,715 of NZ_JCAIUL010000002.1, read as the reverse complement.
TCGCCTGTTCAATAGCACCTACATTCCTAGATGGGATGATTAGTCCTTCTTCCTTATCAGTTATTACACTTCCAGCATTTATGGTAACAATTTGTGGTAATCCACAGCCCATAGCTTCATACGTAACAACAGCACTCCCTTCACAGAGGCTTGGAAATATAAACACATGTGAGGTATTATATAATTCCAGAAGCCTCTGTTGAGGAAGGAAATCGACATGTTTAAATACATCAGAATATCGGTCTAGATAAGAAACAAACTCTTTATCTACTCCTCCAACAAGTAATAGCTCAATAGGAACTCTTATATGCATACTCTTTAAATTTTTCACAGCCTCCAATAAATATTTTAAGCCTTTGCGATGTCCTATTTGACCCACAAATAATAATCTCAAACAATCTTTAGGCTTGATCATATTCATATCTCTTTTAAATAGTTTGGAGTCGTATCCGTATGGAACTAGAAGTAATTTGTTTTTTGAAATACCATTATTAATCATGGATTGATAAACAAATTCACTAGGAACAAGAATATAATTTGCCAACTCATACTCTTTTAACTTTCTTTTCACCATCAATGTATGTAAATTTGAAGGCACTTTTCCAAACTCAGTATTATAAATTTGAATTTCCGTCAAGACATGAGCTATTCGTTGCTCGAGGAATAATATAGTGTCCTGTTTCATTAACCTTTTCATTTGAATGAGTGTGTAGTTATTAAATCCAATTATAAAGTCAGCTTTACCCATCCTTATGGACACCATAAAGTCGAATAATATATCTGACAATAAATTATATGGGATGTGATGGCCTAGTAATGGTATCTTTCGCAATACATAACCTAACATTAGAGGAAGCGAAATACAACTTATATGCTCTTTTGGAATCGTGTTACTATTCACTTTTTTTCCGATATAGAACCTTTTTAACATCCCACTTCTTGCTAAGGATTCAGCTGTAAATGTAGCATGAAACTTAGATCCTACGGATACAATCCCTTGTTTCAGCATTTTATTCACCTATAACTTTCAGAGTATTTGCAGAGAAAAAAGCTTCATATTGCTGCCAAAAAAAGTCCTCCGATACCACTGCTTTATATCGTTCAACTCCCTTTTGATTCACCAAGCGCTCTCCACCTCTAAATTCATCAATATATCTCCCCAGGCTGATGGCAAGATCATTGGTATCTTCAACTGAATAGGTATATCCTAAATCGTATTTATTAATGGTATAACCTAACTCACCATGATTTGGGCCTATAATAAATTTCCCATTCGCAACCCCTTCAGTTAGCGGACCACTTTGTCCAGTAAATATCTTTCTATATGGTAAAACCACAGCATCAGTCATTCCAAAATAATAGGGAACTTCTTCGTCAGGGACAAATCCTAACTTGAAAATAATATTGTTTTTTACGGTAGTTCCTTCAAGCTTCTCCTCAAGAAACTTTCGATCGAAATGTTCTTCTTTCCCAATAATAAATAAAGTATATTTACGATCCCCAATTTTTTTAAGGGAGTCTATTAGTAAATCAAGACCTTTATCATAACGAAGCCCACCAAATAGCAATAAAAAGGGCCTTTCTAAATGTTCAATATTTGAGTTGTCTTCTATAATTAAATCATCCTCACTTGATTGAGATAATTCATGAAGATTAGGGTAAGGAACCGAAAATACTTTCTCATTTTCTGTTGGACCTAATAACTTTAATATATTATTCTTCGTATATTCTCCATGAACGATAATTTTTTCTAAAACATTTCCCTTTATTAATCCTTTTAATAATATCTTCTTCAATGTCTTATTAGGGGACCAATGTAACGTTGCTGTTACCTTGAACTTGAAAAGAATAATCAAAGGCCACATGAATAAAAGTAAAATGAGCAAACTGTCAAGATAAAGTAGATGAATATGCTTCAATTTTCGATTTCTTGCTATCTGTCCCATTTTTATTAATAAAGAGCAATCATGGAGTAAATGATGTTTTCTTGCTGTCGTAATATGCATGTAATTTACACCTTCTTTTTCAAGTAGATCCTGCATATTATTTGTAGTTTTGCTTACAAACAATACTTCCCGATCTTTAGACACTCCCTTTATCAGAGAGAAATCATATCTGGATCGATGTCCGCTGCAAGTAGTATCAAACAACAAAATTTTATCCATCTTTGTCCTCTATTCCAAGAAAACTAATCTTCCGGAGAATGATTAGTTTTTCTTATAACTTTATTCATTTCATTGTAATTTCATTTGTAGCTCCGTAACATTTACATCAGTCTCATGGTCATTCCTTGATTTAAATACTTTCTTTCGAACGAAATAAATTGAAAATAATACCAATGGTATAGCTACTAACTTTGAAATGCCTGTTGCAATATCTCCGATATATGGTGCTAACAGACTTAACAAGACTAATGTGAGAATAGAGCTGGACAATGAAATTACTGTGTTAATTCTTACATATCCAGTTCCATTCAAGCAGTAATAAGGAATGACACCAAAGGCTCCTATCGAAGTAGAAACTGTCAGCATACGAAATAACGTTACATGTTGATTAGCAAAATCTGCATCTATCCAAATTGTTAATATTTGATTTGCAAAGAAACATGCAACAAATGATGATGCAATTATAAATATAGACTTATACAACAGTGCTTTTGAATAAACTTCTCGTATTTTACTTATACTGTTGCTCTCGTATAGTGAACTAAATTTAGGCAAAAGGAATGCTGCTGCTGCAGTTGGGATTTCATGAATCTTTGCAATAAGTTGCATACAAACTGAATAATACCCCAGAGCACTTGGGCCTAGTAAAATTCCTATAATAAGTTTATCAGCTTGTGCATTTAATGCACTAATGATTAGTTGAAACCATGAGTATATACCGTAGCTAAAGATCTTTACAAAGGTTGCTTTATTTAAGGATAGCTTAAGCGATAAGTTTTTATTACTCTTTTTGGCTATATATACATTAGCTAAGAGCAGTATCACCGTCGATATGAACAAAAAGATAACGAGCACCTTAATATCTTTATATAGCAATGCCAATATTGTAAAAGTAATAGATGTAATTAAATTAAACACAATTATTATTTTACTATTAATGTCATAACGTTGTTTAGCCATATATGATCCAGATATTATGCTATTGATGATCCGTAATCCAACAACACCACCTACGAGATGAATAACGGGCATTATTTCTTCCATTCCTACGCTACCAAAAAATATAGGAAATAAATAAACTCCAAACAAAAAGGTTAATATGTTTATTGTTATAGCTAAAATAACTGAAAGTGTGAAAGATACAGAAAATAACTGATTAAACATTTTGCTTTCATTTGAACTCTCATATTCTGAGCCGATCTTGATAAACGCATTTCCTAATCCGAAGTTGGAAATCCCTAATACATTAATCAGAGAGTTTATTAAGACCCATATTCCATAGTTTGAACTACCCAAATTCGTGAGTAGCATCGGTGTAGTTACGATTAATACTATTGGTGTAATAACATAAGATAAGACGCTATAGAGTACATTTTTAAAATCCCTATTATTCTTAATCAAGGAAAGTTTGTTTATCAACTTCATGATAATGCGCTCCACTCTAAGAAATAAATATATATGAAACAAAATTCATACATTTAATAACAGGACTGAAATTCAGCCCTGTTGGACAATATCATTATACAGGAAGTACCAATTCACTATGTTTCATCTGTGCTTCTGCTCTTTTTAGATCCTCGTTTACCATCATATGAACAAGTTCTTCAAACCCGACTTCAAGCTCCCAACCTAAATTTTCTTTTGCTTTGGAACAATCCCCCAGTAAGAGATCCACTTCCGCTGGTCGAGCAAATTCAGGATCAATCACTACATAATCTTTATAATCCAACCCTACATAGGAGAAGGCAACTTCAACCAGTTCTCTAACTGTATGCATTTCACCAGTAGAAATTACGTAATCGTCCGGTTCCTCCTGTTGTAGCATCAGCCACATAGCCTTGATATAATCTCCAGCAAATCCCCAGTCACGTAAAGAGTCTAGATTACCCATACGGAGCTCACTTTGGAGACCGAGCTTAATTCTAGCAGCAGCATCCGTAACCTTTCTTGTAACAAACTCTAATCCTCTTCTTGGAGATTCGTGATTGAATAGAATCCCCGAACAAGCAAACATATTGAAGCTCTCGCGATAGTTTACAGTAATCCAATGCCCGTATACTTTTGCAACGCCATATGGACTGCGTGGATAGAAGGGTGTTGTTTCTTTCTGTGGAGTTTCGATTACTTTCCCAAACATCTCAGAACTTGATGCTTGGTAGAATCTAGCTTCAGGCTTCATGATCCGCACAGCTTCCAACATATTTGTAACTGCAATTGCAGTAATCTGCCCTGTCGCCAAAGGCTGTGGCCAGGATGCTGCCACAAATGATTGAGCAGCTAAGTTATAGACTTCATCCGGATCAGAAATTTTAACCGCTTCTATTAAGGAAGCCATATCGGTCAGATCACCGGAGATCCACTTGATTTTATCTTTGATATGCTGCACGTTCTCATAATTTGGTGTGCTTGTACGCCTCCGCATACCGAAAACCTCATATCCCTTTTCCAACAAAAATTCTGCTAAATATGAACCATCTTGGCCCGTAACTCCAGTAATTAATGCCCTTTTCATTGTTGATTCCTCCACATATCTTCAATTATTGGTTAATCAGATATTCCTTCTGAAATGATTGATATACAGACCGCAATCCATCTTCTAATGAGATCTTAGCTTCCCATCCCAGTTGATTTATCTTCGTTACATCTACAAGTTTCCTCGGAGTACCATCAGGTATCGAACTATTGAACACAATCTCACCTTCATAACCGACGATCGACTGAACAAGTTCAGCCAATTCTTTGATTGGAATATCATCGCCAACACCGACGTTAATAACTTCACTTTCGTTGTAATGGTTCATTAGAAACAAACAGGCTTCAGCCAGATCGTCTGCATGGAGAAATTCGCGTCTAGGATTTCCTGTCCCCCACACTTCTACCGTAGGAACATTATTTTCCTTTGCATCATGGAATTTTCGTATCAATGCGGGCAATACATGAGAGCTTTTCAAGTCGAAGTTGTCATTAGGACCATACATATTGGTCGGCATAACAGATATATATTTTGTTCCATATTGTCGGTTATAGGATTGGCACATGGTAATACCAGCGATCTTAGCAATTGCATATGGCTGATTCGTTGGCTCTAGTTCGCCAGTGAGCAGATACTCTTCTTTAAGTGGCTGTGGAGCAAATTTCGGATAGATACATGTAGAACCAAGAAATAATAACTTCTCCACATTGAACTGATATGCTGCATCAATGACGTTCGTTTGAATAAGTAGATTATCTCTTATGAAATCAGCAGGATAATCATTATTGGCTGCAATTCCACCAACCTTAGCGGCAGCTAAAAACACATATTCAATCTGTTCTTCATGGAACAAGCTATTTACTTCTTCCCGGTTCCTTAAATCTAATTCTGTACTCGTACGTAACACGAAGTTGTGATAACCTTTGCTCTGTAATGCTCTTAAAATTGCGGAACCCACCAGACCTCTATGTCCAGCAATATAAATTCTTGAATTCAATTCCAATTTACGGGTCAACTCCTGTCTTATACTTTAGTTCAATACATTAGCGATTTATTCGAACAAGATGTTCTCGTTGGAGTATAGTCTCCATCCCTTGCAACAATGGTTTACGCAATTCTTCACTCTGCAAAGCAAAGTTGAGAGTTGTCATGATGAAACCCAGCTTCTCACCAACATCGTAACGGGTTCCCTCGAAGTCGTATGCGTACACGCCTTGGCTCTCATTCAACTGTTGTATAGCATCAGTCAACTGAATTTCTCCGCCAATTCCTTCCTCTAGATGTTCAAGAATTTCGAATATTTCCGGTGTCAATATGTATCTGCCCATGATTGCCAAGTTAGAAGGTGCTTTGCCTGCTGGCGGCTTTTCCACAAAATAACCTACCTCATGCAAACGTCCCAACCTATCGATTGGAGCAACTATGCCATAGCGCTGTGTTTGGTCTTGGGGAACTGCTTGAACGCCAATCACAGACTTTTGTACTTGCTCAAATTGGTCCGTCAGCTGACGAATGCACGGTATCTCAGATTGTACGATATCATCTCCGAGTAGCACAGCAAACGGCTCGTTACCGATAAAGTTGCGAGCGCACCATACCGCATGACCAAGTCCCTTCGCCTCTTTTTGTCGTATGTAGTGAATTTCTACATTAGAGGAACGACGTACTTCCTCAAGTAAATCATGCTTCCCTTTACTGAATAAATTACTTTCCAACTCAAGTGCATGGTCAAAGTGGTCTTCAATGGCACGTTTACCTTTTCCCGTCACAATGATAATGTCCTCAATGCCAGATGCTACTGCTTCTTCCACAATGTATTGAATAGTCGGCTTATCGACAATCGGAAGCATTTCCTTCGGCATGGCTTTCGTTGCAGGTAAGAAGCGCGTCCCAAGACCCGCTGCAGGAATAATTGCTTTTCTCACTTTCTTCATCCTTGGTCCACATCCATCTCTATTTATTCTTGTACTAGTATCAATAGGAATTGCTTATATAATAGAAAAACCTAGCTATGTACTCTTCAATGGAGAAAAGAACATAGCTAAATTTTCTAATAAGGGCATTCAACCCATCCTCACATCACACTCTCGACAATCATGTCTAAGGTCCCTTATGACCCACAGCGTGAACGAGTGCCTACAGTAATAGAGGTGCAGTAGACATTACCTTTTATCCCAAACATTTCTCTAGTTATCTAGCCTTTCATTCCGTAATAATTCATGTAGAAGCCAGCTTGATTATCTCGATTGATCCGATTAACCACAATTCCCAACATACGAGCGTTGACATGATCCAACTGTTCTTTAGCTTTCCTCAATTGATTTTTCTTCACCTTACCTGCAGCAACCACCATAATAACGCCATCGCACAATGTGCTGATGATGACACTATCCGTTACAGCTAATACTGGAGGGGAATCAATGAGAATGACATCATATTGCTGTCCCAACTGCTCCAGCAATTCTCGCATGGCTAGAGAATCAATCATATCTGACGGATTACCTAGCATCGGCCCAGAAGGGATCAACGATAACTGACTTACCATGGTTTCTTGGATAACATCATGTACATTTATATGTCCAGCTAACACCGTACTTAATCCCTGGCGATTCGATTGAGAGAAAAGAAGGTGCAGTGATGGCTTACGCATATCCATATCAATAAGAAGCACATTCTTCCCTTCCTGTGCATAAGTAATGGCCAAGTTGCTTATCGTTGTGGTCTTTCCTTCTCCTGCCTGGGAGGAAGTGACCATGATAGTCTTCAATACCTGATCATTAGAAGAATAATTAATATTGGTTCGAAGCAACCGATATACTTCCGATATAGGTGATTCGGGATTCATCGAAACAATTAAGCCGCTACTATTGATTGATCGACGCATATTTTTTCTCACCTACTTTTTGATTTTGTAATGCCTTCATCCTACGAGAGGTCTTTAACTCTTTCTTAGTGATCTTTCCAACAACTGCAAGTACAGAAATATCCAAAATCTCAACAATTTCGTCTTCAGTCTTCAACGTATCATCAAGATAATCGAGCAGAAATACCAGTCCGATCCCAAGCATAAGTGAGACAATAATGCTTATTATAATGTTCATAATTGGATTAATATTGATCGCTGATGGAGCTAATGACGTGTTCGCTTTACTTAAAATGGTGATGTTATCAACATTCATGATGTGAGGAATTTCATCTTTAAATACCGTCGAAACAGCATTTACGATAGCGGCAGCTTTGGCATAGGAGGTATCCTGGTAGACTAGATTCATTACTTGTGAATTATTCGCTGATGTAACAGATATCTTGGAGGATAATTCTAGAGCAGTCACTCCCAAGTCAGGGAATTTATCAACGACTTTATCCATAATGGCAGATGATGTGATAATTTCTTTATAAGAGTTAATAAGAATGATACTCGTTTGTATAGTACCCGGATTGAGTGTTCCCACTTCATTCGCTGAAGCCGATTGATTAACGATTATCTTGGCGTTTGCCGAATAGATCGGTGTTGTAAAGTAAAGGCTCTTGAATCCTGTCGCTGCCATTGCGATAACAACAATCGCTACGATCAACCACCATTTCTTCTGAACAATCCTAAAATACTGTTTGAGTTCCATACTCTCGCAACCCCTCGCTCCACTTGTGGAATATAAGTAACAGACAAAAATTGTATTTGACTTCCATCATAGATAATTTGACAAAATATCTCCGGAATTCACTTACCCAAAAAAAATGTTGATACATTATGTATCATTCTTACCCCATACTTTACGATACAGTTTGTATCATGTCAAGAATATATTTCTATCACTTCTTCTGATAGCGCTTACTATTTTATCTATCTCATTCCTCTCTAACTAGTTGGACTACAACTGCGATTATGTTATATCATTCTGTACGTCATTCTACCGTTCGAGGTACAAATAACGACAAAAGAAAACAGCGTTAATGATATACTCATCATTAACGCTGTTTCCTTTAATTAGGAAATTTCGATCTTGAATCGCTAGTAGAGCTACTATATACTAACTTGGTTAGTTACGATTCATATCAAAATACTCATTCCAATTTCATCTCACAAAATTATACATATAATAGAAGAACTTTAAAATAAAGGAGATGTCTTATGCGTATTATCCTCACAGTAGGTTGGGCTTTCATTCTATTCGTATTCACTTGCTCGGTAAACTTTCATCTGCTCATTAGATATCATATTGTTGTTTTCAATTTTAATCCGACTCCAGATTGGTCTGAGTTACTTAAGCTTGATTTTCAATGGACAAGTCATGATTGGATGAATCGAAAAATAGGCCATTTCTTCGGTTTCTTTATCCTAGCCATACTCTCATCAAGCTTGGGCAAATATAAGTCCGCCTTCTTCTTCTCTATCGTCTACGCAGCCTTGACCGAAATTCTTCAACTATTCTTCTTCCGAGGCGGTAGGATCTATGATATTGCCAATGATTCTGCTGGTATTCTCTTAGCTTATATAATATGTCTATTCCTCTTACGCAAAAGTACGAGACGTACAAGTTACATAAACAAAGAGAAATAAACCATGAGTTGCTGAAGTGTGGTCTGGAGGTCCAGATCAAGCGTGTGGAAAACGAGACTGTTCAGTTATGGAATGTTGTTGTAACATAGAAGGGAAAGTTGAGTTGATAATAATATTATTAAAAATAACTTGATACAAAACATTTGTACGTTATATGATGATACGAATTGTATCGCGAAATTGTTACTCTAATTGATTAACAGAGGAAGTACGAATGAGCCCGCGCTTGTCGGTATTTATTTAATCGAGGATCCGTTCAGATCGAGTATGACAGCCTTATGCTAGGAAACTTTGGCTTTCCCTTTTTCAAAAAAATATAATTAATAGGGTGATGACAGTGGTTCATACAATGAGTACAACTATATATAAGGCTTTCGGGTATTCCATAAAAAGCGATATCCCGCTGCCTGAGCTGCAGCAGTTAGACATTCCTCCGAATAATATCGATATTTCCATCCGCTATGCTGACTTAACAGAAAGATGGGCAGAACTCTCTATGTTGACTAAGAAATACGTAGTAACCGAGAATCTGATTATGTTCTGGATACCGAATCAAGCTGTCTTCTCAGTGGAAGGCGGAACAATCATCACTATTTCTCCCGAGAAAGATGCGGATGAAGATAAACTCCGACTATACATTCTTGGGTCATGCATGGGTGCTATTTTACTGCAACGAAAGATCCTTCCATTGCATGGCAGTGCGGTAGTCATTGACCATAAAGCTTATGCATTCATTGGTGAGTCCGGACATGGCAAATCAACGCTTGCATCTTCCTTTATCCAACGGGGATTCCAATTATTAACCGACGACTTAATCGCCGTTACACTTGGTCCAGACAATATCCCTTATGTGACACCAGCCTATCCACAGCAAAAGCTTTGGCAAGAGAGCCTAGATAGCTTCGGCATGAATTCAGATGAATTCCGTCCATTATTTGATCGCGAAACGAAATATGCAATTCCTGTCGCCTCTCAATTTTCTACCGACATACTTCCTCTAGCCGGTATATTTGAACTGATCAAGATGGATTGCAGTCAACCCGATATTCGATTAATAAATAAGTTAGAGCGTCTTCCTCTCCTTTATCGCAATACATACCGTAATTTTTTTCTTCCAGACAGTGGGTTAACCAACTGGCATTTTGATATGACTGCCCGCATGTCTAGCAATATCGATATTTATCAACTCCAACGCCCATTACACGAGTCTACTGTGCAGCAGTTGACAGACATGGTTCTATCTACAATTGAGAAATAAACAACTGATAGCAATAGCCAATATATCTCATACGTACTACTAGCTCCTGAAATATAAGAACATAAAAACCCACTCCTTAATCATTCTACTTAGGAGTCGGTTTAGGTTGTTTCAGTCTTTCACTTAAATTTAATCCGATTCAACTTCTTTAATGCTATATTTCAATTGCGTGCTCCTTCCATTGAATTAGACCCGTGGGAATTTGACTCAGCTTACTGAATTTGATAGGAATATTGCATACAAATGTTTATAATTTAAATAGTTAAAATAATGACATGAAAAAAGGAGCGAAATACATTGATTAATATCGTCGGGCAAATTATGTTGTATGTAAATAACCAGGAAGAATCATTGAAGTTCTGGACAGAAAGGGTTGGCTTCTCCCTCATCTCAGAAACAGATAACGGCGAAGGAATGAAATGGTATGAAGTTGCGCCTACCAAGGGTGCTCAAACAAGCATCGTTCTACATAACAAGGAATTAGTTGCACAGATGTCTCCTGGAATCCATCTGGAGACTCCGTCATTATTGTTTTTCTCGGAGGATCTTGATCAACTGTATAAGGACTTCTCAGATAAAGGAATAACCGTCGGAGAAATGGTTAACGTGCCTGAAGGAAGAGTATTTAACTTTGCAGATGATGAAGACAATTATTTTGCTGTAGTGGAGAAGAAGTAACCGTTACATTTCATCTATTCACTCAGCAAACAACAAGCGCTTGTTGTTTGTATTGAGCTAGATTGATGGACGACCAAGTTAAACAAGCATAAACGGCTTCGCCGTCCTTTAGCGGCGATGAAACGTTTAGCGTTGGAATATAATCCTATGTATAAGCAGAAATACTTATACATTCTTATATTTTCAAAAAACAGCTTCTTAAAGGTTCTCTAAACCTAAGAAGCTGCTTGATACTTGGTATGATCAACCTAGAATAGCATGATCCATAAAACGGATCTCTCTAGTTTCCGTGCCATGTTGCTCGAATATAATAACCTCATTATCTCCTAATTTCAATAAAGGCGCTGGAATATACAATGTTTGCTGCGGACCGATTTCCCAATAACGACCAAGGTTAAATCCATTGATGAAGATTACTCCTTTTTGCCAGCCATCTAAGTGTACAAACGTATCCGCTATTTCCTCTATGCATAAGCGACCTTGATAGAAGCAAGGTTCCTTGGGAAGCTCTGACCCGATCGGTTCAAATGTAAGTTCAGACAAATTGTCCAGTGGTAATGGATAGCTTATCCACTCCGATAAGAATTGGAAGCCATGCCGAACTCCCTCCGTTATTCCCTTTCGATCTTCCAGATAAGGACCATAGTTAATGCGTCCCATATTCTCCACCAAGATTTCTATGGTAGCGCTTTCCTCTGGCACTTCAAAGGATAATCTCTGGTCCGGATTCCATCTCTCAAGAACACCCATTTCCTCACCATTCATATACACTTGTGCCCGATCACGCACTTCTTGCACTTCGAACTCCTTGCTCGGGCGTGGTCCACTAATATGTGTCGTGTATAGACAGTATCCGTACTCTTGGCCCAGCTTCTCCATCGTCTTAGGATAAACCGTATGGATCGGCGAAGAAATCTGAAGCAATTGATCACGCAACAGTGCTTGTCCCGTCATCTGAATCGAACCGTAATCCTTCTTAGGTATTGCAATGGGTAGTTCACGGGTACCTTTAAATCCATATTTGCTTAGTACATCACGAACCTTCCAATACTTATCCGTCGGTTCGCCAGACTCATTCAAGAGCGAATCATAATCATAACTGGTAACGGTTGCTTGATAATCGTACCGGTCTGTCATGCAATTCGCTCCGTTATACAATCCGAAATTCGTCCCTCCATGGAACATATAGAAGTTAACGGATCCCTTTAGCTTTAGCATATCCTCTAATACATTGGCTACATCGTCCGCGTCACGAGCGTGATGCGGTTTGCCCCAATGATCGAACCAACCATTCCAATATTCCATACACATGTATGGCGCATCAGGTTGATATTCACCAAGTTTGTGAAAAGACTCCTCTGCCCGGGAGCCGAAATTGGCCGTTGCCAATATCCCAGGCATCATTCCCCCTTGGATCATCGCATCCTCTGCTCCATCTGAAGTAAATAGTAGGACATTCATTCCATGCTCCAGCATCTTCCGCTTGATATGATCTAAGTACTTCTGATCATTCCCGTAGCTGCCATACTCATTCTCGACCTGCATGGCGATAATCGGGCCGCCATTGGTACACAATAGAGGCTCTAATCTGGGAAGCAGCTCGGCATAATAATCATCCACATGATTCAAATAGATAGGATCTGTGCATCTCAAGCGTAGTTCCGGCTCAGCAAGAAGCCAAGCCGGCAACCCTCCGAATTCCCATTCCGCACAAATGTAGGGTGATGGACGGACGATTACATGTAGTCCCAAATTCCCAGCGATTTGAATAAACTGAGCGACATTGGCCATCCCACTGAACTGGAATTGCCCCTTCTTGGGCTCGTGAAAATTCCAGGGAATATAGGTTTCCACGGTATTGAATCCGCAAGCTAGCAGCTTCTGCAACCGATCCTCCCAATATTCGGGTACTACGCGGAAATAGTGGATGGCACCTGAAATGATGCGCGTCGCTTGCCCATTATAGTAAAATTGATCATTTATATAACTAAAATCTGACATTGTGTTCACCTCAGCACTCGGTCTCTTTGAATTTCCTCTTTATAATAAAGTTGTACTAGTTGAGATCATACGATGATAGAGATTACAGAAACCGAGTTGATCATCCACCCAACTCGCTCCCCCATCATAGCTAAGTTTAGTAGTCTCCAATTCTTCTAAACTGGTAATATCTCCAGATACATAAGCTAGAAGACGTTGCTGCACTGATCTGATTCTTGCAAGTAACCCTCCGTAACGAAGATCAATAATCTCCCAACCGAATATTTTAAAAGTTGCCGTCCATTGCACACGGTGCGCATCATGTAATTCATTTACATAAGTCATTAGCTGAGCCAATTCCACATCCGCGATTCGACACAGTTCCTTCTGATCTTGTAGCTCATAGCCATTCTTAATACGAATCCCTATGTCCGATTTGATAGATAGAACCGCGCATAACTTTTCGTATACGAGGAACAGCATCGACCATTTCGGATTATTCTTGGCATAAGTCTGCATTTGGGCTGCCATATCCTCGTAATGCTTCGGTAGATTTCGTCCCTCTACGTGCTTATCGAATAACCCCAGCAACAGATCCTGCCATAATAAATACCTGGATGGATTAGCCTCTATTAAATTGTCCGCTGGTGTTCCAGGAAGCTCATCGATATATTTGGCTTGGATGAAATGATCCCATTCCCCGCCCGTACATGTTTTAAACCTTTGTTTCAGCTTCTGCACATCTAGCTCTTTCGCATAGGTGTGTTCTGCATATACCTGTAGTGCCGGCAGTCCGGAGAATATATTCCCTTCGTTGCCATTGTCACCCCACATGGTAGCAATGACCTCCGTTACCCCTTCCTCTTTACATACAGATAAAGCTGCATTTGTCGTTCGGAACGCTTTTCCATGATTCGGAATAATCCCGTTCCAGGTCCAAGCCCCTCCGGCAAAGATTGGTGATGAGCCAAATTTCTGGTGTTTCTGAATATAGTCCTTATAAAATGCAGGATCACTGTGATAATAATCCCAATAAACATATTGCATTTCTTTCGGCATGTCAGCGATGACATGAGCGGGAACGACTGAATTTGTATCGTAATAGTCTCCATCTTCGGAACCGAGCCGGAAATACATGTCGCTCCATATCATCGGTTTCAAACCATACTTTGCTGTAATTTGAAGGACCCGATTCAAATGCTCATTCATCAATTCAAATCGAGGACGATACCCATTTTTCTTGATATAGTTGCCCAGACCAAGGGTGTGGGCTTCATCCATCCCGATATGAATTCGTTTACTTCGAAGTGGCGCCGTCGCAGCCTGTATCATCTCATCGATGAATTGATAGGTTTCTTCCGATCCAATCAGTAGAATATCATCTGTATCCTTATATTCATCTGTATGTTGCCATTGAAGTGCCTGGCGCAAATGTCCAAGTGTCTGAATGCAAGCAACCATCTCGATTCCAAATATGGTAGCATAATCATCGCATGCTTTTATTTCATCATAGGTATATCTCCCTCGCAAGTAACCAAAGTACGGACGCGTCGGGATTTCATAAGTATCTTCGGTATACAGCATCAACTGATTTAACCCCATCGTTGCCATGATCCGAATCAACCTCTTCACGCTATCGATTGACAAGACGGCATTTCGCGAGTTATCAACCATAGCACCACTGGTACGAAATTGAGGTGTTTCTTCCACATCGAAAGCATCTTCCACCCTGGCATGTTCAATAAAAAGACCCATTGCCCGATAGAGATGGATAGGTTGTTCAAACTGAATGTTTCCTTGCCGATCTTCTAAACTGACCACCAGGTTCCCCGGTCTTTGCGTGACTTCAATACAAAGACCATCCTTGGATAACGTGTATCCGAGTTCCTCTTGTAGGATGTGAAGTCCCTCTAACAACTGTGGCTCCAACGAATTCTTAATATGGATCAACATTCTTTTTCATCTCCTTTTTTTGAAATAGGGATTATCCTTTAACACCGGAACTTGCAATCCCTTCAACAAAATATCTTTGGGAGAATGCGAACAAAATAATAGGAATAATAACGATAATACATGCCCCTGCCATCTGTAGCGCGTAATCGGTCCCTGCTTGCTCTTGGAAATATTCCAACCCTACGGTTACGACCTGCCTGTCTATACTGGAAATGAATATAAACGGATTTACAAAATCATTCCACGTCCAAATAAAGGTGAACAACAGCATTGTCACAAGCGCTGGCACGGCAAGCGGCAATATGATGCGGTAATAAATTTTGAATTGGGAACAGCCATCCACCTTAGCCGCTTCAGAAATTTCTTTAGGCAAGCCTGCAAAGAACTGTCGCAGTAAGAAAATAAAAAATACATCGAACGTGGCCGGAATGATCAACGCCCATTGTGTATTATATATATGTAATGATTTATACAACATGTATCTCGCGATCACTGTCGTATCGGCAGGAATCATCATTGTAGCAATGAACAGGAAGAAAATGCTCTCTTTAAATGGGAAGTCCAATCTAGCAAAAGCATAAGCAGCCATCGTAACGATTGCGAATCTGGCAATCATCGTCAGGACCACAATAATGACTGAGTTGCCATACCACTTGAAGAAATACTCATGATGAAAAATCGTTTTGAAATTATCCCAGTAGATCTGGTCTGGAATGAACTTCAGGGGTTCCGAGAAAATGAGTGCATTCGGTTTCAGCGCTGCTGAAATCATAAATAGGAACGGAACGATCATGAATAAACCAAGTACCAAAATCACGATCGAAGCGATGACCATGGAGGGTTTAACTTCGGTTCGCGATTTCTTTTTCATTAATAGTGAACCCATCTCTTTTGCCCCTTCCACTGAATGATCGTAATTACTAAGATGACCGCAAATAACAAAATAGCCTGTGCTGCTGCATAACTATACCGATTATAGGTAAAGGCTTCTTCATAAATGTTGAGTGAAATGACGCGAGACGCTACACCCGGTCCTCCGTTCGTTAACGCGCGCACAGATGCGTAGTTCTGAAAAGAACCGATAATACTTGTAATTACAAGGAAAAAGGTTGTAGGTGATACAAGCGGAATGGTTACGTTACGCACCCTTTGCCACCAGCTTGCTCCATCTAGATCTGCTGCCTCGTATAATTCACCAGGAACTCCTTGCAGAGCAGCTAGAAAAACGATGGTTTGAAACGAAAGACTCTGCCATACATTAATTAATGCGATCGTAGGCAGCGCCGTACTTACTCCTCCTAACCACATCGGTGGATTTTCAATTCCAATTAGATGAAGGAAAGCATTCACAGGGCCATCATACGGATCGAGGATCACCGAGAACACCATGGCAATGGCAACGACATTCGCAACGTAAGGAATCAGAAT
This sequence comes from Paenibacillus sp. Y301, assembly GCF_059445505.1. NCBI lineage: Bacteria > Bacillati > Bacillota > Bacilli > Caryophanales > Paenibacillaceae > Paenibacillus > Paenibacillus sp. Y301. The sequence goes on along the minus strand of NZ_JCAIUL010000002.1, from coordinate 128,222 downwards.
CATCGTGCGACTGACAGGACGAAGGAAAAATTTACGATTTAATAGAATCGCTAATAAAAAAGATAAAACAATCAGAACAGGTACGTAAATTAATGTGTATAGAAAACTGTTCCAGTAAGCCTTTATCGCAATATCATCGTGAAAGATGCGAACAAAATTATCAAACCCGATAAAGTTATAACTTGGTTTCAGCGTATTGTAATCCACCATGCTAATATAAAAGGCATACAGGAGCGGAAATAAGTTGAAGATTAGAAAACCTGCTAGAAACGGCAGGATAAATAGTAAACCCGCTTTTGCCTCGCCTGATTTCATCATTTCTCTGATAGAGGACATTCCATTTCACCCCATTAAATAATGTTGGGCTGCCCTAGGCAGCCCAACATAACAATTTGTTTAGTTCGACTATTGATTCGACTGCTCAATCTTTATTGCTTCGTCGACACGTTCTTTAATCGTTTTTACCGTATCGTCAAGTGACTTCTGTTCAATTAAATACAATTCGCTTTCCTGTAAAATAATATTGCTATACTCTTGCGCAGCTGGACCTACAATTTTCTCTTCCGCAAATCCCTGATCATTTTGGTAAATCGCTTTGTTCAGATCATCCACGGATACTTCCCCGTTAGTACGATCTACGATTTTTTGGAACATTTCATTAATGTCCTGATCCTTTAGATCCACTCGTGCAGGTAGGTCACCTGTATATTTATAGTTATTCTCAGCGAAGTATTTAACAAACTCGAATGCTTCTTTCGGTTGTTTCGAGTAGGCGTTGATCGCTAAACCATTAATTACAGCTAGATTATTTTTCTCAGTGCTATTCGCTGGTGTTGGAATTTCAGCAACGCCAAATTTCCAGTCACGCGGGTAATTTTCTTTATCTAGGAACATATTGGTATACCAAGTCCCAATGACGTGCATACCATATTGACCTGACATAAACCCATCCCAAGCCAGCTTTTTAGTTTTAAATTCCATCCAACTTGGTTGAACTTTATCTACATTTCCAAGATCACCATAGAATTGAAGTGCTTCTTTGAATGCAGGATCATCATAGTTCGAAGTACCATCTGCCTTATATCCCGATACATTTTTTTGGCGTGCCGTAAAGTACATATAGGCATCATAATCAAGCATATAAGAACCATAGATTTTTTTGCTTGGATCGGTTAATTTTTTAGCTGTTTCAACATATTGGTCCCATGTCCATGCGCCTGAAGGATAAGGAACATTTGCATCGTCGAATATTTTTTTGTTGTAGTATACAGCCCATTTACCAGCACCTGCTGGAAGGCTATAAATCTTGCCGTCTGTTTCTTGCAGATACTCTCCAAATTTCCCTTTTGCATCATAATTATCTTCTGTAATTAGATCATTAAGCGGAAGAAACGATTCGCTTCTCACATATTTATCCAATTGGATCGGTGTGCTGAAAAGAATAATATCTGTGGAACTGTCCTTTGCCCCTAGATCAATATCGATCTTCTTGAAGATCCCTACGCCATCTCCAGGAATGACATTAAATTCTACGTTGATACCTGTGTCTTTCTTAAATGCGTCAACGACATTCAAAAAGTTACTATCTTTAGCCCGATTTCCATCCACGTAGATTTTCACAGTTTTAGCGGCATCTGTTGTTGTACCTGCGGTTTCACCAGAGGATGTTTCCTGATTCGAATTATTTGATCCGCATCCCGCCAGTAAGCCTGTTAGCATTACTGTGGCAAGCAACAAACCCGTTATTTTTCTTTGCTTTTTCATTGGTCTATATTCCCCCTATTACTTAAATGACTCACTTACTATGCAAGTATAGAAAATCCAACCCATCATGTTAATGCACGAAATTCAGGAAATTTATCTTATCCAGCTCATTAGAAAAACAAGCTCATTAAAAACAATAACCCACTTCGTTTTTCTTATCTTTTTCTATGAAAAGTTATAAAAAATCCACATTGTCATTACGGGACAATGTGGACTATGATATCGCCGAATTACATTTTATATTTAGCAGGTGGCATACCAACCACTTTCTTAAACACCCGGCTAAAATACTGTTCACTGTCATACCCAACCATTTGTCCAACTTCATATACTTTATAATGGGTTGTTCGTAATAATTTTTTGGCCTGATCAATGCGATAGCGTGTAATAAATTCCACAACACTCTCTTGGGTCTCTTTGCGAAATAAATGACTTAAATAATTCGGAGATATATTTAATTCCTCTGCGATAGCTTCCAATGAAATATTATGAGCATAATGTGATTGAATAAATTGCTTCGCCTGGTGAATCAATCTTCGTGACTCACCTAAGCTATTGAATACTAAAGCGGTTACTTTCTCCAAACGCTGAATCCAGACAATATAATCATAATCCGTGTATAAATGACTCAAGGATGGATAAGGATCTGATTCCCATGCTTCTTCCAGCTTAAGTGTCGGATGTTGTTCAGCAACATATGAGCTTAAGGAGAACAGCAGTGCTGAACAAAGGCTTTTGACCACATGCTTATCATTGGCGTGCGTTTCCTTAACAAATTCTACAACGCTTCCTAAGCATTGTTCCATTCTGTCCATATCTGAGATCTGAATAATGGTGTCGAACTGCTTGATGTAGTCATTAACATTCAAGAACAACCTGTCCGGTTGGACGACTGTTTCGGCGAATGCCTTCGACACATGATGTTGTCTCGCGTGATCCATAGCTTCTTGGTAACCCGTCTTTATAGAGCCATATCCTGCATGGATATCGGAAACACCGATCAAACCCGTGATGTTTAAATACGTTTTCAACGCTTTTAGCATAGCCTCCATCAGGTCTTCGATCTTATGTGACATCTCAGCATGGTCCGCTTGTGCATACAGAACCGTTATTTCCTTAGAATGCGTAAACACGGTATGAGCATACCGATAGTCAGACACGATTTCGGAGATGATGTTCTGTACAGAAAACTGGAATAAATCAACATCTTTGTCTTTATATTTCTGGTATATCTCTGTTCCATTCAAAAGAATCACACCCGCTTGAATTCGGTCCTGGGGGAGAGTGACTCCTAAATCTCGTAGCTTTTGTTCTATTTCATTCTCTTTGTAATAACTACCTTGTATAATTTCCTTCAAAAAATTGTTTTTGACAATTTCAAAATCTTTCGACGATAAATGTTCAACATAAGATTGTTTCAAATACGGCTTCTCTAACCTTGTCTCACTACGCGCTTGGCTTACCCGATCCATCGTGGATATGAGTTGCTCGGGTGTCAGCTCCAATTTCAGAAAATAATCTTTTGCCCCAAGAACCAAGGCTTGTTTCACATAATCGAAATCATCATAAGAGCTAAGCACGATAAAATCGGGTGGATTTAACCGTTCTTTTGCCTGCTTGATCAAATCAATTCCATTCATTACAGGCATCTTTATATCGGTAATTACAATATCCGGATGCAGCTCTTCAATGATTTCCAATGCTTTTTTTCCATTTTCCGCTTCACCGACAACAACGTACCCTTTTTCATTACCGGATAGTAATGATTTGATTCCGATCCGTGCCAGCATTTCATCATCAACAATAAGTATTTTATTCAAACCGTCCATCCTCCTGTTGGTTAAAAATCACAGGTTGCATGATTCGAACTTTCGTATATGCTCCAATACTGCTTTCAAGCTCCAGACCGTAGTTCTTTCCAAATGTTCGTTGTATTCGTTCATGCACATTTCGCACGCCTATGCCGGCTTTGTCATCATGATCGGACAGCAGCTTGTCCAATACTTTCGGTGGCATTCCAACGCCATTATCATAGACTTCTATGACGAGCTGATCTTTGTCCTGAAATGCACGAATCGTGATTGTACCCCTTTCTTCTTTAGGTTCAATCCCATGAAAAATAGCGTTTTCAACGATAGGCTGTAAAATAAATTTCAAACAACGATAATCTTTCATCGACTCTTCTATTTCGAATACCACTTCGAATTTATCATTGTACCTAATTTTTTGAATATAGATATAATCTCTTAATAATTCAAGTTCTTTATAAATCGGAATGATCGTTTCTTTCATCTTTATCGTATTCCTCAGCAAACGACCTAATACTTCAACGGTTTCTCGAATATTGTCCGCCTGCTGAATCATGGCCATCCAGCGTATAGAATTCAATGTGTTGTATAGAAAATGAGGATTAATTTGCGCTTGCAGGGCACGGTACTCGGCGTCGTTCTTCTCCGCTTGCTCAAGGAGATGCTCTTGGTGCAGGCGTTCAATGCGCATCATCATATAGTTGAAACTATGGGTTAACTGCCCGATTTCATCTTTTCGATCCGTCACCGTAATCACGGCACCCTCGTTCCCCTGGACCCTTCTCATCACTCTCGCAAGTTGCTGGATCGGATTAACAATTTTTGAGGCAATAATATACCATACGATCCCCGAAATAAGAAATGATAACAGAAATACAATGATCGTCACCTTAAAGATTAACGAAGACCCTTCTGTTAATACATCTAAAGGAATGGTCTCAACAATACTCCAGCCTGTAGTGTAAAGGGGAAACTTTGCCTCTAGCTCCTTATTACCATTGGAATCTGTCAGCACAGAATAACCCTTACCCTGAATATTCAGGGTATTCTCATATCGCTGGTTGATATTGTTCAATTCGCGATTGTAAACAATTTTATTCTGTGTGTCCAGCAAGAACAAGTTGTTGTTGGGATCATGCTTCGTATTAAGCTTGTCGAAAAAAAATTGCGATTTAAAGCTCATATATACGATTACGTCATTCTTTCCATATTTCAAACGCTTGGCCAGTGAAATGACATAGGGATTGGGGTAATGAAAATCAGCATAGTTTTCGTGGATTCCTAGCCATACCAGTTCTCCGTTGGACTTCTCCAATTTCGGCATCCAATCCTTTTGGATGAGTTTATCCACGTCTAAATGACCTACATCTTCACCATATCGGATAATTTTCCCGTTACTTCCTATAAGAACTAGCGAGGAAATATACTTATACATGTTGGAAGCATACGCCCAATCATCAAATACTTCCCCTGCTTCTTTGACATCGAAAAAGTAATCCACCTCACTTTGATATTTGGACGCAAAGATCGATTCAATCGTATGGTTCACTTGTAACGAATCGATGATACGCTCCCATTCCCGCATGTCGAACTCGAGCGATTGTCCAAGGTATGACAGGTTATCCATGAAAGATTCACTTACTCGATCCTTCAATAGGGATTTGGAAATTAAATTCGAACTAATGCTGATACTGGCTGTAGGTAGAATTAATACAACAAGAAATGACACCATGATTCTCATTTTGATACTGTTTCTAAAGTTACGGATCATCTTGTTCCCCTTTGACGCATAATATGTATGTTTACTTTATTGATGTATTATTTTGACTGTGCTAAGATAAACTTAAATAAAGACGGTCCACCAACCGTCTTCAGCACAAACATCTTGAGTGGAGCATCCCTCGGATAAGTGTTACTCTAAGAAATGACCCACACTGGCGGATACCAATGAGTGGGTCATTTTCGTTTTTCGATGTATGTTAACAGCGCGATCAAAAAGATCCCACAAGCTATCAATTCACCGAACGAAATGTTCATGGCCTCACCTCCTTTCGGAGAGAGCCACCCACTCAAGGTGTGTTGCACTCAATTATTATATCAGACTGTGCCCAATTCAGGTATGGTCTTTTCTCTATGCCCTTTTTACTTTATTGATGTATTATTTTGACTATGATAAGATAAACTTAAATAAAGAGCCGTGCGCGAACACGACTCTTCAGTACAATCCGCACTAAGAGCGGTTGGCTTGCAAGGTGATCAGAAATAGACCGAATCCTTACTGGGGCGGTCTATTTCCTTTTATGGAAAGAAAGTATTAACACAACCAATGTCGCAAATGAAATCATAAGCGTCAAAGTTTGGTATACCTCCATTAGCATCACCTCCCTTCCGGGAGATTAGCCGACCGCCCTTATGCCATTGTACTCAATTAGTATATCAGACTACATGCAATTCTGGTAAAGATGTTTAATTTACAATAAACTTTTATTTATGGTTAATAGCAACATCTTCAACCGTTGTATGAATCGCAATCTGCTGCTCTTTACATGCTTCTTCGAACCATCCCTCTGGTTGCTTGTTTGTAATGATTCCCGTTGCCCGATGCAATGGGATAATCGTAAACAGAGCGCTTTTCTCAAGTTTACTTTCGTCAAATACGGCATATACTTCGCTTGAACGTTCTATCAGAAGTTGGGCAATGCGAGCTTCCAGCTCAGAATGCATCGTAAAACCGTGACCTAGTGAAACGCCATCTACCCCTAGAAACATCTTCGTCACGTTGATTTTGTCGATGACACTTTCCGCAAGTGGACCACTAAGCTCGTAGCTCTTAGCACGCATGATACCACCAATAACAACTACTTGAACTCCATCTGCATCCGCTAGCTCAGAAGCAATGTTCACGGCATTGGTGACGATCGTAATATTGCGATGCTGCTTCAATGCTCTAGCAATGAAAAACGTTGTTGTTCCTCCCGTTAGGCATACAATATCGCCTTCTACCACTAGCTTCGCAGCTACTTCGGCGATTCTTTCCTTACCTTGCCGCTGAAAAAAACGTTTATCTGCAAAAGGCAACTCGGATACCGATTGCATGAGTGCCCCTTCATAGATGGCTCCTCCAATGGTACGAATAATTTGCCCTGATTTCTCCAATAAGTCTAGATCACGTCTTGCGGTAGCTTCGGAACAGCCAATAGATTCAACTATTTCTTGAATTGATATTTTGCCGTGCAATTTAATGAGTTCTAGAGCTTTCAATCTGCGTAGCTCGCCCTTTGAATATTCCATAACTCTCTCCTTTGATGACAGCCTCTCATCCATTCTAATCCTAATATTGGAGGATGGAAGACTAAATTGCAAGTAGGCTGAAGTCAATTGCAATATCAGGAGCAACGATGCACATTATAAGGTTACGACCTGCATCTGCTTAACGTAATCTTGAAAAAGCTTATAGTCAATATGTCCTGCTTGGTCAGACATGGCATTCGCTGCTGCTGCCGCAGAAGCGATGCGTAGCTTCTCTATAGGAGAATCGCCACGTTCTTCTGCGAACGCCATACCTGCAACAAATGAATCGCCACAACCAACCGTATTTATGGCATGAATGGTTGGTGGAATGACACGGTACCCTTGTCCATCGATGAATGCAATAGCTCCCCTGTCACCCAATGTAACGCATACTTGTGCGATCCCCTCAGCTGCTAGCTTCTGCGCGGCCTCAGCCCATTCATTCTCTTGCAGTTGATCTTGTCCTAGCCATCCAGCTAGCTCATGTTCATTCGGCTTCACGAAATGTGGTCGAGCTTGCAGTCCGCTATTCAGTGCGGCGCCACTAGTGTCCAAGAATACGCGTGCCTTAGTTGACTGAATGATCCCAATAAGATCAGCATAGAGATCCGCTGGCGATCCTTGCGGTAAACTGCCGGATAGCACCATAACACTCGATTGCAGGGCAAGTCTGTGTATCGTCTCTTTCATCTCCGCAATGTGATTGTCATCGATTGTGGGTCCTTGTTCAAGTAACTCTGTCGAGGTTCCATTGGACTCATCAATGATATTCAGACACACGCGTGATTCTCCCGCTACATGAACAAAGGACGTTTGAATTCCCCGATTGCGTAAGCTACTTTCTATAAAATAACCACTACTACCCGCAACAAATCCAGTTGCCGTAACATCGCCACCGAGTAGTGTGATGACTTTGGCAACATTATTACCTTTGCCACCTGGCTCATCCATTTGCCGGGCGACACGTTGCACACCGCCTAGCTCAAGCGAATTCACATAGTACGTTTTATCTATGGCCGCATTTAGCGTGACCGTTGTAATCATCGAAGATCGCCGGCTTTTCCGATACATCCGCAAAGTTCCATCTTCTCCATCGCAAGACGCTTCACAGCTTCTTTAGCAGGAACCATATATTTACGAGGATCATTCTCTTCCGCATTAACAGAGAATACATCTTTAATTGCATTAGAGAATGCGATTCGCAATTCTGTAGCTACGTTCATTTTAGACATACCTAGCGCTACTGCCTTCTTCACTTGCTCAGCTGGAATTCCCGAACCGCCATGTAGAACCAATGGAACATCAACGATCTCAGCAATGTTGGCAATACGATCAAAATCAATGTTGGGTTCTCCTTTATAAATACCATGCGCGGTACCGATGGCTGGCGCCAATGTATGCACACCTGTACGTTCAATAAACAATCGGCAATCTTCAGGGTCAGCGAGCAACGCCTCGTGTTCAGCTACAACGATATCATCTTCAACGCCACCCACTTTACCAAGTTCCGCTTCCACATTTACACCTGCGGCAAGTGCAATTTCCATGACTTTAAGCGTGCGTTCTACGTTCTCTTCAAATGCAAACATAGAAGCGTCGATCATCACCGACGTATACCCTGCGCGGATACACTGAACAATCGTGGAGAAATCGGTACAATGGTCCAAGTGCAAAGCAATGGGTAGTCCAGTACGATCAGCAGCAACTTTTGCAGCTTCCGCAATGTAATCAGGCCCTAAGTGTTTAACGGTTCCAACCGTTGACTGAATGATGAGTGGAGACTGAGTCTCAACTGCTGCTTCAACAACCGCTTGAAGCATTTCTAATGTATGAACGTTGAAAGCACCAACAGCGTATTTATTTCTACGAGCGATCTGTAGCATTTCAGTGGATGAGATAAGTGTCATAATAAGTTCCTCCTAAGATTTTTTTCAGATAAAATGGCTATATAGTCGTAATTCTCTTCCTTTGTTTATATTGATGTGATGCCCACAGAGCGCTTCCAATAATGCCGGCATCGTCACTAAGTTCTGCACTCTTAATCGTAAAATGATTGCGATAATCCTGAAGTAATCTATGATTTAATTCATCTGTCATCGGTTCAAAAATAAGTTCGCCAGCTAATGCCCCGCCACCACCAATAACAATCACGTCGGGCGAGAGCGTCGGTACGACCCAAGCCAGTGCACGCCCGAGTGCACGTCCCGTATGTTCAAGTACATCGCGCGATAATTCGTCGCCTGCTAGACACGCACGAGAAACATCGCTTGAACGGATATCCTTCACATCAGTAAACCACTCGCTAAGTAGACTAGCTTCGCCTTGTTCCATTCGCGTCTGAGCTTGTCGAGCAATCCCCGTTGCCGATACAATCGTCTCGAGACATCCGATTCTTCCACAGCCGCAAGCATAGTTCTCATGATCGATGGGCACATGTCCGATCTCGCCCGCCATGAAGCGGTGTCCACGATGTAATTCTCCACGTTGTACAAACGCAGCGGCCAACCCCGTGCCAATGGTAATACCGTATACGTAATCATGACCGCGACCAGCACCTGCAACTGCTTCTCCATACACATACATGCGGACATCATTATCTATAAAGACAGGCTTACCTGTAAGATCCTTAAGTTTTGCCGCCACAGGTACTTGATTCCAGTTCAGATTAACTGCCCGAAGACTAATACCTGCCTCAGGATCCACAAGCCCTGGAATCCCTAAACCAATAACTTCGATATCCTCAATAGCGATTCCAACTTCTTCTCCAAGCTGTTCAAGCGTTAAAGCGATACTCGCAAGAATAGCCTCTACGCCTCTTTCAGGCTTGGTTGGATATTTACGTTTAACAAGGACATTGCCGAGTTCATCCAATATGCCGCACTCAATATTGGTACCACCAACATCGACACCAGCTACATATTTCATAGAAATCCCTCCTCTCCCGCTTCCAACTACTCAATATAGTCCGCACGAGCGTATACCTGATAGCCTTGCACAAATGTGTGACACACTTGGAAATGCTCATTCACTATGATTAAATCTGCATCCTTACCCAGCTCAATGGTTCCCTTAGCATGGTGAACACCAATCTGTGTAGCAGGATGAATGGTTAGTGCAGGAACAAGATCTGCAATGTCCATTCCTGTAAACTTAACTGCGTTAGCCAAAGCCTCAATCATCGTTAGAGAACTTCCTGCTAGACCACCTTCTGTTCCATCTTCTTGTTTCAAATACACCTTGCCTTGTTTCATAATGACCGGTAGCTTACCAAGCACGTATTCTCCATCCGGACATCCTGCCGCGCACATACTATCTGTGATCAGAAGAACTTTTCCCTCTGGTTTTATGTTGAAAGCCCATTGGATCAGACTAGGGTGTACATGAATACCATCGCAAATCAGCTCAACTGCTAATTGATCTAACATCAGTGATCCACCGGCTGCACCTGGTTCTCTATGATGTAAAGGCTTCATCCCGTTAAAGAGATGTGTAACTTGTGTAGCACCCCACTCCGTTGCCCGTTGCATCGTTTCGAAGTCGGAATCCGTATGTCCCAAGGAGATAACGACTCCTTTATGTACAGCATGACGGATGACTTCTTCTGCATGGTTCAGTTCAGGAGCAATCGTCATGAGCTTGATGATTCCTTTCGAAGCAGCCCAGAAGACATCAAATTCTTCAATAGATGGCTCACGGAGATCATTTGGATTCTGTGCCCCACATCTAGCTACATTCAGAAACGGCCCTTCCAGATGGACGCCTAATAAGTTAGCTCCATCTGGTTCACGTGCTCTCTTCATCGATTGTGCAGCACACTCCAGAGCCGCAACGATTTCTTCATGTGTCGCAGTAAGTGTCGTCGCTAGTAATGAAGTCGTTCCATTAGAAGCATGAAATCTGCACATACCTTGAATATGCTCTACACTTCCCAGCATGACATCGTACCCACCACCACCATGAACATGAATATCGATGAACCCCGGTAGCAAAATCCTTCCACAGGCATCTACACGTTCATGGTCTTCGCTCTCATCCTCTACACGCATTTCAGAAGAACTTGATATTCGTGAAATGGTTCCATTCCTGATCAGTAGGCTACCCTTCTCAATCCAGCCATCCGGTGTTAGAATACGCGCGTTATAAATTTCAGTATTTTTATGCTGCATCAACATTTCTCCCTTATATGTGGCAAAAACAATTTGATGTTTTATTTCATTTCATGATTATAATAATCGTAATATTTGATTTTATCAATCTTTTTTTGATTATATTAATAAAAATACAGAAATATGCCCATTTAAAAAGGTGAATATTGACTAGTTTAATTAACTTTTGATTTTATTTTTCTTTTTTATGATTGAAATAATAAAAGAATTGCATTACACTCACATTAGGTAAACACATTATTTAGGAGGTTATTATCCATGAGCCTAACTTATAGCGAAATTAAACAACAATATACGGCCTTACAACAAACCTATGACTACATGCTATCTAAAAGACAAGAAATTGTTTCCTTTGCGAAATCAAAATCCATCACTTCCGTTACCTTTGTTGGCTGCGGATCAAGCTACTGCTTAAGTGAATCCGCTGCATTCTCTACTCGTCTACGTGCAGGACTTCCGGCAAGTGCATTAGCCGGTGGCGATCTCATGCTAAACCCTGAGCGTTACAAGGCTATGTTAGAGAATACTCTCTTGGTTGCCCCGTCACGTTCGGGTAGCACAAGTGAAGTAGTTGAGGCACTTCGATTGCTCCAGACTGATAAGCCTATTGCTGTACTAACACTATCCTGCGTAAAGGATTCTCCACTTTCGAAAAAGGCACATTTATCGCTAGAGTTACCTTGGGCATTTGACCATAGTGTCTGTCAGACTCGTACCGTAACCAATCTTTATGTAGCCAATCTAATGTTGACCGCCTTCCTCGGCAACGATGAAGTTGTTATCGCTGATATCCAGAAGGCGATCGACCAAGGTGAAGCCTACATGGCACGTATAGAAAATGATATTCGTAAAGTAGCTGACTTTGCATGGACTAATGCCGTTGTGCTTGCTGATGGCGAACTTCAAGGTCTCGCTTCCGAAGGTGCTATCGCTTTAACTGAAATTGCGAAGGTGCAAGCACATTCTTACCACCTCTTGGACGTTCGTCATGGTCCGATGGTAACTGTGGGTCCCGATACACTTGTCATCGCAGCGATCACTGGCAATGGCACTGAACATCAGCGCAACCTGATGCGTGACATTAAAGACAGAGGTGCCACGATTATCGCATTCGCTGATCATGCGGAGGCCATAGCTGCAGAACTTGTCGATCTAGCTGTCATCTCCGACAACCGATTAGATGTTGCTGTGCAAGGTATTCCATTTATCTTCATTCCCCAAATCGTCGCTTTAACAAGTGCCGATCGTCAGGGCATCAACCCCGACCAACCCGATGGTCTCGTTGCTTGGGTCAAATTGTAGAGATTAACTATAAAGAGAACCTTCAGGAGATGTTCTGAAGGTTCTTTTGGCATGATATGTACCATGTAAGATTAGACCATGTAATATAGCGCATTAACCAAAGAATAGCGCATGAGTGATGTGCTATTCTTTGGTTTTCATATGTTTAGATTTCGTACCACTTAATCTCATTCGCTTCGAGCTTGAGGGAGAAGCTAGAACCATCACCACGATAAACGACGGTTTCCTGTGGCTCATAAGTGTTGTTAACAACGCAGTATTTACCATTCTTAACATAGGCGTGAACCTCAACATTATAGTTCTCACTCAGCCAGCGGTTGAGCTCGTGGTCGCTATGAGCGCTCCAGAGGATCGCACGGTAAAGCAGACGACTGTTCTCGAAACTATATGGCAATCCACTTATATATACGGCTCGTCCACGACCGAATTCATTCACTGCGAGTTGAACTTCTTTATCAACCTGACGGAGGACCGTGGTGCCTTCGAGAGCGAATATATTCTTCTTACCTTCACCGAAATCGATGATCTTCTTTCCATCTGAGTCTACAGCGCAATCTTCTGTAATAAAATGATCTTGCTCTTCCCAGTTGTATTTATCATAACCGAGGGTGAAACCACGTTCTTGTTCTACACCAAGGAGGCTTGCAAGCTGAAAGTACCTTCCGTTCGCTTGATGAGCTGCGGGTTCGCCTACCCCGATGAATCCACCACCATCGTGAACAAATTGCTTCACTGCTGTTACGATGTCTGTGTCCAGCCACCAATCCCCTCCGGTATACGCCGTATCGCCATCCCCTACATTCAAGATGACATCGATTCCTTTAAGAATGGAGGGATCCTTCTTAATATCTTCAAAACTGATGAATTTGACATCAAATGGTGCACCCGATAACGTCTCTATGATCCCTGCATAGCTATAATTCTGTTTCTGATAGAGTGCATGATGAACCATGTGATTACCCCATGCACGCATTTTACCCCAGCAGTTGAGGATCGCAACCGTTTTGACACTGTAGGGTGTTGTTCCTTGTACATTATCGTACAACGTACGGAATTCATCACACACGCTCTCAACGTAGTCCATGAAATCTGGGAAATCTAGTGCTAGTTTCAGATATCCCCCATACCCAATTCGATCAATCGGCTTGCGGAGGATGGCACGTCTTGCAGTAACCCAGTTCACTTTGGCTTCACGTACAGGATCTCCACCCTCATAGAATGTATCAGGGAAGAAATAAGGTAGGAAACGTCCCTCTGTATAATTCACGCCTGGTATATCACTAATCAACCGAAGTGTAGAACCATTCCCTACACTACCAACGACAGCATCTACCCCAATGGTTGAGAACTCTTCCATAAACGGTTCGGTACCAATCCAATGATCGCCAAGGAACATCATCGCTTCCTTCCCATATTCATGTGTAATATCGACTAATTCCTTAGCAAGTACAGCAACCTCGCGCCGTTGGAATGCCTGAAAGTCTTGGAACTCCTTGGTCGGAATACGATAGTTATTATTAAAATAACCCTGATCAATGATATATTCAGCTCTAAACGGATAGTCAACTTCTTGTTCAAATTGCTCAAGAATATATGGACTAACGGATGCGGAATATCCATACCAATCAACATACTTCTCGCGTGCTAGCTCATCAAAGACGAGTGTGAACTGATGGAAAAAAGTCGTGAAACGAATGACATTAACATAGGGATGTTCTTCGATAAATTGCCGTAATCGTTGAATCGTGAACTCACGCGTCTTGGGTTGACGAACATCAAAGGTTATCTGAGGATCAACGTTGTCCCAATCATTCGTGACTGCATTGTACATATGTACGGGATCCCACATGATATAGGCTAGAAAACTAACCGTATAATCATGGAAGGGAATCGCTTGAATAATGACGTTCCCCGTTTCTTCGCTATAGTTCCATTGCTCAGTGGATATGACCTCTCCTGTGGTTCGATCGATGACTTCCCACCAACGTGTGATATCGTCACGAGTATTCACCTTCAGCATATCTGGATAAAGCCCCTTCATTAAAGGGATAGCAAGACTAGATTGCTCAGCGGTATAGAAAGGTGTCATAAGATACATCTGCTGAATCTCATCCGGATTTGCTTGTGCCCATCCATTTTCTTTACGAGTCGTATAGTACGTGGAATACACCTTGGCATCGATATCACGCAATTCTGCGGGGAAGTCCGTACCATCGCAATCGCGTATAGCGTCTGCGCCCCATCGCTTCATGACTTCTTTTGTTTGAGGAATAACATCTAGATCCGTAGGAATCGTGACCCGTCCTTTTTTCATGTTGTATAACTCCTTTTATTTATATTTGCGATTATAGAACCAGAGAAGACCTATTAGAAGTGCTAATCCCAGTAGCATCGTTCCGAGCCCGGGTGCACCAATATTTTTTTGCCCAATAATAACGAGTACTATAGCGAAGATAAAGACAATTAGTATCAACAAATGACGCAACAAATTCCGCATGGATTCACCCATAAGTAGCACCTTAACCTTTCAGCCCGCCCATGGTCATGCCTTGGGTTAGCTTCTTTTGAACCAGAATATAAAGAATAAGGGTTGGCAGCATTACTAGTACTAGACCTGCATACATTTGACCATATTGGACGGCTGATTTCTGAGCGGCCATCAAGTTCATTAAACCGACTGGCAACGTTCGAAATCCCGGCTTTGTTAGTAAAGTCATCGAAATGATATATTCGTTCCAGAAAGAAAGGAAATTAAACAAGATAACAGTCACAATGCTAGGTTTAGCCATTGGCATAATAATCTGTACCATCGTTCGGAAATAGCCTGCACCATCTACAGAAGCTGCTTCTTCATATTCCCTGGGCAATGATTTGAAATAGCCCGACAATAGGTAGACTGTGAAAGGAAGTGCCATTGCAGCATAGACAATTGCTAGAACGAATAAATTATTCAGGAATATCGGGTGTCCGAAAAGAGTACGGGCAACCTTGTCGCCGTTATTAAGCATGAGAAAGATCGGAACGACAATATAGTTCACGTTGATAAATAAACCGGCCATAAACATCAAATTCAAGATGACGCTTCCTTTGAATTTATACCGTGCCAGCACATAAGCTGCTGGTAATGCAATGACGAGTAAAAGGCCAATCGCAATCACTGTTACGATAACGGAGTTGAGCATGTAACTGCCCATCTTCGCTTTTTGCCAAGCATCCGCAAAGTTCTGTAGATAGAATCCTTTCGGAAGCGCCCAGGGACTTGCGTAGAACTCTATATCCTGTTTGATGGAGGCCATGAACGCCCAAGCTACAGGGACGATAATGATAATTGCTAGTGCGAACAGTACAACATAGATGAAGCCCTTATAGAACTTATCGCTGACGCCATGATGTGCGAGTTTATTATTCTTCAAGTTGTCGCCTCCTTAATATTCCAAATGGTCGCGTTTGGTGACTGCGTTCAGGATAGCCGCTAGTGCGAATGAGAACAGGAACACAATAACACCGATTGCCATACCGTAACCATACGAGGAGTTGGTATAAGCCTCTTTGTACATATAGCTCAGGAATACCTCAGTGGAGCCATCAGGTCCCCCTCCGGTCATCGCCATCACGAATAGGAAACTCATATTGATCGTACTGATGACGAAGAAGGTAAGCGTGGTACGAATATTCGTCCAGATTAACGGGATCGTAATGGTGAAGAATTGATGCATCCGCCCAGCACCCTCGAGTTCAGCAGATTCATATAAACTTTCAGGGACATTCGCCATACTAGCCATATACATAACCATGTAATAACCGATAGCCTGCCAGATCATAGCACCTGCGAGGGAGAAAATAACGATTTTCTGATCGCCCAGCCACAGTGTAGGGTCTGACGTTGCGCTACGGAATAAATTTAAGAATGCATTTAGCAGTCCGCTATTCGGATCATATATTGCCGAGAAAATGGCACTGATAACGACAACAGACAATATATTCGGAATGTAGAAGACGACTCGTAAGAAATCTTGCCCTTTAATCTTTTCACGAGAAAGCATCGATGCGAACACAAGTGCAAAAGCAAAGGTAACAATGGTAACTAATATGATAAGTAAAAGACTGTTCTGAAACGCTTGATAGAATTTATCACTATGAAAAAGTTTCGTGAAGTTTTGCAGCCCTACAAAGGTCTTCTCATCTGTATATCCACCCCATTTGTAAGTGGACATTCGAAATACATCGATCGTTGGTATGATTAGAAAAACTATGAATAGGATTACGGCGGGAGCAAGACAGAAGAAAATAAAACGCCCTTGTCCTTTCTTGATGTCCATATATCTATCTCCTTCCTAAGGTAAAAATAACGGTGGCAGCTTTCGCATGCCACCATTATTCATAGATTGATTGGCTTTATTTATTTCAACGCCCCACGTAATGCATCGCTTGCTTTCGTAATGGATTCAACCCACTCAGCTTGTGTCTTAGCTTTTGTCACAAGGGAATCCAGTGTACCAAATACCGTATCCGAGATGCTTACACCTTCCACAGGATCGGTTGTAGCAAATGCACCCATAGCCGCTTTTGCACCTGTGTCATAGATGCTATAGAAGAGTTTATTGTCACCGTCCAATTTACTAGCCATATCTTTAATCGGTTGAACTGCGCCTACTTTAGCAAAAATAGCAGCTGCTTCATCGGAATAAAGATATGCAATAAATTGTTTAGCTAGATCTGCATTCTCAGCCTTCGCAGGAACCCAGATTTGTTCAAAGAAGGTATAGGAGAAGCGATCCCCGCCCTCTTTTACAGCTGGAAGAGCCGTGAATCCCCATTTAAATCCTTCTGCACGAGGGGCTTTAGCCATTTCACCTACTACCCAAGTTCCGTTTGGCATGAAGAGAGCCTTGTTATCCAAAATAAGCTGTTGGTTTTTAACAAAGTTATCTTTATTGCCATTGGCTGGAACGGTTTTCTCAGTGTACGTCGTAAGTTTATTGATAATATCAAAAGCTTGCGTTGCTTCTGGTGATTGCCATACACCTTCCGTGTAATTCATCGCTTTAGTGAAGAATTCGGGACCCCCCACTTCGTTAAGTAATGCATAGAAGAATGAATCGAAGTAACCCGTAGTTGGATAAGAGAACAATGCAATTCCCTCAGCCTTAGCTTTGTCGCCTAATGCCCACATTTCGTCCCAAGTGGTAGGAACGGCCCAGCCCTTCTGCTCAAGTAAGCCAGCATTATAGAACAGTCCCGTTGGACTATAGAACATTGGCATCAGAAAGGTCTTGCCATCCCCATAAGGATTCGTAATGGTTGTATCCGTAAACCCAGGGATAATTTTATCCTTCACAGTAACACTCTCACCAGGAACCGTCATCGAAAGCACGTCTGTAAGATCAGTCATGTTATTATCTTTAATAAAGGTTTCTGTCAATCCTTTGGGCTGACCTACTGCAAGATGGATAACGTCAGGGAAGTCTCCTGTTTTCATACTAGGTCCAATGACATCTTCAAGACTTTTGTCAATCGTAGTTTCTACTTTCACACCCGCATTAGCTTTTTCAAATCCTGCTGTAATCTCTTTCCATACATCAGATCCATAAGCGGTTTCTAAAGCAGCTAACTTAAGAGTACGAGATTCAGCAGACGGAGTTGAACTCGCTGGCTTATTGGAGGAATTTGCTGGTGTGGAATTAGAACCACTTTCAGAATTACTGCCACAGGCTGTAAGGCTAATAGTCAGTGCAGCTGTAAGTGTAAGGCTAACAATTTTTCTCATAATACCCCTCCGCATTTATCATTTGATTAGTGCTTTGTAATCGCATATAAGTGAGTCTCTCTACTCATTTATCTTATCCCATGGAACCGCTTTATTTCTACATACATGTTGCCGTTCATTTTATATATCTTGCTTTTATTACAAATATATAAATTGAAAACTATTCCAATTCATTATTATGAAGTCTAGTGGATGTGGTAAAGTAAACTTATATAATTGGAGAGGACTGACTCGATTTGGGAAATGTACGTTATTGGCTGCCCGGAGAGGGACGTGGAGAGATCGCCGCTAGATTGATCTATGTCAGTTCCGCAATTTATGAAGGTGATTGGTACAGCATGCGCCATTCTCATAATTTCTCAGAACTGTTTTACGTTCGAAGCGGACGTGGGAATTTCATTGTAGAGAACGAAATCTATCCCGTGCAACAGGACGATCTTGTCATCGTGAACCCGAACGTGGAGCATACCGAGGTATCTGTTAGTAGCGATCCTCTAGAGTATGTTGTGCTTGGAGTTGAGGGATTAAGCTTTGACTTCGGGGATCGAAGTGGTAGCCGGAATCATGAGATCATCAATTATCGAAATCAGAGAGATGAGCTATTCTTCTATTTCAAAGCAATGCTTCGGGAAACAGAAAACAAGGATGAAAATTATGAAGCCATCTGTCAAAACTTACTCGAGGTTGTTATCATTATTTTAATGAGAAGCTCTGGTCATCCATTCTCCGTCGTGGCTACCCAAAGGGCTAACAAAGTATGTAGTCGGATCAAGCGGTATATCGACTCGAACTTTGCGGAGGAGATCTCGCTTGACTATCTGGCAGAAAAGGCACATCTCAGTAAGTATTATCTAGTACATACGTTTGCGAAGTTCTATGGCATGTCGCCCATTAACTATTTAATTGAGGTCAGGCTTCGTGCGAGCAAGGAGCTATTAGAAACCACGGATCTTTCTATTTCACAAGTAGCGGAATCTACTGGATTTTCCTCTCAAAGCTATTTCTCTCAAAGTTTCCGCCGGAGCTGCGGTCTAACTCCAAGCGATTACCGAATTCAGACCAAGAGAGTAGTTCAATGACTATATGGATTTCAATAATTCTGAACGTTGCAAATGGGCATTAAAAAAGATGACTCCTGATAAATTCAGAAGTCATCTACTCACTGACTAAGAAAGGTCTTCTTTTTCCAACTCTCCACAAATACGGTCACAGTTCAACCTTCGCTAGAAGAGCCTTTCTTTTACTCCTCTTTACTTTGTCAGATTCAATGCTCTATATATCATTGCGACAAACTCTGCACGTGTCACGGGTTCATTTGGATTAAATCTACCATCGGATCCATCTACAATTCCTGCTTGTTGTAGTAAAGTAATGGCTTTATAGTACGGATGGCTTGGTGATACATCAGAAAAAGCTACCGCCTCACGTATTGGTTCGAACTCAAAAGCACGCATGAATATCAGGGCCATATGTTGTCTCTGGATTGATTCATTCGGTTGGAACGAGCCGTCTGGATACCCCGTAATCATACCTTGACTAGCTAATTCCTCAATCATTCTTTGTGTCCAATGTCCCGAAGTGTCATTAAAACTCAAAGTCGGCTTTGGATCTGGGGAAGTGTTTGCAATCCATTTCGCATACAATTTTGTATTTTTTGTCACACGATCGGTTATAATATCCCACTTTTGGTTCAACGCAACATCTTGATACCAACCTCCAAATATAAATCCTTCCTTAGTGGGTGTTGGAAGCTCTGCTAACCTTGAATTATTTACTACAGATAGATTGACTATAACGTTCCCGCCATTGGTTTCAAAATACACCGTTAAAGTTGGTGAGGCTGTTGGAATATAACCTCCTCCATTATTTCCAGAGGAACTATTACCCATCCATTTTGCATACAACGTCGTATTCGCTGTGACCAGATCCTTCGAGAAGATCCACTGGTTTGTTAATGTTGTCTCTTTATACCAACCACCAAATGTATAACCTGGCTTCGTTGGTGCACTCGGTTCAGTTGCCGTTTCATTGTATGATTCATTCTGAGTCGCTACGATACTTCCTCCATGTGACTCAAAAGTCAATGTATAATGATTAATATTCCAGGCTGCATATAGGATGACCTTAGATAGGATGACCTTAGCTGTGCTTATATTGAAAGCATCATTCACCACATAATTTGTCCCACTTCCATCTGCTTCGGTATTCCAACCCTTAAAGGTAAATCCCGTTTTGACTAGACTTCCAGTATTATTAGCTACTGTTACACTTTTCCCAGTCTCATAGGTTTGACTATCTATGGGTACGATTCCTCCAGTAGCTCCATTTCCATCGTAGCTTACTCTATATTTTAAGATGCTGAATGTAATGGTAATCGAGTTACCTGCAGCATCTGTAACAATAAGTTCATAGGAATCTTCAACATCTATAGGCGATCCGCTTATAAAGGAATTGCCGTTTAATGTTGCGGTACCTTCATTAAATGTAATTGTTCGTGAAGAACTATAGCTCTCTCCATCTTCTACACCTTGGACGATCGGAGCTGTCATATCAAGAATAATACTATCTTGAGCTGAGCCGACAGTGCCTGCATGATCAATAAACTGTACATAAACTGTCTTGTAATCATCCCCTGTTGGCAATGTAAATGTATATGTCTTGCCTGCTATATACAACTCATTAGCTGACCAAGTCAGATTGTCACCGGAGAACTTTACATACACGACATCCGTCACTCCTACCGCGGGTGTGATCGCAAGATTTACTTCTTGCTCTGTTGTATACGCATCTCCGTTATTAATAACTACAGTGCCCGTTGGGGCTACCGTATGTAGTGTAATGGTTGACGTGTATGGGGGAGATTCATTTCCTGCCCCATCTATGAGCTGTATCGTTACTGCTTTTGCTCCATCGACACTTCCTATAGGAAGTAAGAAGCTACTACTGTAAGCAATCGTCGTTGGTGCTGATCCATTGACTGCATATTTGATAGTTGCAATATCGGTTACGCCTGTTGCTGGTGTCACTTCAACCACTACATTCGATTTATTCGTAAAGGCTTTGCCATCATTCACAACTATTTTACTCGTCGGAGGAGTTTTGTCTATCGTAAATCGCACCATTTCTGACTCAATTCCTGCTGTAACAATTAGAGTGTATACACCTTCTGCTGTGACAGGTGTACCACTCGTAAAGGGGGATCCATTCAATGTTGCCGTACCGATGTTGAATTGTGGTATAACATTGTACTATATTTATCACTCGTACTTCGGTAGCCAGTCGCCGTGTGCTTCAATCATATCGTCGCACATCGCAACGATATCATCGATTGAAAGTTCTGCAGCCGTATGCGGATCTAGCATCGCCGCGTGGTAAATATGCTCGCGTTTACGGCTCATCGCTGCTTCAATCGTTAGTAATTGTGTATTAATGTTGGTTTGGTTAAGTGCAGCAAGCTGCGGTGGCAGGTCACCCACATACGTTGGCGTTACTCCACTACGATCCACTAGACAAGGCACTTCGACACAGGCCTCTTTTGGAAGATTCGTAATTAGGCCCGTGTTCATCACGTTACCACCAATTTTATATGGAATTCCCGTCTCCATCGCTTCTAGAATATAGGATGCATACTCATGCGAACGTACATGACTTAGATCTTTATTGTTGACCATGTCATCCCGCATCGTGGACCATTTCCCGATCTGATCGACACAGCGGCGTGGATACTCATCCAGTGGGATGTTAAAGCGCTCAATCAGCTCCGGATAGTTACGCTTGATGAAATATGGATGATATTCTGAACTATGCTCAGATGACTCCGTCACATAGTATCCGAAACGGAACATGAGCTCGAAACGTACCATATCGCTGTGCTTGTCCTTTTGCTTCTCTCGTGCACGCCGCTTAATTTCCGGATATAGATCTACACCATCCCTCTTACACTCCAATAGCCAAGCCATATGATTGATTCCAGCAATTTTAGTCTGTACGCCTGTCGTATCCATTTCTAAATTCATTAATAAATCAGGCATACATGTCTGAACACTGTGACAAAGACCGATGGTTTGGATACTGCCATATGTACTCATAACGTTCGTTAACACCGCCATCGGGTTCGTGTAATTCAAGAATAGTGCCTCTGGACACACTTCCTGCATATCACGGGCGAAATCCAAGACCACCGGAATGGTCCGTAAATTACGGAAAATGGCGCCGATCCCTAACGTATCTGCAATCGTCTGCCGCAAGCCGTACTTCTTGGGTATCTCAAAATCAGTAATCGTACATGGATCATAACCTCCCACTTGAATGGCATTGATCACAAATTTCGCACTACGCAGTGCCTCTTTACGATCCGTGTAGGTTTTTATCCGGCAGGTACTACCCGATGTATTTTTTATATTATTAAGCATATTCTCTGAATCCTTAAGCCGCTCCATATCAATATCGAACAGCGCTAATTCGAAATTCTGAAGTGCAGGCGTCAGCATGCAATCTCCTAGTACATTTTTGGCAAAAACCGAACTTCCAGCTCCGAGAAATGTAATCTTATCCATCATTGACCTCCTAAGTGTGATAGCGTTTACTATATATATACTCTACACTTCACATTGGAATAATCACATAGATGAAATCCACTTCTATATGGAGATTTGTAGTTTCTCGTATATAATGAACTTATAACGGATGGAAGAAAGGAAACAACCATAATGTCGTATACTCAACCTTCGGTTGCGATAAATCCTTTTCCCAGCAAGGGTGAGCTCGTCGTGCTCTTCGCTGGTCAACAACATACAGAACCTTCCCATTTGGCTGGTCCTCAGGTGTTAGACTATCATTTGGTTCACTATGTCGTTTCGGGCAAAGGACGCTTTCGTTGTTTGGGAAGGGATTATGAGTTGGGCCCAGGAGATCACTTTTTCATTTTCCCAGGGGAACTTGTACGTTATGAATCCGACAAATCGGACCCTTGGCACTACCGCTGGATTGGCTTCAAAGGAGACTTGGCCGATCAGTTGCTGAGTCTACAGAACATTTCTCCACATTCTCCTACGCTACAGTCAAAGAAGAGTTGTAACATCACCATGTTGTTTCACAATGTATATCGTGTACTCCATGCCGGGGATGCGGCATGTGACCTGCGAGCTGAAGCTTATTTACGTCTGTTGCTTGCCGAATGGGTCAAGCATAAAGGCTCCGTTCCCGCCCGTAGCGAGTTCGAGCATCCAACACAGCATCAGGTAGAACATGCCATTCGTTGGCTCAATCTACAATATTCCAAGCCGATCACTATTGGTGAAATGGCCTATTCGCTCGGTTATCACCGCACTTACTTATCCAAGATTTTCAAGCAACAAACCGGATTAACACCGATGGGTTACTTGCAAAATATCCGTATGGAACGTGCCAAGACGCTACTTCTGGAACGATTGACCATTGAGCAGATCGCTTCCTCTGTCGGATATCAGGATGCACTTTATTTCTCCAGACAATTCAAGAAATGGTGCGGGGCCTCGCCGACGGAATACCGCTTGCAGCAACCCGGACGAGACTATGGTTGCAGGTAAGGCTGGATTCTTATTGCTCATTGTTAGTTTACGGATAGTATCATATCAAATGCTTTTTGCCATCAAGGGCAAGAGCCTCTAAAGCTCCTAATAAAAACAGGAAGCGGGGATTCACCCCTGCTTCCTGTCCTGTATTACTGCGTCTATTTCAATTGATAAACTCTTGCTTCATAGGGTTTCAGGCTAAATGAAGCAATCTCTTCATTCGGATTAACCTCGTAGTTCGCAATAAGCAATTTCTTATCCGCAAATTTTATATCATTCGGTAGTTTAAACAAGGCTTGTTCTTCTGAGAAATTGCATATGATCAGTATCTTCTCATCGTTCAGGCTTCGAGTAAAAGCATATATTTGTTCATTATCAGCTAAGAGCAGCTCATATTTTCCATAAACGATATTAAGATTTTTCTTACGTAACTTGATCAGCTTTTTATAATAATGATATATTGAATCTTTATCCTCAACTGCCGCATCCGCATTAATGACTTTATAATTAGGGTTTACAGCTATCCATGGCTGCCCAGTTGTGAAACCTGCATTAGATTCTTTCGACCATTGAACCGGTGTTCGCGCATTATCTCTTCCCCGTTCATGGATCGCTTGCATGATTTCGTCCGGTGTAAGAAGATTACCTTCCATATAATCCCTATACGCATTCAGAGTTTCGATATCCCGGTATTGATCCATGGATTGAAATGCAACATTGGTCATCCCAATTTCTTCACCCTGATAAATGTAGGGTGTTCCCTTCAACATATGAAGGCAAGTAGCGAGCATTTTTCCGGAAATGACCCTATACTCTTCACTGTCATTTCCGAAACGTGAAATAGCCCTTGGCTGATCATGATTACTCCAGTACAAACTATTCCATCCATCTTCTTCAAGCCCAACTTGCCATCTGGAAAAGATCGTCTTTAAGTCCGTCAGCTTCCATGGAGCTGGTGTCCACTTGCCAAATCTGCCGTTGCCAACATCCACGTGTTCGAAATGGAAGACCATATTTAACTCATTCCGGTCATTGCCTGTGTACAACTTCGCTTCTTCCGAACTTACACCAGGCATTTCACCAACCGTGATGGTATCATACTTGGATAACACTTCTTTGTTCATCTCTTGCATAAATTCATGGATGCGGGGCCCGTTAGTATAATGTGGGCCCCCGTTTCCATAAGGGTTGCCATTCACCGTTCCATCCAGGAATCGCTGATCCTTGGATATAAAGTTAACCACATCCATTCGGAACCCGTCGACGCCTTTGTCCAGCCAGTATATCATCATGTCGTATACTTCTTTTCGTAAATCCGGGTTCTCCCAATTTAAGTCAGGTTGTTTTTGACTAAATAGATGCAAATAATACTCATCCGTAGATGGATCATACTCCCACGCACTCCCACCAAAAGAAGCACCCCAATTATTCGGCGGATTCCCTTCTTTACCAGGTTTCCAAATATAATAATCGCGATACGGATTATCCTTGGACGATCGCGATTCGATGAACCACGAATGCTCATCCGAGGTATGATTCACAACCAGATCCAACATAATTCTGATATTGTGCTTATGAGCTTCCTCCAACATTTCATTGAAATCGCTCATGGTTCCGAACTCATCCATAATGTTTCGGTAATCACTGATATCATAACCATTATCATCATTCGGCGATTTATATACTGGGGACAACCAGATAACATCAATACCCAAATCCTGCAAGTGACCCAGCTTTTGAGTAATTCCTTTGATGTCACCAATGCCATCCCCGTTGCTGTCCTTGAAGCTACGAGGATAAATTTGATACACTATGCTTTCTTTCCACCATTTTCTCTCCATCTATACTCTCTCCTATCCAGAAGTAAGGTTACTATTTAATCGCACCCTGGGTAATACCATTAATAATCCATTTTTGTGCGAACAGATACACAATGACCATAGGCAATAAGGCCAGCAGATAAGAAGCGAACGCTAGATTGAAATCGGTACCGAACTGTCCCTGAAACACATATTGCACCAGTGGGAGCGTGTAGGAATCTTGGTCTCCCAGTAAAATTAGCGGTAACATGAAATCATTCCATGACGACAGGCAGGATAAAATTCCGACCGTTGCACTGATTGGCGCAAGGAGAGGAAAGATGATTTTCCAATATGTCCCCCATGTCGATGCCCCATCAATGTTCGCTGCTTCTTCAAGCTCTACCGGAATGGAGCGGATATAACCCACATACACGAACACATTGAATGCAAGGCCGTATACGACGTTGAGAATGATCAGTCCCATAATATTGTTCATATGCAGGTCTGTTGTCACCTTAACCACAGGTAACATAATGATCTGAAACGGGATGAACATGGCACTGATGAAATAGAAATACAGCCCTTTGAAGAACCTCTGTTTCATATTTCGCGCAATCGCGTAAGCCACCATAGAATTTGTCAGCAGAATGAATACGACTGAAGTAATAGTTATAACGGCACTGTTCTTGAAGGCATTGAAGAAATTCGTCGCCTTAATTGCATTACTGAAATTCTCAAAATGCAACCCCGTTGGCAGTGCGAAGATCGATTGAGCCATTTCCGCCGGGTTCTTCAGTGCGATGCTGACGGTCATATAGAGCGGGAATAAAATGAGCAGAGAGCCCAGTGCAACGAGTATAGTAATGGTCCAGTTCGTCTTCTTTGTCATCACATGTCCATCTCCCGTTTCTGTAGAAATTTAATCTG
Source organism: Paenibacillus sp. Y301 (assembly GCF_059445505.1). Lineage (NCBI taxonomy): Bacteria > Bacillati > Bacillota > Bacilli > Caryophanales > Paenibacillaceae > Paenibacillus > Paenibacillus sp. Y301. The sequence continues at coordinate 101,843 of NZ_JCAIUL010000002.1, read as the reverse complement.
AATCACGGAGATCACGGCGATAAGAATAAAGTAAATGACGGCATTGGCCGATTGATAGGCAAATTCTCCGCCTTGAAATCCTCCTGTATAAATAAGAAGCGCAATCGATTGTGTAGAGCGTCCCGGGCCGCCTCCCGTAAGGGCAACAATCTGATCAAACACCATCAGTCCGCCCTTCATGGCAAGTACCATGTTAATGGTAAAGGAAGGAGCCAGAAGTGGGAACGTAATGTTCCAGAATTCTCTGATTTTTCCTGCACCATCCAGATTCGAAGCCTCGTACAAATCCTGTGGTATCGTCTGAAGACCGGCCAAATACAAAATCGTGTTAAACGCGATACCTTGCCATACGCCAACTATAACAATCCCAACCCACGCCCAATCAGCGTTTCCGAGAATATTTTGCGAGAGAAATTCACTACCTATTTTTTCTCCCCAGACAGTAAAAACATTGGAGAACAAGTAGTTGAAGATAAAGCCGATAATCAGGACGCTGAGAATGTTGGGCAAGAAGTATACGCCGCGAAAAAAGTTTTTGAATTTGATCTTAGCGTTCAGTCCTAGCGCAATAAGCAGGCTGATTATATTAATGAAGATCGTCATGATAATGGCATACTTGAAAGTGAACAGGTAGGAATTCATCACATTTGAATCTTTAAAGAGGTTCACAAAGTTCTTGATTCCTACGAAACCGTAACTCTCGCTGAAGCCATCCCAATTCGTAAACGCATAAAAGATTCCCTGTAACGTAGGAAATGTATGAAAGGCAAAGAACAATAGAACTGCTGGGATGGTCATTATGTAAAAGGCGATGCGGCGTTTAGCCATTAGTGTGTCTCCCTTCTATACTGCAAATAAGAAGAAACGGATGTACCGTCCCTTTTTAAAGTTCGGTATCCGTCTCTGTGACATATAAGGTTAAAGGATAGAATGCAACTCTGTATTATTTACGATTGGCAACTTTGTCCCACTCGGTGTCGAGTGAAGCTAGATAAGCGTCAATATCCTTCTCTTGCAAGAAGCCTTGAATGATTGAATCTAACTTCATAGCCGCAGGGATATAGTGATCTGCGAAATCAATGAGATGGCCATTTTTGAATGATTCCGTCAGGTCAGCAACACTAGCATCGTCTAGTGTAACACCTGTCACTGCAGAGAATGCTTTTTGCTCAGAGATATATTGCTTCACATTGTCCGGCTGAAGTAAGAAGTCCACAAATTTCTTAGCTTCCTCTTTGTGCTCCGAACTCTTAGAAATGGTAAGTATAGTATCTACACCGGAAACGAGTTTGTTCTTGGCTGGATCATTCGTGCTTGGGAAGGGGAATACACCCAGTTCAATATCCGGATTACCCTTTTGAATTTCTGGAATAGCCCATACTCCCTGCAGATACATTGCAGACTCACCCTTGGCAAAAGCGGTGTTGCCGTCGTTATATCCCTTGCCGTAGATATCCTTTTGAGCAAAGTCCAGGAGCTTCAGTTGCTTCTCAGCAATCTCACGATACGTATCCTTGAATGTTACACTGCCTTCCGCGCGCTGGGAGAAGAAATCAAGGCCTGCGATATTACCCGCCAGTGAGTTGAACTGGTGAAGGGATGTCCATGCATCTTTTAGTGTGAGATAAAAGGCGTTCTGTCCAGAATCCTTAACCTTTTGGGCAACTGCAATGAATTCATCCCAGGTTGTTGGAACAGTAAGTCCTAGCTCCTTGAAGATTGCTTTGTTGTAAATAACGCCGTTAGCATTTGTTGAGAAAGGAATGCCGTTCAACTCTGTCAGCCCGGTCATGCCTTTCAGCATATCCAGATAAACCGGTTGAATGTTCTCAATAAGCGGGTCATTCGTGAAATTCTCAAACAGTCCGCTTTTGGCAAGAGTCGAGAACGTATCCGTTGCGCCCGTTCCGATGACGTCAGGAATATCCTGTTTCGCAACGCGGGTCTTTAGAACCGTTTCTGCATCCGGTGGATTTACTTGGGTTACCTTAATGTTCGGGTTAGCTTCATTGAACTTGGTTACGAGCTTGTCGAAAGTAGCTTTAGCTTCAGTCTTGTTCTGGAAGAATTCAATTTCCACCGTCTTACCAGAAGCTCCTTCGGAATTACCACCATTATTGCCACATGCACTAAGTAAAGAGATCGCCAGTACGCCTACTAAAAGAGGTTTAATTACCTTTTTCATCATCTATTCCCCCTGAGAAAATTAATTTGTTGGTTATTGTGATCTGTGGTTATTCCTTCACCCTCAACTTAATTCTTGAGAGTAAACGTTTACGTTCTTTTGATGTGTTAACCTTTTCTCCTATTTCTGATCCCTCTCTCTCGTAATAACCATTTAATTTCAGATAGTAAACGTTTACGTTATATTGAAAAAAACTTTAGGTAAGTTTCCTTACCGACTGTCTTTCAACAATCTTATGAGGCATAATACTGCTTTCTGCTACGCAGTCGTTCTCAATCATATTAATCAGCTTCCCTGTAGCTAATTTCCCCATTTCATACAGCCGCTGATCCACTGTTGTTAAGGGGGGCACTGCCATTTCAGCAAGCTTCAGATTATCGTAACCGATTACGGAAATGTCTTCTGGAACCTTGAGACCATGCCTCGCAGCAACGGACAGAACTGCAACTGCCATCTCGTCACTCGCTGCAAAGATAGCCGTAACCTCCGGCGCAGTCTGAATCAGCTTCTCCATAGCTATACATCCATCATCAAACTCGAAATTCCCAAAGACCAGGTGAGACTCCTTAAAGGGTATCCCATAATTCTGTAACGCCTTCTGGTAACCTTCTATTCTCGTGATGCCAGCCATTTTATCAGTCACAGATCCGCTAACCATGGCAATTTCCCGGTGACCTTTTAAGATCAAATATTCCACCGCATCATATGCTGCCTGCTTATCATCCACTTTGATGTAGGGAACAGAAGCATAATCCGTTTTGGTAGATACCAATACCACAGGTACTTTCATCGCTTGTAGCACTTCATAATACTCTTCCTTCAGCATTTCGCTGGAGAATATAATGCCGTCTACCTGCTTCTCACGTAACACATGCAGATATTTCATCGTACGCTTGCCATCCGCATCCGTATTACAGACAAAGACGCTGTAGTTATGGTCGTTGGCGTACTCTTCTATACCATGGAGAATGTCCGCAGAGAAGTAACTTGATACAGTCGGGAACATTACCCCGATCGTCTGCGTCCGCTTATTGATGAGGCCGCGGGCGATTGCATTAGGCTGGTATCCTATTTCTTTAATAACCTGATTCACCTTTTGCTTCGTTTTGTCCGAATACCCGGGAAGATTATTCAGCACCCGAGAGACCGTAGCGATAGATACATTAGCTTTCCTTGCTACATCTTTGATCGTTGGATTGTTCATATCAATTCCTCTTCAACCTGTCCTACAACAGTAATGTAAACGTTAACTTTTTATTTTATGAAATGTAATACTTTCTACGTAAACGCTTACCTAAAATATAAATGTTACTGTTATTTTTGTCAACCATTAATGACAATAAATATACTTTGGACCAAACCTAATATTCCGCAAAGCCACGATTTCGTTGAGTTAATGGTTTCAATCAAAATACAATTGGCTTTTGAGGTTTGGAATAATCAAAAGGAAAAGAGGCACCGGTTGAGTTTACGAACTCAACCGATGCCTCTTTTTTTACACAATGGAGTAACAATATGGTCAAACGGCGTTTCCCATGCGGAAAACCCTTTGATGCATAAGGGTTTTAATCCCTTATTACATCATGCCGCCCATACCGCCCATGCCGCCCATATCAGGCATACCTGGTTTTTCTGGTTCTGGCTTGTCAGCGATAACTGCTTCAGTAGTCAAGAACATTGCAGCTACAGATGCAGCATTTTGCAATGCTGAACGAGTTACCTTAGCAGGGTCAACGATCCCAGCTTCGAACATGTTTACCCACTCATCAGTAGCAGCATTGTAGCCGATTCCGATAGCTTCTTTCTTCAAGCGTTCCACAATAACGGAACCCTCTTGGCCAGCATTTGCTGCGATTGTACGGATTGGTTCTTCAAGAGCGCGCAATACGATGTTTACGCCTGTTCTTTCATCGCCAGTCACGTCTACAGCATTTACTGCTTTATATACGTTCACGAGTGCAGTACCACCACCGGATACGATACCTTCTTCAACCGCTGCGCGAGTTGCGTTCAAGGCATCTTCGATGCGTAGTTTGCGTTCTTTCAATTCTGTTTCAGTTGCAGCTCCGACTTTGATTACTGCTACGCCACCTGACAATTTAGCCAGACGCTCTTGCAATTTCTCTTTGTCGAACTCGGAAGTTGTATCTTCCAATTGAGCGCGGATCTGATTAACACGAGCGTCGATATCAGCTTTGTTTCCAGCGCCATCAACCACGATTGTGTTTTCTTTTGTTACACGGATTTGACGTGCAGTACCCAATTGATCAACAGTAGCTGTCTTCAGGTCAAGACCCAATTCTTCTGTAATCACTTGTCCGCCAGTCAATGCAGCGATATCTTGCAACATTGCTTTACGACGATCACCGAATCCTGGAGCTTTAACAGCAACTGCGTTGAAAGTACCACGCAATTTGTTAACTACTAGCATAGCTAGTGCTTCGCCTTCGATATCTTCAGCAATGATCACAAGCGGTTTAGCTTGTTGAACGATTTTCTCAAGCAACGGCAAGATTTCTTGTGTGCTTGTGATTTTCTTATCTGTGATTAGGATGTATGGATTCTCAAGAACAGCTTCCATTTTGTCCGTATCTGTAATCATGTATGGAGAAATGTAACCGCGGTCGAATTGCATACCTTCCACGACTTCCAATTCAGTAGCGAATCCACGGGATTCTTCAACAGTGATAACACCGTCATTACCCACTTTTTCCATAGCTTCAGCGATCAATTCGCCTACTTCTTCGTCAGCAGCAGAGATCGATGCAACTTGTGCAATGGATTGTTTGCCTTCGATTGGTTTAGCGATACTCTTAAGCTCGATTACAGCTGCTTTAACAGCTTTCTCGATCCCTTTACGGATAACCATAGGGTTAGCTCCTGCAGTAACGTTCTTAAGACCTTCACGAATCATCGCTTGAGCAAGAACTGTTGCAGTAGTTGTACCGTCACCAGCTACATCGTTGGTTTTAGTAGCAACTTCTTTAACAAGTTGTGCACCCATATTTTCAAAAGCGTCTTCCAATTCGATTTCTTTAGCAATAGTTACACCATCATTAGTAATCAATGGGCTACCGAATTTCTTCTCAAGAACAACGTTACGACCTTTAGGTCCCAAAGTTACTTTTACTGCATTTGCCAAAGCATCAACTCCGCGCAGCATAGAGCGGCGTGCGTCTTCACTAAATCTAATATCTTTTGCCATGGTGATGTATTCCTCCTTATGGATTATATATTACATTTCGTGCATTCCTATGTTCGAGGTGATTAACCTACAATTGCATGTATGTCGCTTTCTTTCATAATCAAATATTCTTTACCTTCATATTTGATTTCTGTTCCGGCATATTTGGAGAAAAGAACTTTGTCGCCTTCTTTTACTTCAAGAGCAACACGTGCACCATCTTTTACCGCACCGTTACCTACAGCAATAACTTTACCTTCTTGCGGCTTTTCTTTAGCAGAGTCCGGAAGGACAATCCCGAATGAAGTCGTTTCTTCTTGCTCGATTGGTTCTACCAGTACGCGGTCACCTAAAGGTTTGATCATGAAAAATAGCCTCCTTATTAAAATAGTATATTGTGTGAGACAGTACCATCTGTCGAAATATGTATTAGCACTCGACAAGCCTCAGTGCTAACAACCAATTTTTATGATACTCAACTTGGGCACATTTTTCAAGTCTTTTGTACCTATTTTCAAAAAAAAATGTGTAAGCCCTCATACATTCTATCCATACCGCTGTTAAATATGCCCCTATCCTTCTAAATGACATTCTCCATAGAAAAAAAGACACCCCCTTCAGATGAAAGGCATGCCGATGAATGGAATAAGTCCGTTCTACTTAGATCTATTTATCTGTGTCATCTTCTTGCCGATATCTAGCTTCGATCTCTTCATCAGTTGCTAGCTGCTTACGATAGATCAGTGATGATACGAATACACTGAACTCGTACAATAATAAAAGAGGAATCGTCACTAGAAAGTCAGAAATGAAATCCGGTGGCGTGATTACCACGGCTATAAACACAAGTACAAAATATGAAATCTTCCGCATTTTACGTAGACGTAATGGATTCAGAATTCTAATCTTGGTTAAAAACATAACCACAAGGGGTAGTTCAAAAAGGAGTGCAAGAGGAATCACTAAACTAAACATAAAGCTGAAATATTGCGTAATCCCATACGTTTCTTCTAGGCCCATACTTGTGGTGACTGCCGTAGTAAAAGACAGAGCCATTGGAAACACAATATAATAAGCAAAGGAGATCCCTAGTAGGAAAAGAATCAACACAAACGGTACATATCTTAACGCCGCTTTACGTTCGATTTCCCTTAAGCCAGGGCTTACGAAAGCCCACAATTGATACACAATAAAAGGTAAGGATATCACTAGCGATATCACCATGGATATTTTCATGTAGATTCCAATACCATCCCAGAATGAAAAGGCATGAAGTACATAATCCTTGGCCGTATCCGCATCAATTAAATAATGATATATAGGATTGGCTAGAAACAAACCAATGATAAGTCCTCCCAGAAATACACATAACACATAAATAATTCTTTTACGTAGTTCACCTAAATGTTCAAAAATGGACATCTCATCCTGCACTGCAGACATGCTTGTCACCTCGGTTTTCACATCAATTGTGGCCAACACAAAATCCCTCCCCGCAGGAAGGGATCAATCTGTCAGTATGCTCCTGACGTACTATTCTGGAAGGCGTTTATTTTCTAACTCATTCGGAGTATTGGTAGCTTGTTTCACTTCAGTCTTCTGTGGAGAAGCTGAATCCTCCATAATGTCACGTGCTCCATTTTTAAATTCCCGGAAAGTCCGTCCTACAGCACGTCCTAATTCAGGTAATTTGTTGGGGCCAAATAGTAGTAACGCTAATATTACAAGCAAAATAATACCTGGAGTTCCAATTCCCATAATGAATTCCTCCTTATTTAAAAACAGTATCGCTATCCTTAAGTACTTGTGTTAAATCTATAAATTCAGCTAACACGAACACTAACACAATATTTAATATACGAATTATACCATAACTTATATCACATAAACACAGCTATTTTCGTTACTAATTCGCCATTATATATCGTTCTATTGACGATATTGACCTGTTACCATTAGGAGTGCTTCAGGCAACTGATCCATAATCGCCGCTAGAGATTCGTGTACGCCCTTTGGAGTGCCCGGAAGATTCACTATGAGAGTTCTGCCTCTAATGCCACAAATACCTCGGAAGAGCATTGCAGAAGGGTTACGCTGCATTACTACTCCCCTCATCGCTTCCGACATCCCAGGAACCTCACGTTCAATAACCTTTCTAGTTGCCTCTGGGGTAACGTCGCGGATGGCCAGTTCTGTCCCACCTGTCGTTAACACTAAATCTGCTCTGAAATAATCGGTTAGTTCAATGAGTGAGGCCATAATCTCATCTTGTTCATCGGGGACGATGCGGTATTCTACGATCTCTCCGCCCAATTCTTCTTCCACCAACTCCCGGATGACCTGGGCACTCGTATCTTCGCGCTCACCCCTGGATCCTTTATCGCTAGCAGTTAAGATCGCTGTTTTCCACACCATGTGATCACCCGCCTCCTTCTCTTCTTATTCTACCCTCTATTTTTAAGTGTTAAGTTGATAATCTCCGCTCTTCCCACCACTCTTCGACTGTAGATAAGTGGGTCCAATCACCATATCCTTTTGAAGCGCTTTGCACATGTCATACACTGTTAGAGCTGTAGCAGATACGGCGGTTAATGCCTCCATTTCTACCCCTGTCTTTCCAGTCGTCTTTACAGTTGCATCTATGTATAGTTCATTATGATCATTGTCAGTGAAATGAATATTTATGCCTGTGAGTGATAGAGGGTGACACATTGGAATCCAATCGGATGTTTTCTTCGCAGCCATTACACCTGCTACTTGCGCTACCGCAAGTACATCACCTTTGCCAATTAACCCAGCTTTAATCTTCGCAAGCGTATCTGGTGCCATCGTAACCGTAGTGTGCGCAACAGCAGTCCGTGCGGTCACTTCCTTGTCCGATACATCCACCATACGTGCTCTACCTTGTTCGTTGAAATGAGTCAATTCCATTTAATAAACCTCCTTATTGCAATTCATAACGCCATTCTCAGTAACGAGAATATTTAGCATTGCATCATGTCTATCCATGGGTACCTGGTGCACGACCTGCATTTCATAGCCAAGTCCGATCAAAATTGGAGGGTTCTTATGATTAACGTATGGCTGTAACCGCTCAAGATATCGATCATAATAGCCGCTGCCGTAACCCAACCTTCCACCTATCCTATCAAAGGCCAGTCCCGGTATAATAATGACATCTGGAACAAAATCATGTCTAAGAGCGCTTAAACGCAAAGGATCGGGCTCTTCTATTCCGTAAGCACCTGGTTCTAATTCATTCCAATCTCGAAGTGGGTAGATCTCCATAGAATACTCTCTAGGATCACATCTAGGAACAAGTACTTGTAAGCCTTTATTCCATCCCCATTCAATTAAACTTCTTGTATTTAGTTCAGAGCGAAACGGAATATAGACTAGAAAATGACTTATTCTCATAGATTCCATCTCTTGTGTTATATGACGAATAGCTTCATTAGACCACTGCTCACGTTGAATACTGGAACATGCATTTCGAGCTTTTGTCATAGTGAGACGTAAGTTTTTTTTAACATCGGATAATGGGTGATTATTCCCGTTCATTCCCATTCAGCCGCCTTTTCTATGTTTACGTATACATATGTTTTGCCTATAGTGTACCACTGTTGCTTTCTTTTCGCCAAGATCGGACTGAAGTCCTGCAACTGAAGTCGCGTAATCCCTCCATTTCATGTAAAATAACTAACAAGTAGAAGCGGACGTGCTGTCCTTTTTTCAAGAACAGAATCCGTTATATCGGAAATATTAGCAATATATTATCATGGATCAATATTTTCATATATACGCAAATGGATTTAGATACCTCAGCGATTATGAAATTGATCATGTGAGACTTAATGCTTTCTTATCATTTAAATAAGAACAAAGATGGAGGTTTCTATCGCATGTTACTTCAAGCTACTGGAATTAAAAAACTATACGGAGTTCATCCGGTTCTCGACGGTATAAATATACAGATTCTTGAAAAAGAGCGCGTCGGTCTCGTAGGTGTAAATGGTGCAGGTAAATCTACCTTTCTACAAATTCTAGCAGGGGAAATATCCCATGATGGAGGACAAATTTTCAAAGCAAAGGAAACTACGATAGGCTATCTTGCTCAGAATAGTGGTCTCCAATCCGATCGAACACTTTGGGAAGAAATGCTAGCCGTGTTTACTCCCTTAATCGATGCCGAACAGGAACTACGCTTAATGGAGAGTCAAATTGCTGATCCTGTTTCGATGGAGAATCCTAAGAAATATCAAGATCTATTAGATCGTTATGCAGTTCGTTCCGATTGGTTCAAAGATCATGGCGGTTACGAAATGGAGACCAAGATCCGCAGTGTACTTCATGGGATGGGGTTCGGAGATTTTGCACCTAATACGCCAATCTCAACACTTAGTGGTGGGCAAAAGACTCGTCTTGCGTTAGCACGTATTCTTTTATTAGCTCCCGACTTACTTATGCTGGATGAACCTACGAATCACTTGGACATTGCGACATTGACTTGGTTAGAAGATTACTTACGTTCATATTCAGGTTCATTATTAGTCGTATCCCATGACCGTTATTTCTTAGATCGTCTAGTAACAACCATCGTTGAAATTGAACGTCATCAATCCAAGCGTTACACGGGAAATTACAGTCGATATGTTGATCTAAAGGCTGCTGAATACGAATCACAAATGAAACAATACGATAAGCAACAAGGCGAGATTGCCCGTATGGAGGATTTCGTTCAACGCAATATCGTACGCGCCTCATCCACCAAGAGAGCACAGAGTCGTCGCAAATCCCTTGAAAAAATGGATCGATTGGATAAGCCACTCGGCGATCTGAAGAAGGCACACTTTTCTTTTGAAGTAGAATATTCGTCAGGTAAAGAAGTCCTACAGGTCAATGAGCTGTCTGTCGCATTTGATCCGTTAGAACCTTTATTCCAACATGTATCATTTGATATGCGTCGAGGAGAAACCGTTGCCTTAATCGGACCTAACGGAATTGGGAAATCCACCTTATTTAAATGTATGCTAGGTACACTCGAACCTGCTGCCGGCAATATCCATTGGGGAACGAAAGTGAAGATTGGCTATTATGATCAAGAACAGACCAATCTAAATTCGAAGAATACCGTTCTTGAGGAGCTCTGGAGTGAGTACTCTCATATGGATGAAGCTCGTATTCGTACGGTACTTGGCAACTTTCTATTCAGTGGCGAGGATGTTCTCAAGAAAATCTCTGCTCTCAGTGGGGGTGAGAAGGCTCGAGTTGCATTAGCTAAACTCATGTTGCTAGAAGCTAACATGCTCATCCTGGATGAGCCTACCAACCATTTAGACTTATTCAGTAGAGAAGTGCTTGAGTCTGCATTAATCGATTATGAAGGGACTCTTCTATTTATTTCACATGACCGTTATTTCCTTAACAAGATGGCAGAACGCATTGTTGAGCTCTCTCCAACAGGTACTGAACAGTTCCTAGGAAATTATGATGATTATACCGAAAAGAAACAAGAACTAGCTGAAATACAACAAGAGGCACTTCTTGCGGCAAAAACAAGCTCGAAATCAGACATCCCTTTAGATTCTATGGATACTTCTGGAGCTTCTTCATTCGAAGCGGAGAAATTAGCCAAACGTGAAGAACGTAATCGTCAACGACGACTGGTTACATTAGAAGAAGAGATACATGTATTAGAAGAGGAAATTACTGATCTAGAAAACAAGATGGCCCTCCCAGAAATTGTTCAAGATTATATGGCTCTACAAGAACATCAACAGAAGGTCGATTTGAAAAGAACCGCTCTCGAAAGCGTGTATAGCGAATGGGAAATCCTTGCTATGGAATAAGCAAAAAACATTCGTAAATGCAATGATATAAGAAACACAAAAAAAGTTTATTTCATATATTTGGGGTTATGCACAATGTTATCCCCGTAAAACGTGCATAACTCCTCACAAAAAATAGCCCTAAGGGCTATTTTTTTGCGTTTTAGTGCGTTTTTTCCGAATAATCCACTTTTATCCACTAAGTTATGCACATTATCCACAATTTTCTTGAAAATAATATCCACGGTTTCAAAATCAATTTCAAGCTAGATATATTCCTATTCGAGCTTATTTGTACACAATTCCACTTGGATATGTGGATAACCTTGTCCACATCTTGACAAGCTTATTTGTCTTTCTATAGAGACCACCAAAGTAACAAATAAGAATGGTTTTGTTGACTAATTGTTCTTACTCTTGTGGTTGACAGCCATCGTGCACCGCGCGCTAGGAGTTACGCGAACGATCAGTCTTGCAATCACTCAGTCATCTCTACGTTAGACTGAAGAATTGAGGGATATTTTGAAAGAGCGCTATTACAAGCGGCAACATATGCAAGACCGGCAGCCATCACAATATCTTGATGGATTGCTGTCCCTCGATAGGTCTTATCTTCCCATACCACCGTTACGGCAGCTTCGGCATGCGCCTCTTCACCTGTACTAAGAGAATGTAACTCCAGATCACCAAATACGATCTCTGCATCAATCCCTTGGCTAATCGCTGATATTAGTGCTTCCAGTGGTCCTTTCCCTGCAGCGGTATGAACAGATTCTCGATCTTCATGTAGATGTCTCAGTGTGACAGATGCAATGCGCTCTTCTGCACTTCCCGATTGTACCTGAACTTCTCCAAGTTCAAAGTTCTGAATCCTTTTGCCTGTCGTATGACTGACCATCTTCAGCAGCAAGTCATCGGTGACCACTTTTAAACGATCCGCAGTGTCCTTAAAGGACCCATAAAGGACTTCCATCTCTTCATCCTTCATCTGAACTCCGTATCTAGCTATACGATCTTTCAGAGCATGTCGACCCGAATGTTTACCTAGAATAATCATGTCACGTGGAATACCTAGTGATTCAGGACTCATAATCTCATAAGTACTTCGATCCTTTAAAAGTCCATCCTGATGAATACCAGACTCATGCTGAAATGCGTTACGACCTACAATAGGCTTGTTATAAGCCATCGGAAAATGCATGGAACTACTAACTGCCTTCGATACTCCGTATAACTTCTCCATCGATATACCTGTTGTATAGTTCAGCGAATCTTTCCTTACTTCCAAAGCCATGACCAATTCTTCAAGCGCACAATTTCCTGTTCGCTCTCCAACTCCGTTCACCGTCACTTCAATCTGAGATGCTCCATTCTCAATCGCAGCAAGGCTATTTGCAACTGCAAGGCCCAGATCATTATGGCAGTGAGCGCTATACAGGACACCCGCTCCTCCTCTTGCTCCCTCACGAACTTTCCGGAACATATCTCCATACTCCCTCGGTAAAGCATATCCTACCGTATCTGGTAGATTGATCATGGTTGCTCCTTCTTCAATCACAGCCTCTACGATCTCAATTAGGTCATCTATTCCTGTACGAGCAGCATCCATAGCTGTGAATTCAACATGCTCACTAAATTGTTTGGCGTAAGCGGTCATCTCACGTGCCTTAGCTACGACCTCCTTACGACTCATACGCAATTGGTACTTCAAGTGAATGTCCGATGATGACAAGAAGAGGTGAATTCGACGACTTTCCGCATCCTTTGTAGCTCGAACAGCAGCATCAATATCTCCCTTTACAGCTCTTGCGAACCCGCATATTTCTACTTGCCGAAACTGCCGCGATATAGCCTCTACAGCCGCAAATTCACCTGGACTTGAGATTGGAAATCCTGGTTCCAACACATCTACCCCTAGCTCAACAAGCTTAGCAGCAAGTTGCACTTTCTGCTCGGGCTGTAGGCTTGCACCTGGTGCTTGCTCCCCGTCACGTAGCGTTGTATCAAATATAATAATCTTTGGCGATGTTGGTTGGTTTGTCATTTTATGACCTCCTAAAAGTTTTGTGAGCAATGCTCCTTTGCTGTACTCTTCGTAACAAAACTAGCTTCGGAAGCATGATCCATTTTGAAGAGTTAATTTCTTCTCTGATTAGGTCTTCGTTTCAAAAAAACACCTCAGAAGCATATTCCCGATATCACTACTCCACTATAGTGCGTTCAGAGCGCGCTGCCATGTGTGTTCCATCAACAACAATAGAACATTGGAGATTCACCCTTCACCCTCTCCCGTGGCCGATTACTATCGTATTTACATGGAAAATCTCCCGTTAAATTATCGTAAAAACCACTAATTCTTTGTCTAACTGGAATTTCTCCTGTTAATCTAACCCGTTACCCGTTATTTTCGCTTCAAATTCGGAATTAGATGGATATTTTCCAGTTAGATGGTTTTCTAATAGCATTTAGGTGATATTAACTGGAAAATTTCCTGTTATTCATCTTCAGCTCATCAGGAGCACCACATTTTAGCCTTTAATTCCTCACTCCAATCCTTCATTACCTTCAAACCTCATCCCTCACTCCAATCCTTCCTTCATTCAACCTCAATCCCCTGATCATTCATTCCTTCGTTCAACATCAATCCTTCATTTCCTTCATTTCCTTATTTCCTTCAAACTCATTCCTTCACTCCAACCCTTCCTTCCATCGATCATCATCCTCATCTTCATCCTCACCCTCGTTCCCTCACTCCCTTCACTCCGTCATGGCCCTAGGACGTAACGCCAGCACACACAAAAAGCCTGCCATCTCTTATAAATAAGAGACGACAGGCTTTCACCCTCCGCGGTACCACTCTTGTTGGTGCCTTATCGACATGACTGTCTAAGCACCCCACTTTGTTCTTTATGACCGGCTGTATGACCGTGTGCATAAAGATCTCCCTTTAACGGTGGATCACCGAACTCATGTACACTTCCTAAGTGGTTATTCAAAAAAGTCACCTTATGATCACGAAGTATGCCAAGTGAGTAATTCGGCATCGAATATCGATCTTGCGATAAGATAAGGTTTAAGGTAAGGTTCAAGCTTAGATAATACATCATCTAAAGTTTGTTCTCACATCTGACTTTTTGAACTCGCACTTAGCAAAGTTCCATGAAAATTAACTCCCGGGCGAGATTCAAAGGGGATTGCCACTGTGTCACACCAATTCCACAGCTCTCTGAAAGACATTAGCCTTTTACTACTCCCGATCATGGTCTGTATTGATATCTATTTGTGTATACAAAAAAGCCCGTCATCTCTTAAATCAAGAGACGACAGGCTGTTCACCCATTCGCGGTACCACTCTTGTTGTCCTTCTTACCTATGTAAACATAGGATCATTAGAAGAACCCCTCAAACGCCATCAGCCATAACTCACAATACGCTGGACTGACAGGCTTACCCTCTCACGGAGGTCAACGTAACGGTATACTTCCCCGGTGTGCACTACCAGGACTGCGACGAATGATTACTCGCCGTGTTCCACCATTCCGCTCCCAAGCGAGTTCAGGTCCCCTCGACTGCGTTGCACCATCCCGCAGCTCTCTATAATTATAATATCCCGGGGTTTACCTTACTACTCTTGTTCATCACGTTTGCTTCTATCTGAAATTTAAAATGATTATATCTACCCTAGATAAAATTGTCAATATAGGAATAACGTAAATAATAGTTCATCCCAACACTCATTACCACACCATTTATTCTAAATTATTGTTGCCCCAATCTTCTAAGGAAAGTTGTGGATCTGCCTTCATATCAAGAGATGTGAAGTATTGTTCCTTCCATTTGAGATAGGCTGCAGCTCCAATCATGGCAGCATTATCTGTACAATATTCAAATGGAGGAATGGAGAGATCTATTCCTTCTTTGGCACATTGTTTACTGAGTTCAGCTCGAATCCCACGATTAGCCGCAACGCCTCCACACAGTAGAAGTTGCTTCACATCGTAAGCCTTCACTGCACGAATCGCCTTCGTAACAAGTACATCCACGACGGATTCTTGGAATCCACGAGCAATAGCGGCGGACATAGGCTCGTCTCCACGCATTTTTCGCTGATTAATAACATTTAATACGGCAGACTTCAACCCACTGAAGCTGAAATCATAGGATCCCGGTTCTAGCCATGCCCGTGGCAGATCGATCGTCTCTTCGGACTCCAACGCCATCTTATCTACATGAGGTCCACCAGGATAAGGGAATCCAATGGACCGTGCTACTTTGTCGTACGCTTCCCCTACAGCATCATCCCTTGTACGTCCGATCACTTCGAAATGACCCTCTTGCTTCATATAGACAAGCTCTGTATGACCCCCAGATACAACCAATACCATGCAAGGATATTGAATTTCACCAATTAATCGATTGGCATAAATATGTCCTGCGATATGATGTGTACCAATAAGTGGTTTAGATATAGCGACAGACAGGCTCTTTGCAGCTACTACACCTACCAATAATGCCCCTACAAGTCCTGGACCTTGCGTCACAGCAATGGCAGATAGGTCACTCATTTGGATTCCTGAGGCAGCTACCGCCTCATCTAACATTAAGGTGATACTTTCTACATGTTTACGTGAAGCCACTTCGGGTACAACTCCACCAAAAGCTTTATGCGTCTCAATCTGACTTGCGATCAAGTTGGACATCACTTCATGTCCATCCTTCACGACAGCCACAGCTGTTTCATCACAGCTTGTCTCTATGCTTAAGATATAACAAGGACTCTCTTCATTCTTGTGTTCATTCATCAATCTAACGCTTCCTTCCCTACGGCTGTACTCCTAGTATTGTGGTAAGTCTGCCCACATGATCATAGCATCCTCATTATTATCCGAATAATAGCCTTTACGGATGCCAGCTGATTCAAAACCCTTTTTCTCATACAGACTTCGAGCAACGATATTAGACACACGAACTTCCAATGTCATCCGAATCATTCCTTTAATAGAGGCAATCTTCATTAAATGATCTAAAAGACGGTCACCCAACTTCCGTCCACGAAATGCTTCCAATATCGCAATGTTCGTCACATGTGCTTCATCAACAATCGTCCACATTCCTGCATATCCAATAGGCTTACCTTCGTACTCCATAACCATATAATGTGCAAAAAGATTGTTCGTCAATTCATTTTGGAAGGCTGTCTCTGTCCATGGTAAAGTAAACGCCTCGTGTTCAATGATCATGACATTAGGGATATCTTCTATTTTCATTTTTCGAAACGAGAAATCCTCATGCTCTTCATTATCCATCTGTTCTATTAACATAACTTACTCCCTTCATGACTTGCGAAGGAGATTGGCTTCCGCCTCAGCAAGTTGGGTATAATTCGGAATCAACGAATGCATATCGTCTTGTTCTCCAGCAAGAAACCTCTCCGTTCCTAACACCCCAACGTATCGACCTTCCATATCGTAAGAAACAACATGAAGTGCATCCCCTAGATATATTCTAAGTCGTTCTGCTGTTTCCTTATGAAGATTAACGTCTCCCACGAACCAGACCGATTGAGGTTTCTCATGTTCTGGAGTCTCCTCTATACGAGTCATAATCTGCTCGATCCATTTCTCCATTAAGCGGATAGCATCCTGCTCGATCCGTTCAGGCGCACTTCCATCTGATGAACTAAATAACGCTGTATATACTTGACCACGGCGAGCATCGATCAGAGGAATAATCCATTGAATATGCCCTATCTTCTCCCGATCTTCTTGTGCATTCATAGCATGGCTGAAACCACCATAAGCCAATGAATGTAAGCTAGATATCCCCACCACAGGAACATTCCATGCCCAAGCCAACGTCTTCGCTGCTGTAACGGCAATGCGTGTACCCGTGTAAGAACCTGGACCAACACCAACCGCGATCCCTTGCACATCTGAGTTTAATGTTGATGATGCTCTCAATACTTCTTCCACAATTGAGAGAATACGAATGGAATGGTTTCGCTCACCGAATTCATTGATCTCGTGTAGTACTTTTCCATTGTCCATCATCGCTACGGATAACGAAGTTGTAGATGTATCCAAAGCTAGAACCCTTTGTATGGGTTCTGTCTCTTGAGGTTTGTTCATGATTTAAAGACTCCATTCTTTTTCAGGTTACAACACCATTCCTCATAAGGTTCTCCAGAACCACGGACTGTAATCTTACGTTGTTCAAGCCCGGTAGTCTCTAGATAGACATGCAAATGCGATTCAGGTAGTAGTTCACTTATGATCTGAGACCATTCTACCAGGCAGACTCCCTCGCCATAGAAATACTCATCCAGTCCAAGCTCATCCGCTTCCTCGATCGAAAGGCGATAAACATCCATATGATAAAAAGGTAATCTACCTTCATATTCTTTAATAATCGTAAAGGTTGGACTATTAACAATCCCCTTCACACCTAAATGTTTAGCGAATAGTTGTGAGAAGGCTGTTTTGCCCGCACCTAAATCACCATCCAATCCAATCACAGTACCAGGTACCGTAGCTTCAGCAAGCCAAGCTGCCAACGCCTCAGTATCTTGTAATCCATTGGAGGTAAACATGTATTGTTCTTCATTATGACTCATTTCCAATTCAATCCCACCTTTACGGCCATTTACACCATAACTTGACCTTAATTATATCGGTCAATGCGAACACCCGCAAGAAGCGACAACTTCTATTTCTTAATAAAGAGTTGAGGCTTAGATATGAATAGGAACCTTCTCAAGAAATCAAAGGATTAGAAATTCCATAATATGCACAAAAATGAGGCACACGGCTTTTTCCAAAGAAATACGAATGCACAAAAAATAGCAGTTCAAGGTGGTTATCCTTGAGCTGCTATGTGGCGATTGTTGGTCATCGTAGCTTGGTCTATTATTTCTCTTCTTCAAGAAGCCGATCCACGCTCACTGTATGCGTATTGGTTGGGCGTGAGCCGACCTGAACAGTAGCCATTCCATTTATTTCATCCACATGCTCAATCCAGACAGGCTCTCCTTCTAATTGAACAGCAACGGTATCCTTAGTCTGATAAATATCAATGGCTCTCTTAACATCCATTTATGATTGCTCCTTTTCACTTTCATAATCTAACCCATTACCTTCTAAATCCAGAAACTCTTCTTCTCGATCCATATACAGTTTCTCAGGTGCAATATCACCAATATACCCATTAGCAATCGTCACTTCTCCACCACCAAGACCCTCATTCACCATTCGATCCACGTCCAATAGATAGGCTTCTTCTTCAGCCATGTCCGGCTCAGAACTTGTAACGTTGTACCAATTAACCTCTTCTGCACCAACTTTATCTTGATCTTGATCGTCCATGATGATTCATCTCCCCCTATTTTCTTGTTATAGGTTTTTAACTCTTCTCAATATGCCCTGCGACGTACGTAATCATGCGCGAAATCCCCACTAAAATGAATGAAGATGGGGCATACTATATTTTAAAAAAAGAAGAAAATAGAGGTGACTATTCATGCATACAGTGTGGAAAGGTGCGATCAGTTTCGGATTGGTCCATGTTCCTGTCAAAATGTTCTCGGCAACAGAAGATAAAGATATCTCAATGAGGTATGTACACAAAGTCTGCGGTAGCCCACTTTCCTACGTAAGGAAATGCCCTGTCTGTGAGAAGGAAGTGGAATGGGAGGAAATATCCAAAGGATATGAATATGAGAAAGGGAAGTTCGTGCTGTTTGAAAAAGAAGAAATGGAACAATTAACGGAACAAAATAATAAGAACATTACCATTTTAGACTTTGTTGATTTGACGGAGATCGATCCCATCTATTTTCAAAAAACGTACTACCTCTCTCCAGATCAAGCAGGGTCAAATGCCTATATGCTTCTTATGGAAGCCATGCGTCAGTCAGGCAAGATCGGAATAGCCAAAATTTCTATTCGCTCTAAAAGTAGTCTAGCAGCTATTCGTGTACTTGATGAATGTCTTGCTATTGAGACGATCTTTTATCCCGATGAGATTCGACCCGTATCCCAAGTTCCTAATCTCCCAGAACATATGGAAGTGAACAATAAGGAACTGGATATGGCCAAAATGCTCATTGAACAGCTCTCAACTCCCTTTAGTCCTGATAAATACACAGACGATTATCGGGTATCATTACAACAACTGATTCAGAGCAAGATTGCTGGTGAAGAGTTCAAGATTGCTCCCGCTCGTCAAGAATCCAATGTCATTGATCTCATGGCAGCTCTTCAAGCTAGCATTGAAGCTGTACAACCCATTATTACAGATCCCGGTAAACCGAAGCGAAAAAGAAGTACAAGTACAAAAACGGAAACTAGTGGTATAGATAATGTAACAAAACCCAAGGCTCGTAGCACATCCAAAAAAACCAAAAAAACCATATCTTAAAGGGGTTACTGCAATGGCTACTCGTCAAAAAGGAAGTATTATTGTGGAAGGCCAGCATATCCCTGTAACTAATCCGGACAAACTTCTGTGGCCAGAAATGGGGATCACGAAGGCAATCTATTTACAAAAGCTTGCTATCCTTGCTCCCTATTTACTTCCATACTGCAGAGACCGACTGCTGACGACGATCCGATATCCACATGGCGTGGATGGAGAATTCTTCTATCAAAAGAATGCACCAGAACCCC
This sequence comes from Paenibacillus sp. Y301, assembly GCF_059445505.1. Classification (NCBI taxonomy): domain Bacteria; kingdom Bacillati; phylum Bacillota; class Bacilli; order Caryophanales; family Paenibacillaceae; genus Paenibacillus; species Paenibacillus sp. Y301. Next base: position 81,983 of record NZ_JCAIUL010000002.1, on the reverse strand, counting down.
GTCCACCTTATGTATCTACGGTTTCAGTCGATGATATTTCATATATCGTTCTTCATAGTCTGCCTGAATTACTATGGTTAGGAAATCTAGCCGCATTGGAATTTCATCCATCTCTCCATTATGCACATAGTGAGTTACCCTGCGAATGGATGATTGACTTAGACCCTTCCCTAGAAGTTGAGCCTCGTATCATGGAAGCGACAGCGATTGTGGGTGATGTTCTAACCTCATTAGGAATTCAGTCCATTCCTAAGACGTCGGGTGCAACCGGTGTTCAAATTATCATCCCAATTGAAGAGGGAATTACTTTTGACGACTTACGAATGATTGGACATTTCGTAGGACGTTATGTTGAGGAGCGTCACCCCGAGTTATTCACCTTAGAAAGATTTAAGAAACATAGGGGAGATAAAATATACTTTGACTATTTACAACATTATTCAGGGAAAACGTTGGCCGCGCCCTACACTCCGCGTGCTAGAGCAAAAGCTACCGTATCTACACCTCTATCCTGGGAGGAAGTTCAACACAACGTCTCCCCTACAGATTTCCATCTATTAAATATTGAGGCGAGACTATTGGACAAAGGGGATCTACTCAGAACGATCTCACCTCAACCTCTTCAGCATATACTGCATCATTTAAAGCACAGATAAACCCGGAGTCAGACACCCCGGGTTTATCATATATATACACGTCATATTGATTTTAGATTTAATGGATCGCTTTCTTCTTGAAGCGTCCGCCTTTGACATCATGAATATTACCTATAGCAATGAAAGCTTCTTTATCCCATTCAGCAACTATCGTCTTTAATTTTGCTTCTTCTAGACGAGTAATAACAACAAAGATAACCTTCTTATTCTCACCAGAATAAGATCCTTCACCATCTAGATAAGTTACACCTCGTCCAAGCCGTTGTGTAAGCGCGTCACCAATATCTCTGTATAGATCACTGATGATCCATACTGATTTCGATTGATCCAAACCTTCATTGGTTACATCAATTAATTTGAAAGCAATGTAATAAGCAATAAGAGAATACATAGCATGGTCCCATCCAAACACGAATCCGGCACCACTAAGTATAAAGACGTTAATAAACATAACAACTTCACCAACAGAGAATGGCGATTTCTTACTCAACAGAATAGCGACGATCTCGGTACCATCTGTTGATCCTCCACCACGAATAACAAGTCCTACACCAATCCCAAGAATAACACCACCGAATACCGCTGCAAGAAGGGCATTACTGGTAAGTGGGGCAACTGGATGTAAAAGATAAGTTCCTATAGACATCACAAGAATGGAGAACAATGTCGATAAGGCAAATGTTTTACCAATTTGCTTGTAACCTAGAAACAGAAATGGAAGGTTAAAGAGTGTAAGAAATATGCCCAGTGGTAAATGTGAAAAGTGAACTCCCATGATCGATATCCCTGTTATTCCTCCATCAATGATATCGTTGGGTACTAGGAAAATCTCGAGCGCTACGGAGACAAGACCTGCTCCAATAAGCATAATAACCGCTCGAAGTAACTGCGTTTTCTTCATAACTGGATTTTTGGGTGGGTAATTTGTTTCTTTCTGAATATTTCCTTCAATCGTTTCTATACTCGTACTCACACAACTCCCCCTATTCATAATATCAGCCTTTCGTCCATGGTATATATTATACCATAGACTTTTATCATGAATAAAATTAATGCATATTTTTTTTGTTATAGAGGTTGTTCATAATAATGGAGACAACATACGGCATAAAATCTCCCCCCCTTTTTGCAAACGAGACCTTGCCATAAATTCATTAGGCTGTATTTCTGTTGAATCTTGGAGATCTTTTATGAAATCGTCCTCTATCCGTTGGATGGCATTCTGTTCAAATAACACGGCAGTCAACTCGAAGTTACAAAAGAAGCTACGCATATCCATATTTGCAGTACCAACCGATGCCAGAAGATGATCCACAATCATGATTTTGGCGTGTATGAAACCTTTACGATATTGGTAGAATCGAACTCCAGCCTCTAGCAGTTCTTCTACATAAGACAAGGAAGCCAGATGGACCAACTTTGAATCGGAGTTCCAAGGAATAATGATTCGTACATCTACACCACTAACCGCCGCCGTTTTGAGCCCCTCATAAATGGCTGGATCAGGAATAAAGTAAGGAGAAGTAATCCATATTCTTTCATTAGCAACCGTTATTCCTCCAAAACACATCTCCTGCAACGCATCCCATACTTGATCCGGACCACTACTCAGAATTTGAACTTGCTCCTCTCCCTGACATTCATGTACTGGGAATAACTTAGGATCTGTAATTCGTTCATTAGAAGCTAATTTCCAATCGTTCAGAAATATATTTTGCAGAAAATAAACGGCATCCCCTTCGACTTCCAGATGAGTATCTCTCCAATATCCCATTTTGGGGTATAGACCCAAATAGTCATCTCCTACATTTAATCCCCCTACAAATCCCTTCTTCCCATCCACAATGACGATCTTACGGTGATTACGGTAATTAATGCGACGTTCAAAGGTAGCGATACGCGGAGGAAGAAAGAAAAGAAATTCTACACCCGTCTCTTTCAAGCGATTAATAAAGGGACGTTTCAAGTGATAACTCCCAATTCCATCAAGAACCATCCGAACTTTAACTCCCTCTTTCACCTTTTGAATCATCACCTCCTGAAATTCAGTACCAATCATATCTTCCCTGAAAATATAGAACTCAATATGGATATGATCCTTTGCCAACTCCATCGCATCAAGCATGGCTTGGTAAGCTTCTTTCCCATCGGTTAGAACTCTACTTGTATTACACCCTGTTATGGGACTCTCTGATATATTCGATAGAAGTTGAAACAATCTCTTTTGGTTACGAAATGTGTTATTATGCATCTCTTCTACGTTGTCTACAATGACTGACTCTTTCCATAATAGTCCATGTATTTCCTGAAACAACCGGGAACCTCTTGAACGAACTTGCTTACGCTTACTATATTCCTGGGCTACAAAGTAATACACTACAAATCCAACCAGTGGAAAACAAAATAATATAAACATCCACGCTATAGCTTTGGTTGGATTTCGAAATTCAAGAATTAGGATCGTCGCCATTTGAAAAATAAATACGAATAGTGCAATAAGGAGCCACAACATGCGACTGACCTCCTCTAGAAAAATCATAATCTCACAGATTCTATCTCTCCCAGTAACGTTCATCATTGACCAATGAGATAGGGATTTATTCATTACATACCCTGGCTAAGGACAAATTCAACCAATAATCTCCAAAGAAATTGACATGTTTATAGATTCTCACGAATAAATAGAATATAACCAAGCTATTCACAACTCATCTATAGAAAGGAGTCCCTATGAAAAGTACGAAACCGAAACAACCTTTAACTCTTCTTGTTTTACGTGATGCACAACATTCGGTTAAACAAGTCCATCTCTCCAAACCTTTACTTATTGCCGTACCAACTATTGCTATTCTGTCCCTTTCTGGCTTAATTATCTCCATGCAAGTTCACTCTTCCCAAATCATTTCTAATATGGAACAGGAAATGCACCTCAAAACGATGACAACCCATCAGATGGAAATCACAGTAAGTAACCGTGATGAGGCTATCTCCAGATTGCAGAATGAGATTATCAACCTTTCCTCTGAGGCACAGGACATGAAGGGTAAGATGCAACGTGTGAATGATCTGGAGAAAGAATTACAAAAGTTCATTAATATGAATAAAACCAGTATGATTCCGAAGACGTCAACGAGTGTTTCTTTATCTTCTACTAACAATAACGCCGATCATATAGGTGGTGAGTTTATTGCCATAGACTCGACAGATATTCTTGACCTTACACGTGAGACAAAGGATGACTTTGAGGAGATCCGAGCTTTACTTGATTCCATGGAGAACAATATCCCACAAATGCTTGAAAAAGCCCAAGAAACACAAGATATGTTGGCTGGCATTCCTAATATGTGGCCAACCCCCTCACACGTTGTTTCATCTAGCTTCGGTTATAGAACAGATCCTTTTACCGGAGTTGCGTCCTACCACGCCGGTCTTGATATTTCTGGAGACACAGGGGATCCTGTCTACGCTGCAGGAGCAGGCATCGTGCTAGAAGCTGAGCAACAGGGCGCACGTGGACTTTATATTAAGTTAGAACATCCTGATGGATTACAGACAGTATACATGCATTTAAGCAAGATCAAGGTCGATGTGGGAGACGCAATCTCAAAGGGTCAAACCATTGGGGAAATGGGAAGTACGGGGCGCAGTACGGGATCACATCTTCATTTTCAAGTTGAGAAAAAGAACACCGTCGTAAACCCTCTATCTTATATTAAATAGTTCGGGGAGTTCAGCTCTCCAAAAACTAGGTTTATGCTTTCGAAGTATTTTTGTTACGAAGATTATCTAAGGAGCGTTGCTCCACAAAAATTAAGATTATGCTTTCGACGCTATTTTTTGAAACGATGGTTATTCGGGGAGTTTCGCTCTCCAAAAAATTTTAGGAGGTTATCAAACATGGCAAGATCAAGAAACTCAAATAGAAAGGCAAACGCAGCAACAGATACATTAATTGGACAAGGTTCTGAGGTTACTGGAAAGTTAAACTGTGAAGCCAACTTACGAATTGAAGGTACCTTTAATGGTGAGATTGAGAGCCAAGGGGATGTAACGGTGGGGGAATATGCGGTAGCTCGCTCTACTATTCAAGCAAGAGAAGTAATCATCGCCGGTAAGGTATATGGAGACATCGCCGCAACGGGTAAACTTACAATTACAGCAACTGGACAAATGTATGGGGATGTAACCGCCTCTTCTCTTATCATTATGGAAGGTGGTGCCTTGAGTGGTACTAGTACGATGAACCTTGCTGATTCTGTGACTGAGAAGTCGAAGGAAATGAATCCACGTTTCTTACAAACTGAAGTAAGCTAGCATTTATCTGACCATTGCCATCTTCTCAATTATGCTACGTAACCCTGTCATGTTATGTATTCACCACACAATAAAGCCCTGTAGAATAGACTCAATCCTATTCCTCAGGGCTTTGTGAGTTAGCGATCGCTGACCTTATGTTGATACATCACGTTTCTTGAATACCACCCAAGAAATGAGTAAGAAACAAATATAGTAAATGGCCAGTACCATTACCGAGAAGAGTAACGTTGATCCTGCTGGCCCAACTGGATTATCAAGATATCCCTTTAAATCCATATGTGTGAATATAACATACTTCATCCACTCATATTTCTCTGGATTAAGAAGAGCTAAGAAGATATCCTTCGTGAACAAAATAAACAATGCTACCACCATAGCGAACGTACTCGAACGAAATAAGGTGGAAATCATAAATGCGATCGTAGTGATTAATAGTAGCTCAACATATCGTGATCCTAGCGTCATTAATGTATATGACATATCACTCCATGAACTACTGATCATTCCTGCATTACCCTCATAATTAAACCAAATGTTAGAGAAGATGTATGCGAAGATGAACAACACTAAGCTACTTATCATCCCAAATAGGATGACGGAGATGTACTTTGATAATAAAATTTTGGATCGACTCCACGGTCTGATCAGAAGCAGTTTAATGGTTCCCCATGAGAACTCACTAGCTACAGAATCACCTGCAATAACGACTGCGAATATAATGTTCAGAAAAAACGTAATCGTCATGGATAACATCGTAACTTCCCATACATTAGGGTTATCTTCTCCTCCAGCCATGTAGAATACAAACGGCAGAAGTATGCTAAATATAGCTAATAGACATAACATGATCCATGTACGCACGCGACGATATATTTTCATATTCTCATTTAATACTAATTTATAGAAGCTAGACAATTTGTTCACTTCCCGTCATTTCCAAGAATTGATCTTCGAGCGTTCGAGTTACTTCGCGAATGCCATATACTTTGAGTCCTGCCTGAACAAGGCGAGCGTTAATATCAGCTATTTCTTCACGTGAGACCTGCATAATAAGCATATTATTCTCCACTCTGTCGACTCCCAATATAGCTGCAGCTTGCTGTGGTTGATCCACATCAAATGCTATTTCCGCAGCGGATACAGCCACCCCATCATCATTCTTCAATTGACGGACATCAATTAGGCGACCATTCTGAATAATAGCCACTCGATCACACATCAGTTCCATCTCAGAAAGTAAATGGCTCGATACGAATACCGTTGTTCCCTCAACTCTGCACAGATGACGTAAATAGTCCCGTAATTCTCGGATACCTTGCGGGTCCAATCCGTTAGTAGGTTCATCCAAAATAAGTAATTTCGGATTATGTAGAATAGCTTGAGCTACACCTAACCTTTGTCTCATGCCAAGAGAATACGTTTTGACCTTATCATGAATTCGATTATCTAGTCCCACAAGAGCAATAACCTCTTGTATGCGTTGCTTCGTAATCATAGGCATCATCCGAGCAAAATGCCATAAATTCTGATACCCGCTCAGATATTTATACATCTCTGGGTTTTCCACAATAGCCCCTACGTTCGCTATCGCCTCTTCGAATTCATTCTTAATACTTTTCCCACATATACGAATATCACCCTGGCTAATAGATATTAAACCTACCATCATGCGAATGGTTGTGGTTTTCCCTGCCCCATTGGGACCGAGAAATCCAAACACTTGACCAGGTGTAATTTCTAAGCTGAGGTTATCAATAATTGCCTTGGATGAGATAATCTTAGAGACACCCTCCAATTGAACTACGGGTTCCTGCTGCATCTAAATTCACTCCTTAGGATAAACAAACACGAAACGACACCGATCGAATCTTCCTCTAGTCTAACAAATATTTAGAAATTTTTCTCAACATTATTATTATTTGTACATAACGTATATTGATTTACAGCGCATTCCTCACAACACCCCATCTTTATATCATACCGATAGAATCCCGTCTTAAAAATGGGACTCTTAATATTTCCTTCTACAATACGTTCACAATACACACAGTAAAACTGAAACTGTTTAACCATACTAACTACCTACCCCTCACAGATATCACTCTTATTCGACATATTGTGTCATTCAAAATACAAAAAGATACATTTTGTATCAATAACTGTAATGTACTCGACATTTATTGTATTGTCAAGTAATTCCTAATGAGTAATTTATTTGGAAATTTTTTTCCATTGTTTCAGACTACTCTCGTCTAGTTCTTGAAAATTTGAAATAATAAATCTACGTCCTTCAATATCACTTAGAAGCCAACTAACTTGACTCAAAGGATGTACACTTTCATGCATTTCATTCATTCGAAAGGTCATTCTACCATAGCTCGTATCCACGACCCATACCCATTCACTTTCTGGTCGTACTATAGATATAATTCTATGAATTGTTGGTACCATATAATACTGCTTGAGTTCCTTCTCTGCTTCTCTTCTACTATTATCTTCCAGCATTGAAAGATCCGTAATCATCGTAATTTCTTCATCCGTTTGTGATCGAACTGAAATGTACTGATCCGGCATTGTTAACGGGAATGTTCGAATTAATTTCACACCTGCATATTTACTACCAGACTCATCCATTTCAAGTACCCCATCAAAATTTCTTGATAGTTGTATCATATGTATTCCTCCACTTTCTGTACTCCTTCATTCATTTACTTTCTGATAATTACCCAATCCGAGACAGATTCAAAACTACTTATCAAAAAATGACCTCGCCGTCAGGAAATCATGAATTATGGGTACACTGTTTTTGTAATTTGGACAACGTTCGACGGAGTTCGGACCGATTATGATGAAGCGAGGGAAAATAGCTGGGATTGAGGGAACACAAAAATAGGCTAGTTCTCACTAGCCATTACACCATCACCTAAAGAAAAGAAATCATTATTCTTTCTCATTCATTGTCTGCCTTCTTCAGATGCTCTTCTATCTCATTGTGAACTCGATCTTTCTCGACACGATCTACTTGGTAATAATAAATCCCGTTTATCATCTTGCCTTGACCAACTAGCTCTAGTGTGTCAATTCTATTCAGATCTGAACGATAATCTGTTACAAATTTCTTCATTTCATCAAAACTAATATCTGTTTTCACATTATTTCCCACTTCATCAAGCATCGATTGAACACGTACAATATTACTAACCTGCAACATATTCTTTAACGTCTGCGTAAGCACCTCTCGTTGTCTAGCATTGCGTCCGAAGTCTCCTCGCGGATCATCATACCGCATACGTGAGTATGCAAGTGCTTCAGCTCCGTTTAATTTCAGAATACCTTCTTTGAAATCATGACTATCATATTGAAAGGAAAATTGATTATTAACCTCTACGCCACCCAGCAAATCGATAATTTGGCTGAAACCCTCCATATTTACTTTTATATAATAATTCATCGGAACTTGGAGGAAATTCTCAACCGTCTGTATTGCCATATTCACACCACCAAAAGCATAAGCATGATTGATCTTATCTGTTGTACCATGTCCTATAATTTCAGTTCGTGTATCTCTTGGAATATTGAACATTAGAATGGATTCCTTAGATGGGTTCACACTTAATACAATCATAGTATCCGATCGACCCACGTCATTCTCACGTTGATCGACCCCCATAACTAGTACAGTATAAGGCTCTCGTTCATTCATACTCACAGGCAAGCCACCTTGAGGGGACTTATCTGTCGTTACAGGTTTAACCGGTTCCCTAGGTTCATAGATGGCATTCGCTGTCGATTTCACAGATTGATACAAGTAGATTCCGTAACCAACGGCAATGAGGATAATCAAAGATAGAACTAGCAAAGTTATTTTAATCCAACGTTTCATAGGTGTTACCCCTTTTTGTACTTCTATTCAATTAACCTCAATACATCACTGAAGAACAGGTACCGCATATTTATCGTCATCAATTGTATTCAAGTTAGGTCTGCCTACCGAATAATAAACAAAGGGAGAGTTCTTAATTTCCTGTGATCCGTATACATTCCGTCCATCAATCATGACTGGCTGTTTCATGATTGATGCAAGGTTTACTAACTCGATTTCAGCAAATTCTGACCACTCTGTTAGAATACAAATCGCATCACAGTCCATTGCAGCCTCCATAGCACCTTTCGACCATTCGATCTCAGGAGCATCCATCACAAGTCTGAAATTGTCCATCGCAATTGGATCGTAAGCCTGCACAGTTGCTCCTTTCTTGACCAACGTATTGATGATATCTATCGCAGGTGCATCACGTACATCATCCGTATTTGGTTTAAAGGCTAGACCCCACACCCCGATTCTTCGACCCTTCAGACTCCCTAATGCATCTTCTAACTTATGGATGACATTGAAACGCTGATCCTTATTCACTTCGACTACCGACTTCAATAGTTTAAACTCGTAATCTACGTTGCCTGCAATTTGAATAAGTGCTTCGGTATCCTTAGGAAAACAAGAACCTCCATATCCAATTCCAGCTTGTAGAAAGGAATGTCCAATACGTTTGTCATATCCCATTCCTTCCGCTACCTTTGTTACATCCGCTCCAACCTTTTCACAAATATTTGCAATTTCATTAATAAAAGAAATCTTGGTAGCTAGAAAGGCATTTGACGCGTATTTTATCATCTCACTAGAGCGAATATCTGTAATAATGATATGATCTGTTAAGGGCTTATGTAGTGCTTGCAATGCTTCTATAACTCTTTCGTTATCAATTCCAATGACAACACGATCAGGGTATAACGTATCCTTAACTGCCGTTCCTTCCCGTAGGAATTCAGGTATAGATACGATATCAAACGGCTGATCCGTTAATTCCCCAATCCATTCCTTCACTTTATAGTTCGTTCCAACAGGAACTGTACTTTTTGTAACCACGATTTTATAGTCATTCATGACGCTACCTATTTCTTTAGCAACTTGCTCAATATAACTCAGATTCGCCTCACCATTTGGCATCGAGGGCGTACCCACAGCGATAATAATCATTTCAGAATCCCTTACCGCTTCTCCGATATCTGTTGTGAAAGATAAATTCCCACGTGCAGTATTGTTGATTACTAACTCCTGAAGTCCAGGTTCATATATTGGAATCTCTCCGTTTCGGAGCATATCTACTTTACTTGGATCATTATCAACACAGATCACTTGATTTCCTATTTCTGCGAAACAAACACCTGATACTAAACCTACATATCCAGTACCTATCACTGCTATTTTCAACGAAAACACTCCTCTTCTATATGCAATTCGCCATACCCTCAGACTCCTGCAATATGACTTATATCTAATTTCGTTCCTTAAAATGCATCTTTAGCTCCAAATAACATTTTTACGGTTTTGAAAATAATCTTAAGATCATACGATATGCTTCTACGATCGATATATCGAATATCCAATTCAACCATTTCCTTAAATCCAACACTATTTCTTCCACTTACCTGCCATAGACCAGTACAACCTGGTGTTACACGAAGCCTTTGTTTATCATATGAGGAATACTCTACGACCTCTCTCAACAGGGGCGGCCTTGGACCGACCATACTCATATCTCCACGAAGAACATTCCACAGTTGAGGTAATTCATCCACGCTTGTTTTTCGAATGAATTTGCCGATTCTTGTAATCCTAGGATCATTCTTCATCTTAAACATCGCACCACTTACTTCATTCTGATCGAGTAATTCATCTAATAAATCTTCAGCATTAGAGACCATCGATCTGAATTTAAACATTTTAAATCTCTTTTCATTTTTACCAACACGAATTTGATGAAAAAACACCGGACCTTTCGGGTCCTCTATTTTAATAATTAGGGCTAAAATTGCAAAAAAAGGAGACAAAAGGAGTAGACCCAATGAAGCTCCCAGGATATCCATCATTCTTTTCATGAATAGATACGGATTACCCGACCGTGCACGATTAGGTACTACATGAGGATATGGCAAGTGTTTCTCAAGAAACAGTTCACCTTCGTTCCTTTGAGACGTTGGTATCATTTATACTCCCCTCCACCGATTATTAATTGGTTGGCTTGTTTCTCCATTAACTCTTCAAGTGCAGCAAGCATAGGAAGTCTTAACTCGTTATTCTTTAGGGCGAAATCCAGAGTCGTTAAAATAAACCCCAATCTCTCTCCAACATCATATCGGAGACCCTCGAAGTCATAAGCATATACCCCTTGATATTCATTTAGCATTTGAATAGCATCGGTTAACTGAACTTCTCCCCCAGCACCAATTCGATGTTCCTCTAAATACTGAAATATATCTGGTGTCAAAATATATCTCCCCATAATTGCAAGATTAGAAGGAGCATGACCTTGCGCTGGTTTCTCAACGAATTGATGAACCGAGCTTAGTCTACCTTCCGCCTTCAATGGGTCTATAATTCCATACCGATCCGTCTGATGAGGCAAGACCGTTTGCACGCCAACGATGGATCTTCCCGTAATTTCATATTGCTCTATCAATTGCTTCGTACAAGGCACTTCCGACACAACAATATCATCACCTAATAATATAGCGAACGGTTCATTGCCTATGAAATTCCTGGCACACCATACGGCATGACCTAATCCCTTGGGTTCCTTCTGTCTTATATAATGAATATCAACATTAGAAGACTTTCTTACTTCTTCTAACAATTCCAACTTCCCTTGTTCAATAAGCGTTTGTTCAAGTTCAAAGGCATTGTCGAAATGATCTTCAATTGCTCTTTTCCCTTTGCCTGTTACTATAATGATGTCTTCAATCCCAGAAGCAATGGCCTCTTCTACAATGTACTGAATCGTTGGCTTGTCGACGATCGGTAACATTTCCTTCGGCATTGCCTTAGTAGCCGGTAAGAATCGGGTGCCTAGTCCTGCTGCAGGGATAATTGCCTTCCTTACTTTTTTCATCACTTACCACCCTATCCTTATCTCTATTTTATTGTGTAGCCAAACTTCCACGATTCGACTACCATCATTCGATAATCTAGTAGGTCTCCTATTACATGATCAAGATATGAATATCTAATGAAATGAAATGTAATTTATATTTCTTCCATAAATGACCTCACGATTTTTTTGACTTTTTCAATAAAAGTCACAGTAAGGCTTTTTTCTTTGAATTTAATATTTAAGATGCAATTACTCTTATTTATTTAGTCTTTTATGCACCTTTATGGGTTAATCGGCCTAATGCACTTCACAGTAATTTATAGTAGAATGAGAATAAGTGTATTCATGGGGTTTCTTTTCCGTTTTATATGGAGAGGTTGATCCTTCTATGTATTCCAAGTGTATGTTTAGAAATTAGAAAGTAATTTAAATTAATTAGCATTTTTTTCAGAAGCCTTGTATTATACAATTGATTTACTTGATTCACCTTTTCGTTATTTAGTTTGACACGATATTGGAATACTTCTTCGTACAAACCTTTAGATTCTATTTCTCCAAAAAGTGTAACGGTTGAGCTGGTGTCTTCAATATCAAAGCCAAACACTACATTCTGTATCGTTGGAATATCTAAGTCACTTAGGAAACATATTGCGTTATCCCCTAATTCCATTAAGAATATAGGACGTCGCTTACTGTTTACCATGTTGCCCCTTACTTCTCTAATATAGATATGTGCATTTAGAGAAAGGTTGGCCCAATCATCAATATTGGGATTCATAGCTTCATTCCTTTAGAATAGTATAGGATGTATAAATAAGAATAAGTTTGGTAAGAATCAATGATACGTGTTGTATCGTACAAATCCCACCTATTGATACTTTATGTATCTCATACTTCCAATTTACGATACATATTGTATCATGTCAAGCACAAAAATTGTGTTTTCTTGTTTTTCGCTTTACTTTTAATCATAGAAATGATAGACGTAGATAGCCACAGGGAGGATATTTCATGAATCACGGGAATCGTATAGCGGAATTACGCGAGGTTCGAGGATGGACACAAGAAGAGCTCTCCCACTCAATTGGTATTACGAGAGCATCCCTTTCCCATTATGAGAAGAATCGACGTAAGCCTGACTTCGAGATCTTAACCAAACTTGCTGATGTGTTCGGTGTATCTATTGATTACCTCATTGGTCGAACTTCTCAACCTGCCATCGTAATGGATGACGATGTAAGACTCTTTGTGGATGATTTAGAATTATCCGACGATAAGCTATTAGAAAAATTTAATCTCACCATTGATGGGCAAAGCCTATCAGAGGAAGAAGCAAGAAGATTTATTGCTTTTGTTCGTATGGAACGAACGATGAAATAGAAGATTGTCTCACAAGCATAAACGGCTTCGCCGTCCTTGAGCGGCGATGAAACGTTTAGCGTTGAAATATAAGTCTATGTATAAGCAGAAATACTTATAAATTCTTATATTTTCAAAAATACCTTAGTCCCCAAAGTAACTTCTTTGGACACTAAGGTATTTCTTTGTAAACCCCTTATTTCTGTAAATTTCTTATGTAATCCTTCCATACTTCGGGATGAATACCACATTGTTGCATAATCTTTAGTATATCCACACTTTCCTTATCCGGTATCTCACGATTGGACCGGGCTTCGGTACCTACTTCATTTCTTTCTTTCATCGAAGATAACCTCACTCTACTTTTCATTGTTACTTTCATTCCGAACATCTTTTCTATGCTTTCTATCATATTATATAATACCTATTTTTTTTATGTTGTCGTCTTTTGGCACTGTTTCTGAAAGAAATAGGTTCTTATTTTGTCGAAAAAAAAACTTACCTACACAGTTCGATAAATCGAGTCTGTAGTAGGTAAGTTTATCACGAAATCTGTTCATCATTTCGTGAAATCCCTTTAATCATTCATTTATTAATTGCCACCGGTACGGGCTAGTTCACGCATATTAGCTTCAAATGCGGCAAGAAGAGCAGCCTCACCCGTTAATCCACTTTCGTAAACCTTCTCAATCTGTCTTGTCATCTTTTTATAGTCCTTTGGAATAACTCGAACGAACTGACTCAAACTTTCTGTCCATTGATCAAGCACTCGTTGTCCAAGGGTACTCTCCGTGTACGCAACATGATTACGAATGAGACCCTGGAGTTCTGCAGCTTCTGCAGCCTCTTCTACACGCTCAAGTAATACCATTTCCAGATTACAGCGTTCAATAAAGGTCCCCTCTGGGTCGTATACATAAGCAATACCACCTGACATTCCCGCTGCAAAGTTACGTCCAGTCTCACCAAGTACGACGACACGTCCACCCGTCATATATTCACAACCATGATCGCCCACACCTTCTACGACGACCTTAACCCCAGAGTTACGTACCGCGAATCGTTCACCTGCTATTCCACAGATATAGGCTTCACCACTAGTTCCACCATAGAACGCTGTGTTACCAATAATTATATTCTCTTCCGCTTTAAAGGTAGACTTCTCAGAAGGTTTCACAACCAATTTACCACCTGAAAGACCTTTACCCACGTAATCATTCGAATCTCCCACAACAGTTAGGGTTACTCCCTTCGGTACGAAGGCACCGAAGCTCTGACCTGCTGTTCCTAAGAATGTGAATTGAATAGAATCGTCTGGTAGACCAACCGCTCCATATTTACGTGTGATTTCACTTCCTAATATCGTACCTACAGCACGGTTAACATTCGTAATCGGTAGAACAGCTTGCACCGGGGTACCATTCTCTAAGGCAGGCGAAGCAAGTTCTAGTAACTGTTGAATATCTAATGTCTCATCTAGACCATGGTTCTGACGTTTACTGTTAAATCGAGTACTATCTTCAGGTAGTTCAGGAGAATGAAGGAGAACGGACAAGTCTATTCCCTCCTTCTTCCAATGACCTGTTGCTGTGATCGCATCTAGACAATCTGTACGTCCTACCATTTCCTGAATGGTTCGGAAGCCAAGATCAGCCATAATCTCACGTAAATCTTGGGCTACAAATGTCATAAAGTTAACTACATGGGCTGGATCTCCCATGAAGTTCTTACGCAATTCTGGGTTCTGTGTAGCAACCCCAACTGGACAAGTATCCATTTGACATACGCGCATCATAATACAACCTAGAGCAACCAAAGGTGCTGTAGAGAATCCATATTCTTCTGCTCCCAGCAACGCAGCAACGGCCAAATCACGACCATTTAGCATTTTGCCGTCTGTTTCCAGTACAACCCGATCACGGAGATTATTCAGAATAAGGGTCTGATGTGTCTCAGCAAGCCCAAGCTCCCATGGAAGTCCTGCATGACGAATCGAACCTTGTGGTGATGCGCCTGTGCCTCCATCGTAACCACTTATGAGGATGATGTCTGCACGTCCTTTAGCAACACCAGCAGCAATCGTTCCTACACCAACTTCAGATACCAGCTTCACGTTAATATTCGCACGTGGGTTAGCATTCTTAAGATCATAGATCAATTCTGCTAAGTCCTCAATCGAATAAATATCATGGTGAGGAGGTGGAGAGATCAAGCCCACTCCTGGAGTAGATCCTCGAACTTCCGCAACCCAAGGATATACTTTACGACCTGGAAGCTGACCACCTTCTCCTGGCTTAGCTCCTTGAGCCATCTTAATCTGAATCTCATCTGCATTAACTAGATAATTGGATGTAACTCCGAATCGTCCTGAAGCGACCTGTTTGATTGCACTACGACGTGAATCCCCATTAGGATCTGGGATAAACCGAGCTGGATCTTCTCCACCTTCGCCCGTATTGCTCTTCCCACCAATACGATTCATCGCAATAGCCATGCTTTCATGGGCTTCTTTACTAATCGAACCGAATGACATAGCGCCTGTCTTGAAACGTCTCATGATAGACTCTACGGATTCAACCTCTTCAATAGGAATAGAAGCTCCTACGGGCTTCAATTGTAGAAGGGAACGAATCGTTTTACGCTGTTCATTCTCACCTTGAACTAAGCGAGCATATTTCTTATAAAGGGTATAATCATTCGTACGAACCGATTGTTGAAGTAAATGAATGGTTTGAGGGTTGAACAGATGCTCTTCCCCATCTTTGCGCCATTGATATTCACCACCAGAATCGAGTTCTTTGTCATTTCCATCTTTATCTGTAAATGCACGATTATGATGAGACAATGTCTCTATAGCCACTTCTTCTAGACCGATACCAGCGATCCGGGAAGGTGTACGTGTGAAGTACTGATCCACGAACTCTGAGTTCAATCCGACAGCTTCAAAAATCTGTGCACCTCGATAAGACTGGATCGTCGAGATACCCATCTTGGATAATACTTTGACCACACTCTTCGTCGCTGCTTTAATATAATTCTTTACAGCTTTCTCATGTGAAATCCCACGCAACATTCCCTGTTGAATCATATCGTCCAAGCTCTCGAATGCTAGATATGGATTAACTGCACTCACGCCATAGCCTAATAAAAGAGCATAATGATGTACTTCACGAGGTTCACCAGATTCCAATAGAATACTTACCATGGTTCGAGTACCCTGACGGATCAAATGATGATGCAGACAAGATACCGCTAATAGTGCTGGTATGGCTGCATTATCTTTATCAACACCTCGGTCAGAAAGAATAAGAATATTATGCCCTTTATCAATAACACGATCTGCCGCTTTACATAGGACATCTAATGCTTCCCGCATTCCTTTCGCACCATCGGCCGCAGGAAAGAGGATCGGAATGGTCATGGATTTAAATCCTGGGCGGTGCACATGACGGATTTTACCGAAGTCTTCATTAGATAATACGGGCGTATCCAAGCGAATCTGACGACAGCTCTCAGGTTCTGGATGCAGCATGTTACGTTCAGGTCCGATCGTTGTTCCAGTTGCGGTAATGATCTCCTCACGAATCGCATCGATGGGAGGGTTCGTTACTTGCGCAAACATTTGTTTGAAATAATTATACAGACGCTGTGGGCGTTCTGAGAATACGGCTAGAGGGGCATCATAACCCATGGAGGCTATCGCCTCTGCTCCAGTAGAAGCCATAGGTTCTAAGACTTTACGTAGTTCCTCAAAGGTATATCCAAAAGACTGTTGCAATTGTTGAATGTTATCATGCTTCGGATCTGGTAGCTCGGGTGCATCTGGCAGTTCATCTAGGTTAATTAAATGTTCATCTAACCATGCACGATAAGGTTTCTCTGAGGCAATTTCAGCTTTCACTTCCTCATCGGAAATAATTCTACCTTCCTTCGTATCTACCAATAACATACGTCCTGGACGCAACCGATCTTTGTAGAGTATATCTTCAGCTGGAATATCTAATACACCTGCTTCGGAAGAAAGTACAATAAGATCATTCTTGGTTACATAATAACGAGCTGGACGTAATCCGTTACGGTCAAGAATAGCCCCAATCTGAACACCATCAGAAAAGGCCATCGCAGCTGGTCCATCCCAAGGCTCCATAAGTGTGCTGTGATATTCATAGAATGCCTTTCTAGTATCATCCATTGTCTCGTGGTTATTCCAAGGCTCCGGCACCATCATCATGGCAACATGAGGTAACGAGCGTCCACTTAAATATAAGAATTCAAAAGTGTTGTCAAACATCGCTGTATCTGAACCATCTGGATTGATGACAGGCTTCACTTTCTCCAGATCATCACCGAATACTTCGCTTGCAAACAGAGACTGACGTGCATGCATCCAGTTCACATTACCGCGGAGTGTATTAATCTCCCCGTTATGAATCATATAACGATAAGGATGGGCGCGTTCCCAGCTTGGAAATGTATTCGTGCTGAATCGAGAATGAATAAGTGCAATAGCGGACTCGAACGATTCATCCTGTAGATCCACATAGAATTGGCCTACT
Source organism: Paenibacillus sp. Y301 (assembly GCF_059445505.1). NCBI lineage: Bacteria > Bacillati > Bacillota > Bacilli > Caryophanales > Paenibacillaceae > Paenibacillus > Paenibacillus sp. Y301. The sequence continues at coordinate 64,166 of NZ_JCAIUL010000002.1, read as the reverse complement.
TGGATTGTCGTCAACATACCTTTATATACGATTTTGCGACATGAGATGCTGGTAAGATAGAAACTTTCTCCTTCTTCATCCCCACTATAACGAGTAGCAAGTTCGATACGTCTACCAATCACATACAATTTACGTTCAAAAGCCATTTCATCTTGTAACGTACTATTTCGACCAATGAATACTTGGCGTACATAGGGTTTAGCATCCTTGGCAGATTTACCAAGCATATCGTCTACTGTAGGTACGTCACGAAAGCCCAGACAAACCTGACCTTCCTCTTCAATAATAGACTGTAATTTCGTCTCATGAGCTTCACGAATCGTTGGATCTTGTGAAAGGAAGATCATCCCTACACCATAGTGTCCTGGCTGAGGAAGGTTAAATCCTAACTTCGTGGCTTCCTTCTTGAAAAAACGATGTGGAATTTGTAGCATAATACCGGCTCCGTCACCTGAATTCGGCTCACTTCCTTGACCGCCACGGTGTTCCATATTAACGAGCATCGTGAGTGCTTGACTGACAATCTCGTGAGAGGTCTTCCCCTTAATATTAGCTACAAATCCCATTCCGCATGCATCTTTCTCATGTTGTGGATCGTAGAGTCCCTGTTTCGGTGGGAGTGCTGTGTGTCTCATGGTTCGCAACCTTTCTATATATAGAATATGAATTCACAAGTAAACAAAACCGATTGCTATTAGAACGTTCTAATTTGGTTATATTATTTTATCATCAACCTAATATCTACACAATTTAATATTTTTTATTATGGCGATAATAATTGTTTTGCATGAAAGCTTTAATGCATAGAAGTGTATTTTTAATAATTATGCATAATTAAGGTTCACTATTCAATACAATATTTCAGGAGATGAATATAAATAGTAAAAAAAGAGCGAGCCATCAAGGTCATTATGATGACCTTGATGGCTCGCTCCCATGATTTTCTTTTAAATTATGCTCTCAAAGTATGTTCTTCGTTAAGACGTTTTGTCTTTGTTAAGAAGTACATGAGTGTAGCAATCAGGAAGATCCCTGCAAATATTGCTAGAACTCCTACATCAGACCACATGGAACCGAAATTACCCGTAGAAATAATAGCTTTGTATCCTTTCACGCTATAAGTCATTGGGAACCATGGGTTGATTGCGCTCAACCAACCTGGAATCAATTCTTTAGGGAATGTTCCTGCACTTGTTGTAAGTTGTAGAATAAGAACAACAATAACTGCGAAGCGCCCTGGTTGATCGAACCATGTTACAAACGCCTGTACTAAGAACATAAAGGTAAAGCTAGTGAGTACGGTGAATAAGTAGAACAAAGGTACACTTTGAACTTCGAGACCTAATCCATATAGCGTTACCACTGCTGCAAGAATCGATTGAATGATCCCTATGCTACAGAATGCTAGTGTACGACTTACAAATTTGTTCCAGCCTGAAGCATTTGGCACACTAGATTCACGACTTGGTAATACGATCGTTGAAATAAGTGCTCCTACAAATAGTCCTAAGGATAAGAAGTACGGAGCGAACCCTGTACCGTAGTTAGGAACCTTATTTACCTTTTCTTCTTTGACTATTACTGGCTCAGCAAACATACCATACGTTGCGTCTGTTCCTTTTACTGCTCCAGTTGTATCTGCTGCTTCATTTAATTTAGTAGCAAGTTCATCAGAACCGTCTTTCAACTTCACAAGACCATTTTCTAATTCCCCAGCACCATCACTTAACTTCTTAGATCCATCGGTAATCGTTCCAATACCGCCACCTAGTTGACTCATACCACCAGATAACTTCTCAGAACCTGCCGCTATTTTATCGGCACCACCGGCTAATTGTTGACTTCCTGTTACAGCATCTCCCATCTTAGTCCCGAACAATTGAAGACCATCAGCCAATTGTGATTGACCCGACTCTAATTGTGTGGCACCTTGGACAAGTTGCTGCTGCCCTTGATGTAATTCTGTACTTCCTTTCAACAATTGTTGTGCTCCTTGATTTAACGCACTCGCACCGACATGAAGTTTCTCTGCACCTTCATGAAGTTTCGTAGCCCCTTGTGCTAACTGTGTCTGTCCTTGATTCAATTGGGTAGCCCCTTGCACTAATTGTTGCTGCCCTTGATTTAACTTGTCACTACCTTGCGCTACGGCTTGACTCGCTGCTAGTAGTTTCTGGACATCTTCACTTGCAGCAAGTTCTGGGTTCGATGCCGCTAATTGTTTCAAACCCTGTGCTACACTAGCTGCACCGCTAGCTACTTGTTCACTACCTGTTGCAGAATCCTTTAATCCTTGTTCCAGTTTAGCACTTCCTTCTACGGAAGCATTAAGACCCGTTTCCAATTGCGATGCTCCATCTACCGTAGACTTAAGTCCAACTTCTAGTTGTGAACTTCCATCTACAGAAGATTGTAGACCCGCTACAATCTTAGCACTTCCCTGTTCAGAGGACTCTAGACCTGCTTGCAATTGCGTAGTACCTTCGTGGGCTTGAACCGCACCTGTCTCCAACTTTTTCTGAGCTGCTTGTAGTTGCGTTAGTCCACCTGCAAGTGTTGAAGAGCCATCCTTCAATTGTGTTGCACCTGCTCCAAGATCATTAACACCTTGAGTCAGAGGCTGAATGCCATCTTGTAATTTTATTGAGCCGTCAACCAACTTCCCTAGATTATCTTTCAGCAAAGTGGCTCCATCATCCAATTTGCTTGCACCTTCATTAATATCACCAGCTCCAGTACCTGCCTCCTTAAATCCAGTAGATACTGTTTTGATCTGATCAAATAACGTTTGCGTGTATACTTCAGTCACTTTGGCAGCGACTTGTGCTCTGATCCGTTCTACCGCAGTACCACCAATCTGTCCTGCCAAGAAGTTATTCCCTTCGTTTGGCTTGAACACAATCTGAGCAGGCTCAGGTTGTTCATCTAATAACGTCGTAGCTTTAGATGAGAAATCCTCTGGAATAAGAATGGTCATATAATATTTATTATCGTCCATTCCAGCTTCAGCTACTTGCTTCGTAACGAATTCCCATTTGAATCCGTCTGTCTTCTTCAATTCCGTCATCAAATCATTACCGACATGGAGCGACTTGCCTTCATAATTAGCCCCTTTGTCAGTATTGACTACGGCTACAGGAAGATCGTCCATTTTACCATAGGGATCCCAAAAGGCCCCTAAGAACATGCCACTATACATGACTGGGATAAAAAGAATAGCAATCATACTGATCAATAATTTACGATCTCTGACCGCTGACCCCATATCTTTCAAAAATACGGATATCGACTTCATTATTATTTTCTCTCCTTATAGTACAAATACTTAATGACTATATTCCTCATCCGGTCAGTTTTAGACCTAAGAAAACTCCTCTACGAAATCCGATGCCGTGCTACTTATGCACACCGCTTCCTTAGGAAATTTTTTTCTCTATGTTTACTATTTGGGGTTATGAATCATTCATAACCTATCTGTTGGGATCTCTTATTTCCGCCAACCCTTCAGAGAGAAACAAGCGAAAGTAACGCTTAATCTCTTTCTCACTTAGTGGCTCGTAAGATTTTCGAGTTTCTGTTGTTAATGTAATGTAGAGCCTCAATATCACATTAGCTACAATCTTAGGATCGCATGGCTTAATTTCCTTATTGTCCAAAGCGGCCTGCAACTCACGCTCCATATACCCCAAGATCACATTCTCCACTTTATCGAGCGCTTCAAGTGCTTGTGGGGTTCCAAAATCACGTACCTCATGCGAAAGCTTGATAAACAACTCATGCTCACTACGGAATTCCAGCAAACGATCCAGAACTCTGTATAGATTATCAAAAAATTCCTTATCCCGACTGATTTCACGATCAGCAATTTCTTTCATATCTATGATAACTCCATACAGAATTTCATCAAAGAGCTCTTCTTTATTCGCAAAAAACGTATAGATCGTTCCTTTGCCCACGTTAGCGATCTTAGCTACCTGATCCATGGTTGTTGCTTTGTATCCAAATGTTGCAAATGACTGACCCGCAGAAGCTAGAACTTGCTTACGACGATCCGTCACAGCCATTTTATCGCCTCCTCTCTCCTTTAATTATGGTTACTCTCTTTAATGACCAGTTTTCTCAATTGGTCATTTAGTCATTTGTTAGTTTAACATGCTCTATTTTAAATATCAACCTCATCCTAAAAGAATGAATTTAAAATAATTATCTGGGAACTTACTCGTATATTCTTCCCCCCGTCCTAGGTCTAGGAAAAACTACCGCCTCAAGTCTATTTAGAAAAGGTTGCATCTCCCTTATAATAAATACATAATTACATAATAATGCTCTAATTTCTGTAAGTGTAAATATAGAACGAATAAGAAATAGGTGAACTCATGAGAAAAAAAAGAGTACTCCTGTTATCGGAAGGTTTCGGAACAGGACATACGCAAGCCGCTCATGCCTTGGCCCACGGAATGAAGTTGCTTTATCCACATTTACAATGCAGAGTTATTGAACTAGGTAATTTTTTAAATCCAACCATTGGCCCTTGGATATTATCTGCTTATCGTAAAACTGTAAATACATCTCCGGCTATTGTAGGCATGTTCTACAGGAATAAATATGACAAGTCCTTAAATAAACTTACACAACTTGCTCTTCATCGCATTTTCTATGCTCATGCTGCTCAAGTCATTTCACAACTGAAACCTGACGTTATTATATGTACACATCCAATCCCTAACACGATCATTTCTAGATTAAAGAAACAAGGGATTGATGTACCACTGATTACACTGATCACCGACTATGATGTTCATGGTACATGGATTAGTTCTGAAGTCAGTCAATATTTAGCTTCATCACCGAAGGTTAAGAACCTTCTGATCCAACGTGGTGTAGAACCTGACAAGATTCAAATAACGGGGATACCTGTTCATCCCGATTTCTGGCAAGTCGGAGATAAAGACCAACTTCGTAAAGAATTAAAGTTAAAGGATATGCCCACCGTTTTAATTATGAGTGGAGGTTGGGGTCTAAACTTGAAGCCAGATTTACTTCAACAGTTAACGTCCTGGGCAGACCGAATCCAACTTATTTTTTGCTTGGGTAGTAATATGAAGCTTCTAGAGAAGATGGAGGACAATCCGATGTTTGATCATCCCAACATCAGAATTCTCGGATATACCCACCAGATTAACAAACTCATGGATGTATCCGACTTACTGATTACGAAGCCAGGTGGAATGACTTGTACTGAAGGACTCGCGAAAGGAATACAAATGTTATTCCTTCAAGCCATTCCAGGTCAGGAAGAGCAGAATAGTCGCTTTTTTGTAAACCAAGGTTTTGCTGAAACCATTCATTCTCCAGAAGTGATTGAACAATGGTTCAACCTAATCACACAACAATACAACCCTTTCGAGGCTGGTAGACAACAACCGAAACGAGACGAGACGTATCTACAACCCGATTATTGTGCACATACTGTCTTAAATATGGTGATTGAACAATCCCATGTCCCCACGGCTTGGGTAGCCGCCTCTAATCCATAAGATTCCCCAAACAGCTCCTTACTATCTCTTAGTAGGGAGCTGTCTTTGTGTTTGTTTGAGACTGGTTCCATGTGTATTCTGTGAATATAGATAACTCGAATATAAGAAGTTGACACGCGTAGCCCAACGTACCTCACTATTCACAGCCCTGTATAATTCCCTCTGCATATAAGGATCACGATTAGAGAGTAGTAATTCCGAATAATTCCTGGCAGACACTAGAGCATGATCTAAAGACTGTTCAAGCCCCAAGATATAATTCACTGGGAATTCAACCTTATCAAACAAAGGATAGCATCCAATATGAGCATAATAATGACGAGTTAAATCGGCAATTCTTCCATGACGTTCCTTCTTTTCAGAACTGTGAAAGTGATGCTTATGATTGGCTGGTGCTAGATCTTCTAACCTCTGAATATACAACAGGCCTCTATACTCACTTTGAATAATTCTATTCAGCTCAACATATACAGCTTCCCGTAATCCTGAACTATAACCAGATATGAAATTAGTCATAACTTTTCCTGCCTTCCTTTAGGCTACTCCACATAACATATGCCTACGGATTGCGAAAAGTTAATAAAGGCTACAATATCGTTCTATTTATAGAATGAATGATTGCCAATCGTCTTATAGAATGTACGTGTGTTATGAACAGTAAGATCATCAGCTAATTTTAGTGACAGGAAATAATACGTATCGTCACTAACTTCTTTACGTCCATTTAAGGCCTCATTAACCGCATGAATGGTATCCCCATTAGGTTTAACACGATCAAATCGTCCATTAGCTACAGGACTAAATTGATATTTCTGATATATAACTTTATATATAGTATCGGGGAAATTAGCTGACCGTAGCCGGTTTAAGACAACATTGGCAACTGCCACTTTGCCTTGGTACGGTTCACCTTCCGCTTCTGCCATCACGATTTTACGGAGCATTAGCAGTTCTTTATCAGAGACAGTGTATTGCCAAGTCGAATGTTCCTTCTCATTCTGACTTAACAGCTGGGTCCGAGTAAAGAATAGTTCTTTGGGGGGATTGAGCTTAGCGTTAACCTCGGTCGTTATGTTCTTTTCCACAACTGTTTCCGTTACTTGTTTCTTATTCAAGGTTGCATGGTCTGAAGCAGTCTTTACTCCCTTAGGTGTTACAACCGATTGTGGTTCTGGTGTATTAACTAACGTATAGAATGGCTTACTATGTTCTATCGTATATGTTAACAATGGTTGAAAACCATGAATCTGTGTTGCATTCATAGATACCTGCTTGTACAATTCGCCTCTATCTTGTTTACTTTCTGTCTGCAACAGCAGATATATCGCAGAGAAACACACTAAAATAACACCGATTAAGAGTGTAAACCAGCGGTTTTGTCTAATGATATTCATATATACCTCCTAAAATTCCGGCGTTCCCCTAAACATGTAATCGAAAATATAGATTTTAAATAACCCTTTTGATCATTTTCGAAACATTATTGTTGTAGGGTGAACCTTTCCACCACTTCATACATCGGTTGAGAACCCATTCTAGTAGAGAATAGAACAAATTCATTGATGTGCCAAGGTGAAGACTCCAAGGAAGGGATTGCGGCTTGCAATAACTGTCCTTGAAATGCTGTTTCCCCATCGTATTTACGTGCTAAAGTGATGTGGGGCCGGTACTCACGTGCCTCTTTATGAAATCCATGTACTGATGTAGCTTCAGTTACTACTTGTTGAAGTCGTAGAAGTGGGTCTAGATTACCTGTGACACTTGCCCACAACACTCTTGGTGATTCAGTCAATCCAAACGTGGACCAAGGTCCAATTCCAAGTATAAAGGGAGCAACTTGAGTTGCACTTTGTCGCAAAGAATCACATAGAGCTGGAATTTTCTCTACCTCCACATCCCCTAGAAATTGCAAGGTGATATGATAGTCTTCCGAATAGGTCCATTTGCGAAAAGAAGTAGTTTCTTTCCAATCACTACACTCAGCCTCTAACATTCGTCGTAGTGATTCCGATACCCTTACAGCTACAAATAACCTTTGTGCGTTATTATTCGTTAAATTTGTTCTCATTTTATCAGACCCCTATACCATGTCAATCACCCATTTAATCATCGGGAAATGACTAACATTTGTAATTATAGCTGTTTCAGTTCTAATGCTCAAGCCGTCAAATTCATGGGTGTCGGTAAAAAACCCTAGCAACTTCGGCAAAAATATGTGACCTAAATAATTACATTTTTTAACGAAGTCCAATAAACTCAAGGCTTCGGAGTGTTCGTATTTTTTGATAATTTACCATTTAAATGTAACCTTTTAGAATAAATTGGACTAAGATAATATTTTTTATTACTCCTATTATGACCCTTTACGAGGAGTTAATTCTGAATATATCCCAGATAATATGCGATTTACGATGTAATCTGTTATTCTTTTTATGTGATATGTTCATGATCTATTCTTAGGAGGTTGAAACCATGCATCAAATAGTCAGTCTGCATAACTTATCAACCGAGCAACTTGAGCGAATTCAGCGTATTGCTCCGGGTTATACCGTCACCGTAGGAAAGAGTAAGGACCTGGATCCAGAACTTCTGAGGAATGCTGAAGTATTACTAGGTTGGTCTAAAGCCATTGAAGAAGACGTTCTCCATGAGGACAGTCCATTAAAGTGGATTCAAGCTTGGTCTGCAGGAGTAGATAAAATGCCTCAGGAACAATTTTCAAACAAAGGTATCTTATTGACAAATTCGAGTGGTGTACATGCGGTACCCATTTCAGAATCTATCTTTGCCATGCTTCTCACCTTCACTCGAGGTATACAACAATCCATCCATAATCAACAAACAAACCTATGGAATTCAAAGGTTGGTCCCGACGGATCAGCGACATTGCCAGAATTACGCGGTAAGACAATCGCCATAGTTGGTGTAGGTGAAATCGGGAGTGAAACGGCGAGAATTGCAAAAGCTTTTGGAATGAATGTACTCGGGGTACGCCGTTCTGGTAAATCCGATCCACATGTAGATACGATGTATACGATAGATAACTTACATGAGGTACTGCAACAAAGCGATTATATTGTTAATATTCTACCCCTGACCGAAGAAACTCATCACATATTTGATATAGCAGCATTTAACAGTGTTAAACCAGGTGCTTGTTTCATTAATGTGGGACGTGGCCCTACGGTAAGAACCGATGCTCTATTAAACGCATTGGAACAAGGAATTCTTCGGTATGCTGGACTCGATGTTTTTGAAGAAGAACCTTTACCCGCAGATCATCCTCTGTGGACTATGAACCAAGTCATTGTAACTTCTCATATTGCGGGCAATACAGAGCATTACGATGAACGGGTCATTGATATTTTTACAGAAAACTTAAAAGCTTATATAGAAGGAAAAGACCTCCCAAGAAATCTAGTGAATTACAAATTAAAATACTAGAAGATGTAAACATACGAATAGCCGATGGGAACCGCCTCCCTTCGGCTATTTATATAGTGATTTCATCTAAATTGAAATTACTTCATCCACCTTTAAGTCCTCTTGCTCTGCCTTTGTGTTCAATTGTGTGGTATAGAGTTGATAGTATCGGTCTCCCTGTCGCATAAGATCTGCATGGTTGCCACTCTCAACAATCTTACCTTTCTCCATGACAAGAATTCGATCTGCATGTGTGATGGTAGACAACCTATGTGCGATGACCAGCGTCGTTCGACCTTTCATTAATGTGAGCAGAGCATCTTGTACAAGACGTTCACTTTCATTATCCAAGGCTGCCGTTGCTTCATCAAGCAATAACACGGGTGCATCGCGTAATATGGCCCGCGCAATTGAGATTCTCTGCTTCTGTCCACCTGACAGACGAGTTCCCCGCTCACCGATTTCTGTATCCAGTCCTTCCTCCATCTCCATAATGAAATCATACGCATTGGCACTTTGAGCTGCAGCTATAATCTCATCTTCCGACGCATCTGCTTTACCATCGGCAATATTGTCCCGAATTGTACCCGTAAATAGATGGTTTTCTTGAGGAACGTACGCGAAGTAACTTCTTAATTCATGTAGCGGCATATTGCTAATAAGATTACCATCTATTGAAATCTCACCATCTGGAATAGGGTAGAACCCAAGTAATAATCTGAATAACGTGGATTTACCTCCACCACTTGGCCCAACAATTGCAATAACTTCGCCCCCACTGGCATCAAAACTAACAGCGTCAAGAATAGGATGACCTGAACTTGAATACTGAAAGGAAACCTCATTTATAGTTAAGTTACGAAATTCTTTATTCACCTTTTTATCCTCGGGTAGATTCTCAACCTCAGTTGGTGCATCCATTAAAGAAAATATGCGATCCGCACTTCCCAAGGAACCTTGAAAAGAAGCCCATTGCCCAGGCAACTGCATAAACGGTCCCACTAAATAATTCATCAATTGTATAAAAGCTAACATGGCTCCTACCTCTAAAGAACCTTTAGCCACCCAAAAAGCTGCAACTAATATAGCAATTAGAAAGGTAAGATTACCAAAAACGCTCGACACGGAAGTCGCTGCACCCTCAATCTTCCCGCCACGAGTTTCCAAATCAACTAGGTTACCATTTTGACGAGTAAATTTACGTAAAAGTTTGCGTTCCAAACCAAATGTTTTGACGACAGATGTTCCCACAAGAACATCTTGTAGAAAAGCTGACATGCGACCTAGTACTTCCTGGAGTTTCCCTGTGTTCGTTCTCATTAATTTACCAAATATGCCACCGATCAATACTGTAAGTGGACCAATAGACAGACAGATTAAGGCTAATTGCCAATGAATTAGTAGTAGATATACAAACGAAGCAACAATCAAAATAGGATTCTTAATTACCGACATCAGTGTATGCCCACATCCGTCTCCAACAGCCTGATTGTCCGTTGTTAGACGAGATAGTAACTCCCCTGAATGATGATCATCTCGATATGGAACATTCACTTTAAGTAAGTGCTCCATGGTATCGTTCCGCATATCTTGACGGATATTCACAGAAACCTTTGTCTTCCAGTAGTGATCCAAATAAGAATTCAATCCTAACAGGAATAGTGCGACAGCCCCTATAACGATAAAGAATGGCCATCGCTCTATGTCTCCCTTCGCGGCAGCATTCGTCACATTCGACAGAAACCAAGCCATCCATAAATCTAGCGCAACACCTAGCAACATCGTGAATGTCAGACCTGCATACAATAGCCGTTGCCTTTTCATATACAAGAATAGCCTATGCATCGTCGAACCTTGATTCATTTCTCGATTCCCCCTTTTCTAGGAAAGATCGCGCAAAGTCTGTAAAAAACTCTTGATGTCTGGTCGCGCTTTAATAATTCCGAATATCTTAACACTCTTGAAAGTTTCCTTTACTAACTCAAGTGGTACGTTCTCATCAATGATTAGCGTACCGATCACCTTCAGTTCCAGTTTCTTATTTCCCTTTTGCAACACTTCTAGTTCATCCAAGGAATATTTGAACACCCCTAGCGCACTATATTTGTACGTTGATGTTTGCTTGATTTCTCCAGAATGAACGATAAGCTGTTGCCGAATAGCCTGGCGGATAAAGTCAGTACGGTTAGAATAAAACCCCTCGTCTACTAATAGATCGATCTGTCCTAGATCCACTGCTCCTAAGTTAATTGTTACTTTCTCAGATTCTGAAATAACACTCGCCTCCATGGGTTAATATCAAATTTCCATCTCTCAAACATCTGTATACCATCCATATAGATGGTATTGTAATATACATTTCATAATATTACCAGTTATTTTTAATCGAAAATAAAATAAGGATACTGCCCTCTTTTAAAAAGGACACTATCCTTACCACTGTTACGTTATAACCACTCACTGTAATTCATTACTCGCCTAACCACACATTTCGCACAAATGTACCTTTTGAGACTGTGCATTGATCTATCACACGGAATCCAGCTTGTTCAACGAGATGTTGCACAGGAAGTGTAGATACGATGATAGCCCGTTTACTGAGTCTACGCAGACTCCTCAGCATACGAAGTTGATCTTCTTCCGATATCACTGAACATAGATTATAGGGCATATCTAATATGGCTGCGTCATATTTTTCCACTAGATTATTCATATCTCCCAATTTAACAACGTCTGGATATCCGAAGTGAGCAAGATTAACTCTCGCTCCTTTTACAGCTAGCGGATTAATATCACAACCCACCATATCGATCCCCATAGATAAAGCTTCAATCAACACATTTCCCATACCACAACAAGGATCAATGGCTCTCACCTCTGTCGGATTCGGAATAACGATGTTCACTAATGCTCTCGCCACATGTACAGGAAGACCCGTAGAATAATTCTGAGGTTTGTCCTTATGCTTAAGACGAATAGACTCCGAAGGGGACTGACACTCCCCCCATACCCATATACCCTGGATCGCCATCAGTCCAAATAGTACATCTGGTGATCGCATATTAACTGTACCTTTAATACGAGCACCCGTCTTTCTCTCTAAAGAACGTTGTTCATCATAAGTAAAGGGATCCCCAGCCTTCATATACACCACTTTAAAAGAAGCATCGCCGATCTCAACTTCCCCTAACTTTTCGCATAACTGATCCAATGAACTTTGTGCATGCGACACATTTATCCGCATCGATATAAATGCGCTTCTGCTAGGATTAATCTCCTTAGAACTCAAGATATACGTAGAAGTGTCCGCATCCTTGCCAAACAGAGAGCGGATCTCCATCTGACATAAATCAAGCTCTGTTTCGTGACAAGCGTAAGTATAAATATATTTATTTGTAAAATCGGTTATGCCATTCATACTATCCAATTCCAACTAGCCTCTCTTCTCCTACTACGTATGCGATGGCCTATTTTGCTGTATTAATCTAAGTCGTAGATTGATCCAACTTTTAGCCCATACAGTTCATTATATATTTTCTCAGCAAAGGCATCCGTCATCCCTGCAATGTAATCAATGACCATGTGCTCCCATGTCCATATCGGTTTATCCTTCAATTGATCTTTCTCATAACGTTGCAACCAGTCCGACGGTATGATCGATTTCGACACTTCTGGATCTAAGAATGCGTCCCATAGACGCTTGATAATCCATTCGCTTCTTTTTTGCAGACGTTGTACACGTAGATCTTTAATCATCGTGACCCATGCAAAACTCTTCAATACACATACGGTTCGTAACATATCCTCATTCTCGGCGTCGTCTTTCACAAACGTGACTTTCTTCCAATTCCCATCCGCTATAACGCCCAGATTACTCACGAAAAGGCTCACCCAATAGGCTTTCACTTCACGTCTTGTTCGTGAATAGTCATTCTCACACAACGGCATCTTCTCTTTCCATACTTGCAAAAAGGAGGTCAACACTTCTTCCACCTTAGGCTGTATTTGTTCTTTCGTCCATCCGTCCCAGAAGAAATCTTCAAGCGTCGTTATCTTCTCAACGATTAGTCGAATAATAGAGGGGTCAAATAAGAAATGCTCGTGTACCTCGATTTTTCCAGCTTTAATCCCATCCTCCAGGTCATGCGCTGAATAAGCAATATCATCACATAAATCCATCAGTTGAGCTTCCAACGTCTTCTTCCCGTCAGGAATGTCCCAACTTTTCCGAATCTGTGAGATATACTCCCACTCATGTTGATACATCCCCTTTTTAAGGACAGTACCTGGATATGGGTATTTGTTAATGCCTAGCAATACAGCATCCGATAAATTTAGCCCATCCACGTTCTCTCTTTTCTCCAAGAACATAATCAGACGGAAGTTGTGTGCATTCCCCTCGAAATGTTCATATTGTTTCTTTAACCCGCTGCGTACTTTCATGAGGTGTTCTGGCGAAGAATGTTTCCCTTTCGTTGCTGCCTTCAGTTTCTCATCGATAAAACGCTCGAGGATCCCATCCAGCACTTCTTCCCCTTTGTGTCCAAACGGAGGATGTCCAAAATCGTGTGCAATAGATGCACATTCAACGACTTCTGAGTCGATCACAAGTCCTGGATTATCCGCCATTTCAAGAGTGACTTCTGGATAGGAACGTAACAGACTCCTGGAGGCTTCACGGGCAATTTGAGCTACTTCAAGTGAATGAGTCAATCTCGTCCGATAATAATCACCTGTTCCCGCACCAAATACTTGTGATTTCCCTTGAAGTCTCCGAAATGTCGGAGAGTGTATGAGTCTTGAATAATCTCGTTCATAGGTGGCACGTGAAGCATCTAGCTTCGTCTGTTCGGGATATTGCCGATGTTCTCTTTTCTCTTTCAGTGTCATAGGTAGTCTCTCCTTACTCCATCATCCATGTAAGTATATATCTCATTATTATGCTCCATTATAAGCTATTTCTTGCATCGTGTATAAGAATATACCCATATTTGGGCTAAAAAAATCTTTTTTCCTTATAAAAAAAGACGCCTAATCGCGCCTCCATTGAAAAACACTATTATAATGTCAGATTGACTGCCATTCTTCTCGCAATAGACCCATTCTTATAGAATCATAATATTCTCCATTATAATACCGACACTTTCTAAGCCTTGCTTCCATCGTCATACCTAGTTTTTCACCGACCTTGATCATCCTATGATTACCTGACCAAGTCGTATAACCTACTCGTACCAAGGGTAATGTATTAAACAAATGATTAATCCACATTTTAAGTGCTCTTGTCCCATAACCTCCACTCCAATACTGAGGACGGTATATTCCAATCCCCATTTCAAGCCAATGAGAAGGTTCATGTTCCCAATAGTAACTAACTATGCCTATAACTTGACCTTCCATTTCTATGACCCAATAATCATCTTGATCTATTACTTTCGGTTTCTTCTTTAGATATTCTTCATATGAGATGGCTTTGTGTTCATAATAGGGCGCATCCCACTTCTTCCATTCGGGTGCTTTCTCTTTGTATATTAACTCCCAAAGCGTATGTAAGTCTTCCTCCTTAACGGGTCTTATACATAATTCATTATCTTTAAGCATCTTTAAAGTCCCTCTTTCCCTTATTCTTTGTTCCAATCCCAAAGTGTAACTTTACCTATACGGATATTGGATACATGTGGATCATCTTTCAATTTCAATAATTCCTTTGTAGGACCAGTCACTACAGCACCGTATAATCTCACGCCATGCTCCTCAATATATGATATACCAACATCGATATCATAAAAAGGTGCCAACTGCCTCGTAATGGATGGATATTGTTGAATTAACTTCAATGTTTTCATAAAATTAGCGTTACGAAGGTCACCGTTCCCGTAAACGTCGACAGATGGGAAGGTCGATGACTGCATCGTTACCTTCATTCCCCATTGTTTCTTGCTTTCCGTACTGCTCGTAACCATCATATCATCCGAATGCCACATAGGACTGCTAGGAAACCCAATCGGCTCAGTAATGATTCCGTTGTTATTTCCTGATTTATTATTTGGTCCAGTATCTACAGCGAACCATACAACTTCTAAATTCTTGTCCTTGAACTGTGACAATAACTCATCTGTGGTGAAGTATTTACGATAGGACACATAGGCTTCAGCTACTGTTCCCTCAGGTAACATGTTCAGACGCTTCCAGTCAGCATCACTATTGAATCCTTCAGATTCAGGTAACTGAAATATCGCGTTACTATATTGTCCCTGCTCATTCCATGCAAAATCATATGTGCGTAAAGAATTGAAAAAGAATGAACCTGAGAACTCCCCCACACTAAGTCGAGCAGCGCCCACCCGCTTCCGAATCTCTCCCGTAAGTTTCATCCCCTCATAAGGTCCAACACTACTGCTTAAATTCACTTCAATATTAGGTTGGGTAATCTTAATTACAGAGCTAACGATATCTCTATATTGTTCCCCACGATCAGGCTCACCCCATTGATAAAACACCATTGTAATGATCGATGTAATCACCGTAAAGATCAAGAACATACTGATCACAGTGAAAGCAGTGCTCCATCTTGCTTTCCATTTGCCTTTTCGTAGAATCCTCGCTTCATTCAAACGAGGTGAATCTGAATTCCATGATGGATGTTTAATTTCAGTCTTTTCCCCGTCACTCATCATTTCTTCCATATAAGAATGATAAAGCTCCATCTTTTCTAATTCCTGCTCCACAGTGCTGCGTTCCTCTTCTGACAGAGTACCCTCCATATAACTTTTCATCTTTCTCTTGAATTCCTCACTCATGTTGGTCGCCCCTTTCACGGTTTCGCCTCAATTTTTCTCTAGCCCGAAACAGCAATATTTTAAAGTGCGATAAAAGGTTTCTTGCACCAAGTCCTCTGTAGTAGCCTCATCCCGGCATAGTAATCGCAAATAACGATAAACATCCATCATATATTTTCTATATACTTCATCTAATGTGTTGGGCTTCATATTCACTCCTCTCACCCTATGAACGTATGACATTCAAAAAAGTTACAACTTCAATAATGCTTACACCCTAAAGATTTCTCAATAAAAAAAGGAACCTCTCCATTTATAGATGGAAAGATTTCCCTTTAACTATCCCTTATTAATTCTTCATCTTCGGATCCATCGCATCTCTTAACCCGTCACCCATCAGATTAAAGCCAAGTACTGTCAACATAATAGAGATACCAGGAAAAATAACGGTCCACGGTGCTTTTTGAATAAATTGGCGTGAATCTGATAATATCTTGCCCCATTCCGGATCAGGGGGTTGTGCTCCTAAGCCTAAGAACCCCAATGCTGCCGCTTCTATAATCGCCATACCAATTCCTAATGTTCCTTGTACGATGATTGGCGTCATACTGTTCGGAAGAATATGACTAATTAGAATACGTCCATTCTTCATCCCGATAGCCTTCGCTGCTGTAATATATTCTTCCGATTTCAGACTAAGCACTTTGGAGCGAACCAGTCGTCCATACGTAGGAATATTAACAATAGCAATCGCGAGCAATGCATTCTGCAAGGATGGTCCTAAGATCGCAACGATGGCTATGGCCAGCAAGATACTTGGAAAGGCAAGCATAATATCAAACATCCGGGAGATGATCATATCCATCCATTTCCCATAGTAACCTGCCAATATCCCAAGTGCTGTTCCTACAATAACTGAACCAATGACCGAGAAGAAGCCAACCCATAGTGAAATACGAGCTCCATACAATACACGTGTAAATAAGTCGCGTCCCAAATCATCGGTTCCGAACCAATGAGTTAACGATGGAGATTGCAGTCGTTCCATCAATTGTTGCTCTTTATAGTCATAGGGTGCAATCCATGGTGCTAGCAATGCTATTAGAATGAAGAACACGATTAGGCCTAACCCTATCATTGCTGTTTTATTCTTTCGAAAAGTCTTCCACGCATCTCTCCAGGGTCCTGATACCTCTTCTTGTGTCGGAATGTTACTACTGGTTTGGGTGCTAACCGTTGCCTGTGTCATGGTACCCCCTTATTTATACTGGATGCGTGGATCAATGACAGAATAAAGAAGATCCACAATCAAGTTAATGATAACAAAGATAAAAGCGATGATCAGAATACCCGATTGAATGACCGGATAATCACGCGAGCTGATAGCCTCAAATACATATCGTCCCACTCCTGGCCATGCAAAGATGGTCTCTGTTAGTACAGCTCCACCTAGCAATGCCCCAGTCTGTAGACCAATCACTGTCAATAAGGGGATTGCTGCATTCTTCAGCGCATGCTTATACACGACAAGGAATTGAGATAACCCTTTGGATCTAGCTGTACGTATGAAGTCTGAACTCATCACTTCTAACATACTAGAACGCGTCATACGTGCAATAACCGCCATTGGAATGGTACCCAACGCAATACTTGGAAGAATTAAATGTTTCATAACGGTCCACACTTGATTCCAATGCCCAGACAATATGGCATCAATCATGTAAAGATTACTCACCGATTCTATGGGGTTACGTTGATCCATCCGCCCGCCTGTAGGGAGCCAATGCAACTTAATTGAGAACACCCATTGTTCCATGAGTCCTAACCAGAAGATCGGCATAGATACACCTACTAAGGCTATGACCATGCTCATGTAATCGAACCAGGAATTTTGTCGCCACGCACTAAGAATGCCAGCATTCACACCTATGATAATAGCAAACAACATACTAGCAAATGTTAACTCGAGCGTTGCCGCCAGATAAGGCAGGATTTCTTTGACAATCGGCTGTTTGGTACGGATAGAACTTCCCAAGTCACCCTTAACTAGATCCCCAAGATAGTTAAAATACTGCTGGAACCAAGGTTTGTTTAGTCCTAGTTGCTCTCTCAATACTTCTTTAGATTGTTCCGTTGCCTTATCCCCTAATATGGTATCCGCGGGGTCACCAGGTATAGCATGAATAATGGAGAATACGATGATGGTCATCCCCAGCAGTACAGGAATAAGGACCATCAATCGCTTTATCATATAAGAGTTCAAAATTGATCACCCACTCAGGTGTATTGTGTATTATTCAAAATAAATGTTACTGTAGGCTTCAGAACCTGTCGGAGAAGGAACATATCCCTTCAAATTCGCCTTTCCTGCAAGGATTGGTGTAGTATGCACCAACGGAATCCAAGGAGCGTCCTCTTTAATAATCACTTGTGCTTCCATATACATTTCAGAACGTTTACCTTGATCTACTTCTTTCTGAGCATTAACTAAGATCTTGTGAAGGTCTTCATTTACATAAAAACTACGGTTGTTACCGGGAATTGTATCTTTGTCCAACAACGTGTAAATAAAGTTATCCGGATCCCCGTTGTCTCCTGTCCAACCTAGCATATAGATATCATCCTTTTCTCCAGCCTTCAAATCATCTAGGTAGGTTGCCCATTCAGGTGATTCAATTTTGACTTTGACACCAATCTTGTCAAAATCAGCTTGGATCGCTTCAGCAACTTTCTTCCCATCTGGCATATAGGGACGAGATACAGGCATCGCATAAATAGTTACTTCCTCAGGCAGTCCATCCGGGTAACCAGCCTCCGCTAGCAATTGCTTAGCTTTCTCTAGATCATACGGATAATCTTGAATGCTGTCATTGTGTCCCCATAGCGTTGGAGGCATAGGGTTAACCGCTGGTTTCGCTTGACCCGCAAAGAAAGCTTCAATAATTCCTTGTTTGTTAACGGCATGGTTCAACGCCTGTCTTACTTTGACATCGTCAAAAGGTTTTTGTTTCAGATTGAACCCAAGATAAGCCACGTTAAATGACGGTCTTTCAATCTTTTGAAGCGCTGAGTTACTTTCCAATACTGATATATCATCCGGATTCAAATCTTCCATAAGATCGATCTCACCATTCTGTAATGCATTGAAACGTGCCGAATTATCCGGAATCGAGCGGACAACGACTTTACTTAATTTAGGTAGCCCTTCTTTCCAGTAGGTCGGATTCTTCTCAAGTGTAATGGAGTCATTTCGTTTCCATTCTTTAAATACAAAAGGTCCTGTTCCTACAGGGTCACTCTTGAAATTTTCTTTTTTCTCCTGGATCGCCTTCGGACTAGCAATACCGAAGCAAGTCATCGCGATATTTTGGAGAAATGGAGCTTGTGGCTGGTTCAAAATAAATTGAATCGTATACGGATCGATCACCTTTATTTCTTTAATGACACGACTGCCTTCAGTACCAAACATGGAATCATAGTAGTCAAATGAGTCACCTTCGAATTTATATTCACTCTTCGGGTCGTCCCAACGTTTAAAGTTAAAGGCAACAGCATCCGCATTAAATTCGGTGCCATCATGGAATGTTACTCCTTGACGTAGTTTAAATGTATAATTCAATCCATCGGGTGTTACTTCCCACGATTCAGCCAAGGCTCCTTGTACTTCTGTCACGCCTTCCTTGTATTCGAGTAGAGAATCGAATACTTGATGTCCAATCTTCAAAGATTCTCCATCGGTTACAATAGCGGGATCTAGTGCTACAGAATCGCCACCTCGTCCAAAAATCATTGTGTCTTGTCCCTTAGAAGCTGTCGGTTCCGTTGGGGCTGGTTCAGGCGTCGTCTGAGAATTACTTGGTGTCGGTGTGCTACTTTTATTACTGCTACTACAACCAGATAATGCAACCACAGTACTGAATGATAATACCAGTGCAAGTGTCATCCATCTCTTCATCTCTATAACGCCCTTTCTGTAGAACACATAGTATGAATCCTATATTCAGCTGAACATGATGCTCAGCATTGAATAACGCTTGAACTAGATCGTATACAAATGACAAGCTGTACGATGGTCACCTTCCACGTTGTTCCTAGTCACCAGATCTGGGCGATGCGTGGTGCACACATCCATCACTTTCGGACAACGTGTGTGAAATGCACACCCGATGGGTGCATTAGCTGGACTCGGCACCTCACCTTGTAAGATGACTCTCTCTTTCTTTATATCAGGATTCGGCTCAGGAACAGCCGATAATAATGCCTGAGTGTATGGATGCTGCGGATTAGAATACAACGACTCCTTGTCTGCCATTTCCACAATTCTACCTAAATACATCACGGCCACACGGTCACAAATATGCCTGACCACACTAAGATCGTGTGCAATAAATATATAGGTTAATCCGAATTCATCCTGTAGATCCTGCATCAGATTGATTACTTGAGATTGGATCGAAACATCTAGTGCAGAGACGGGCTCATCCGCCACAATCAATTTCGGCTGAAGCGAAAGAGCACGAGCGATTCCTATACGTTGCCGTTGACCACCCGAGAATTGATGAGGGTAACGTTGTAAATGGGATGAGGTCAGTCCAACAACATCAATAAGCCTTTGTATAATGGATTGCCTCTCTATTCGGTTGCCTACCCCATGAACAATGAGAGGTTCCTCAAGGATCCGTTGCACGGAATGGCGTGGATCTAATGAGGAGAATGGATCTTGAAATACGATTTGCATATCCCTTCGCTTCCTTCGTAATTCTTCTGAGGAAAGCTGTGAAATATTCTGACCCTCGAACCATATCTGTCCTTCTGTTGGTTCAATTAATCGCAATAACGAGCGTCCCGTAGTTGATTTGCCACAACCACTTTCCCCGACCAACCCAAAGGTCTCTCCCTTTTTTACGTTAAAAGAAATATCATCTACAGCTTTGACATACGCTTGTGTTCTACTAAATAATCGCTTTGGTAATGGATAGTATTTCTTGAGATTATGTACTTCCAATAAGTTCTCACTCATACAGCATCCTCCTGCGGCTCATCATGAAGCCAACACCTACAACGATGTTGAGTTTCTCGTTCTACTAACTCTGGAAGAGATTCGTGGCATTTCTCCATCACATAAGGACAACGTGCAGTAAATCGGCATCCTGTCATATGACTGCTAAGAATGGGTACATTTCCTGGAATGGAGTATAGTCTTTTTCTAGTCTCGTTCATACGTGGAACAGATTGAATTAATCCCTGTGTATATGGGTGAAGTGGATGATTAAATATATCATGCACACTTCCCTCTTCCACGACCTTACCCGCATACATAACCGCAACACGGTGACACATCTCAGCTACCACACCTAGATCATGTGTAATTAACATAACTGCTGTTCCTAACTCCTCATTTAGACCTCGAATTAGATTTAATATTTGCGCTTGTATGGTTACATCTAGTGCTGTTGTTGGTTCATCAGCGATTAGAACCTCAGGCTGACATGCTATCGCCATCGCGATCATAACACGTTGTCTCATTCCACCTGATAGCTGATGTGGATATTCATCAATGACCGCTTCGGGCCTTGATATTCCTACCTTTTGAAGCATCTGAATTGCATGAAGCCTAGCCTCTTTACGGTTGCTATCCCGATGTAGACGTATCGTTTCCGTAATCTGCTGGCCTATCGTGAACAACGGGTTGAGCGATGTCATGGGTTCTTGAAAAATCATAGAAATAGCATCTCCACGAATTTTTCGCATGTCTCGTTCTTTCATTTGGACAATATCTTTCCCTTTAAACAAAATCGATCCGTCAACGATTCTACCAGGTGGCTCAGGAACTAGCTTCAATATAGAAAGAGAAGTCACGCTCTTACCGCAGCCCGATTCACCCACAATACCTAGAACTTCTCCTTTGTTCACGTGAAGATCTATCCCGTCAACAGCCGGAACCTCTCCGCGCTCCATAAAAAAGTGTGTACGTAAATTTTTAATTTGTAGAATAGGTATATTCATAGGCTAGACCCCTTTTCCGATCTAAATGGATACTTCCTATGTCAAATCTAAGATGATATGCAAATGGGTAAATGTTGTGTGTAGTGTGTGTGGTAGAAGTATGTGTGATTAAATATTTGGTGGGAATGCAGATATATTTACCTTTGATGTTATATGCATGTTATTTAAAATATCATTAATAGATTAAAATATATTTATTTTTCCTTATTTAAACAATAACATAGCATTATAATATGAATATACACAAGATTTTTTTAATTATAATTGAAAACTCAGCAAAATTTGTCTATCTATGTTATTTTAATTGACATATTAGTACAAAGTTTTACTTCCTCGACAAAATTCTCTTCTTACCCTAACCTATCATAATTTTCTCTTCTTACAGAAAGAGCATAGCTTAGGTAGCTACACTCTTTCTAATCCTCTTAAGATGAATTTCAATCATTGGTTCATAACTGTACACTTAATGACGATCATTTTTACCTTTGCGCCGAGATAATGAAACTCCACCAAATCCACTAATGATAGCAATGTAAAAACCAAGATCGTACCACCAGCCAATATTAGCTATTTCGTAGATACGAATATCACTTTTGAATAATCCGATGATTAATGAGATCGGTGCAATCCACCCATGCCATATTCCCCAAAAAAATCCTGCTGGATGATCAACGGTGTTCTCTCCATCTCCAGGAACACAGCCAGTTAAGGGTAATATAAGAAGTAAAGTTAACATTATGAGAATCCAGACTTTCCTACTCTTCATCATAAGGTACCTCCAAATTTCTTTGAATGATCATTCATATATGGTTCTAGGTGGACTCCCCATTATCCTTTCATCCCACCCTGCAGTCCGAACCCTTTGGACATATACTGCTGTGAGAGGATATACAAGACTACTGAAGGAACCGCGTATATCACAGAAAATGCCGCTAACTTACCGTAGTCTGCCATACCATATTGTCCAAAGAATTGGTACAATTTCAAAGAAGCTGGGAAATTCTCAGGTGTCTGCAATAGGATATACGGGACAAAAAAGTTTCCCCAACTTCCGGAGAATGTAAAGATGGCTACCGTGCAAATTCCCGGAACCATTAAAGGTGCGATCACCGTTCGAATGCCCACTAAGACAGAGGCACCATCGATCCAAGCCGCTTCTTCCAAGTCACTTGGTACTGCATCCATAAAGTTTTTTAGCATCCAAATACCATAGGGCATAGATGATGCTACAAAGAATAAAATGACGCCAAAAATGTTATCGTATAATTTTATACTTAAGAACAATTGATAGACAGGAACCATAACAGCTGTAATCGGTAAGGATGTCATAAATAATATCGTTAGCATGAAAGACTTTTTATATTTCAATTGATATCGGGACAAAGGATACGCCGCCAGTAATGCTAATATAACCACGATGACAGCTTGGCCAACTGACATAATAAGACCAATAATGAATGCACGTTGATTCACACCATTCGTGATCACATCAATATAGTTGGCTCCAGTAATACGATCGGGTACTTTAAGAGTTTGCATCGCATTGGGGTCGATGGATGCGACAAGGACCCATAGTAGAGGTAATAAGAAACAGATCCCAATCAAGGCTAGAATCATATACGGCATGAGTCGATAAATGATTAAACGTTGTTTCGTATTCATATGAATTCTCCTCAAAGTTTTGTGAGCGTTACTTCTACGATTATTCTTCGAACAAAACTCACTTCGGAAGCATTATCTTTAGTTTTGTGAGCGTTACTTCTACGATTATTCTTCGAACAAAACTCACTTCGGAAGCATTATCTTTAGTTTTGTGAGCATTACTTCTACGATAATTCTTCAAACAAAACTCCCTTCGGAAGCATAATCTTTAGTTTTGTGAGGTTACTTCAGTTTCATTCTTTCATCGAGCGAATATAGAACAAGCTCAACACAATACCAATAAGCAGTAGCAATAAAGATATCGCGGTTCCATATCCTAATTGATAATTAACAAATGCTTGATTATACATAAAGATAGGCAATGTTGTCGTGGAGTTTCCAGGTCCACCACCAGTCATCGCATAGATCAGTCCGAATACTCCCAGCGTCTGCAGTGTCACAAGCATCATATTCGTGGTAATCGTATCTTTAATATATGGAATGATGATCTTCATGAGAATTTGCCATTTAGAAGCACCATCTACAACAGCTGCCTCTTCAATCTCACTTGGCACATCATCTAGTGCAGCTTGAAATATAAGCATAGAAAATGCCGTACCATGCCAGATATTCGCAAGTATGATAGTGACCATAGGAACGGTATATAGCCAAGTGACTTCAGGAATCCCGAAGAATGTAATGATTGAATTAAGCGTGCCATCATCTCCGAAAAAGCTATATAAACATAGAGCACACACAATCTCAGGGGTTACCCAACCTGCTAACACAATCGTACCGATTACACGCCGAAACATCCTATTTTTATGCTTCATCAAGAGCGCAATAAGAAATCCTAATACTTGTTGACCAATAACAGCTGACCCAATCAGGAAGATCAATGTATTCCATATACTAACTCTAACCGTTGGATCTTCGAACATGCGAATATAGTTATCAAACCCGACAAATTTCAGCTCTTTTGCAGCTTCACCAGTTAACGCTAGATTAGTGAAGGAATAGTAAAACGTTAACAAAATAGGATATATAAAAAACACAAGCATGATAGCTACTGATGGTAGTAAAAAATAGAGCCACGTATATGTTTTTCTTTTCTTATAAGAAACATCAACTGTCAAACTACTCATGCAAAGTTCTCCTCCCGCACGCTGAAGATCAATGAGAAAAAACGGCTTACCTAAGCCCCTATTTACTAGGACAGCTTAAGTAAGCTTAGTCATTTATTTTTCCATCACTTGATCGTTGCCAGCAATTCTTGTTACGTCCTGAGCATATTTTTTCATCGCATCCGCTGGAGACGTACCCGTAGCCACAGATTCAACCATGGTTTGTATTTGTGTAGACACTTCAGGGTATTTGTCCTGTGCTGGTCTGAATTCAGCATTCTTTAAGTATTCCGTCGCAATTTCATTAAACGGCATTTTGGTATATTCCGGATCCTTCGCAACATCTGCCCGGACCGTTATATTTCCGGATGCAATCACAAGTTTCTGAGTATTCTCTTTATTGAGTGCATATGTGATGAAATCAAATGCCTCATCTTTGTGTTGGGCGTTACTTGGAACCGACAATGCCCAACCTCCAGCTAAGGTGATAGATCCCGGTTCTTGCCCTTTGCTGGTTGGCATTGGAGCAAATCCTAATACGTCCTTATATTCCGGCCATGGTGCCGCACCATTCTCAAAATAATTACCTGATATCCATGAACCATCTAATGAAATAGCAAGTTTGCCTTTAGGTAAATATTCACGGGCAGAGGTATTTCCTGCTTGCCCATTCAATACTTTAGATAACGGTGGACCAAGTTTTTCTTTATTAACACGCTCAATAAAGCTCAGTGCATCCAATATCCCCTGACTTTTAATAATCCATTTACCACTCGCATCATCATAGAGTCGATCCCCTGTTCCATAGAGCAACATTTCGTAGGTCTGCATGGAAGTAGCCTCTCCTGTAGCCTTGCCCATGTTCATCCAGATCGGAACAATATCCTGACCTGCCCTTTCCTTGATTGTTCTTGCTGTATTTAAGACATCATCCCATGACTTGGGTTGCCAATCTTCCGGAAGACCTGCTTGTTTAAAAATCTCTTTGTTATACCAGAGTCCTCTGGAATCCGTATTATAAGGCACACCGTATACTTTGCCGTCACTCGCCGTGACTCCCTTTTTCATAGCCTCAATAAAGGAACCATTCGTCCAATCTTCCCAAGCCTTTAATCGTTCATCCAAGGGTTCAAGGAATCCTGCGCTTGCATCCGAATTCAAAATAAAGGTGTCTTCCGTTACAATATCTGGCGCCGTATCCTTCGATTTCAGTGCTAACGCGATCTTCGCGAAATAATCTCCTTCAGATGCCTGAATAGGTGTCGGCTTAATTTCGACATCTTTGTTAGGATAACTGGCCGAGAGTTCTTTAATCCATTTATAGAACACTCCCTCTTCTCCAATTCCGTCATCTCTATATGTAATCGTGATGGTTTTCTTTGTCGTTGTGCTACTCTTCTCCCCTGTCCCTGTATTACCTTCTGCTGTCTTTTCCTTGGTGTTCGTACAGCCAAATAATAAAGAAGTACACAACAAAGTAGTTGCGATAAGTACAAACTTCCTTTTACCGTTTGACATGATATTCCCCTCCTTTTTTGGCTGTTACTAATCGTAAATATGAACACTATCTTTGTATTCGCTTTCTTTATGTGTTATTTAACATATTTATATATCGATACCTTTATTCAAACTATTTATCAGACAACGTATAATTTAGAATTACTCCTCCCTATTCATACAGAGAAATACTATCTAAACAAAAAAAGAGAACCACCTTAATTAAGGCAATTCTCTTGATTATCGCAAATATGAAGTTGGTGTTCTTACAAAGCTGAATATTTGATTATAATGTCTGTTCCTCCACATGACTCTCGGCAAACTTAGGAGGATTGAACCAATTCCCACTTTTTGCCCAAGTAGGGTCTAGAGGGATCCACTGGTTCTTATCCGTTATAAACACTTCATTCCATGCATGTGGTCCATAACCACCTTGCCCATTATACCCAAGCCCAGTAACCACTTTGACTTTGAGACCTTGTGATCGTGCCATCACAGCATACAATCTCGCATAATCGATACATACACCTAGTTTCGTATCAAACGTATCCTTGGGTGTCTGTTCATGCCATATTCCTTTTTGTTCATAATCATCCACTTTACTATAATCATAGGTAACTCTTGTGCCTACCCATTCATATAACAGTCGAGCTTTCTCTTCTTCATTCTTAGACTGACCTGCGATCTTCTCAGCAGCTTGTTCGACATCTGCCGGAACGGATCGATCGATAATGTCATACTTTTGCTGTAGAATGCCGCCTAATTCATGTTCTACTGCCTTCGTAAACACGGGTAGCTTTTCTTTCACTAGATTCCCCGATAAAGGTTCAATAATCATCTGCGCACCATCTTGATAGATTGGCGACGCCTCGACATGTTGGCTGAAAGTACTCGTTGGATATAACGAAACGTAAATAAATAGAATGGCAACAACCACAATACTACGAGCCAGACCCATGATTGCACCGATACCTAATCCCGCTACGCGACTAAGCAAATTGGCTGGTCTCCCTTTATTTTTAGAGAAGAAGGACATTCGCCCACTAAATAATATTGAGATGAGTATACCGAATAATAGTCGGATAAATAAATAACTCACGATAAACAACACTGCGAACCTCATTAATGGAAAATTAGCCATAAACGTCATAAATGTATAATAGACTTGTTCCCACCCATTTAAGTCTCCACTTGGTATCTTTGTACCATAATCCGTAAGCCACAGTTGAACTTTACTGGACAACCAGATCGTGAATGGCACAGATATGGCTAAGCCAAGTAGCGTAAGAACAACTCCACGCAGCATGCTAAACAACCTTCCTGCTGAACTAGAAGCCCCCCTACGCCAACCTTGGAATAATGACCCTATTAGAATACACAATAAAATAATCGTGACTATATTAAAATCTTGCAAACTTTGAAACCATGAATTGAACACGCTATTAATCTCCCCTTTATTTATATACAGGGATGAACTATTTACTTAGCAGTGGTTGATCTGTTACTCTGTGCACTCTCAACGAACGTTATGATCGTATCATTAACTTTCCACTGTCCCAAGGGTACTCCTTTAAACGTAACCTCTACCGTTTCAGTTCCCTTCGTGCCTTCCAATCTTACATTAGGTGTAGTAACCGTATACGTTGTTCCATCAGCATTTTCTGTATACTTAGCATCTTTAGCTTCTTTTAACATCATATTCATAGCTTCACTTTTTACCGTGTTAACCGTCTCATCCTTTACCGTTGTGACAACCTCTCCAATCTGATCTAAAGAGATTCCGCTATAAATAAGCAATCCTGCCACAATAACAATCGCAAGTACCCATTTCACCATGGTCTTCACTAGATTGAGAACGACAAAGAGCACAACGAGGGCAATAATAATAACTAGCCAGTTTTGCTGCAGAAAATCAGTCCATACCTGTACGTCCATTAACTATAACACTCCCATCGACTAAGCTACTTATGACAACCTCTATAGCAGTCATTGTTTAATTATACATGATTCCCATATAACCTGTAACCCTAACCCTACTTGAACAAAAAAAGGGAAATTGTTCTGTTTCAATCCAATTCAACGTACAAGTAGTATAGAACCTTGCCCAATCTTATACAGAGAGGAGTAATGATGTGAAAACTGCTTTTTGGCTTTACTTGTTTTTATTTTTAGCTTTCTTCGATCTACATGCCCAGTATCCCATTCTTACCCCATTTGCCGTTTCACTTGGAGCCGCCCCCGTCTTTATTGGATGGATGATGGGAATCTATGCGCTTACGCATCTCCCAGGAAACATTATTGCAGGAAAAGTGATTGATCGTCATGGGAGCCGTCGTTACATCATCTTCAGCCTTCTGGCTGCTGGAATTATTCTTCTCCTTCAATCATACGTCCAGTTTCCTTGGCAGTTACTAGTATTACGCTCCTTAAGTGGATTTGTATTAGCTTTTCTATCACCTGCTTGTCTAGCACTATTAGCATCACTATCCCAAGACCCTGTCACTCAGGGTAAATATATGTCAGGACACGGCGTCATCCATACTCTAGCTTCTGTTATCTCACCTGCTGCAGGTGCATTTATTGTTGCTAACGCTGGTTATTCCGGAACCTTTCAAGCGCTTGGCTGGTTACTTATCGCGACTGGAGTTATGGCTATTTTCAGTGTGCCTTCATCGGTCTCTATCCCACAATCAACTATAAATGGATCACGAACAACATCAACCGACATCCCTGCGCAACCCCCATTTGTCTCGGTCTCATGGCGTTACTTTACGCTTCCATTCGTCGTATCATGTGCGCAAGGAATTCTCTTTTTTGAACTTCCTCTCCGTAATACGGGAATATCAGGAATCATGTCAACGGGTATCCTATTCTCCATACTAAGTGTGGGTGCATTCTTTACGCTATGTCTATTCTTCCTGAACCATTACTCTCCTGTAAAACGCGTTGTTTCTGGGATTATTCTGATGGCTTGTTGTTTTTTTGGTTTAGCAGCACTACCTACAATTCCTTTAGTGTACATTCTATTCGTGTTAGGCTCTTCAAAAGGGTTGATCTTCCCAGCTATGGCTTCTCTATTCATCAAACTTAGTGGTGGTGGTCGATTAGGTAGAGTCTTCTCCTTTCAATCGATAGCCATGTCCTTAGGTTCCTTTATTGGCCCTGTCGCTGCCGGACAACTCCGTGATCATGTTTCACCCTACTTTATTGCCTTTGTTCTACTAATGCTTGGATTAATGATGCTACCTATTCCTCGTCAACATATAGCATCACTCTATTCAGGAAATCCACATCGTAATCCTGATGCTCCTGTATAGGCGATGACACAAACCACTTGAAATAGGCCTTTGCACAAACCTTTCCCCCCCATCTACATAGGATACTGTGTGGCAAACATCCACGAAGGAAAGTGGGGTGAAATAAATGGGCCAATTCAATAATCAATTTAATAATAATAATAATAACAATCCTTGTTGCCCTCCAGTGCAACAAGCACCCGTTGCTGCCGCTCCTTGTATCGGAGGTCTCGGAGGAACAACAGGTATGATTCTCGTACTTTTTATTTTATTAGTGATTATTCTACGTGCTTTCCCAATCTTTTGTTAATAATCACATAACACTAACCAACCAAGGTCCACCATAATCTTATGGGGGGCCTGTCCTTTTTTTGCATGTAATCCCTAAAAAAAGCTAAACTAGAACTACCCAAACGGATTTCATTCAACATTTCCCGGGGAATTCTGAGGAATATCTCCTCTCATTATGAGGTGAAATACCAATGCCTATCTACATTATTGTCGAAGGAAAAAATGATCGTAGTAAACTACGACGCTTACTTAAGTCAGACATAACGATTCTGTGTACATTCGGCACATTAAATTCCGTTAAAGCGGAGTCCTTACGTAAGGAAGTAAGAGATGATGAAGTCTTCTTATTTATGGATAATGACAGTTCCGGCAAAAAAATACGCGGTGTGTTACGTGACTCTTTCCCTGATGCTGAACATATGTATACTCGTCGCGGGTATGCGGGTGTAGAGGGAACGCCCGATGAATATCTGATTGAACAATTAAAAAAGGCCAAACTTGATGAATATATCCTCTATCCCAACGTACCAGATAATTTATAATCCGATTCATTGAACATTTTTACACACACAAAAAAATCCTCTTCCTATCCTAAAATGGATAAGTTAGAGGATTCGTATATTATTGTGTTCAGTTACTCTTTTGCAAGTGCCTTTATATCTTTCACTAAGATATCCGCTGATACCTCATCCGTGTCATTCGCGTTATATAAGTTCCGGACCTGGTTATCTCGATCCACGAGAGCAATAAGATTAGCATGCGAATAGTTACCTTCTTTATCGCCAACAATCATAATTTTAAATGATTTCTCTGCTAAATCCCAAATCTTTTGTTTATCTCCCCGTAGAAAGTACCACCCATTATAGTCTACTTTGAACTTATCTCCGAATTCTCTGATTTTCTCTACCGTATCCACTTCGGGATCAAATGAAATAGAGACAAATTCAACATCTTTACCGAACATCCCCTCTTCCGCAAGATTCTTCTGTGCTTGCGTAAGCATGAATGTCGTTATTGGGCACACATCAGGACAATTCGTAAAGAAGAAGTAGAACAACCGTACCTTCCCCTTCGTATCATCAAGCGTAACCGTTGTTTTATCTACATTCTCCAATGAGAAATCCTGTACATTTCCAATGACAGGCCATTTTTCCTTGCCCACTCCTAATGAGGTAATCAATAGGTATGCTGCAAAGATGATAATAATGGTGATTGATATCCATGTCCATTTATAACGCTTTAAGGTTTGCATAAGTAACACCTAACCCCACTTTCGTCTAATCAAAATTCACTAGAAATATCGTCCTACATTCTAATGTGTAGTATTAATGATTAATACGATAAGACTTAAGGTTAAGTAGTTAATAGAGAATAAAAAAACTTTCTTAGCCCATACCTCATCACTTTTTGCTCGGAAACCTGTTAAAGAAAGATAAAGCCATATCACGGACAATGCCAGTGAAATGATCATGTAGTAAATTCCAGCATACCCGTACGTATACATGAGAATTGGCACTGGAATTAAAGCTACTAGGTAAGGAATCATTTGGATCTTCGTGCGTTTAATTCCCTTCACTACTGGGAGTAATGGATATCCCGCAGCTCGATATTCTTCCACACGACGAATCCCTAATGCCCAGAAGTGAGGAGGCTGCCATAAGAATAACATGGCGAATAATAACCAGGCTCCCATATCTACGACTCCTGTAACAGCGACATAACCAATGACAGGTGGCATAGCACCGGAGATTGCGCCAACCGATGTACTCCATGTCGATGAGCGTTTAAGCCAAAGGGTATAAATCGGCACGTAGACAACCATCCCTACAAGACCGAACAATCCAGCAAGGACTCCTGAAAAGGTAAATAATACCCCTAATCCTAAGATTCCTAGTATGATTGCATACCACAGAACTACTGATGGCTTCAAACGTCCCATCGGTAAAGAACGGTCACGCGTGCGCTCCATTTTTAAATCAAGTTCTCGGTCAAAATAATTATTAAACACACATGAGGACGCCATGACTAATATGGTCCCCAAGAGGGTCATGATCATCTTTCCGTATTGAAAATCCCATTGGGACGCCAACCAGAACCCTGCAAAAGCAGCAATTAGGTTTGAGCGGATAATACCCGGTTTCGTTATATAATAGAAATCTCTCCATGTTCCTGATTCGCTAGGTGGCGTCTTACTTGCCGAAAAAGATGCTGAATCGGAAGGAGCTTGATAACTCATACGATTGTCCACGCCTAAAGTTCCTCCTCTATATCTATCTTGAAGAGAACAAAAAAATCCTCTGCTATAAAGTTTATCATATACGAAGTGAAAAGTGTTCGACATTCAACGCTATTTCACTTCCAATTTGACAATTTGATGACTTTTGTCATAAACCTTCCTATAGAATAGCTTGAAATTGGGTACTTACTATATAGTATGATAATACAAAGGAGAGAACGCATATGGATACAGGCACACATTTTGTTATGGGATTCACACTTGCTGGCTTAGCATACCTCGATCCCGTCGTAGCATCAAATCCTTCGCTTGCTATAGCTGTAACCATCGGAACCGTTCTTGCTTCACAAGCTCCGGATATTGATGGGATACTTCGCTTGAAGAATAATGCCGTATACATTCGTAATCACCGGGGGCTAACTCACTCCCTTCCATTCTTACTTATATGGACCATACTTATCACTGCAGCGATCACATTGGTGTTTCGCGATGTATCCGTACTCCATTTAGCCTTATGGACCGGTATTGCAGTATGTGTTCATGTATTCAGCGATATGTTTAATACGTATGGTACACAAGCATTGCGACCCTTTACTGAGCGTTGGGTCTCATGGAATATCATTCACATCTTTGATCCATTTATATTTGGAACTCATTTAACAGCGATCTTGCTATGGGTTCTTGGTTTAGTACCGCCTGCTCCTCTATTCACCATTTTGTATAGCTCAACCATTTGTTATTATGTTTGGAGAACAGTCGTACACTATTTAAGAGTTAAGGAAGCAGAACGCTTAGATTCCAGTCACCAAGAAGGAGATACATACTTTGTACTCCCTACCGTATCTTTACATCAATGGCATGTAGTCAAGTTACAACCCAATGGAAGTTACGATATTGGAACCTTGAACCATCGCATTCTTACTTGGAAACAACAGTCCGTAGCTTCGGCACAACATGAAGCTATCGAACATTCTAAAGAGCATACTAACGTGAAAGCCTTTCTGTATTTCACTTCCTTTGCTGTAGCAGATGTTGAAATGATCGTTAATGGATATATTGTTCGTTGGGTTGATGTACGTTACTTGCATCGCACACAGTTCCCATTTGTAGCTGTAGTGGTTATGGACAATCACTTCACGCCTATCAGCTCTTATATCGGTTGGTTGAGCGATGAGAAGATGAATGAACGTTTATCTTCTCATTATTCTTCTTGACAAGAAGAATTTCCCTTAGTCTAATATAAATGTAGAACATTTACCGTCCCTTGTTGGACGGTATCCGTTTTATGCAGGTTGATTTATTTGTATTTCAAGCATAAACGACCTCGCCGTCCTTTACAGCGAGGAAGAAACGTTTAGCGTTGAAATATAAGACTATTTATAAGCGGAAATACTTATAAATTCTTATATTTCAAAAAAACCTAGAGCAAGTGCTCTAGGCTTCACAACTGTATTCATATATCAAGAAATTCGCTACATACGGTGTTCAATTATTTTCCTGATAGAGATTGCTCAGCCAATTGAACCAAGCGTTTCGTAATATATCCTCCGAGAGAACCTACTTCTCTTGAAGTATAGTTACCATAATAGCCATCCTGCGGAATTGTAACACCTAGTTCTTGAGCAGCCTCCATTTTAAGTTGTTGTAATGCTGCTCTTGCTTGAGGAACCACTAGATTGTTGGAACTGGATTGTCCTTGTGCCATAATATAATCTCCTTTCACTTCTGTCTCTGTAATGAAGTGCAAGCTTGCAAGCTTAGTATGGCTACATCGATAGACATTATTCTTTATTTACCTAAATAAAAACTGGAGGTTTTTTACATGAGTAAAAGTCTATCATTATGGTTCGCAACATCCTCAATTCTTATCTTAGCGGCGGCGGCAATTGCCATTAGTTATTCAGGATGGCTCGCCCTACTATTAACGATATTGGGCGTATGTAACATTGGATGGGGATTTGTTGCGAAAGCCAAGCACAGAAAGGCTTCTCTAAGAGATTCCAACTAAAAACTAGCGTCTTTTAGAAGGCAGAAAACCCATTAACTGTTTAACTTGATCTAGGGTCTTTGTTGCAGCTTCACTGGCATTCTCAGCTCCTTGAGCTAGAATGTCATGAATCTCACCCGTTTGACGAATCTCATGATATCGATTCTGTATAGGCTCTAGTGTCGCAACAATGACTTCTGCTAGATCCTTTTTAAAGCCACCGTACATTTTGCCTTCATATTTGGTTTGAATATCATGAAGTGATAGGTCTGAGCATTGTGCATACATACTCATCAGATTACTTATCTCTGGCTTGGTCTCTTCATCGTATCTTACTTCTGCACCTGAATCTGTTGTAGCTCTACTTATCTTTTTGCGAATAATATCCGGTGTATCCAATAAGGCAATATAACTTGCTGGTACAGAACTACTCTTACTCATTTTTTTACTCACATCATCTAGAGACATCACCCGCGCACCTACTTCAGGAATATAAGGATCAGGAATAGTGAAACATTTACCAAAGCGACTATTGAAGCGACCCGCTAAATCACGTGTCAGCTCTAAATGCTGTTTCTGATCTTCACCTACAGGAACCAAATCAGCGTTGTATAATAGAATATCTGCTGCCATCAGAGACGGATACACGAACAGACCCGCTCCAACGGATTCCTTACCTGTTGATTTATCTTTGAACTGTGTCATGCGTTCTAACTCACCCATAGATGTCAATGTAGTCAACAACCAACCTAGCTCTGCATGTTGATGTACTGCCGATTGTAAATAAACATTAGACTTAGCTGGATCTATACCTGCTGCGATATACAGTGCTGCATTCGCTTCTGATCTCTCTCGAAGATCCTCTGGATCTTGCGATACCGTAATGGCATGCAGATCAGCTACCATGAAGTAACACTGATATTGCTCCTGTAGCTTCACGAAATTCTTCATAGCTCCAATATAGTTACCTAGTGTAAGTCTACCGCTAGGTGTTATGCCTGAAAGTACTGTCTTTTTCATTTAGAACCCTCCTAGATTATTAATAAAATAAACAACAGAAAAAGGCCCATCATCCGCAAGGGACGTGAGACCGTGGTGCCACCCTTATTTGTTGCAACAAATTACCATTGTTTCAAGTGAAACAACATCTGTGCAACCTCTAATTTCCGTAACGTGGAAAACACGACCAGCATAATAAGGAATAACTCATTCCTGTTCAACTTGGCACTCAAGGGTCCAT
The DNA here is from genome assembly GCF_059445505.1 of Paenibacillus sp. Y301. NCBI lineage: Bacteria > Bacillati > Bacillota > Bacilli > Caryophanales > Paenibacillaceae > Paenibacillus > Paenibacillus sp. Y301. The sequence goes on along the minus strand of NZ_JCAIUL010000002.1, from coordinate 29,109 downwards.
TCGGCACATCGGCTCCACCGGTTCACATCAACCACCGGCTTTCTGAAGGTCATCCGTCTATGCTTACTTGTCCCTATCATCGATTTCATAATCTTAATCAAATACTTAAGTGCAATGATAAGACTCTAACCCATACTTGTCAAACTCATTTTAGAATAACCCCATGATACATTTAAAGCCGAACTCTATTTAGATGCATCCGTCGCTCAAAAAATAACAAATAATTACCACTTCTAACTTACTAATTTACCTGTATGATTTTAGATCTTTAGATCCATAATAACCTCATTAAGTACAAAGGAGGTGAACAAACATGGGTAACGCAGGTCAACAAGGTAGAGGTAGTCGCTCCAACAACTTGGTAGTTCCTCAAGCAACAGCAGCTTTGCATCAATTGAAAATGGAAGCAGCGCAAGAACTAGGTGTTCAAATTCCTCAAGATGGTTACTACGGAAACTATACTTCCCGTGAAACTGGTTCTTTAGGTGGATATATCACGAAACGTCTAGTACAATTGGCTGAGCAACAATTATCGGGTCGTTCCAACTCATAATATTGCTTTCCACATCATATTTCAATTTAAACGATACAAAAGGCGGCCTTGTCCTCAAGGTCGCCTTTCCTTGTTTCATTCAAATAGTTCAATAATAATCAATTAATTATAAATTATTATGAGTCCGAGGAAACTTCATGATATGAATGTCGCGAATAACGAATCATCAAATTGGCCATGTTGTAATTGGATTCCAATATAGCATCAACCATAACAGTCCCCTGTCGCACCATGAAGTCGTAAGTAATCTCTCCATGTGTCCAATGGTGCTTATATTTCAGACTCTCGATTGCCATATTCCGAAAGGATAGTTGGTGAACTGCTGTTAGACCTTCTTCGGACAAAGCAAATTCCCCATTGCGACTAGCAATAGGATTGTGACGAATTCCAAATTTGCCAACTGCGTTATTACGAATTTGAATAAACAATGTTCCTGCAGTTAATCCAGCTAATTCTTGTTCTAATTCCTTAAATACAATGTCCAATTGCCTGGCCAACGATAACTGATCAATCTTGATCATTAGATCCCTTCTCCCCTTAATTTCACCCCTAACATAGGGCTTATGACTCATTATAGATGCTCCATCACTAAGGATCAACATATTCAAACAAAATTGGGTATATATTCCTATTATTTGCACATAAATCATTCAGTTTATGATCTTTTTTGATAAAATAATGCCTATTATGACATTCATGTCACATGACCATATAACAAAAAAAGATTCCCATTTCGGGAATCCTCATCTTTTTTCAACTTTATATTCGTATATTTTCACACGACATGTTTCGTCAATTCCATAAATTCTTGGACATCCGCTACACATAAATCAATAGCACTCTGCCAGAATTCAGGACCCGTCAAATCTACTCCAAGATGTTTATTCGCTAGCTCTTCAACCGTCATCACACCCGTATCTTGTAATAAACGGTCATACTTATCTGCGAATGTTGTACCTTCTTGCTGTGCACGTACATAGAGACCTGTACTGAACATGTAACCGAATGTGTATGGGAAGTTATAGAACGGAACGTCTGTGATGTAGAAGTGGAGTTTTGCAGCCCAGAAATGTGGGTGATACGATGAAAGTGCTCCACAGAAAGCTTCCTGTTGCGCTTCTTCCATCAATTGGCTTAACTCCTCTGCACTTACAAGTCCATTCTTTCGCTTGTCATAAAAACGAGTCTCAAATAAGAATCTCGCATGGATATTCATAAAAAAGGCTATGCTATTTTGAATTTTCCCTTCAAGTAAGGCAAGCTTCTCTTGTGGATCTGTAGAAGCCTTAACTAATGCATCCGCCACGATCATTTCCGCAAAAGTTGAAGCTGTCTCAGCTACATTCATAGCATAATTCTGATTAAACATAGGCAGATCTTTCATAAGGTGCTGATGATACCCGTGGCCAAGTTCATGCGCTAACGTTGACACATTGTCAGCTGTACCTGCATATGTCATGAAAATACGTGTCTCTTTACTTACAGAAAGGGAGGTACAGAATCCTCCTGGACGTTTACCAGGGCGATCTTCTGCTTCAATCCACTCATTGTCAAAGGCCATCTCTGTAAATTCCGCTAATTTTGGACTAAATGTGTTGAATTGCTTCACAATATTTTCTGCAGCATCTTGAAATGAGATTTTACCTGATACTTTCCCAATTGGCGCTTCTACATCTGCCCAACTTAACTTATCGACACCTAGTATTTTAGCTTTACGATTCAAATAATCTACAAATACAGGCTTAGTATCAATAATAACATTCCACATGGCATCTAACGTTTGCTGTGACATGCGATTAATCGCTAATGGTTCCTTAAGAATTCCATCCCACCCGCGGCGATCGTACAGTTTAAGACGGAATCCTGCCAAGTGATTTAATGTATCTGCACAGTAATCTTCTGTATCTTTCCATGTTTGTTCCCATTTCGTGAACATTTTCTCTCTTGTTTCACGATTTGGATCGTGAAGCTTATTAGACGCTTGTCCTGCGGATAACATCACTGTTGAGCCGTCTTCTTCAAATGGAATTTGAACATGACTAACAATCGTATCATAGAATTCTCCCCAACCATGATAACCGTCAACAGCCAAATCAAGTGCTAGACTTTCTAATTCAGGGTTTAATTTCTCACGTGCAAGATCCCGGCTCTCATTCAATACAAAGGATAATTCACGGACTTCCTCGCGATCCATCCATAATTTCCATACTTCATCATTTGTACTTCGAAGTAAATTATCAAATTCACCGCTAACACTCATGAGCTGTGCTTGTAAATTTGTAACTTTTCCTGACAGTTGAACTGCCTTCTTATCTTGCTGATCTTGTGCTCCTAAACAAGAAACAAAAGATCCCGCCTCTGAAATTCTCTCCATACAACTTGATAATTGTGTAATGAAACCATCGAATTCCTTAGTCCCTTCAACACTTGTAGGAGCCTTAGCTTCCTTGATATGTTGTTGAACTTCTTTAATATCTTGTTCTAACGTTTGTAAGAATGAAGCAAATGGTTCAGAAGAGGAGCCGCCTGGAAAAATAGACTCTAAATCCCATGTTAACGATAACTGTGATTTCATTTTACTAACCCCTTTTTTATATTTGAATTGGACTTCCATTAGCGATATAACTATAATATACGATTGTATTAGGATATATCTAAATAGGAGGAATAAGACGTATGAGACCATTACAAATTTCACCAGAAACGGCTATCACTTTATCCAAAAAACTAGGCGTTCCCATTGAACACCTTATGCATATGCCACAACATATTTTAATGCAAAAAATTGCGGAGCTTGGCAAAGAGGAAGCCAATTCTGAACCTACCTCTAAGCAGGATCCATCGTGATCCCATTCCAAAACACATGGCCATATGACATTATAATGGGTGATATTTACGTACACCATTGTCCATTTTGCGCAAAGACAAATGTCCTCATTCCTTTAAAACCACAGGAGCTCACGATTATCCATGAGGGAAAGAAGAAACTTCTTATTTTCCCATGCTGTCATAATAAGACTACTATCATTGATACAGACTCTGATTACTTGTTATGTGATCAACCCCTACGTTAATCAACGACCACTTGGAGTGAAACGTATAGAGACAAACGGATGGGCTTTCCCAGTCCCTCCTGTTTGTCCCTATATGTATCATACATATATAATTAGAGACCTGCCATTTCCTCAGGTAGTGCCATTTGTTTTTCCTGCATTTGTTCTCTTAATACACTCCATTGTTCTCGTGAAGCACGAATCATGGCAACATCCATAATTTTTTTATCATTAATAACTCGTGAGAACCACTTAACAGCTTCATTAAAGTTGCCTATTCTTCGGCTAATTTCCCCGATTAAGTACAATAATTTAGCATTATTAGGGCCTACGCCTTCTTTCTCATAAACCAGTATGTAAGAATCCAAACAAAACTTCAGGAACTTCTGCTCCTGTTCATGATCTCCATTATAACGGTATAGCCATGCGATATGCTGAAGGAAACTCGCAGTAATCCGTTCCGTATCTCCAATGGTTTGAGCACAGATCAATGCTAGCTTGTACGTCTCAAGTGCTGTCTCCCACTCACGGTGTCCACCGAAATCACGTTCAATCCATCGTACGGTTATTTTCTCTTTTAAGAGAGTTCTTTGCTTGTCTGTTAGCTTCGTAGCTGAATTCTCAGTAGATGCAAATCCACATTTCGGACATACTCTTACTACATAATAATCAGGATTCTCATTCTTATAATAAGCACAGAAATCAGCATCCGTTCTTACAGCTTTTTTGAAACTAGGGCGAACACGTGAGGTCATAAATTCATGATTACAGTTTATACAAGTTACTTTAATTGAGTAAAGAGGTTCTAGAGTATTCAATAACAAGACTTCCCTTCATTTGTGTCATAAGGTCGATCATATATACTCACTACATCTAACATTAAGGCGTATTAACAAAATGATGAGCAGGACCAGATAGTCTTTTTAGGACGAAGGAATGTAATGGTTCCTCTATCCCAACTTCGGTTAAGGCTTCATTCATACATTTGAGCCAAGCTTCCCCATGGCTCTCTGTAATCGGAAACGGCAGGTGTCTTGCCCGCATCATCGGATGACCGAATTCATCAGAGAACAATGAAGGGCCTCCAAAAAATTGACTTAAGAACATATACTGCTTCTCCATTACTACTGTTATATCAGTGGTAAATAACGGACTCAATAAGGGATCCTTCTGTACCTTAGGATAAAAGGCTTCTACAAGTGCACGTATCGTTTGTGCACCACCCAGATTATCATAAATACTTAGGTTAGGATTCATGTGTTCACCAACTTTCATCTCCATAAATAACATCATTCTATATTATAACAAAAAACAAAAAAAAAGGCGCTAAACGTTGTGTCCGTTTAGCACCTTATAGCCGATTAGTAACTTTTCCATTCCTCTTCACCTGAACGGATTAACGAGGCACGAATGACATACACGAAAGCGCAGACGAGAATACCAGCAACAACACTCATGCTCTCCTCACTCCATCCATTTCATTTAACATCCAAGAAAAGATAAACTTTAATACAGTTATATTAGCACATAATCTAGAAAAAAACACCCTGAATTGTAAACGCTTTCTATACTTTTTAGTACTGTTTGTCCTAGATAGATCATACATCTATGAACAGAAGAATGACGCAAGTTAAAGCAAGCTGGAGGTGCAGATCAATGACATTGAAATCCTTGGGAATTCCATTATTAGTAGCCATGTTAATAGGATTAGCTGTGCTCATGTTGATCTATCCTGTTGCTTATCTAGAAGCTGCCCTACGCGGTTTAGCCATTTGGTGGGATGTCTTATTTCCTTCACTCTTTCCCTTTTTCATCATATCTGAAGTCTTATTGGGATTTGGTATCGTTCATTTAGTCGGAACATTACTAGATCCCTTTATGAAACCTGTTTTTCGGATCCCCGGAAGTGGTGGCTTCGTAGCAGCTATGGGTTATGTGTCTGGCTATCCAATAGGAGCGAAATTAACCGCACAATTATGGCAACAGAAAATGGTAACTCGTCATGAAGGAGAACGTTTAGTTGCATTTACGACATCTTCTGATCCTATTTTCCTCATTGGGGCTGTTTCGATAGGTTTCTTTCACAATCCACAAATCGTACCGATACTAGCCATCGCACACTATGGAGGGGGTTTTCTTGTTGGGATCATTATGCGCTATCATGGTTCAAAAGATTCACAGGAAACACAACACGTATCTCAAGCTCCTACTAAACCTCGTATTAACCGATTAAAGGTTGCATTAAGGGCCATGCACCAAGCTCGTGTCCAGGATGGACGTAATTTGGGAGAACTCCTTCAGGAAGCAATCCTGTCCTCATTAAAGCTCATTATTGTGGTCGGGGGCCTTGTTGTCTTTTTTTCTGTGTTTCTAGAATTGCTCACCCAGGCTAATATCATGAAGGGCTTATATCTAATCATTGAACAAATACTCACCGTTATAGGCATACCACCCGCTTTATCTAACTCATTAGTTGGGGGGATATTTGAAGTCACACTGGGTGCAAGGTATGCCGGTGAATCCGCTATGTCTATTCCTTTATCTTTTAAAGTTGCTGCCGCAGCCTTCATTCTCTCCTGGGGTGGATTATCTGTACATGCGCAGATTGCAAGTATTCTGCATTCGACGAATCTTCGTTATTGGCCCTTCCTGATCGCACGCTTGATCCATGGCATTCTCGCTGCAACTTTGGTACTCTTGTTGTGGAACACACTAGCTGGGGACCTAGATTCACAGAGCACCTTTTTAACCACTGATAACATCACTCTACCTAATTTGCATTCACCTTACGGGTTTATAAATAACCTTTTTATCTTTATTATTCTACTCATTGCCATAGCCCTCTTATCCGTTATGAGTAGCATAATCAAGTCCTTTTGGATGCGATTTCGACACATTTTGGACAAATGAAACATTGTGTTCTGGTCCAATATTGATTATGATCGATATAAACCCATGATAAAGGAGCTTATCATCCTTGAGACCACCCTTAAGATATTATGTTCTGGACCGCGGGGATCAGTTATCTGTTGATTTAGCAGAACAATTCCACAAACTTGCGGCACAACACCATTTCGAAATGGATGCAGAATCACCAGATATCGTTATTTCTATTGGCGGAGACGGCACCATGTTGCACGCTTTTCATACGTTTATAGACCACATACCTGACATTGCATTTGTTGGAGTACACACAGGCCATTTAGGGTTCTATTCCGATTGGAAAGCCGATGAGATACCTGAATTGGTTGAATTAATGAGCAAAAGTTATTTGTCGGAGGTTGCTCCTCGTATCGTAAAATATCCACTTCTGGAACTAACTATTCATCGAAAGTCGGGAACTACCCCTTACATTGCACTTAATGAATTTACACTTAAGGGTGTAGATGGTACACTTGTGGCGCAAATCGATATTAATGACCAACCATTCGAAATGTTTCGAGGTGATGGCATTTGTATCTCAACACCATCAGGAAGTACAGCATATAACAAGAGTCTTGGAGGAGCCATGGTTCACCCTACCATTGACGCTATACAGATTGCCGAGATTGCTTCTATAAATAATCGTATTTATCGTACAATGGGGTCACCACTTCTTCTTCCTAAACATCACCATTCTGATATTTATTCGCGCAAAGAACAGCGTCTTTTACTGACCATTGATCATAATAATTTTACAATTGACGATTTAATATCGGTAAGCTGCCAAGTTGCTAAACAGAAGATTAGTTTTGCAAGATACAGACCTTACCCTTTCTGGAATCGTGTTCGATCCGCTTTTCTGGAATAAAATTTCTTCGTACAAAAAAAGCAGTCCCTTAATCAGGAACTGCTTTTTTCTGTTTCTTTCGGTGGCTGTGGTTCGCGAGTCTTCTGAAGAACAAAGTACGCACATCCGAAATTACAATATTCATTTATATAGTCCACCATACTCGATATGGCAGATTCTTTGGTAGCCTTGGGATGGTTGTCCCGGTAAAATCCTTTTAAACGCAACTGGCTATATCCCCAGTCACCAATAATGTAATCGTATCTTTCCAACACATCGCTGTAACGATCACGGAACGCTTCGGGGTTCCAGCCATCTTTGTGATCTTTCAATATTTCATAGTTTTTTCCACCTGCTAGAATCAAGCACAATTCCCCTGCCTTTCCTCTCGAATCCTCAATATCGATTTATATATGTTTAGCAGCCGATTTCACCTGTTCATGTGCACGATAAGAGCTACGCACCAACGGGGCAGATTCAACGTGACTAAATCCTCTTTTTAGACCTTCTTCTTTCAATAATGCGAAATCCTCAGGTTTAATATACTTCTCTACCTTTAAATGTTTCGGAGAAGGTTGCAAGTACTGACCCAGAGTCAGAATATTGCAATCAACAGACCTTAAATCATCCATCGTTTGTAGAATTTCATCCCATTCCTCCCCAACGCCAAGCATAATACTTGATTTCGTTGGAATATCAGGTTGTAATACTTTGGCATTACGTAACAACTCAAGCGTTCGGCTATATTTAGCTTTAGCACGTACACGATCAGATAGACGTTCCACCGTTTCAATGTTGTGATTGAGGATATCTGGCTTAGCATCCATTACGATCTTCAACGCATCTGGATTTCCCATGAAATCGGGAATAAGTACTTCTACACTGCAGAGTGGCATACGACGACGAACCGCATGAATGCTTGCTGCAAAAATAGAAGATCCTCCTTCTTGTAAATCATCACGCGCTACACTCGTTATGACGCAATGTTGTAAATTCATACTTTCTGCTGCTTCTGCAACCCGTTCAGGTTCTTCTAAATCCAACTCTGTTGGCATTCCTGTATTCACTGCACAAAAGCGGCAAGCTCGTGTACAAATATCACCTAGAATCATAAATGTTGCTGTACGATTAGCCCAACACTCATATATGTTTGGGCAACGTGCCTCTTCACACACGGTATGAAGTGTCTTTGAGCGCATCATGCTCTTAATCTCTTGATAGTTATCATCTGTAGTGAGTTTAATTCGAATCCAATCAGGTTTGGGTTCCTTTGTGGTAGTTCTCGACACTTAAAATGTACCACCCTTCATACATGTTTTGACAACGATTATTCCATATTATATCACGAACCCCAGTCAATTACCTTAATTTCAAGCTTGGAGTAAACATTTTGGATAAAATCATCCAACTTGATAAAACTAAGGATATAAAATTTTGACGATTACAATTCAATGGAGTTGTCTTCATAAATGAGGAGGTACATTGATGTTTTCCCTTAGCTCCAGCTCCAAGAAGAAAAAGACGTGTAACAGGTGGATTTGTACCTCTGTTGCTACCATCCTTGCCCTGTCGTATTGTACACCTACAGAAGCTCTTAAAGTAGTTCCCAAGATATCCAACAGTTCTGCAACTACTCAACAAGACGATATTTACGCTTCAAGAAAATTACTATACGAGAAGATCAGTACAGTCACTCAAATTCCATGGTACCGAATCGCTGCTATTGATCAATATGAACGTACCCTAACGAAGGTTCATCCTAAAGATCGGGCGCATCCTCCCCGCCTTACTGATGTTTATATGACTCCACCTACTTGGGCTGGAGCCCTTAATCCTGATCAGGCTGACACCAATGCTTTATCAATATCTGTTTTTGAAGGCTTAGGTAAGGATGGATCAGGAGATCAAATTGCGGATCCTAATAACGATATGGATGTACTCTACAGTATCGCTAGTTACTTACTTCATTACGGACAGTCTCACAATGATTTCAATATTGCCCTGTGGGAATATTACCATAATAGTCGGGCCGTGCAGCGAATTCAACAATTCTCTAAATTATATGAAAAGTACACCCCACAACAATTAAATATTCATTCATTTCCTCTGCCTCTAAACAGTGTTTATTCGTATAGAAGCACATGGGGTAGTGGTCGTAATTGGGGAGGTTTTCGTATCCATGAGGGCACAGATCTCTTTGCAGGTTATGGCCTCCCCGTCCGTAGTACATGCTATGGTATTATCGAAATGAAGGGTTGGAATTCATTTGGGGGATGGAGAATTGGAATTCGAGATATCAATAACCATTACCACTATTACGCACATCTTATGGGATTTGAAAAAGGTGTGGAAGTAGGCGACGTTGTCACAGCCGGACAAGTTATTGGCTATGTTGGAAGTTCAGGCTACGGTAAACCAGGTACACAAGGGAAGTTCCCTCCACATCTTCATTATGGCATTTATCGTGACAGTGGTTTGATCGAATGGTCATTTGATCCCTATCCCCTTCTACATCAATGGGAACAGGCAGAACGAAGATCACTTACTAAAGGAAAAAAGGGTACCTCATCATGAATTGAGGTACCCTTCTTTTGTAATGGTGCATTTATGGATTAGTTACATCATTCGAATCTGGCTGATTATGGGTGTTCGATGATTGATTATTATTCGTATCCGTTGGGCTGGTGCCGTTAATATCTAATGGAATTGAAATATTAGGAGCATCCCCTTCATTTCCACCAATAGGTTGACCTTTAGAGTTGTAATAATACATAGGAACGTCACCTACAACCATTAGGTATGATATAGGTATTTCCGTCTCTACAGAATCATGTTCCATATCAAAAGGAATGACTACAGCAACGTCTACACTGACGTGGATGTATACCTCCACAAGAATCATATTGATTCCAGCATCCCGTTGCCTCGTTGATAATTCGATCTTAGCGGCTCCCTGAGGCTCTATTTTCACGGGAATTCCAGGACCAATTGAAGCCAGAAAAGGACTTCCTAACGCCATCCCAATAGGAATATGTTCCTTTAACTGATGTACGTCGTTTAATGTAGCTTGAACAACCTTAAACGTATTGGATGTAATCTTCATTTGTTCCGCATAATTCAACATGAACCCTGATACCTTGCCGGACGTATCCATTTTCCAATTCACGAGATCATCGAAATTCTGTTCTTGCGTAACCTGTGCTGTAATCGCCTCATTGATCGCTTCCGTCGCCAGCTGTTTCACTCTAATTTGAGCCAAATTCATAATAGGTGGTTTCAAATTACGATCTATGTACGCGAATCCCTGAAACATTATGATTAAAAAAACGAGAAACCCAACAAGCCACAATCTACGTCTGCTTCTGGGTTTCCCGCTTCGCTGGCTATGCCACCTTGCTCTTCTTTTCATGATCATCCCCCTAATGCCGACAATAAATCTCTATACAAGCATATGATTGGGATTACAAAAAAAGAAGAAGCTCTAATCTAAGATGGCCGGTATGTGTCTTCCACATCTGATAATTCTATTCTAATGTAATGCCACTTTTGCCGATTTCGAGCGTTCAGATTTTACTGGCATTTCAGGCAATTCGTTAACAGATATAATACGATCGGACTTCTTCTCTGGCTGCTTCCAATACTTCTCATTTCCCGGTAAATCATCGAACCACGAGGCATCACTTGGACAATCCAGAACCATAAACTTCCCATACACATCGTCTCTTGATTGGTGATATTTTAAATAAGCCTTACCGTGGTCAATAGCTAAGATCTCAATTTTTCCAGATGTATGACTCATAGATAGACGGACTCGTTTACCCAACCCTGATGTCTTCGCCTTAGCCTCTTCCACAAGTTGATACACCTGCTCCAACGGAAGTACAAAATCTCGGTTACCTGCAACCGGACGATTTATAAAGAAATAATAAGGTGTGACACCAGCCCACGACAATTGATCAAGAAGTTCTGCAAGTACATCGGCATTATCATTGATTCCACGTAAAATAGGCGTTTGGTTTACGACGATTGCTCCTGCTTGATGTAACGCCTCAAACCCCCGTTTGGCTTCAGGCGTTATTTCACGCGGATGATTAATATGGGCCATGACATAGATGCGTTTATCAGCACTTGAGTGCCTCTTGATAAGTTCTAATAACTTCTCGTCTTCGTAGATTCGCATCGGGTTAAATACGGGAATTTTAGATCCTAATCGAATAACTTTGACATGCTCAATATCACGCAATTGGTCAAGAATGATCTCTAGCTTCGAAGTAGCTAGGATTAAGCTATCTCCACCTGTTAGTAATACATTATTTATTTCTGGATGATTCGCAATATACTCAATTCCTGGGCTTACATCGGACATCGCTTCTTTTACGTCATTACGAAATAAGCGCTTTCTAAAACAATATCGACAATAAGCACCACATACCTCGGATACAATTAATAAGGCCGTCGTTCTATATTTATGCTGGCAACCGGGTACAACGTAGTTCGTGTCTTCATCCGATGCATCCCAGCGACCATACTCGGATAGTTCTCCTTCATTCGGAATAACTAATTTCTTGATCGGATCATTTGGATCAGCCCAATTCACTAGCTTTAAGTAATAATCATTAACGCGAAATACGAATTTCTCCGTTATCTGTTTAAGTTTCTGACGCTCATGTTCCGGGATTTCCATGATCTTATCAATATCGGTAATATATTTCGGCTGTGGCATATTACTCCTCCTTGAAGTTTAAAATATGGTTTGTTACATTTGTCCCCCCTTTTTCTTAAAATAAAAATGACCCGTCCCATCACAAAGCGAAGTAAACACTTCACCTTGGGAAGGGTATCGGGCCATAAAGACGCAAAAAGACCCGATAACGGGTCATTAGAACAGTTATAAACCATAAGTTGACCCATCTACTACTGACGAGGTTAGCTGTCGGGCTCGGGAAAGATGGTTCCCTACAAATGTCTCTTGATTCGCCCCAAAAAAATGGTTCCCCCGCTTTTCAGCTACTATGCTGAAAATTAAGCGTAACTTTATAGTACATAAGTCCATTCAATTAGTCAAATGTTGGATATTTTAAATTCCAAAAAAACAAAGAACATTCATCAAGGCATTAGATTAGTTTAATGAATGTTCTTCGTCAAATATTACTTTCCTTCAGCAACTGCCTTTGCAGCATGTTCTCCACTCAAGCGTCCACTAGTTAACGCATACTGAACCGCACTACCTGACATATAGACCTGGTTGTATAAATAGCGATTCGCTGCTTCTCCACCCGCATAAAGATTGTCGATGACTGAGCCATCTTCTTTTACAACACGATAATGTTCGTCGACTTTCACTCCACCAAATGTACCCATAGTTTTAGGATAGTATTTAAAAGCATAGAATGGCCCTTTATTAACAGATACAAGTGTCTTTACTTCTTTGTTGAATTCATCTTTACCTGAAGTTACTCCAGCATTGAAAGTATCCATTGTTTTCACAAGAGCTGCTCCAGATACTTGCATAGTAGAGGCTAATTCTTCCATTGTATTTCCGACAGCGATCTCAGCATTAGGAAGTTTACCTTCAATGGCACCAATTACTTTCGCATTGGCTTCACTTGAATCTATAACCATCCATACCTGTTCGTTAGGAAGCACTTTATTTGTTACAATAGCGTAATGACTATTTTCATCCATAAAACGTTCGCCTTTTTCGTTCACTAATACTTTAGTAGTATCCCATTCAATACCACGTAATTCTGGAACCAAACTTCCCATACCTAGACCAATCACCCACGGATCTTCGTATAACGCTGCGCCTAATTTTTCTGCCATGACTATCCCATCACCTGTACTACCCGCAGCAGCTGCACTGATCCCCATATCGTCAACAAATTGAGGTAAGAAACGCTTCATCATTTCCTCACTCTTAGCAAATCCTCCTGAAGCGATGATGACTTTTTTCGCATGAACGATCAGCTTTCCTTCAGCATTCTCCGCTGCAACACCAATTACGTTACCTTTATCATCCGTGATTAATTCCGTTGCTTTTGTCTCTAAAAGGATATCGACTCCTTTATCTTTAAGGGTCTTATCTAGATTTGCAATTAAGCTAGCACCACCAGCTTCAGGAAAATGAAGGCGAGCTACAGGATCAACACCATATCCTTCCACACGAGTATACTTATGATTCATATAATCAACCAACCAGTGTGTTGTATCTACTGCCTCATCCATAAAGGTTTCTACACGATCATAATCTGGATATATACTATCAGGATTACTTGTACTTTGACGCTCTTTCCACAACTGCATCCATGATTCTGGTGAATCCTCAATGCCTAGTTCCTTTTGGAAACGAGTACCTGTTGCAGAAATACCTCCGCCAGATAACGCTGTAGAACCACCTACCGTTGCCATTTTCTCTAGTACAATAACCTTGGCGCCGTTCTCAAACGCAGATCCAGCAGCTGTGAGACCTGTACCTCCTCCACCAATAACGACAACATCCGTTGTTAGTTCAGTTTCCTTTTGTGCCTTATCATCCGTTATGGCAGCAACCTTAAGGGTAGCTACATCTCCGCCCGCTTGCTTGACACAATCTTCAACCGCAGCAAGGATCGCCTTCGATGAATTAGAAGCGCCTGACACAACATCAACTGCCAATGTCTGTCCCTCAACAATTTGCTGAGGGATACGTTCGAATGGTGTATTGCTAAGACTATCCGTTTCGCTATGCTCTTTAATAGTTACAGATACGATCGCGTTATCATCAAATACAACCTCAACCGTGATATCACCATTGTTACCTTGTGCCTTTGATGTGTAAGTACCTGCTTTATAAGTTGCTGTTCCCGAAGTTGTATTCGAATTTGCGTTAGTATCTTTGGCAGAATTTGAACAAGCAACTACATTTAGTATTAATACTAATCCCAACAGCAAGAAATTTACCCTTTTCCAATTCCTTTTCATGGTTTTCCCCCTTGGCGTATAAAATCATTGTATACATAGATCTTATATGGTTGGGTCATCACGACGTCAAGCAGACTTTGTGAAATTTTGCACGTATAAAGGTGTGGAAAAATGAAAAGTATGGGGTTAACCCGATGTTTACACATTCAGGATATCTTATTTTCTTTTATCTCCTGTTGAACACCTGAAGAGATAACATCACCATTTCTTCTCTTTTTTCCAACATAGAGGGTCAAATATTGCTCCTTATCTCTAAGTTCAATGTACTGGCTTTTTTCAGTAACAGGGCCTAGATCTGCAACATCTAATTGTAAAAAATTTAATTTCTCCAATTTCTCTAGCATTTTATTTCTACTGTAGTAATCTCTTAATTCAATTGGGATATTCATAAACTCCTTACATTTACTCCCTAGATGAGGATAGGCTCCTGTAAGAAGCCCCTCTTCTTGTAGAAAGGGAGATACAACATCCATCAGACATTTGTTCGTTGATTTAGCATATGCTTTGCTCATTCCATGATCGATTATTATATCCACTGATGAATGAATAATCGGTAACTGATCTACTTCACAGCAGAAGAAGATAAAGTGATGATGTGCATCCTGCAGAGCTAAATTTTTTTGAGTATTCATGAGCCTTTCTTTATCCTGACAAATAAGAATGTAAGTACTATTCTTGGGGATGAAATCAATATATTGCATTAAAAATCTGCCAACACAATGATCTAATTCTAATATGTATTTAGGTTCATTTGCGTGATTCTGTATGTAGTCAATTAATGTTGTTGTACCGTTATACATAAAATTAATATACTTCGGTGAAGTCGCTTCCAAAAACTCCTGTTTCGTTGGTATCACTTTTTTATGACTTACTACCTTTTTATCTATATATATGCCATCCTCAATTACTGCAGCATAGCCACATTCACACTGAACCATAGCTTCTAATATCATATTCTTCTCAATCGTTCCATCACTGAAATCTAACGTTGCTGAACAATAGGGGCAATGTAATAATCCTATTGAGGATATTGGAAATCCTAATCTTTTTCTTTTACCCATATCATTCATTTTCAATTCATGTATTCTGTCACTTAATAAGGAATCAATCACTTTTAATTTTTGCTGTTCTTTCATGATCTGATCCTTTTTCTTTTCCAATACAGATAAGTAAAATTTACGGTATTCATCTGTTTTGTCACCTTCAAGCCGATTAAAGCATAGAATTTCCTGAATTTCAGTTAAAGAAAGATCTAATTGCTTTAACATATATATTTTTTCAAGATCGCCATGATCCTCGTCGCTAAATTTATACTGACAACCATGCTTTTCTACAACGAGTAGTCCCATATCTATATAATGACGGATGGCATCTTGGGTAATATTATTTTTTTTGGAGAACTCACCAATTTTCATTTCACATTACTCCTTTTTCATTCGTGAAAATTATCACAATATAAAACAAGACGGAATACGCCTTTATATCGCTATCGTACCCGATGATTACATACGGCGCAACTATTTGAACAGCTTTATGTAGTACTATTATTTTATAGACTTCAAACATTGAGAACATTCTATAAAAGCAATTTCTCTCTCCTATTCACTAAGATAAATCAAATGGCAGAAAGAATCCTGTGGTAAGGATCCTTTTCTGCCATTATAGTCGTCTTTTTAATTCGAATTCTGATTGCTATAGTGTCTCTGTCTCATCGCCTCAAACATTAATACAGAGGAAGCCATACTCACGTTCAGTGACTCCGCTTGTCCTCGCATAGGGATGATGAGCGTATCATCTACTAACTGACGAACTCCTTCTGACACGCCTTTCGCTTCGTTTCCAACCAGTAGCCAAGTAGATCCTTTGAATTCGTACTCATAACAATTATAGTCTGCTTGTAGACTAGTGCTAACTAGGCGTGCACCGCCCTCTTTCGCTTGTGGTAGGATATCAAGTAAATCCCCTTCCACCACAGGTAGATGAAAGATCGACCCCATCGTAGAACGAATCGTCTTGGGATTGTACAGATCTACACATCCTCGACCTAATATAACCCCATCCGCTCCTGCTGCATCTGCGCTACGAATAATCGTACCTACGTTCCCCGGATCTTGTACACCATCCAGTACCATCACTAGACTGTTCTCTTTGGCTAGTAAGACAGCAAGATCAACCGTTCGTTTGCGAACAACTGCAAATACAGGTTGTGGCGTAACCGTATCGGTACATTTACCAATAATCGCTTCCGAGACACCAATCCACTCGGCATCATTTGAATTTAAATGCTTCAATTCCGCTGGAATTCCCTTGTCTATATCATAAGCAACACATTCAATGTCCGCTTCATACTCGAAAGCTTCCTGAACTAAGTGTATCCCTTCTACAATAAACTTATGTCCTCGATCCCGATGCTTCTTTTCCAACAATTGCGTCCATTCTTTCACACGCGCATTGTGCAGGGATGTAATATCCATCTTAACCCATCCTTATCCTGTAACCCTATTTGGGGAATTCCAGTTCCAATTTAATCAAATCATCTTTTTGTCCTAATATAACAAGAACATCGTCTTTATCTAAAGGTTCATTCGCATCCGGTGAGATGTTCATCTTACTTCCCGTCTTAATAGCCATCACATTGCATCCGAATCGAGCTCTAACATCCAGTTGTTTCAGATTCTTTCCAATCATCTTATCTGAGGTTCTCATCTCCACAATGCTGTAATCATCGGATAGCTCAATGTAATCCAGAATATTAGGAGATGTCAAATGATGAGCAACCCGAAGTCCCATATCGCGTTCAGGAAAAATAACCTTATCTGCACCGATTTTGTGTAGTACTTTCCCATGAAGTTCATTCTGTGCTTTAACAATAAGGGTAGGTATACCTAAGTCCTTTAATATCAATGTGGTTAAAATACTGGATTGAATATCTTGTCCAATGGCTACAACAACCACTTCAAAATTACGAATACCTAATGCACGCATAGCTTCTTCATCGGTAGAATTCGCCGATACCGCATGCGTCACAATGTTGGATATTTCCTGAATTCGCTGTTCACTGGAATCGATTGCTAACACATCAAAACCCATATCCGTCAGTGCTGTTGCGACACTTGATCCAAATCTACCCATTCCAATGATGGCGTACTGCTTCTTAGCCATTGATTAACCTCCGCTATTCAAATATATTCAATGATTATATCATATTGGTAACAAAACTTGAATTTCAGCTGGGCAAGAGGGGAATATTAAACGTTGATTACACTAGGTAGGAGGGAATACAAACATGCCGATCGTACTCGACTTACGTCAAGCCATCGTACACAAGGTTCACAGTAAGACTGATACTGAGCTACGCGAGATGATTGAGGGATCCGTTGATGGTCCAGAAGCTGCATTACCAGGACTAGGAGCCATATTCGAAATGATATGGAAGAACATTGATTCCAAACAGCAAGATGAACTAATTCAAGTTGCTCAGAAACATTTACAATCTGTCACCCCTGCACCACTGTCCTAGAAAAAAAGTAAATCCCTCTCCCACAAAGGGTAGAGGGATTTTGCTATACATATGAAAGCATGTATATTATGGAGCAACTTCAAGGAACTTAGCATTTGGATTTTTCTCCATCGCCGTTCTCATCGCGTACTCGTTCTCGAACAGTACGACATAGTTCCCTTTTTTATCTTGTACAAGCGTCGAGTTGATTCGGAATTTACTTGAATCGATATTATCATCTATGATCCATCTAGCGAACTGATATTGCATGCGCTGCAGTTGCACATCCACGCCATATTCGCCTTTCATCCGATATTCAAATACTTCGAATTGAAGTTGACCAACAACCCCAAGAATCGTATCATCAAAGCTCACGGTTTTGAATACTTGAATCGTACCTTCCTCCGTTAGCTGGTCAATCCCCTTTTGATATTGCTTGTGTTTCAGGGCATTCTTAACGGTTACCTTCGCGAATATCTCAGGTGAGAATGTTGGAAGCTCTTCGAACACCATATCACTATCTTGGCTAAGGGAATCCCCAATTCTAAAAATACCTGGATCAAACAATCCGATAATATCTCCAGGATATGCTTCCTCTACAATGTCACGGTCTTGCGCGAGAAACTGTTGTGGTTGCGACAGTTTAATGTCTTTGCCTACACGGATGTGCTTAACACTCATCCCGCGATGGAACTTCCCAGAGACGATCCGAAGGAATGCAATTCGATCTCGGTGAGCTGGGTTCATGTTCGCTTGAATTTTGAAAACATATCCAGAGAACTTCTCGTTCGTTGGTTGCACTAGACCACCTGCGCTGCGGCGAGGTTCTGGCTTAGGAGCAAGTTGTAAGAAGTTTTCTAAAAATGTTTGTACCCCAAAGTTGTTAATTGCGCTCCCGAAAAATACGGGTGTTAACTCCCCGTTATTGACCTTCTCAAGATCAAATGGATCTCCAGCCACATCCAGCAACTCTAGCTCCTGACATAGTTGGTCATGTAAATATTCCCCAGCCATTTCGCGAATGATTGGATCATGGTAATCTTTTACCTTCTGTACTTTGATAACAGAATGGTCATTACCTTGAAATAGCTCCACTTGATTGTTCATCCGATCGTAGACTCCGCATAAGTCGCGGCCCGTACCGATTGGCCAGTTCATAGGTACCGAACGGATACCTAATACCTGTTCCAGCTCTTCCATCAATTCAAACGGGCTTCGACCTTCTCGGTCAAGCTTATTGATAAATGTAAAGATTGGAATCCCTCTTTGGGCGCATACTTGGAACAATTTGACCGTTTGGTTCTCTACCCCTTTAGCCACGTCAATAAGCATGACAGCACTATCTGCTGCTGTCAGTGTCCGATAGGTGTCCTCACTGAAATCTTGGTGACCTGGTGTATCTAGAATGTTAATCCGATGTCCAATATAATCAAATTGCATAACCGAAGAAGTTACCGAGATTCCACGTTGCTTCTCAATTTCCATCCAGTCACTCGTAGCATGCTTACTTGCCTTACGGGCTTTAACTGAACCCGCTAGACGAATAGCGCCCCCGAACAAGAGTAGTTTCTCTGTTAAAGTTGTTTTACCAGCATCCGGGTGAGAAATAATCGCAAAAGTTCTGCGCTTATCTACTTCCTTCTGCAAAGTTGGGTCAATTACTTCGCTCATTTCACATTTCCCTTCATCACTAAAGTCATGTCTATTATTGTACCACATTCTGTACGCAAATCATCCTCATGTATTGCTACATGAGGATGATTTATGAAAGATTTTTTTTATATTATTTTTTCCACACGACGTTATCTTCATCCTGACCATTCACAGGCCACCAATGGAAACCGTCATTTCCCAAAAGTTTATCTGCCTTTTCTGGACCCCATGATCCCGCTGGATAAGTTGAAAGATTACTTGGATCTTGTGCCCAAGCTTCAGCAATGTGATCTACAAAAGTCCATGCTGATGCGACTTCATCCCAACGTGTGAAATAAGTCGATTCACCACGTGCCGCATCATGTAGAAGGCGCTCATAAGCTTCAGGAGAGTTAATACCAACCATACAACTCTGGCAGAAATCCATCGCTACGGGTTGAATATCCGTCTCAGATCCAGGTTTCTTCGCATTAATCTTAACGTAGATCCCTTCCATTGGATTCACTCTGATCACCAATAAGTTAGGTTCAAGTTTATGTTTTTGACCTAAATATACATTTGTAGGCATGCTACGGAATTCAACCACAATCTCAGTAGTTTTTACAGGCAATCTTTTTCCAGTGCGAATATAGAACGGAACACCTGCCCAACGGAAGTTATCCACAAATAAGCGTGTCGCGAAGTAAGTCTCGGTATTCGAAGCAGGATCTACTTTGTCTTCGTCACGGTAGGCTGGCAGTTCGTTCCCATTAGCACTACCTTGAATATATTGACCTCGAACAACATTGTTCTCCACTTCTTCGGCATTTAGATATGGGCGTAAAGAACGTAGAACCTTAACCTTCTCGTCCCGGATGTCTTCTGGTAACAAACGACTTGGTGGTTCCATTGCAATCATTGTTAACATCTGAAGCATGTGGTTCTGCCCCATGTCCTTCAATGCTCCTGCATGATCGTAATATCCCCCACGCTCTTCAACGCCAACGGTTTCACTTAACGTAATTTGAATGTTAGCAATGTGCATATTATTCCATAATGGCTCAAAGAAAGCATTCGCGAAACGAATGACTTCAATATTTTGCACCATTTCCTTACCTAAATAATGATCGATACGATATATTTCTTCTTCTTTGAACACTTGTCGAATTTGTTCATTTAGCTTCTCAGCTGACTTCAAGTCATATCCAAAAGGCTTCTCAATAACAAGACGATTCCATCCTGGACCTACCAGCATGCCACCTTTTTCTAAATTGAAAGACACATTACCGAATAACTCAGGTGCCAATGCCAAATAGAACATACGGTTACCAGGAATTTGATAACGCTCTTCAATCTTCTCTGTTTGTTCCTTTAATTCACGGAATCCATTAACATCGTTAATATCTAGAGATTTATATTCAAAATGCTGAGCAAATGTTTGCCATTCTTCGTTTTCTTCCGTTTTATAACGGCAAAACTCACGAATTGATTGATACAGATCATCCCTGAATTCATCCTGTGTACGTGGACGACGTGCTACGCCAATCACTGCAAAATCTTCTGCTAATTTTCCTTCACGATAAAGACTATAAATAGCAGGGAATAGCTTTCTTCTTGCCAAATCTCCGGTTGCACCAAAGATAAAAAACACCGCACTTGGGGTTTGAATTTCTTCAAGATTTAAGTTATCAGCCATGGCTCCTCATTCTCTCTCTATGTAATATAGTGTATATTTATGAATTTTATCATTTACAACTTTGTAAAAAGTATGAAGCATCAAATGTTGTGATGCTATTTTAGCACATTGTTCTGCATCATGCCATCTTATTCCTGACAAAACTACTGTGATTTCACGAACCCCTCAAATGATATGCATTTAATATTCAATCGTGATGATTGGAAACCCAAGGGTAACTCGATTCTGCCCGCTAAGTTCATCATGATGAACTGCAATTTGAAGATCTATGGTATGGTCACCACTAACAAGATTGAAGCCAAGGGAGGGTGCTACATAAGAGTGGCTAAGCGTCATATCATCCGCATACGTCTCTACTTGTTTTAATTTTAGATGGGACTGTATTGTGGTCTCTACATCCTTCATAGTCGTTGTTATAGATTGTTCCTCTTTAACGTTCCCCTGAACAGAGGCATTCCATTCAGCAGCCATATTCATAAGATCCAATTGAGCGTGGAATTTGTCCTGCAAATGTTGGATTGCAGATGAATGGACTGCATCTAGCGACTCCATTGTGACGATGAAATAGCTCTGATCTTCTGAAATAACCTGCCAGTTCAAGTTAACTCTAATTCCGTCAACTATGGTGAGCGAACGATAAGATTCATGTTCTGTATTCGTTACTGATTGAAGGTTAGATAGCCCCAGAAGTTTTGTCAGTTTTTGAGCGGCTTCTTGGGAACTTAACTTGCCATCATTGCTCCATTCCCCTTGCCATTTAACGACGACTTTCAGTGGAGTCTCCATGATCTCTTGACCCCATTGAATTAAGTCAGCAAGTCTCTTATCTTCTTTATTTATTTTTTGAGCTACAGAAGCATCCCGACCAAATCCTATAAATATAACGATTATACATAATAGCATGATTCCAATTTTTCCAAGACCTCTTTTATTACTCATGATTGAATTCCTACCTTTCGACTCTAAATCTATGAATCTACTAAATAGGGTTGCCCATTTACTATCTTTTATACCTAAATCCAGATTTATAAGACAAAAGAACCCAAGAAGCTCTTTATAACTTAGCTTCTCAGGTTCCTTATTTAAATGATCATACCGCTTATATTACTCTGCTAATCCGTTTTTATATGCATAGATTGCCGCTTGAGTACGATCATCTACATTTAACTTAGATAATATATTCGTCACATGAAATTTGACCGTCTTGATCCCTATGATCAGATCATCCGCAATTTCTTGATTAGACTTACCTTTTGCCATCAAGCGTAACACATCCATCTCACGCTCGGTTAGTTCTTTATGAGCAGCCGTCTCGATCTGAGGATGGCGTAACCGATTCATCATTTTAGATGCCACTTGTGACTCTAATACAGATTGACCACGTGCTGCAGCTCGAATGGCTTCTGCAATCTCAGTAGCTCGTGACGTCTTAAGTAAATAGCTGAATGCTCCAGCCTCTATTACCGGATACATTTTCTCATCATCTAAATAACTTGTCAGTACAATTACCTTACAATCAGGATATAGCTTTAACAATTGCCGTGTTGCTTCGATCCCATCCATACCATCCATAACAAGATCCATCAGCACGACATCTGGTTTATACTCCCTAGCCAGTTTGATGCCTTCTTCTCCGCTTCCGGCTTCTCCAACTACTTCTATCCCATCTTCCGTTCCTAATACGGCAGCGAGACCTATACGTACCATTTCATGATCGTCTACCAACAGAACCTTTATTTCTGATTCATTCTCCATGTATCATTTCCCCCATATCTTCATGCACAATTGGAATTGTGATTTCAATACGTGTGCCTTTATTTAATGCTGTTATAAATTGAAGCGAACCGCCAATCTCCGTCACACGTTCATTCATATTCGATAGACCATAGGAAGTCTGCTTTTTGTCACCTAATTCAAACCCAACCCCATCATCATGAATCATAACCCTTACCGTCTCCTGTCTAAGGTGAATACGAATTTCCATCTTATTTGCCTTAGAATGACGTAGTGCATTGGACATTGCCTCTTGGACAATCCGAAATAAATGATTCTCGATGCCTTTTACTAAATGGATACCCTTATCCATTTCAAACACAATTTCCATAGGAACCTTCTGTTTCAACTCATTCACTAACTCCATGAGACCTTGTTCTAAAGGTTTACCCTCCAAATAAACAGGACGTAGATGCAGGAGAAGCGCACGCATTTCTGATTGAGCAACAGCAGCCATTTCCTCAATTAAAGCTACCTGTCTCTGGGCTTTGTCAAAATCCTTATCCAGTGTTCTACCCACAGCCGTAGCCGTCATAGAGATCGCAAAAAGTTGTTGTGACACAGCATCGTGTAATTCGCGAGCTAACCTCTGTCGTTCCTCTACGATCGCCGATACTCTAGCCTGTTCTGCCAGTTGTGCATTATGGGTAGACAAACGTTGTAGTGATGTAACCTGATCTTCCCATTTCTTACTAATACGTCTCAATTGTTCGCCAAGCCGTCCAACTTCATCTTCTCCAAGAGCTGGCATAGAGCGAGCAACAATCCCTTTTTCCCAGGAAAGTAAGGTTTCACGTAAGAGTTCTAATTTGCGTTTCATCCGGTAGCTCTGATAGAAACCACTTATCATACCGATACAAATTGGAACAAGTACTAATGTGGCAACGGTCTTAAACCCTAATTCCCAAGAATCAAATGGCGCCAAATAACCATATGTATACAATAAATAAAGAATAACAAGAAGCAAAATAAAAGAAAGAAGGGCTCCTTCGCCCATGCTTTTAGATAGCATGTTCACAGACTTCTTGGTGTTCACTCAGGAACCCCTCCTATGTTCAGATTAATCGTATGTCTATATCTCCTACGATATATGACACCGCTACTTTTACTTTATAGTCACTGTTATCATAATTAGCTGACTTCCAGGTCAATCGGTTCATCATGCCACTGTCCTTTTTACCATCGAAATCAATAGACCCGAAGAGAACAAAAGCTTCTATCTCAACCCCATAATAATCAGGTATATTTAAATCCATATCTCCCATAACACCTTGAAACATAATGGTGGTCTCTCGCTCTTCTGGCATACCTAAAGATAAATCTAGGTCACTCTCACCGAGCACATGCCATACGCTCATACTTCTCATCACCCAAGGTGATTGATCCCAATCAAAGTTAGTCATAAAACTCATCTTTTGTATGAAGCCCTCATTCGGATGTAACCTCTTTGATTTCCCATAAAATAAACCCAGAGAGATCAGGCTAATCGCTACAACAAGAATCAGATGATCTAAGAGAATTAGAACAGCTCCAATTCCCAGAAAAATATTTCCCTTTTTGATATCACCATTACGAATTCTATATATGCCTAATAACAGTAATAAGAGAGCAACAATGGTAAGAAAACTCATCCACTTGCCAAATAACATAAGGAAACCTATGCATATCAATCCTATAGCTATGATTCGATTTCTTTTATCCATGGCGTTGCCCTCCTCTGATTAGTAAATTTCATAAGTGGTGGAGTTAGAAAAGCCATAGCAGTATGAAATCATACTGTATGGCTTCGCCTATCATAGCATATCATAACATTCGTTAATACGAGTAGAACTTATTTAGAACATTTTATTTACTTTCGTTCTTAGTCACAGCTGGCCCATTCATTTTGCTCTTCAATGCTTTTAATTGTTCATCAACCTTCAATTGTTTCTCAGCATCTACTGGATTAGCAAATCCTGCATGACTTGAACGGTAAGGGGCTTGCATCACATCAGCTTCAGCTTCTAATTGCATAATCTTTTCTTCCATACGGTGGAATCCAAGTGAAGCACTTCCACTCTCAATATTATGCAAGCTGTTTACTTGATTCATTTGTTTTTTAGCTTTAGCCATCTGTGCACGTGATACTAACTCATTACGTTTGTTGCGCATTTTGTAGAATTCATCTTTCATTTCATGCAGTTGCTGTACTAATTCTTTCGCTTGAGTCTCAGATTGCATGTGAAGCCCTAGATATTCTGTATGCTTTTGATCAAAATAAATTTTCTCTTCCAGTAACTTACGTGCAACTTCTTCCTGTCCGTTCTTCAAAGCTAGTTCAGCTTGCGCTTCACGTTGTCCACCCATCTTCACAGCTTCTTCTACACGTTGTTTCATTCGACGTTCGTTCGCCATTTGTTTCGCAACTGTAACCTCTGCTTCGTGAATTTCAGCCTCCATATCGCGTAAATACTGGTTCAACATTACGATTGGATCTTCAACTTTATCTAGTACCTCATTTACTGATGCCTTTGTCATATCTTTTAATCTTTTGAATACTCCCATATCTTACACTTCTCCCTTCTCATACTTAGAAAGTTTAATTTTCAATTCTTCTACTTCTTTTTTCAAAGCCTTTTTCTCAATATCCTTCATCATGTCATCCAATTCAGAGGACTGAGCATGATTGTAACCACCTGGATTTACATTGTTGTTAAATTCGGAATTAAATCCTGTATGGTTGCTGTTATTGTTGTAAGAACCACTATTATTATAGTAACCACCAGCACCTTGATTCGGATTACCATTCCCATTTCCATAAGGATTAAACGGAGGTACATATTCTTTCGGAACAACTAATGAAGCGATAAAGTATATGAACAGTGTAGTACTTGCACTAAAAGGAATGCTGATCAACACAAGGATTCTCAATAGTGTAGCATCAATGCCCATCACTTCCGCTAAACCACCACATAAACCTGTGATCATTTTATTGCGTGATGATCGGTATAACTTACTCATGAGGTTACTCCTTTCCGCTGTTGTTCAGCTTTTGTTTCAGTTTTGCCATTTCTTTTTCCAAAATGTTGGATACGGAAGATCCAGCTTGATCAATGTAATCTTGACCCGCCCGACGTAATTCTCGTAAGCTTCGTGCTTCTAATTCCCAATCTGTTATACGATCTTCCAGTCGATTAAACATTTTGGGAACATCCTTACCACCAAACTCACCCATACGTTGATTCATACGTTGCTGTAATCGTATGTTCTCCATACGGGCAGCATAATATTGACGTTTACTATATACAGTCTGATATTCCAACTTAAGTTCATTCATTTGATTCTCTAATTCACGAAGAGACAATCTGCTATCCTCTAGCAGTTCCCCATATTGTTCTAACTTTTCCTCATATATAATCTTCTCTTGAAGTGCAAGCTTCGCTAAATGATCCTCACCTGCTTTGAGCGCCAAAAGGGCCTGTTCTTCTCGTTTATCCTTCATGGAGGATGCTTGATCTACTTGCTGTTTCAATTGCTTCGTATGTGAAGCATACTGTTGAAATAATTTCTCAACTTCTGTAATATCGTCCCGTGTTGACATTAGAAATTGATCAATTAATTTAACCGGGTCCTGACTTTGTTCTAAACGTTCATTCAATGTTGCTACGGTTATATCTCTCATCCGGCGAAAAACACTCATATTTACATACTCCCTCCTTAAGAATCTGTCTTCACTTATTTAATATACGTTAGTAAGTACTTCTTTTCTTTTTGAGAAGTGATATTCCAAAGATAAGTAGTGCGATTCCGAGTAGAGGTCCAATGATCCATGATAACTTGGCTATTAATGACAGAACCCCGATCACCAAGATAATCCATCCTATTAGTACTTTCCCACGACGCACACCATAATAACCGAGAGCGATTAAAATGATTGGGAATACTAATCCTAACAACCTTCCCACCAACGGTCCAAATACTCCTAGTAACATCAATGCTCCAATAGCGATTAATACAACTGCTAAACCATTACCTCTTTTCATGCATTCTCACCGCCTTTCACTGCATCACCTTATGTACTTATTGTAGGTTAATCCGAGAAGTTTCAAAACAGACCAGAGGCGGTTTTTGTTCCTAGACCTAAGGCGGGGTAACGCTAGTCTTAAGGAGGGTAAATCACATAAAAACAGAAAAAGGTTTATAAGATTGCTTAGATAAGCAATCTTATAAACCTTTATGCTGTATACCGATGGCCGGACTCGAACCGGCAAGCCTCGCGGCACCGCATTTTGAGTGCGGCGTGTCTGCCAATTCCACCACATCGGCAAAACTTAATGGTGCGCCCTAAGAGATTCGAACTCCTGGCCTTTTGATTCGTAGTCAAACGCTCTATCCAGCTGAGCTAAGGGCGCAAACATCTTAAAACTAATTGGTGCGGAAGACCAGACTTGAACTGGTACGATAGTCACCTACCGCAGGATTTTAAGTCCTGTGCGTCTGCCGATTCCGCCACTCCCGCACAATTAATGGAGGCGCCACCCAGATTTGAACTGGGGATAAAGCTTTTGCAGAGCTGTGCCTTACCACTTGGCTATGGCGCCATGTATGAAATGGAGCGGACGACGGGAATCGAACCCGCGACCCTCGCCTTGGCAAGGCGATGCTCTACCGCTGAGCCACGTCCGCATATAAATGGCTGGGAATATAGGATTTGAACCTATGCATGACGGAGTCAAAGTCCGTTGCCTTACCGCTTGGCTAATTCCCAACAACTTAGATAAAAATGGGGCGACTGATGGGACTTGAACCCACGAGTGCCGGAACCACAATCCGGTGCGTTAACCCCTTCGCCACAATCGCCATAATTAAATTAGTACAAGATGTTAATTCAAAAAATATGGGGCGACCGACGGGAATCGAACCCGCGAAATGCCGGAACCACAATCCGGTGCGTTAACCACTTCGCCACGATCGCCATATTGATGAATAACAGATTTCTTTTTGGCAGGGGCAGCAGGAATTGAACCCACACCAACGGTTTTGGAGACCGTTGTTCTACCTTTAAACTATGCCCCTATAAAAGAAATGGTGGAGGATGATGGATTCGAACCACCGAACTCGTAGAGAGCAGATTTACAGTCTGCCGTGTTTAGCCACTTCACTAATCCTCCATAAAACATGGTGCCGGCGAGAGGACTTGAACCCCCAACCTACTGATTACAAGTCAGTTGCTCTACCAGTTGAGCTACACCGGCGCACCTATAAAACATTGGTTAAATCAATGGTGGCTCGGGACGGAATCGAACCGCCGACACGAGGATTTTCAGTCCTCTGCTCTACCGACTGAGCTACCGAGCCTTATAAGGTAATAATGGCGGAACCGACGGGATTCGAACCCGCGATCTCCTGCGTGACAGGCAGGCATGTTAGGCCAACTACACCACGGTTCCATAAAAAAATAATTGGTTGCGGGGGCAGGATTTGAACCTGCGGCCTTCGGGTTATGAGCCCGACGAGCTACCGGGCTGCTCCACCCCGCGTCATTGATAATAAGCATATTGAGTTAAATGGTGGAGGCTGAGGGGATCGAACCCCCGACCCTCTGCTTGTAAGGCAGATGCTCTCCCAGCTGAGCTAAGCCTCCACGAGAAAGACATTTACTATCATAACAGATATATTGTCATAAAATCAAGTGCTTATGCAATATTTCTTTATTTAAAAATGGTGACCCGTAGGGGAATCGAACCCCTGTTACCTCCGTGAAAGGGAGGTGTCTTAACCGCTTGACCAACGGGCCTTGTAAATATAATGGCGGAGAGAGAGGGATTCGAACCCTCGAGACGCTTGTGGCGCCTACACGATTTCCAATCGTGCTCCTTCGGCCAGCTCGGACACCTCTCCATATGGCTCCCCGAACAGGACTCGAACCTGTGACAACTCGATTAACAGTCGAGTGCTCTACCAACTGAGCTATCAGGGAATAATCAAGGTTTAATCCTTGAAAACTAGATACGAATGAATTTGCAGTTCGAAACTTTCATTTGCTTCTGAAGCCTAAACTTCAGAATATTAGGATAAGCCCTCGACCGATTAGTATTGGTCAGCTCCATGCATTGCTGCACTTCCACCTCCAACCTATCTACCTCGTCGTCTTCAAGGGGTCTTACTAATTGGGAAATCTCATCTTGAGGGGGG